>JACVCB010000011.1 GCA_016742255.1 Leptospira sp.
CGCATATGCTGACTTAGTAGCCTTATGCCAGTTTTTACCTGGACCTGCCAGTAGCCAGGTGGGTATGGCAATCGGATTTTCTCGTGGTGGGATATTGGGAGCTATCATTTCTTGGATTGGATTTACATTACCTTCTTTTTTGATACTCGTATTGTTTGGTATAGGTTTAGGGACAATCGATGCTTCAGACCACAAACACTGGTTACACGGCTTAAAAGTTGTAGCTGTTGCTGTAGTAGCACAAGCAATCTTAGGTATGGGGAAAAAACTTTGTCCTGATAAAGAGAGGTTAACTATTGCTATCATAACAAGTGTGATACTGTTATTTTTTAGTTCAGCAGTTTTACAAATCTCACTTCTTATATTCTCCGGCTTCTTTGGTGTTTATTTTCTCAAATCAAATGAAACATTACCACATGAACCAATGCAAACTGGCAAAAAAATAATTGGCTTTCTATTCATCGCATTATTTTTTATTTTTTTATTTCTTTTACCTATTCTCCGAAATGTTTCAAATTTTATAGAGATTCAGTATATAGATAGCTTTTATCGCGCTGGAGCATTAGTATTTGGAGGTGGACATGTTGTACTACCTTTATTACAAGCAGAAGTTGTCCCAACTGGATGGGTGAATAATGATTTATTTATGGCAGGGTATGGTTTGTCAAATGCGATCCCTGGACCTTTATTCGCGTTTAGTGGTTATTTAGGGGCTGTGTCATCTATATCACCAAACGGATGGTATGGGGCTATCATTTGTTTGGTGGCAGCTTTCCTTCCTTCATTTTTACTCATTGTTGGAGCGTTACCTTTTTGGGAACAATTACGAAAAAATCTATGGATCCGAAAGTTGATGTTAGGAATCAATGCATCCGTTGTAGGAATCTTACTAGCAGCCTTTTACAATCCAGTTTGGACAAGTGCAGTGTATGCACCAAAAGACTTTGCACTTGTGGTTGTGGGATTTTTACTTTTGGAGATTTGGAAATTACCTTCCTGGTTAGTGGTCATCGCTACAGTCGCAGTCAGTTTTATCGTTTACAGATAGGTTTGTTCTAGAAACTGCAAACGAAAGAAACAAAATATAAATTTCTCATTGTCTGTTAAAATAATATGGAAAAATCTTTCTTAATGAAAGATTTTTTCCTTCGGAACAATAATTACCACCTTTGGGCAACAAATCTTCTCTACCAATCCATTGAGAAGTTATCAGATGATGATTACAAAGAAGACGTTGGTTTGTTTTTTAAGTCAATTCATGGAACACTCAATCACTTGTTAGTTGTTGAGAAAGTATGGTTCTCAAGACTCATTGGAGAGGTTTATCTTCCCACATCACTCGCAGAAGAATTGGAAACAAGTAAAGACATTTTAAAAGAACAACTCCAAATTCATATTGGAAACTGGAATCGTTGGATTCAGAATTTCGATGATTCAAACTGGCAAAATGTATTTCGATACAAAACAATGCGAGGATTCGAAGCTGAACTATTATACTGTGATGTTGTACAACATAATATGAATCATAGAACCCACCATCGGGGACAAATCACTGCTGCCATCACTCATTTAAGTGGTGTCGCTCCTGAGATTGACTACGTTTATTATTTACAATCATTAGGAAAATGAAATGTGGAATCCATCTAAGAAAACAAGAACCATCACTAGTAAAATCTTATTTGTAATTTTCTCCTTGGCATCAGTCTTTCACGTATTTGCTTTATTGCAAATCATTCCTTACCAATACCTTTGGGGAGGTAGACTTCAATCGGTCGAAGAGATGTATTTGATGGAAAGTATATCATTAATTGCTAATGTTTTTTTTGTGTATTGTAGTCATTTATACTTACAATACATGAACAATGGTTTTGTTCCGATATGGATCCGCATCATATTCGGATTTATTTCTGCTGTATTTTTTATGAATACAATCGGGAATTTGGTTGCCGTTACAAATTTAGAAACTTTACTGGCTACACCAATCACTGCCATTTTATCAGTGATTAGTTTCACGTTGGTACTAAAATATGAAAATCAGACAAGCTAACTTTAAAGACATTTCCAAACTCGCAGAACTTTTCGATTTATATCGTCAGTTCTATGGCCAAAAAAGCAACCTAGCAGGTGCTTCACGGTATTTACAAGACAGAATGGAACATGGCCAATCAGTTCTATTTCTAGCGGAAGACCCAAATACTGGAAATTTTTTAGGATTCACACAATTGTATCCAGTTTTTTCCTCCATCTCTATGCAACGTTCCTACATTCTAAATGATTTATATGTTAAATCTGAAAATAGAAAACAAGGAATCGCCAAAGGATTGATCCTTGAGGCAAAATCTTTTACAAAATCTTTCCAAGGAAAAGGTTTAGAATTATCTACCTCTATGCACAATAAAGAAGCTAGATCCTTATATGAAAAAGAAGGATTTGTTCAGGAAACAGAGTTTTTATCCTATTTCTGGAAATCAAATTAACGAAACTATTTTGCAGAGGTAAACTGCGATGTACATTCCCGAACATTTTCGAATGGAGTCTTCTTCCATACTTGATTTTGTAATAGATAATGCATTTGGAATTCTGATCTCAAATGTTGATGGGAAGTTGGAAGCAACCCACTTACCTCTGTTAATTAGTGAAGATCAAAGATATTTGATAGGACATTTTGCAAAGCCAAATCCTCAGAAACATTCTCTAAACCAAGAGGTCCTTTGTATATTTCCTGGCCCACATACTTACATCTCACCTTCTTGGTACGAAACAAATCGGTCTGTTCCTACTTGGAATTACACAGCAGTTCATATCAAAGGAATTTTAACCTATATGGAAGATCCTTCGGAAATTCAAAATAGTTTAAAAACACTTGTACAAACATTTGAATCCAATGACTCGAGTTATAGGCTAAGTGAAGTAAATAAAGATTATTTGATCGGATTACAAAAAGGAATTGTTCCGTTTCGAATTCAAATCACAGAAATGGAAGGAAAACAGAAGTTAAGCCAAAACCACTCAATCGAACGAAGGTTACGAGTGATTGAGAATCTTGAGAGAAAGCCAGGTGACAATGAAAAAGCGATTGCCAAATTAATGAAACAATCCTTAGATCAAAATTCATAAGAATTGTTCTCTTCAATTTCTGAATTGGATTTCTTTTTCTTGAATTGATCAACTGAGTTTAGTGAAATACATTGAAACTAGAATTAAATGTCCGAGTAACTCCCGAAATTGCATCCAATCCGGATCATCTTTTACAATTTGTATCCAAACAAAATAAAATTCCGAAACAAGACATCAAACATATTGAATGCACAGCTAGATCCATTGATGCGAGGCAAAAACAGGTTGTGTACCAATTAAGGTTAGATGTTTACATCAATGAAGAATTTATACCATTCCAATATTCCATTCCAGATTTTCAAAATGTAAAACTTCAAGAACCCATTCTCATCATCGGAGCAGGACCTGCTGGTTTATTTGCTGCATTACGTGCCTTAGAACTCAGCAAAAAACCGATCATTCTGGAAAGAGGAAAGAATGTAAAAGATAGAGTTTCTGATCTACGAGGCATCAATGTACACCACATTGTGAACGAAGATTCTAATTATTGTTTTGGCGAAGGTGGCGCAGGAACCTATTCTGATGGAAAACTTTATACTCGATCCAAAAAAAGAGGTAATATCCGAAAAGTTCTCGAGTATTTGGTTTCATTTGGTGCCACAAAACAAATCTTAGTCGACGCTCATCCTCATATTGGAACAAATAAACTACCTAGAATCATTCAGAGTATAAGAGAATGTATTCTCTCCGCTGGTGGAGAAATACATTTTCACACAAGAGTCACTGATCTTATCATGAATGGAAATTCGATCACTGGAGTTAAATCTGCAGATGGTCAAAAATGGATGGCAAAAAAAGTCATCATTGCAACTGGTCATTCTGGAAGGGAAATATTTCAGTTATTACATGAAAAGGGAATCGAAATTCATACAAAACCACTTGCAATTGGTGTCCGAGTAGAACACCCACAAAGTTTAATCGATTCCATTCAATACCATTGCCAAACAAAGAATCCGCTATTACCCGCATCTGAATATTCGTTAGTAAAACAAATTAATGGTCGTGGTGTTTATAGTTTTTGTATGTGTCCAGGTGGAGTGATTGCACCATGTGCCACAAAACCAGGAGAAGTTGTCACAAATGGTTGGTCTAGTGCAGAACGATCTAGACCAACAGCCAATTCAGGAATTGTCGTAGAACTTCGATTAGATGATTTTAAATCATTTGAATCCTTTGGAGTTTTTTCTGCCTTACAATACCAATCTTCAATAGAACAAAAAGCATTTTTAATCAATGGCGGAACACAAAAAGCCCCTGCCCAACGTATGGTAGACTTTACAAAGAACATTGTGTCAACCGATCTACCGAAAACTTCATATACTCCTGGGCTTGTTTCCGTTTCTTTGTCGGAAGTTCTACCACCACTCATTGTAGATGCTCTCCAAAAGGGTTTCAAAGAGTTTGATTCATCAATGAAAGGATACTTTACAAATGAAGCGATCCTCCATGCTCCTGAAACACGTACTTCTTCTCCAATTCAAATTCCGAGAAATCCAGAAACCTTAGAACACATTACGACTCACGGATTATATCCTTGTGGCGAAGGTGCTGGGTATGCAGGTGGTATCGTGTCAGCTGCAATCGATGGTATGAAATGTGCGGAAGCTGCCCTCACTGGTACTTTCACCAAATAAGAAAAGGATTGATTCCTCAATCAAATTGATTATTCTATGATTCCAAAAATGAAACATTACTTCGCCTTTATCATCATATCCCTCTTATTCCATTGTTCTACTGACCTTCGCCAAGTCCCTCCTCCAACCAAAAATGGCAATCTCACTAGGAATAAAGTGAACCTACCGATTGTTATCGGTAAGTTTGAAATACTTTCAGCGGATAGAGGTGTTTACACGGATGCATGGCGTATGGCTTGGAAAGGTCATTTACAGTCTTCTGGTATATTCACAAACGTTTACAATGAATTAGATCCAAATGAAGTTAAAGATTTTTATACAATTGATGTTGAGATGAAAACTATCTATTCAGACAGATACAATTGGTGGTATACTTGGCCTGCTGTATATCCATTCGTAGCAATTTGGCCCATACAATATCGGTTAGGTGAATATTCTGTCGAATTTCATTACAAACTTTATCTTAACAAAGATTTACAAAAAGAAGAAACGATCATTAAAAAAGGAAATGCAGAAGAATTTCTGTATGGATTCTTTAAGGTTAGAAACTTTCATAGGATGATTGAAGAGACAAATTTAGAAGCGGTGAATGTATGTTTAAAAAACTTAGAAGCTTCACTATAATTCTAACTATCTTATCTTTAGTAGGCTGTGTGAGCATTCCATTCCAACCTGCAAATCATACAGAAGAATGTAAGGCATATTATTTCCAAACCAAAAGACAAGTTACTGAAGTTTTTGATGAAAATACATTAACCATTGGACTCGTGGTAACACTTTCTTTACTGAATTCTGCATTTTCTCCGATCTTTTTAGCGCCTATCCTTAGTACGCCTTATATCCATTACAAAAACAAAGTCAAATCAGATGAAATATTGAACCAATGGAAAGTGGAAAAATGTGGTATGACAGGAAAAAAAGAAACGAATTCGGAGAGACCACCGGTCGTACTTTAATTATTTAAAAACTTCATCGTATCACCTAACAAAAGACCGATCTGCAGTCGTAATTGGATTAAATCATAACGGTTTTGGATTTCATTACGCATTACATCTCTAAGTCGTCTATCAACTGTTTGTAATTCAATAATTGATGCAGATCCTGTTTTATAAGCTTTTTCCATAATTTGATAATTTTCTTCTGCGATTCTTTTACTTTCGCGAGAAATATCATATAATTCTACTAGGTTATTATGTTGTTGGATTAATTCAAACAAATACAATCCAGTATTTTCTCGTAAAAACTGAGATTGTGACTTTGCAAGTTTCACTTCAATTTTGGATTTATCAAATTCATTTTTGTCTAACCAACGATTGAATAAAGGAAATCGAAAGCCGAAATTTCCGCCTACATTTAAATCTGCATCAGATGATCTTGCATAAATACTATAATCATTTCGGCTATAATCATATACTTGCATCGGATTTGTCCAAGTTCCACTAAGACCAGAATATGATTCTCTTGTATTTTGATTGTAAATGTTTACAAAAAAATCAGGTACCCATAATTCATTGAATCGAACCTGTTTTTGAATTTCTAAGATTTTGATTTGATTGACTGTTAAGATTAAATCAAAATTTACATCAGATATATTTCTTTCATACTCAGCTAATGTTGATTCAAGAGGAAGGATTTTGTATTCTCTTTCTGGAATTTGTTTTAATGTAACATCTTTTAAAAGAAATTTTCTTCTAAAAATTGATTGGCTTTTCTGTTGGTCAAGTCTAGATTTTATCGCATTGTACTTATAAAAGAAATAGTCAACCTTCGAGTTTTGAGTCACCAAATAAGACTCAATTCCTTGTTTATAAAGTTTTTGTACAGTTTGAAATTGTTTGTCTGCATCTGATTCATTTGAAAAATCATAATCATAAAAAGCCAAAAGTTTTAAAGTTTCTGCATACTGAAACGCTTGGTCAAAAAGTTCTTTTTGGTAAAGAGCACGATATTCAAGGAGTAATCGTTCATATTCCAATTCTAGAATCATGTTGGTAAGGATTGTATTACCTTGCTCCATAAAATTCCAGTTTAGATTTAATGTTGTACTCCAACCTTTCCGGTTGTATCCATCACCTCTAAGTGATTCAAAAAAAGGAGAATGTTCCAAATTTACGGAAGGCAAATAACGTAAATTACGGGTATCGATATCCACTTTTTTACGTTGGATTTCCATTTCCTTCAGTTTTAATTCATAAGACTTTTCTCCAACTAACTTCGGTAAATCATAGAAACTCACCACCTCTGCCAAAAGGTGGGAATTTGACATAATAAGCAGGATGATAAAACTTAGAATTTTCCGAGAATCTGACACTAATTGAATTATCGGATCGCTTCTTGTTTGGAATGAAGCAATTGGTAAATTCCGCCTTTGGAAAGTAACTCTTTGTGATTCCCTTTTGAATCCAATTTTCCACGTTCTAAAACGAAAATTTGGTCATAATTTCGGATGGTGTCCAATCGGTGAGCGACTGTTATGATTGTGGAATTTGCAAAAACGGAATTGATATGTGACAGAATTCGCGATTCCGTCTCTTTATCGAGAGATGATGTTGGTTCATCTAATAATAGTAAGTTTGGTCTCTGTAAAAACAATCTAGCCAAGGATATTCTTTGTTTTTGGCCACCTGAAAATAAAAAACCTCGGTCTGAAAATTCAGTATCATATCCCAAAGGTAACTTTACAATATCATCATGGATACACGCAAGTTTTGCTGCTTCTACCACTTCGCTTAGTGTTGCTTCAGGTTTTGTGATGGATATATTCTCTCGAACCGTTCCTGAAATGAATGGATTTTCTTGGAAACAGACACCAATTTTAGTTCGTAAACTTGGTAACCAAATTTCATTGAGAGGAATATCATCAATTAAAATCTCACCTTGAGTAGGATTATACAATCCTAACAATAGTTTTATGATTGTTGATTTGCCACTACCACTCCGTCCAACAAAGGCAACTTTTTTTCTTGGTTGAATTTTGAGTGATAAATTACGAATTCCTGATTCTGGTTTTTGACTGTCATAAGCGAAAAAAAGATTTTTGAATTCAATATTACCTTTTACCTCAGGTAAATCAACTTTGAATAAATTGTCCTTATCAGAGATTTCACTATCCAAGGATTCAAAACTTCTAAGCCGATTCCAAGCTACATTTGCTTTTTGAAACTTTAAAAAATCTTCATATAAAGATATCAATGGCGTTCGGATATATGTGATCAATCCAACAATGGCATACAAAGTTCCCAAAGTCATTTGGTCATGTAAAATCAACAAACTACCGACCAATAAAACTATCACGATTGTTATTTGTTTAAAAAACTCAGTATTCGCTGAAAGTAAATTTGAATAAAATAGTTTTTTTCCTTCTGAATTTAATTGAGCCGTTAGTCGTTTCTCAAAATCCCATCTGTGTGAATATGTTGCCCCTAAATTTTTAATCGTTTCAAATCCATTGATTGATTCGATAAAATAACTTAATGTTTCAGCTCGTTTTAAAGATTCCTTTTTTGTTTCTTCAATGATTTTGGGTGATAAAAAACGTAAAACCAATATCTCGGGTATGATAAACAACATAATGATGACTAATAACACTGGAGATAAAAATAGGAATATAATGAAAACCAATGAACTAAAAATCAAATCGAAGATTTTCATAGCACCTTGGTCTGAAAAAAACAAAATCACTGATTCAATTTCTTCCCATCGATTCAGAATTTCTCCTTTTCGATTTCTTTCAAAAAATGAAATTGGAAGTGAAATTAATTTAACTAAAAATCGTATAGCGATTGTTTGATTGACACGATTACTTGTAAAAAATATTACATTCGATCGAAAATATCCCAAAAATGATTGTGCCAAACTTAATACTACTACTGACACAATGACTGGTAAGAAAAAATCTCGGCTTTCCTGTAATAATACAGCATCTATCAAGTATAAGTTGACTAAAGGAATAAATACCTCAAGTCCCTTCAAAATAAAACTAGCGAGTATACCTGCTTTCAAATATTGAATCGCAGGTAAAAAGTATTCACTGATTCCATTAAAAAATCGATTTTTCCATTCCCATGATGAACTTGGAATCACTTTGGGAACAAAATAAATCACAATCTCCGATGATTTTTTCTCCCATTCCTTTCGATTAAGAACAACTTCACCTATCTCTGGATCAAGAATTGTGACAGTCTTTTCTCCAATGTGTTTTACGATTACATACTTTGAATTTTCTAAATATGAAATTGTTGGAGTTGAATTAATTTCCGATTCATGTTCCCGCCAATTAACAAAATAACAATTACCTTTTTCCTCTCCAAAACATTGTTTCCAATGGTAAGGCAAAATATCTGGATCAAAATCTGGAAACATTGGGTCTGAGTCATATTCAGTAAATGAATAACCCCAATACTTTAAAATCATCTTACGGCATACATCACCTGATTGGAATTTTCCTTCTTGGAATAAAAATGGAAAAGAAATCTGATTTCGAATTGGTGGTGAAAATTTTAATTTAGGTAAAAAATGAAACTTATCTTCTTCATAAACATTCGTTTGTTCAAAATCATCTTCATTTGATTTTTCACCTAAATTAAGTTTCCTTTCACTCATGATTGAGCGAATTGTAATTAGCAAACTCTCAGATTTTTTAAAGAATTGTTCGGCGCTTTTAGAAGATAACTCATAAACGAAACTATCTTCCACTGCAGTTACTGTAGCATTCCTTACTTTTTTTTCCAGAACACCCATTTCACCGAGGACAGATCCCGCTTCTACAAATGAGAAATAATCATTTTGCCACGTTGATTTTGTTACTTTAAACTTACCTGACTTGATAAAAAATAACGATGAACTTTTTGAACCTTCTTTAATCAATACCTGGCCAGAATTTATTTTTCTTTTGACTAATAATTTTGAAAGTTCTTGGATTTCAGAATTAGATAATTTTCGAAAATAAGGATGAATTCTAAGTTCATCTCTTAATTGAACATTTTCTTTATAATCCTCCCAAATTCGTTTTCGATCTTTATCAGAATTGATGAATTTTAAAAAAGATGTAGTAGATAGTGTTAATACTTTGGAATTTTCTTCAATGTAGTATAATTGTTTTCCAAGGGAATCTGAAGTGAATTCAGAAATTCCATAAAGAGACTCTTCCTTTAATGTTTTAATCAATAACTCATTCTGATTGATTTTTAGTTTGATTTGAATTCTACCCGTTTCTAACAATAAAATGGGAGTTGGTTCGTTTTCATTTCCTCCTATTTTATCTCCAGCTACTAATGATCTAAATTCAAAGAATGAAATTATTTTTTTTTGATCTGCAGAAGATAGTTGAGATAAAAAACTATCTTCTTTTACTAAATCTGAAATATCTTTGAAATTACGTTTCAAATTTAATTCCTTGGATCAGCGTAACGAAATAAAATTTGATAAATGTTTTTTCTATCAATGACAATGTCTGCTACAACTTTTAATCCTGGGAATAACTGAAATTTTTTACCATCTTGGTTTAAATCTTGTGTTCCCAAAACTAATATCACACTAAACGAATCCTTCTCTTTTGTATTTGGTATGATTTGAGAAACTACTCCTTCTACGACACCAAAATCATTTTGGTGAAATGCTTTTACCTTAATCACTGCAGACAGTCCAAGTTTTACAGCACCAATGTCTTTACTACTAACTTCAACGATTGCTTCCAATGGCTGGCCTTCTTCCATAAGTGAAGCCACTGTTTGTCCACGAATGATGTTTTGACCTACGTTATTAACAGCTAATTCACCAATCACACCAGAAAAAGGCATACGAATTACCGCATTGGCAACTCTTTCCTTTTTTAATTTGGTATCTCCGCGAAGACTTGCGATTATATTTTCTTCTCGTTGGATTTCATCTTTTAAGTTTCCAAATTCTTCATTAAACTCTAATAAACTTTGGTCATAAATGAACTTTGCACCAACTCCATTTTGAAAATCCATATAAGCTTTTTTTAAACTTACAAACTTACTTAATACTCCTCCAGATAAGGAAGAGCCGGAATTGTTTTCTAAATTATAAGCTAAATTTTTTGAAATTTTTTCAGCTTCACGTTTATTACGAATTAACCTTTGTAATTTTTTTTCTTCGTAATCCAAATTATTCGCATCTTTAGAAAGTTCGATTTGCTGTTCTGAAAATTCTAATTCCATAATGGGATCTCCTTTTTTAAGAAAATCACCTGATTTTACATACAAATTCGTGAGTGTACCTGTTTCTAATGCTTCTACTACATGATAATTGCCTTTCGGGCGAATGTTACCATTTGCTTGTACGACAACGTCAACTCGTCCAAAAACTAAAAACAAAACAAAACAAAAAAAGAATACAGCGATGAGATATATGCCCTTCTTTTCCCAATTTGGTGCTGGATGTTTCAGTAATTCATCATAGTAAGAAGCAGAATGCCTTGATTCCCAATTAGAATCTGTTTCTTTAAGGTTTTTAAATTTTTTAAACATGGCTTTCCTCTTCGGTTAAGGTAGGAAACAAATGATAGTAGTAACCTTTTGTTTGGATCAATTCAGCATGTGTACCCATTTCAACGATACGACCTTCATCAAGGACAATGATTTTATCTGCACTCACTGTACTATGTAGTCGATGGGAGATTTGAATGACTGTTCGATCCAAAAAAACAGTCTCCCATTGTGATTGAATATGAGCTTCCGTTTCTGAGTCCAATGCAGAAGTAGGTTCATCTAAAAATAGAATACTTGGATTCGTTACTAAAGCACGTGCTATCGCAAGTCTTTGTTTTTGACCTCCCGATAATCCAACTCCAGACTCACCAATTTTGGTTTCATATTTCATCGGAAATCTATCCACAAACTGATCAACAGAAGCCAACTTGGCACCAGCCAATAATGATTCCATAAGGAGCGATGGATTTTTTTTAGATAAATTTTCTGTTATCGTTCCAGAGAATAAAATAGGATTTTGTTCTACTGCACCAAATTGGATTCTTACTTCTTCTGGATCAAGTGTAGATAAATCAAACGAATCAACAAACACTTTCCCTTTCGTTGGAGAAAGTGTTCCCATCATAATTCGCATCATAGTCGATTTTCCACACCCACTTCGACCTACGATTGCAATTTTTTCTCCTGCTTCTATATCTAAATTGATATCTTTTAGAATTTCAGGAGAACCTTCCGAGTATCGAAAACTTACATTGTCTAATTTAATTCTACCCGACAATCTCGGAAGCTCACCAAACGGCCGTAAACTGACAGTTTCACCTGGAAGTGAATAAATTTCTGTGAGTCTCATACGAGATTCTCTTAACTCGTTTAAATCCTCATACAAATGGCATAATCTTACGATTGGTTCCATGAGTAAGGAATAAAGGATTAAAAAACCTAAAAAACTTCCCAGTGATAAATGTTCATCTAAAACAAGATTCACTCCATAAGCGATGACTGAAATCAAACCAATTTGCTCAAAGAATTTGCTAATCAATTCAAGGATGTGTACTCTTTTTCCCACTCTTAAGTTTGTTAAGATTGTCCTTGCAATTTCATTTAATCCTTTTGCAAGATAACGACTTTCGATCGAAGAAGCTTTGATCAATTGAATTCCTGAAAACAAAGATAGAAAAAAAGAAGTAGTTTTTTTCTTAGAATCGAAACTATGTTTTTGCAACTTTTTGATTTTTGAACTGGAACGAACAACAACGATTGCATAAACGATTAGAAAAAATAATCCGACAAATGATAATCCACCATCCAATCGAAATAAAATGAATAAATAAATTGGAAGTGTGATAAGATCCAAAATTAAAAACAATCCCGATCTTTGTGTGATTTCTAAAATTCTTTGGTTTTCTTTTAGTCTTTGTGTAAAATCTCCAGTTTCAAATTTACGAAACTCTGGAAGTGTTAAATTCAAGATATGTTGAAAAAAACGAACAAAGTAATTATATTCCAAATTTTGCATGAGTCCAATGGAAATCAAATTTCGGAACAGGGAAAACAAGGATTGAAAAAGTACAGAAAGAGTTACTCCAAATACAATTGTAAATAAAAAGTTACGATCGGAAAAAACTAAAACTTGGTCAACAATCTGGCGTATTAAATAAGGTAACGAAAGGGATAAGATTGCTGAAAAAAAAGTAGCTACCATTACCCAACGAATTTCTTTCTTTTTGGGACTAAATAACATCCTTAGTTCTTTAAAAAAACTAATCAAACTCACTTCTGCTGACAAACTGCTTGGAGCAAGAGAAAATTGTAAAATCACACCATCCCATAGTTTTAGAAATTGTTCAGTCGATAATTCATACACACCTTTAATGGGATGTGAGATTAAGATTGCATCTAACTCTAAATCAACTAAATACAATAAACATGGTATATTTTCATCATCAGTGATGAATACAGGATTCTCTAAACTATTTAATTCTGAAAAAGGAATATGAAGTTGTTTTGTTAAAAACCCAAGTTTTTCTAATTCGATTGCTAATTCAAAAATTCCAGGAACAATATTTCGACTCAGTTCATTTTTAATTCTAATTTTCCAATTTGAAGGGAGTGCTTTGTCAAAAGTCCTTAATGCCAACTCAGAACAAACCAAACCAACAAGGCTCATTTGGTCTGTAGTCACTTGTTCAATTAAAATCGTTCGAGTTGTTTTTCTGATTTCAAATCGTTTAGAAACAAAAGGACGAATTGAATTTTCTTCTTTTTCTTTGGATTTATATGTGGAATACCGTAAGAGTCTTGATTGGACAATCTCTTCAAGTTTGTTCCCTTTTTCCGCACCAATAACTTTACGAAAAACATTTCCTGGAATTTGATAGAGTTCTGAGTCTTCTGCTGTGATGGCACTTGCTAATCTTTTTTGTTGTTTAAAGATTGCAATTTCACCAAGTATATCCCCAGATTTCATGATCGAGATGATTTTCCTCGGATTTTCAGTTCTGATTTGAACTTTTCCAGAACGGACGATGTATGCTGATTCTCCAGACTCACCTTCAACAAAAATGAATTCACCTTGAGGAACTTTAATGAGTTGTATCGATTTTAAAATGGATTTGATTTCTTCAGGAGATAATTCATCAAAAAAACTTAGTTTGCGAACGTAATGGAATTTTTCTTGTTCTTCTTCTCTATGTTTTGCTTTTTCTGCAATTTCAGGATGAGATTCAACTAACTTTAAAAAACGAGAAGTTGGTAATAACAAAACAATAGAAGGTTCAAGTGCGTAATAATCATGTTTTGATGGAGTTTTTGTTAAAGTGATCCGTTCTCCTATCGACTCACCTTCTTCAACGAATGCATACCTTCCTAAATGAAGATCCTCTTTGTTTTGTTTCATTCCAAATTTGCCAGTGAGAACAAAATGAATGTACTCAGGCATTTGGTTTGCTTTGATTAATATTTGTCCAATCCGAACAAATTTGACTTCAATAAAAGGAATTAGTGATTCTCGTTCCGAATCGTCTAACTCTGCTAATAAATAATTAGATCGAAATACATTTCGAATTTTTTCAAGATTACGCCTAACTTCTGATTGCATTTATTTTTCTGCTAACATGAGCATATGAGTCACAGGGAAATCATAAGGGTTCAAATCGGTGATTTGTTTTGGATTTGGGATCCTCGGTAAATATAGTTTTATTTTGCCTTCATAACGATTTTTAACGAGCCATTCATTTCGATAGGCACGAGAATTTGGGGAAATTTTAAATCCAATTGATTCTAATTGTTCTTTCCATTCGTTAAAACTCCAAAAACAAAAGGACTCGTGCATTTCACTTTTCCAATTGTCTGTATAATCTTTTTTTGAGATGTATTCGCAGATATCTTTGAGTTTCATACGGTGGTATTCTATACCATCGACTAAAATGGAGGTCGTCCTAAGCACATAACCTTCCTCTTTGCGAAAGTCTTGTTGGAATTGGAAAAATCTTTCTTTCGTCGATAGGGATTCCAAGTATTCTTTGAAACTAACAAAATCCTCTGGACCAAGTCCTTGGTTTGTACTCGAATCCTCTTCCATCCAGACATAAACTTCCGTTTCTTTGTCTTCTGGACCCACAACATCCCGGTTGATCCAAACCCCTCCATAAACAAGTTCCTCAAAACGGTTTTTGATAAATGCCAGTAGTTGTGACCGGTCACCGTACGATTCGATTTCATGGGTAAGAGAGGATGTATGTATGGCATTCATACTGAGAGGTGGATACACAAGTCCACTCACTGCATTTTTACGCAAAAAAAAGACATTGGGATTTTGGAACTCACCATTTTCTTTTCTTTGTTCACAGATATGGTAAAGATGGCGGGCGATTTCCACTCCATAAAAATCTGATTCCGTATACTTAGGATCTTGGCAGACAAGTTTGATCCATGAACCAACAGCACAACCGATGTCCCCAATTCGGCCAGGTTTCAAAAAAGGAATTGTTTCTTGGAATTTGAGATCGGCGATTTCATCCATCTCACGGACATAGGTATTATAATCCCGAGATTCGGTTAGGTCTCCATCATCTCCGATGAGAGAATCAGAAAACAACATATCTACTTTTTCAAATAAGCCGTAATCTTGCCACAATCGTAAACAGGCAGGATCAATATTTTGTTTCGATTGTTTTTGTTTTAAAACAATACTTTCTAACTCTTCCCAAGGAAGTTTTGCCAAAAACGAATCTTGTGAACCAGGGATTTTTTCAACTGGTAGGACTTTGTATCCAAGTTGCAGATACAAGTTCGCCACTGGTGTGGAACAAAGGACAATTGTATTCTCAGGCGTTAATTTTAACTTTAACTCAGTTTCTACTTCAATTTTTTTAATTGTATACGAAGCAAAGTTAGGTGAATGACCAATGTCATCAATGGGAATTACAAAACTTGGAATGTTGAGTTCTCTGGAGAAATCCTGAATCATCATCGCCCTTTGGTAAAGGGGAAGTGGGTTACGCCTTGTGTTGTTATGATTGGCCGATGTAACGGCAAAGATGATGGCACATGGGTGTTTGGAAATTTGTAATGGATTTCCAAACACATCCAATTCTTCCGAGAGTCCCATGTTTACCAAACGAAGTAAGTATTCCTTTTGGTACCTGGTGAGGAGATGGTGACGCCCCGGAAGGAGTAGGTACATTTTGTACTAAGCTTTAGGGTTTTCTAAAACAATCGCGATTCCTTGTCCACCACCGATACAAAGAGAAGCAACACCATACTTCACTCCACGTCTTTGCATCTCAAGAGCAAGAGTTAAAGTCACACGGTTACCCGATGCTCCGAGTGGATGTCCAATTGCAACAGCACCACCGTTCACATTCGTGATCTTTGGATCAAGACCAAGTTCCTTTTGTACCGCTAAGTACTGAGCTGCGAATGCTTCATTCACTTCGACAAGTCCAATGTCTTTTAAACTGAGTCCTGCTTTTTGTAATGCAGCTGGAATTGCAAGTGCAGGTCCAATTCCCATCTTAGCAGGATCACAACCTGCATGTCCCCAAGATTTTACAATCGCGAGTGGTTCCTTACCGAGTTTTTTTGCTTGGGATGCGGATGCGACAATCATAGCAGAAGCTCCGTCATTGATTCCCGATGCGTTTCCTGCAGTTACCGATCCATCTTTTTTAAAAGCAGGTTTTAAAGTGGCAAGTTTTGCTCCACCTGCTTTTCCTTTGATGAATTCATCCTTATCGAACACAATTGGATTTTTTCCATTGATCGTGATGGGATGGATTTCATTTTTTAGAATTCCCTTGTTAGTTGCTTCTTCTGCTCGTTCTTGCGAAGTGGCTGCCCAAGCATCTTGTTCTTCTCTGGAAATTTTATATTGGTCAGACAAGTTTTCTGCCGTCATCCCCATGGGAAGTTCTACATAAATGTCAGTTAAACCTTGTGCGAGTGAATCTTCAAATTCTGCATTTCCATAACGAACTCCAAACCTTGCATTGCGTACAACATAAGGTGCATTGCTCATGGATTCCACTCCACCAGCAAGAACAGTGTGTGCCTCACCTAACATGATTTTTTTAGCAGCTTGGATCACTGCTTCCATTCCTGAACCACAAAGTCTATTGAGTGTTAATGCTGGACTTGTGATCGGAACTCCTGATTTTAACCCGATATGACGAGCTAAATAAATTCCATCTTTACCAGTAGGGATAACATTTCCAAAAATACTTTCTTCAATTAAAGAAGGATCAACTCCAGTTTTTTGGAGTGCTGCCTTTGATACTTCGACCCCAAGGTCTACGGCACTCATGTCTTTGAGTGTTCCGCCAAAACTACCGAATGCGGATCTCAGTCCGCCCAAAATGTAAACTTGTTCCATAGATACCAGGAATGGGCAAAATTGGTCACCTGTCAGCTAAGAATTGAAATTTCACTTGAAAGAGAATGCCACTTAAATAGACTTCCTGCATGAATCGAGAACCAATGTTCGGCCTAGACACAGGTTTTATTTCCAAACAAACCGCAGGCCTCATTCGAGGGATCCTCCAAAAACGATATTCTATTGGAGAAAGCTCCATTCCCTTATTTTCTTCCCCTTCCCCTTTGTACCCTGGCCTAGAACTCATTTCCGACAAAGGACAAAATCCCATTGAAACAAGATTACTCGTGGGAAGTATTCGGATGGGGTACGGTCACCACAGAATGGCACTTTCAGTGTATTCCCATTCTTTGAAAAAAAACATCCCTACTTACTTACACGATTTACTTGCCATCACCTCCCCGGAATCAAAAGCCATTGCCGATATCGATTCTGGTTATAGTTTTTTCTCTCGTATGAGTGCTGAGATTGGTGGTCCTGTGGAATGGATTTGGGGACAACTTATGTCACAAGGAAATCTAACCTCTCTTGAACTTTCATGCCAACTTGCAGCTCTGTACAAAGGACTCATGAATGGAATTCCAAAAGATTCACCTGTCATCACCACATACCCGTTAAATGGTCAGATAGCAGTTGCTTCTGATTTTAACAAAACCATTCATTTGATTTGTGATAATTACCCACAATACTATTTACTTGTGCCTGGAGCATTGAACTTAGTCCAATCCCCTTCTTCTTATACCAAGTTTATCGAAATGGGTGTACCAAAAGACAATCTCGCTGTCGCTGGACATTGGGTATCAGAAGACATTGTATCAAATGCTGTCACTGATTCTGAAAATCGTGTAAGAAGGATTGATTCCAAAAAAATCCGAAGGTTCTTAATCCCAATTGGTGGAGCGGGTGCACAAAAAGGTTATATTTTAGATCTCATTCGTTTGACCAAGTCATATCTCACCAACAAAAAAGCAGTGTATTGGATTAACACTGGTGACCATGTGAAAGTGCTCAAGGCAATTGAAGAGTATTTGATTTTTCAGAAAATACCATATTTATCAATAGATTCCTGGGAAGACCTACTAACTTTCATTACACGACACCCTCTCAGGTCTGATGACAATGAAAACAATCCGCCTGTAGTTTTGTTTCATTTTCCAACTCACACAGAAGCATTTTCAGCAACCGACAAACTCATTCGAATTGCAGATGTCCTTGTCACAAAACCATCTGAGTTGGCATTTTTTCCAATACCAAAACTGTTTATCCGCAGGGTTGGAGACCATGAAGCTGCTTCGGTTGTAAGGTCTTTGGAACTAGGAGAAGGAACTGTGGAATGTAGGGAAGTGATGCATGCAAAGGAACTTGTTCAAATTTTTACTGAGTCCGATGATTTATTACTCCGAATGAATGAATCCATTATCAAAAATACAATCGAAGGGGTCTATAACGGAAGTAAAACGGCCGTCGAAATGGCGACCGCTTCTTAAGGATTTAAGAGGAGAACTTTTTTTCTAACTCTTGTTTCGTGGATTCCCAAATCCCTGGAATTTTTTTTCCTTCGGTTATGGATGAGTCCACGTCTCCTGACTTCACAAGTGCCTCAGCTTTGACCACCACTTCCGAAAGACCTGCCAGTCCAAAATTGGCAGCAACTCCTTTGATTTGGTGGAGTTCGGATTGTAGTTCTTTTGGATCCTTGGATAACATCAATCGGTCCAAATTTTCAACCCGAGTCGCCATATTTTCCAATAGCGAAGTAATCATTTCCTTCAGCCATGCTTGGTCTTCAGGATCATTCATATCCACAAGAGATTCGATTCGCGACCAATCTATTAACAAGTTCACACCACCCATTCAAAAGATAACAGACTCATAAAAGCGTGTAAATTACATTTTAAAAAATCATTTGCAGGTCTTTCCAATTGGTTTTTTTTGTAAATCAATATGAAAATACACCCCACTGCCATCATCGATCCAAAGGCGGAATTACATGAATCCGTTGAAGTTGGTCCATTTTGTATCATCGAAAAAGATGTAAAAATTGGAGAAGGAACCGTTATCGAATCCCACGTAAAAATCTTGTCTGGGACTCGGATTGGTAAATTTAACAAAATTTCCTCAGGTGGTAGTTTCGGTGGTTTGCCTCAAGATTTAGCTTTCAAACCCGAAACCAAAACCTATTTGGAAATTGGGGATCACAATCATTTTAGAGAAAACGTTATTTTCCATAGAGGCACTGTAGAAGGGAAAGCTACTACAATTGGAAATCATAATTATATGATGGGTAATGTACACATTGCACATGATACGATTGTAGGTGACCATAATATCATAGTCCAAAACACAATGCTTGCTGGTCACGTTGTGATCGGAAACAAAGTCTTCATTTCTGGATCAGTGGGAGTTCACCAATTTGTAAGAGTTTCCGATTATGCAATGTTAGCAGGCCTCACAAAGGTAGTAAAAGATGTTCCTCCGTATGCAACTGTTGACGGTCACCCTGGTCTTGTGGTTAGTTTGAATGTTGTCGGAATGAAACGAGCTGGAATTTCTGCCGATGTTCGTCTTGCAATCAAAAGAGTTTATAAAACGATCTATCATAGTGGTTTTAACACAAAACAAGCATTAGCCGAGCTTAAGAAAGACCCAAATCCTGCTCCTGAAGTACAAAAAGTAATCGAATTCTTTGAAACAAGTAAACGTGGTGTTGTTGATCACCGATTTGTTTCTGGTGGATCCGACGAAGAATGAGAGTTCTCGTTACCGGGGGAGCCGGTTATATTGGAAGTCACATTGTCCTAGAACTAATGGAACTAGGACATGAAATCATTATTGTGGATGATATGGAAAAAGGAAACGAAGCTAATTTGTTTCCTGGAAATGAATTCATTAAAGGGGAAATCCAAGATCCAAATATTCTAAAAAAAGCATTTTCCAAAAAGGTTGATGCAGTATTTCACTTTGCCGCATGGAAAGCTGCGGGTGAATCCATGACAGATCCATTAAAATATACAATGAATAATTTAAATGGAACCTTCACTTTGTTAAATGCCATGATTGAATATGGTTGCAAGTTTTTTGTATTTTCTTCTTCCGCTGCGGTGTATGGTGCTCCCCAATATTTGCCAATAGACGAAAATCATCCCTTACAACCTGAAAATTATTATGGTTATACAAAACTCTGTATTGAAGAAAATTTGGAATGGTTTGATAAACTGAAAGGATTAAAGTCAGCTCGACTACGTTACTTTAATGCTGCAGGCTACGACCCAAAAGGTAGAATCAAAGGAATCGAAAAAACCCCAGCCAACTTATTACCCATCATCATGGAAGCAGCGTCTGGTATTCGGAAAGGTTTTGAGATTTATGGAAATGATTATGATACAGAAGATGGAACTTGTGTTCGTGACTACATTCACGTAAGTGATTTAGCAAAAGCACATGTTTTGGCCTTAAACTACATCATGGAAAAAAATGAAAGTTTAACTGTAAACTTAGGATCGGAAGCCGGTTATTCAGTCAAAGAAATGGCTGATTTATCCGAGAAAGTTGTTGGAAAACAAATTCCTCACAAAACAGGGCCTAGGCGACTTGGAGACCCTGCTAAATTACTAGCTTCTTCCAAAAAAGCTAGGGAAATACTGAACTGGAAACCAATCTATAGTGATGCAGAAACATTACTATCGAGTATGTGGAATTTGTATAAAAATCTATAAATTCTGCGAACTAATTTTTTCACACTCCGGGTTGATGGACCTTACATAATCCAAAGCCCGGTCACCTAACACCTCAGCTCCCATAAAACTTCCGGTCAACTTGATCTCACCAGATTGAAATGATTTTACCCATTCTTTAGTGAGTTGGTTTGAGATGGGTGCATAAGACCAGTGCCATTTTTCTTCTTGGTAACCTTTGTTATTTCGTGAAGCAAGTGGACTATATGGTTGGCAAAATCCATATTTGGAAGCATTTTCTTTTAACCAATCGTATAGAATTTTTCCCTTTCCATTCGATTCAAAATATGCATTATCCAAAGCATTTAAGTCAAAGTCGGTTCCCCAATGGTGACGAGATGTTCCAGGAGCACTCGAAAATTCTAAGATCAAATTGATGATTTCTTCAGGTGACTTTCCGGTGATCGGTACTCGCATCGCTTTTTTACCAGAGTATTTGGATTCCCAAATTCCTTTTTGGTGTGAAAAATTACGGAAACTAGAAACTAAAAAAATATGTTGTTTATAAGAACTTGGTTTTGAGTCTTCAAAATCATTGATCATTTTGTGAAGTGCTTTTTTAACATCTGGTCGAAGGAAATGTTCTTTTGCATTTTCTTCTAATATAACAGGCGCTAATGGTCCAGGAGAATTGAATTTGCCGGTTAAATAGGAAACCTTATCAATACCCAAATACAAATCAGTTTGAGTTTGTTTAACAGGTTTCTCTCCACATACAGATAGTATTGAGAGCAAAAACAATAATAGATATTTCGTTCTGAACATAGTAAGGTTCATTTAAAAATTACCGATTAATTCGCAAATAAAAATTTGCCTTCACTGAATCGTATCCTGAGTTCAGATACCTCGCTTGGATCATCCAACGGAAGGGATGATGCATCCACTTTTGCTTCATCCAAAAGTTCACGGTCCACAACCAAATCAGCAATTTTAAACTCAGGAAGCCCACTTTGTTTGACTCCTAAAAGTTCACCAGGACCACGAATGGCGAGATCCTTTTCGGCTAAAAAATAACCATCGTTGGAGGTTACTAATGCTTCTAATCGATCACGACCTTCATCACTGACAAAATCACCTGTCATCAATATACAAAAACTTTCCAAATCACTTCTTCCTACTCGACCACGTAACTGGTGTAATTGGGAAATTCCAAATCGTTCCGCATGTTCCACTACCAAAATTGTAGCATTGGGTACATCCACTCCCACTTCCACAACAGTTGTAGTGACTAAAATTTGGATCTCTCCTGATTTAAATTTTTCCATAACGGATTCTTTCTCAACACTTTTCATCTTTCCATGTAATAATCCAATTTTAAGATCAGGAAAAAAATTAGTTCGTAAGTTTTCATAAGCTACCGTACAAGATTCCAAATCAACCTTCTCCGATTCTTCAACAAGAGGGTATACAATATAACACTGCCTACCCGAGGTTACATACTTTCGAATTGAATTGTATACGCCTGTTCGTCGGTCTTCTTTGTACCAACGTGTGTCGATGGGTTTACGACCTTTTGGTTTTGTTTTAATATTCACAAGAGTTAAGTCCCCGTACAAAGTGAGACAAAGTGTTCTGGGAATAGGAGTTGCTGTCATAGCCAATAGATCAGGATTTTTTCCTTTGGCACGAATGGTTTCTCTTTGGTCGACACCAAACTTATGTTGTTCATCAATGACAACCAGTCCCAAGTCAGAAAAAATCACATCTTCCTGCAACAAAGAATGCGTTCCAATGATGATATTGGATTCACCAGTTTTGATACGGTTTAACTTTTCAGCTCTAGATTTTTTATTCTCACCACCTAATAACAATTCAATGCCAAGGAACGGCATATTGCCCATAAATTTATAAATTGTTTGGTAATGTTGCCTAGCTAAAATTTCTGTTGGAGCTAAAAAGGCAACTTGGATGTGGTTATCGATATAATGTAAACCTACAAGTAGTGCAGTAATGGTTTTTCCAGATCCAACGTCCCCTTGTAACAGAAACGCCGAAGGTGAATCTGTATTTGTTTTGGAGAGTATTGTCGTAACCGCTATTTTTTGATCTTCTGTTAATTCAAAAGGAAGATTTTTCTCTAAATTTACACGAGAAGGTGAATTTGGAAGAGGCCACAACAATCGTTTTACTTTTTGGCGTTCTCTTTGTTTATACAATAGGAGTCTTTGGAAATAAAAAAACTCTTCATAGGCAAAACGTTTCCTGGAAATTTGGACTGTTTCCATAGTATCGGGAAAATGGATTTTCCGAAATGCTTCGTCACGGCCGAGTAACCTTCGTTTTTTGATAAATTTAGAAGGAAGGTTTTCTCCTATCTCACCACTTTCTAATACTTGGTGGATGAGTTTTCGTAAACCTTTTGAATCCAATCCTTCTTCTTTGAGTGCCTCAGTGGATGGATACAAAGGAATAATCCGACCAGCATGTATTGAATCCTCTAGATCATCTGTGTCTGATAAAAATTCATATTCAGGATGAACGATCTGATATCCTTTAAAATATTCCAATTTACCAGAGATCACAACTTTTTTCTCAATCGCAAATAGTTTGTGAAAAAAATTGACTCCACGAAAAAACACTAAGTTGATTCTTTCATTGTTTAATGTACGAAACCCAACAAGTAATCGACTCTTTTTTCCGTGCACAATGTAACTATCTACAATACTTCCCAGTAAAGTGACATTATCACCTTGTTTTAAAATAATATCCTTTGTAAAATTTCGATCTAAGTAACGTCTTGGAAAGTAAGTCAACAAATCGTAATACGTTGTAACTCCATGTTCCAATAAAACGGTTTTACGTTTCGGGCCAATCCCTTTGAGATTCGATAAACTTTGTGTGAGATCAAACATAGAATTTATATTTCATCCGTGGGTTTTGGTGGTCCAAATGGATTGTCTTTCCCAACAATTGAATCTGGATTATTTTTTTCAGAATCTAAAATCAAATAACAATATTTACATCCATATATTTGTGCCTGTTTTTTCCCTTCGCTGTTTGTATAAGTAGAAATAGCAGCATATAAATATTCATCTTTCCGAAGAACTGTTCCACAAACAGGACATAGGCGGAGTCTTGGCATATTAGGATCTTTATCTTTCCCGTAAACTTTTCGTGGATCCCCCACGCGAAGATTTTCTTCTTTTTTTAGACGTTCTTTTTCTTTTTGGTTTAGAGATTGGTTGTCAACTGCAGAGAGCGCATATAGAAAAAAGGCAACAGTGAATAATACGCCACAAATCGTCAGAAAGGTGACCATTTAGTTTCCTCGAATGTAATCTTCAGAACTCACAGTTGAAATTGGATTTTGAGAAATGAGTTTTAATTGTTTTTCCGAACAATCTACTTCAATTAAGGTATGGCAAACATCTTCCTTTAATTGGCAAAGATTGGATTGTACAACATTTTTTCCTTCCATTATAATTTCAGCATAATATCCACCTTCTTGGAAACCATGTAAAGAGTCCACAGCACCGAAGTTAGATGGATTGATAAAAACAGTATTTTTAGTTTTTTTAATTCCTTGGTCTTCGTGAACATGACCAGAGACAACAAGAGAAGGAGATTCATCATCTAAGTAACGACGTATCCCTTGGCTACCACACTTTCCTACTCCTGGAATGGTATCAAAATAACCATACGCTGGATTGTGTATCCAACAGATGTCAGGTAGTTCCTCCCGGAAAAAGTCCTCAGGTTCACTATAGTTTTTTCCATTTTTCGTATACTCATGAAAAACAACTGTTAGTTTCTCAGGTATTCCTGAAGTCCAAATGGGTGCGCCACCATACCCAGATACTTTGATATTTCTAAAATCAAAACTTTTACGATGCACTTCTCTTTGGTACAATTCAGTGTATTGTAAATCTAAATCATAATTTCCCGGTAAACAATAAACAGGTGATTTTGCGTATTTCAAAATCAATTTTTCGATGATTTCATATTTTTCTTTCATCGTTTTGGCAGCTAACTTATATAAGTCTCTATATTTTTGTGATTTTTCAACAATGGCTGTAGAATACTTTTCGGGAAAACGAATCGCATGAGTTGTAAAATCAAAGGGAGTTGAGTCGTCTTTTCTTTCAGTTAATAAATAATACAATTCTTCTTGGACACCACAAAAATCGATGATACGATCAAAGGAAAAAAATGCTTTGTAGATGATATCTCCGGAAAAAAGGTACAAATCTGCTTCTGTTGATTGCAGAATTTTTTTTAGACCATGAAGTCCATCATGGATATCCGTAAGATAAATGATTTTCATTTATTCGTTTTCCCAAAGTAACATCTGAATATCTCTATCCTCTTCTATATAATCGATCTTAAGGTATTCAGGACCAAAAAAATCTACCAGAGGTTTTAAAATGGTAGAGGATCTAACAAAGATATACAGTTCATTATGATCAGCGACTAAGTATTGGATTTCGATTTTTCCTGCAATGGCCGGAACCAAATTTAGAAAATAATTGAGATCAAATAATAATTCCCATTGTAAACCTGTGATCGATAATATATGGGGAGCAGCATGGATGATGGATTCAAATACTTTCTTTTTATGAAAAGGATCAATTTTAACAAACCACCTAACAAAGTCAAATCGTCTTGGTTTTGTGTCCCATACACGGTATCCAACAATTTTTAACCTAGCTTTGTTGTCTTTTACTAACACTGGTTTGAGTCGCACACGGTAACGAATCGAATTTACTTTTAGGATTCTTGCAATCCAAAGCCATTCCATCCTGTAAGTCCCTGTTAAGATGACTTCCCCTTTTGCAGAACCGACTTCCATACTTTCTAAATCTGGGTCTTCTGCGATGATTTCCGTTTGTATGACTTTTTTTAAGCTACCAAGCAATAAGGTAACTTTGTAATTACTCTTTGGGACCACTTTGGGTGGCAAAAAGAGATTGAGTGGGTTGAAACGGAAGAGATCCGTTAAAAGCATATTTTAATTTTATTTTCTATTGCCTTTTTGGAAAGCAGATTTAGAATACTGAACTCATGAAGATTGGAATCATAGGTGCTGGAAGTTTTGGCACTGCACTAGGTAGTATTTTGGCAGATAAGGGTTACGACGTCACCCTTTGGACTCGGAGTGAGGAACAAGCTCGTTCCATCAATGAAAACCATATGAATTCCAAACATATGCCCGATTTGGTGCTTCCAGAAAAATTGCGGGCGAATACAGACCTCATTCAGGTGGTAAAAGACAAGGAAATGATTGTTTCCGCACCACCAAGCCATGCACTTTCCGGCATCTTAAAGGAAATCAAAGACCACATCCCACACAAAGTTCCCATTGTTTCCGCATCAAAAGGGATAGAAAATGAATCCTTACGACTTGTCTCGGAGATTTTTGAATCGGAACTTCCAGGCCAGTACCATTCTCAACTTTCCTATCTTTCTGGACCTAGTTTTGCAAAAGAAATGGTAAAAAGAGTTCCCACCATTGTCTCCATCGCTTCCAAAAACGAAGCAACCGCCAAACGAGTGCAAGAGATTTTTAGTTTCACTTACTTTCGTACGTATTGGACTCCCGATGTTGTTGGTGTGGAAGTGGGTGGTGCTCTGAAAAACGTGATTGCCATTGCCGCTGGAGTTGCTGATGGGCTTGGGTTTGGACAAAACACAAGAGCTGCTCTCATCACACGTGGGTTAAACGAGATCACTCGGATGGGAATCAAAATGGGAGCAGATCCTATGACCTTTCTTGGACCATCAGGTATGGGAGATTTAGTCCTTACCTGTTGCGGGGAAGCCTCTAGGAATCGAACTGTAGGTTTTCGATTGGGCAAAGGAGAGAAGTTAAAAGAAATTTTGGCATCGATGAATGAAGTAGCAGAAGGTGTCAAAACCACTCTCTCCACCAAAAATCTTTCGGATAAATTGGGAGTAGAAATGGCAATCACTCAAGAAGTGTATCGTATGTTATACGAAGACAAGGACCCAAAAGAAGTTGTGAAAGCTCTCATGGGCCGTGACCTCAAACGGGAAGGTGTTTAAAATAATTGGATGAGTAATACAATGTAAGTCACAATTTGGATCATATAAAATGTAAAACGGATGTTCACTGCAAGGACATTCGTTCCAATCAAATGAGTAAGAGATTGTAATACCCTTGCTCCTAAAATCACAAATCCTGCTTGGTTCACAAATTCATTTACCTTTCCTAAACTCACAGTTAAGAATACAACCGCCACAAATAAAGGTAGGTTTTCCAAACTATTGAGATGAGCCCGATTCAACCTCCAATTAAAATCACTTCCATGTTGGATACCTGCAGGAAATTCATTAGATTTTTTTTTACCAAGTAACACTTGTACACTTCGATAGGTAATCAATGTAACTCCAAGACCCAAAGTCCAAAGAGTAAATAAAATCAATGCCAAATAAATGGGTTCCACAATTTCTCCTTTATAACCTTCCACCGATTCAGAGTGAAATGATACAGGCGAGAATTCTAAGTGACTCTGGTTCATTTGTAAACCAATTATTGAAAAAAAATTTAACTGGGATAGGATTCTTTATCTCCCCAAGCAATCGTTTTGATCTGTTTCCAAACAGAAAGCCAACTCTTTGAAAAAAAATGATCAGGTGCTTCAAGTATTTCTACCAAACGCATATGATTTCGTTTTGCAAATTCGGAGGTGATTTCTTTTGGAAACCATTTGTCCATTGCCGGTAAAAAAATTGTTATATCTGTTCTTTTTTCAAAATCAACGTTTTCCACCCGAAACCCTGGTAAAAACAAATTCTCCAAGAACTGAGCGAGTGAATCCAATTGTATCCTTGTATTTTTAACTGGAAAAGAAAGATGGTTTACCTTACCTGTTTCCAACCAAAGTGAAGTGGATAAAGTCTCTAATATTTGTTTGTTGGGAAATTCATCATCAGAAATGTTTGGTAAAAGTAACAAACGACTAAATTCTTCAATGGAATTTGATGCATACAAAAATTCTAAACTTTGGACACTATTTAGGATGGGAGATAATAAAAACAAATTTTGGAATTGTACTTGTTTTGCGTATAAAAGAAGGGCTGCGCCACCTCCACTATGTCCAATTCCATACAATTGTTTCCCAATATAATTTTGTTTCCTTAAATATTCATCTAACAGCGTAATGGCGGATTTTGGATCATATGTTCCATTGGAATCACCATGTGATGGTGGATTGAATCGGATTAATCTGAGTCCGTAATCGATAAGTTCTGATTCTCGTATACGAAAGGAACGTGCATTCCCACCTGTGCTTGGCCAAAGGATGAGAAAACCTTGTGCTCCTTCAGGTGGAACTCCTTGTTCGATGATTTCTAGAGACAACAGAGAATCCTCGATACCTTCAGTCAGATCAAAAATTACAAAGTGGCAATGATGGGTTTTCCATTTTGCACAATAACAGTATGTTCACATTGTGCCACATAACTTAAATTTCCTTTTCTGTTCCCGGCCACAAGGGTCCATCCATCTGCTTCTTCAAAGGCAGTTTGACTTCCTGTGGAGATAAAGGATTCGATTGCAAGGACAAGGCCATGGTTCAGTTTACGATGGTCCCGTTTGTCCTCGTAAACCAACACTTGTGGTTCTTCATGGAGTTTTTTTCCAGTGCCATGTCCAGCTAAGTTTTTAATGACAGTGAATCCATTTTCTTTGGCAGCAGAATGTATTTCCTTTCCAATGTTTCTTAAATAATTTCCAGTATACGCTTGTTTTGTGGCACGCATGGTTCCTTCAATGGCAGTCTCACAAAGTTTTTCCAAATTAGGGTTTGTGTTTCCAACAATAAAAGAAATCCCAGTGTCAGCATAATACCCATCGAGTTTTGCAGATACATCTACATTCACCAAATCGCCTTCTTTTAAAATGGTTTCCTTTTTAGGAATTCCATGAGCAATTTCAAAATTGGTGCTGATACAGGTAAAACCAGGAAATTGATAATCAAACTTTGGTGCTGAATATGCCCCTGCGTTTTCAAACTCATGTTTGGCAGCCATATCCAGTTCCAATGTAGATACACCTGGTTTTGCTAATAATTTTAAAAGTTCACGTACTTTTGCGACAAACTTGCCAGCTTTTAAAATCCCTTGAAGGTCTTTTTCATTTTGAATCGACATTTAGACAATTTCTCCACCACAACTAGAACCAGCTCCAGCTGTACAACCATAACAATGGTTTGCTACAACGATCTCTCGTCCAAGAAAGGAGTGCAAATCGAAATCTTTGATGTGTTTCACTTCTTTGGATTTTAATTCCAACATTTGGTTAAAATCACAGTCGTAAACTGACCCGTCATACCCTACTGATATTTGATCCAGGCACATGAGTCCATTCACTGTTGCTGGATTGTAAGCATTGACCAATGTTTCCATATACATTTCAAACTTACCACTTCGGACAAGGGATCCTAAAAACCGATTGATGGGGAGGTTATTGATACAAAACAGTTGGTTGAATACAATTCCATATTTTTTAAATAGATTCTCTTTGTATTCTTTTTCTAATTGTGTTTGCCCAGAGCTTAAAAACAATCCATTGGGGTTGTATACCAAATGGATGGGAAGTGTTGTGCCGTAACCTAAAGCATTTAACTTCTTCAAGGCGGTAATCGACTTCTGATACACACCTTTTCCTCTTTGGTTGTCCGTCACATTTTCCAACACCGAAGGTAACGACGAAACAATTTCAACCTCATTTTCTTTTAGAAATTCATACAACCATTCATAACCTGGTTCCTCTAAAATGGTGAGGTTACATCGATCCATCACTCGTTTTCCAAGGCGTTTTGATTCTGTGACCAAGTATTTAAAATGTGGATTCCCTTCTGGTGCACCACCAGTGATATCCACGGTTTCGATTTCTGGAATTTTTGAAATGAGTTCTATACAAAGTTCCGCAGTATTTCTATCCATCATCTCTGTGCGAATGGGAGATGCATCCACATGGCAATGCCGACAAGCTTGGTTACACCACTTGCCAACATTGATTTGAAATACCTTAATCGAACGAGCTTGGATTGGTTTTCCAACCGTTTTTAAAAATGGATTCCCGCTATAACTTTGTAAGGTGGAATGTTGTTCGGTTAAGTCCATAGATCAAAAAGAGAGTTCGTCAATTTTGTTTTGCATTTGAACACTGTGAACCAAGTTGATCCCAGCAGCCATTGCTGCAGCCACATGCACCGCTTCATTCATTTGAGCTTCATCAGCACCTTTTTGGAGTGAGGTGGTTGTGTATGCATCGATACAATAAGGGCATTTTAAAGCATGAGCCACTGCCAGTGCAATGAGAGCTTTTTCTCTTTCCGTGAGTGCTCCTTCCGCCATAACAGCATTGTAATACCCAAAAAATTTATCAGCAAGAGCGGGATTCGTGCGACCAATTTCTCCAAATTTTCCTAAGTCTTTTGCGTTGTAATAATGATTTTCTGCCATATATTTCCCCTTTCGTATACTTTGGACGGTGATACACCCAAGTCAAGGTTTGCCTTTTATTTAGAATGATTAAAAAATACGATTTGGTTTAAAATCTTAATCAAAAATTCCATTTGTTAACATTTAAATGATGTATTTTTTAAACATCATCTCAATCCAAAAGAATGGAATCAACACATCAGAAACGACACCGTATGTGACTTAGATTTCTGCCACATACGATCATCAATGTTCAATTAGGTTTGAAACTTCGGCCTACGTTTTTCGATGAGTGACAAAAATCCTTCCTGACCATCGGGAGATAATATCACTTTTGTGAATAAATCTGCATCCAATTGGAATAAGGATTCCATTTGTTTTCGATAAGGTTCTCGTAAGGCAGTTTTCATCCCACGGCTTGAATTGTAAGTGAGTTTGGAAAGGGATTCCGCAAATTTCATTGCCTCTGGAAATAAAGCCTCAGCACTAAACAATTCATCCACAAGACCAATTTCTTTTGCCTCTGGACCTTTGATTTGTTTCCCTGTGAACAATAAATCTCGAGTGGCTTTCACGCCAACTAAGTCTTGCAATACGATGGTAGGAATCGAAGGAAAATTAAGACCTACAATTGCTTCTGAAAAACCAATCCTTCCTCCTTTGTCCACCATGTAACGGTAATCGGAAAACAAAGCAAAAACAGCACCTGCCGCCATACAATGACCATTGATCACTGCAATCGTTGGAACTGGAAAATGGAAATAGGTTTGTGCCGTTCTTAACAACTGTTCAACGGAACGTCTAACTTCAGATTCCGATTTTCCATACATGAGAGTGGGTTCAATCCCATTGGAAAAAAATTGTGTTTGTGCGGATGTGAATAATAAAACACGCAAGTTTGGGTTGTTTGCGTGTTTGTTTAAGATTTCTTGAAATGAAACAAAGGCTTCAAAATCAAATGTGTTCTTTTCATTGGACTGCATCTTGATTTCCAAGATGCGGTCTCCATGAAAGATCTCTGCAAAAGGAGTCATATTAACTGTTTTTGTAGAGCTCCAAAATTCTGTCTTTGTATTTTTCTGTAATCACATGTCGTTTCATCTTCATTAGGTTTGTGAGTTCATCCCCAACTTCAAATGGTTTTGTGATAAGAGTCACATATTGCACTTGTTCGAAGTTTTTGAATCCAGTTTTAACACTGTTAAAATTGCGAACTTCTTTTTTGTAGAAGTCCACAATCTTTGGATGAACAATGAGCTTCTCTGGACTTTTTTCTGTGATTCCATTTTCTTCTGCCCAAGGGATAAGAGCATCAAAGTCAGGAACAATGATTGCTCCGAGTACTTTTTGGTCTTGGCCCACAACCATCGATTGTTTGATGTAAGGTGACTCATCAATTTTGTTTTCGATTGGAACCGGTTCAACGTTTTCCCCACCGAGTAAAACAATGGTGTCTTTTGCACGACCAGTGAGTGTCAGGGTTTTTTTGAAATTGATCATCCCAATGTCACCCGTGTTCATCCAATTGTCTACGATGGTTTTTTTAGTGGTTTCAGGGTTTTTGTAATACCCTTTCATCACTTGAGGCCCTTTGATATGAACCACACCTTTGGCACCTAATTTACCGAAGATGATATTTCGTTTGTCATCAATATGGCAGAGAACATTTCCTGCATCATCTCTGATTTGTACTTGGCTGAGAGGAACAATATCCCCAACAGAACCCATAATAGGTCGGTCAAATGTCCGAGCCGAAATAACCGGTCCTGTTTCCGTCATTCCATACCCTTCGAGAACTGTGATCCCAATATCCATAAAAAAAGCATCTACGTGTTTTTGAAGGGCTCCCCCTCCCGAAAGTGTCGCACGTAAGTGGCCACCAGTCGCTTGTCTGATTTTAGAAAGTACGATCCGATCAAGTGTGAACGAGTTAAATAAAACTCCAAGACCAGCCAATACATAGAGAGGAGTTTTGAGGGCACTCTCTTCTGCTACTAAAAACTGAGAAGCAAGAAGGGAAAGGATTGTTACTGTGAATGGTCCAGTTAACAACAATTTCACGACTGATACAACAGAAAGAAACAATGATTGAATGATATTTCTTCCTTCGTAATCCACTTCCCAACCTTTCAAAAATCGAATGGAAGCATGGTAGTGTTTCGAAAAAAAGTAAGCAACCTTGAACAAAAATCTTCTGACAGGAGGTGTTTGTTTCGGATCATTGATACGAGTGTAAATCCCGTTATAAATACTTTCCCAAACCCTTGGAGCAGAAGCCATAAAGGTAGGTCTTGCTTTTTGGATGTCATTTCGAAGTTCGGTTACTTTTGTATAATAAGTGGATCCACCATTGATGATCGCAAAGTATTCCACAACTCGCTCAAAGATATGCCAAACAGGAAGGATGGACAACATACGATCATCTGGAGTTACTTTCGCAACACGAGGAACCACATAGTGCATCTGGTGGATCATATTGGAGTGCATAAGCATTACACCTTTTGGCATTCCAGTCGTTCCAGATGTATAAATGAGTGTATACAAATCATCTGGTTTGATTCCAGACATCCGTTTTTCCGCTTCTCGTTTTCCTTTGGAACGAAGTTCCCTTCCCTTTTCCAATAGATCATAGAAATGTAAAATCCCAGCACCTGACTTGAGTTTGGTGTCTTTGTCCATAATGATTACGGTTTTTACCGATTTCACCTGGGATTTGTTATTTTTGTATTTTTCGTAAACCTTATCGTTTTCTAAAAAAACAACTTTGGCTTCCGAGTGGTTTAAAATATAAACGATTTCCGAATCAGTGATATCAGATCCGCGTGGAACATTTGCCGCTCCAGCAGTTAACACAGCACAATCGGCTATGATCCATTCGACTCGGTTGTCAGCTAATACGCCAACATGTTCTCTCGCTTTTACACCCAAATCAATTAGGGCTTCTGCAAGTGCGATACCATCTTCGTAAAGTTGTTTATAGGTAAGTGCTTGGTAATCCTTTTGTGCATTTTTATACCAAAATGCTGGTCTTGGACCAAATTTTTCTGAGGATTCCTTATAAACTTCTGCTAGGTTATTTGCCATATCTCTCCATCTAAAAGCGGTCTTTATGATAGACTCTACTTTCAGATGGTCAAGAGAAATTTAGATGATTAGTCCCAGTGGAACCCTTCGCGTTGGTGTCCTTTTTTCAAATGGCGTTTGCGTATTTCGTGGAGTTTGGTCATCTGCGAAAGGTTGAGTAGGTTACGTGCTGCAAGACCTTTTTGCGGGAGAAGGGATTCGTCTTCTGTGTTAGCAAAAAACTGGTTGGTTTTAACGAAAGAGCTTTTAAACTCCAAATTCATATCAGGATAGAAATCCATACAAGCCTCCGTGCTTTCCGGTTTCCGGGGTTTCTGTATTTTGAAGGTTCCCACCATCCGTGGTAGGTAGCCTCCCCCCGATATATGTATCGCCGAAAAATGAATATCCTGAAGTAAAAAATTTTGCTTGTACTATTTTTTTTTCTCTGATTTTTGGTATTCGTTCATGACGATTCGATTGGAAAATTCTACAGGGAGACGAAGCGGGCGCTTTGTTGCTTATGAATATGGAGAAGACCTATTTGGTACTCTGTATTTAAATAAGTTTTCTGGTCGCGAGAAAGGACGACTCATCGACAAATGGAGATTAAATGACTTAGGAAGTCTCATTCGTGTCCTCGATACAGAGATTTCTCGTCGGGAAGAAGAAAATTACGAACGACCACTTTTCCACTAATCCAACTTATGTTTTCCTTTCTTTAAGGAAAAATAAATACAAATCCAAAATTCAGTTTTTATCCAATCGCCTTAGAATCGTTTCAGTTTTTCGATTATCTACTTTTATAACCTGTTTATTTGCGATTTCCTTTTGTTATCTAACCAAACTCACTTGGAAAGAATATGGAGTCTCACTTCTCCCGTTATTTCCTTTTGTATACCTGGTTCGATTGTATTCAAATCGGAAGTCACAATTGGATTTTGCCAAACGTACACTTCAATTTATAGAGGAAGAATTACTACGTCTTTCTGGAGATTTTAAAAAATTAAAAACTAGAGAACTTTGGGAATATCCAATTGATGTCAGAAATCATCCCTTATCCATTGATTTGGATCTTTGCACCAAACAAGGGTTTTTGGGAGTATTTGATACTACCATCACAAAAGAAGGTTTCCATTCCTATTTGTTCCGATTTTTACAAGAACCATTGGAAGAGAAGTTTGCCATTTCAGACAAATCCTTGGTCAAAACAATCCTAACAGAAAAAAACAAAGCATTCCATTTGATGAGAAAGTTTTTAGTTTTAGAGGGAGAACCGAATGAAAAATTTGAGATCCCATCGACTCAATTCGAAACCAATTTTTGGAACAAACGAAATTGGCTACGTTGGATGTTTCCTATATGGGGAATTTTCTCACCAATTTATATCGTTTTAGGTTTGTTATTCGATTTACCTTTCCTACCTCTTTTGTTACTCACCAATGGAATTTTATTCTTAAGTTATCGAAAAGATTCTACTTTGATTTGGAAGGAAATTAAAACACTAAGCCAGTCATCCGTTCGTTTTCAAAAAACATTTTTATTTCTTTCGAAGGAAAGAAAATTCACAAAAAAAATGTTATCCAAAATTGCAAACCTCGGAGATTCTTCTGAACTTTTGGTTTCTCCCCTTCCACATTTGGTGCTAAATGTCCTTTGTTTGTGGGACCTATGGAAAATCAAAACCTTACAAAAATGGAAACAACAATATTCGTTTCATTGGAATGAATTACAAAACGAAAGCATTAAAATTGATTCCATTTTACCTATGGTCAATTTTGGATTTTTGAATCCAGAAGCAAACTTTGCAACAATCAACAATGGAGGAACTCTAACATCAAATTCACTTGTCCATCCAATGATTCCTAAAACAAATCGTGTTTTTAATCCATTACCAAAAATGAATCCAGGAGATTTGATGATTGTCACTGGATCCAATATGAGTGGAAAAACAACATACATGCGATCGATCGCCATGTCTTTGTTACTTGCTGGATCAGGGGCACCTGTATTAGGAAATGGTTTTGAATACCCAGAGTTTCAAATCCATACCTTAATTCGTTCACAAGACTCAATGGAAGATGGGGTTTCCTTCTTTTATTCAGAAGTCAGAAGACTTGCTACAATCATACACAATGCAGACAATTCGAAGAAGGTCCCAATTTTATTTTTAGATGAAATCTTAAAGGGAACAAATTCAAAAGAAAGGTACATCGCCACACGTGAAATTTTGGCAGTATTACGCGAAAAAAAATGCATTGTATTTTTAACGACACATGATCTCAAACTTGCCGAAATGAACTTTGCAAAACGATACCATTTCACTGAATTAGAAACCAATGGTAAAATGGATTTTGATTATCAGATTAGAGATGGAGTTTCTGGATCAACAAATGCTCTTCGGATTTTACAAAATGAAGGCATTCCCATTCGAAATGATAAGGAAAATTAAATTCAAAGAAGTGATTCAAGAAATTATGAACTAACAAATTTCACAAAAAGAAAATGCTAAGGAGATTTCTCTTTGGTGTTTTCTTCTTTTTTCTCTTCTTCTTCCTTGCCACCAAACATTGATTTAATTCCTTTCCAACTCTTTTGTACTCCACCTGTCACATTTTCCACTGCTCGGTTGACATATTCAGACATAGCAGATCCAGCTATACCTCCAACAGCTGCTCCTGCAGGGCTTGCTAAAAAAATTGTGCCTGCATACACCGAACCTAACCAAATAGGATCAATGAATGGTGATGAAACTCCATAAGTTCCACGGTAAATAATGGGAAGTTTTAATGCCTTACCGGCAACACCAGGAAAAGCAATCGTAAACTTCATATCAATGGCTTTGTTAAATCCAATTTTTCCACCACCTGAACCTGCTATGCCATCTGCTTTTAAGGCAAAATTTTTGATTTCAATGTTTTCATTGGCATACTGAAAATCGAATTTGAGTTCATTATATGGGGTAGCTCTACTAAAATCGATTTTCTTTAAATTGATAACACTACCTATAGAACTAATGGGTTTTAAAATGTTTGTATAACTCAATAACTCTCCATTTTTTGCATTAATATTCCCGATGATTTGTAAATTATCAACCAAACCATCTTCGGTATCAGAAGGTGAATGGATTACAAAATCCGAATCGATACTTCCAGTAATGGGAGATATTTTAAAAATGTCTGATAAAACTGGCGCAATCGAAACATGTTTAATTTCACCTTTTAAAGTAAGTCCAACAGGTTGTAGCCAACGATATTCACCAGTACCGATTATATCTCCATCATATACTTTTAATTCGTATCGATTGATGTTTAATTTTCGTTTTGCATAATGAACATTTAATTTTAATGAATCTGCTTTAAAATCAACGATGGTTAGATTTCGAAAATGAAAGTTCAAATAAACATTCATTCGATTTACATATCCAGTATTTGGTAAACCTCGGGTAAGGATTGATTTTTCAAAATCAGGATCGATCCAAATTTTACAAACTTTAATGAGACTAGGGACATCCAAGTAATCGGAAGATCCTTCAAATGAAACAGTCGGTGAAAGTGGAGGTTTTAAAAAGTTTACGTAACCTGATCCATACAGTTTTGACTTTCCCTTCCATTCTACTATGATATTTGCAAAAGACAATTTATCTTCGTTACTATCATAATTGATAAGTGTCGATACGTGACCATCGGCAAACGTTTTACCATCTTTTAATGCCAAGTCTTGTACATGTAATTGGTCTACTACAGCATAAATTTTAGATTCATCTCTTTTATAAAATGGGATTGTACCTGATGTTTTTACAAATCGTAAATCACCTCTTGTAAAAATGATTAAAATATCGTGTAAATCGATACCTTTTACGTTTTGAAATTGGAACTCACCTTCTAATCTTAAAGTTTCATACGTTAATTTATCTTCCGTAAAAAGAAAATCGACACTGAAAGTTATAGGTTCATTATTTAATTTTCCATACAAATAAAAATCAATGTTCCGTAAATCATGGTCTATATGAAGCGTTGTGCCCCAAAGGTATAAATTAATTTTTCGAGAATAGAGTTTGTCATCGAATAAAATCGTTATGTTCTTAATTTCAATTTGATTTACTAAATTAACAAACGTTTTGGAAAAATAGAGTTCTTCAGATGTATCTTTTTGATTATCTATTTGAACTTTAGATTTGTTTTTAGATGATAAAGTTGTTTCTTCTAAAGATTGTTCCGAAAGTTTTTCAAATAATGGAAATGATTCATCTTTTTCTCTGGTGATTTCAATTGTGCCTGTATTTAAATATATTTTTCTTAACTCTAATGGTTTACCAACAAATACCCCGTAATAGATTTCAATGCGCAATTTTTGGACGTGGATAATTTCATCATCAGCTTTAGAAACTGTAACTTCATTTAACTCAATACCCGGGAAAGGGAAAAATACAGGCTCTGAACTTTTATAATTCACATTGAGTTGAGTCATTTTATACGTAGACTCAAGAATTAAATTTTTGTAATAATCAGGATCAGCTAACAGCGGATACAAAATAAAAAACATTGTCATTGATATGACAAAGATAAATGTTAAGAGTGTTTTCCCGATTACACCTTTGATTGTATCTCTTAAAGATAATTTCACAACTAATTCATAACATCGGAAAGTGGCATTTCACACGATGTAGTTCCGAAGGATAAATTTCCTTTGGCTCTTCTGATTTGCAAATCTCTTTTGCAATCGGACACCTTGTATGAAACCGGCAACCTTTTGGTTGGTTCATAATACTTGGGATTTCCCCAACAAGAGGTTTTGAAATTTTGTTTCTTTGTTTTAAATCAAAACTAGCGGAAAATAAAGCCTTTGTATATGGGTGGAGAGGATTATTGCTGATTTCATCCCGGCTCCCTTCTTCTACGATTTGGCCTAAGTACATCACGGCAATCCGATCTGAAACATGTTTTACGATATTTAAGTCATGTGATATGAATAAATAGGATAATCCATATTTTTCTCTTAAAAAAAGAAGGTTATTAATGACTTGGGCTTGTGTGGATATATCCAAAGCAGATACAGCTTCATCACATACGACTAAATTTGGTTCTAAGATTAATGCACGAGCAATGGCGATCCTTTGCCTTTGTCCTCCGCTGAATTCATGTGGGTACCGATGTAAGATGTCCGCTGGTAAATTAACTTCTGATAAAGCTTTGATTGCTTTTTCTTTTTTCTCAGCCAAACTCAATTTTGGAAAATGAATTTGTAAACCTTCTGTAATGATTTCCTCTATCGTGAAACGGGGGTTTAATGAAGAATAAGGGTCTTGGAAAACAACTTGGATTTTTCGTCTTAAAAGTTTTTGTTCTTCTTTTGAAATGTTTGTGATATCTTGGTCTTCAAATTGAATGGAACCTTTGTCAATTGGCAGTAGAGAAAGAATGGCACGGCCGATAGTTGATTTTCCACAACCCGACTCACCAACAAGTCCCAATATTTTTCCTTTCGGAATGGAAAAATTTACAGAATCGACTGCCACCAGGCGTTTAGTAGAAAAGGAAAGAGATTGGGATTGTTTGTAAGAAACAACTAAGTCCGTTACATTAAGCACTTTCTTTTCCTCCATATAAAAAACATTCCACTGTTTGCGAGTCAGACACTACTGTTGGTTTCGGGATTGATGCATTACAAATTTCTAATTTTTCTTTACAACGAGTGTGAAACCGACAACCACTAGGATACGATTTTGGTGAAGGAACAATTCCTTCAATGGTAACTAATTTTTTTCCAATATTTTCATGAGTTGGATATGCAGAGATTAAAGCTTTGGTATAAGGGTGTTTAGGTGAATCTATCACCATATCCACACTTCCTTGTTCCACAATTTTACCTGCATACATTACTGCAATTCGGTCTGCAATATGACTCACTAGACCAATATCATGTGATATAAATAAAACTGACATTCCATGTTCTTTTCTTAGTTCTTTCAGTAATTCGATTAACTGGAGTTGGATGGTGACATCGATAGCACTTGTAGGTTCATCTGCGATCAGAATTTTTGGATCACACATCAGTGCCATGGCGATACAAACTCTTTGTAACATCCCACCAGAAAATTGGTTAGGATACTGTTCCAATCGATGTTTTGCATCTGTGATTCCAACTCGTTCCAATAGATAAATTGCCTTTTTTTCAGCTTCTTCTTTAGAACCAAGTCCATGTAATAAAAAACTTTCAATTAACTGGTCGCCAATTTTGTGTAATGGATTGAGAGAAGAAAAAGGTTCTTGGAATACATACGCAATTTCCCTTCCACGAACAGACCTTAGTTTTTCACTGGAAGATTCTAATAAATTGTTTCCTTCAAACAAGATGGAACCCGTTGGATAAATGGTAGTGTTAGAAGGCAATAATTTCGTTAATGCCAAACAAGTAATGGATTTTCCGCAGCCGGATTCACCGACAAGTGCCAATGTTTCCCCTTTTTTTAAGTGAAAACTAATTCCGCTGACAATTGGCAATGTTCCATCATCCGTTTTGATTTGGACACTGAGATCCATTACTTCAATGGCTTTCTCATTGGGGTTCATTCGTAAACCACCTTATCTTTTGGATCAAAAGCATCTCGTAAACCCTCTCCCACAAAAGCAGAGAACAATATCGTTAGAAATAAGGCAACCGATGGAAAGGTAATGAGCCACCAAGCAGTTAAACGTTCTCTTCCTTGCCCAATAAGTTCACCCCAAGATGGATTAGGAGCAGGGATTCCATATCCCAAAAAGTCCAAAGCTGATAAAACAGAAATCGCTGAGATCAAAATGAATGGTAAAAAAGTAACAAGTGGTGTAAGTGAATTTGGTAACAAATGACGCATGATGATGGAATAGGAAGTGGCGCCCAAAGTTTTTGCTGCATCAACAAACTGTTGTTTGCGGAGCTTTAAGAACTCACCTCGCATATAATAACTAAGTCCAATCCAACTCAGTGATCCATACGTGACGATTAGAACTAAAAATCCCCTACCAAAAAAAGAACCCATGATGAGGATCAAGTAGAGGAATGGAATTGCTGATAGAATTTCAATGATCCTTTGCAAAAATAAATCCAATCTTCCAACAAAATAACCTTGAACCCCACCAATAAAGGAAGCGAGTAAAATTTCAACGACGATGAGGATCAAACTAAATGTCATCGCCAATCGGTACCCATAAACAATACGCGTGAAAACGTCACGCCCACGGTCATCTGTTCCCATCCAATGCCGAAATGTTGGTTTGGAAGGAGGATTTGTTCCTTCTTCTAAACTATCTAAATTATCTTCATTCACACCAAATGGGATTGGTGGGAACACCATTCGATTGGAAGAATCTTGGAACCTTGGTTCTCGATTTAACTTTTTATAATTTGGTTCCGTTAAATTATTCCCACCAAATTTGGTTTCTGGATAAAACAGGAAAATGGGAAACGAAACCGAACCTTCATACAATACAAACAATGGTTTGTTGTTAATGAGAAGTGGGGAAAACAAAGAAATAAGATATGTATAAAAGAGTACAAGTAATGAATAATAGGCTCTTTTATTTTTTTTGAATTTTTCCCACTTACGAATGTTTGCTGGGTTTGATATAAATTTCATTCGAAATCAATCCTCGGATCGATTAAAATATAACAAAAATCTGAGACAATTTTGCCAATGAGACCTAAAAAACTTTGTGCGAGGAGTAGGCCCATCATTAAATCGGTATCCCTTTCTCTAACAGCTTCAAAGCTAAGTAAACCCATACCATCAATGTTAAAAACAAGTTCAATGAATAAGGATCCAGAAAATATTAGAGTTAAATTACTACCAAATCCCGTTGCAATGGGTATGAGTGAGTTTCGGAATGCATGTTTAAAAATGGAATCTGAAAAACTAAGACCTTTGGAAATCGCAGTGCGTACGTATTCTTTTGCGATTTGATCTAACAAACTATTTTTCATGAGTAATGTAAGGACAGCAAAACTACCAACTACATAACAAATCACAGGTAAAAACATATGAGCCAATCTATCTTTTACCTTACCCCAAACACTTAAATCCTCATAAAAATCCGATACTTCATGTCCCAATGGAAAAAAAGAAAAAACTTCTCCAGAAGCAAACAAATACAATAGTAACATCGCAAAGGCGAAAACTGGTAATGAATACGTAAAAAAGATAATAAAACTAGAAATGAAATCAAAATGACTGCCTTCTTTCAGTGCTTTTTGGATTCCAAGAGGGATACAAATAAAGTAGGTAAGAAAAAAACCAGACAGTCCAAAAAACAAAGATACTGGAAGTTTTTCAACAATGAGATCAGAAACCTTTCTTGAGTGAAGCCTGGATTCTCCAAGGTCAAATTGAACAATTTGTTTTAACCAATAAAAATAGGCAACAGGGGCTGGTTTATCTAAATGAAGTCTTTTTTTGATGAGTTCAATTTCTTCTTGGGAAATTTGTTTGGTAGAAGCTCCAGCTAAATTACCCGCACCTTTGAGCTTTGCAATTTCACTATTTAATGGACCACCAGGTGCAAAATGTGAGATGAGAAAAACTAAAAAAGTGATTCCTAATAGAGTCGGAAAAATTAATAAAAATCGTTTTAAAAAATATTTCCACATGGCTTAGAACTCCCACCAGTCTTTCGATTTTTGATAACCTTTCAATTCTAAATATCCTTTGGCTGACTTTTTTTCCGTTGGATCTTTGGCCAAAACTGCCCCTTCCCAATAGATGGTTTTTGTGGAATCACTGCCATCAAACTCTTGTTCATTGAATATGGGAGAAACAATCCACTCACCACCAGGGTATTTGATTTTCCAATGTAAAGGGTATGTGATTTTCGTTTGATTACTTTTCCAAGGAGATCCAGTTGGAACCATTTGGATATCTTTTGGATCATTCCAATAGGTTACATTGCCCTTTGCATCACGATACGTCCCAAATATTTCAGGTGTTTGTACTGGAGATTCTCTAAACCGAAAGAAAACATAGTCTCCACCCTTTTCATCCATGAGGCAAATCCAATCCCAACCTGATTGGCCTTTTGCTAATGTAGGAATGTATTGAGATGATTTTTCACTCCACTCATGGTCCATCCATGAGTCTCCCGATACAATGGTTTCTTGTTTCCCCAAAAAAACCAATTGGCCTTTGGTTTTTAGTCTCGGATAACTATAATAATACGAAAATATATTTGGGTTTCGTTTTGATTTAATGGAAATTCCATTTTTTCCTTGGGATAAAATGTTTCCATTTCCTTCTAAAGTGAATTCAATTGCGATTTCATTTGATTTTGGTTTTGCTTTGATTAAGAATTTATCTTTGGAAAGTATTTGAAATTCGTATTCACCGCTAAAAATTCTACTTTGATCATAACCTGCAAGACCAGTTAAGTTCCGTTTGATGGTTTGTGCAGTTTTATGTTTACGTCCCGTAAGATCTGAAATTGCAAAATGAACAGGAAATACTTCAGGATTCCAATTTTCACCATCAGAAAACTTCAATCGAAAAAAAGAAAGTTCGTATCCGTATGAATTTCCAGATTCGGTCTGGAGTTGGCCGACAAAATAACACCACTCCAAGCTAAAATCAGAATGGAAACTATGGTCTCTCGGAAAACTAAAATGAAACAAACAAAGAGAAAGTAAAATAAGCTTAATTCGATTCATCTGGCAATGACTCCCACTTTTTTTCCAGTGGAAGGATATGTAAATACGTGGATTCAATGTATTTCATTTTATCGATCACATCTTTCATTTTTTGTTTTTGATTCAATTTGCGATAAAGTTGTGCTAAATTATATAAATTAGATAAGTTTGAGTCATTAATGGAATAAGCTTTTTTCCATTCCAATTCGGCTTTTTCGTATTGTTCCACTTGGTAGTAACAATAACCTAAAATTGCATGTGATTTAAAATGGTTGGTCTTAAATTTATTATAAGATTCCAACATCCCAATTGCTTCATCAAATTTTCCGTAGTATGCCAAAGCTTTTCCATATGCCAATTGGGTATTCAGTTCTCTTGGTAAAATTTGGTGTGCCTTTTCATAACAATTGACTGCAGTTTGGTAATCTTTTTGGTGATAGGCCTTGTCACCTTGTCGTTTTATCTGATGAAACTCTTCTAGTCGTGGTGACAACTGAAATCCAAGTAAAGTGATGTCATCCATTGCATCTGTTCCCATCGTAAACTCTCTATGATGGTTCATAATGGATTCAACTGTCTCTTGGATTGTGGCATTCGCATTTTCTTCAATCAATTGTAAAAGTTTACTTTCTCCGAATGCATGGCCATGATCATTTTCAGCTTCTGTTAATCCATCTGTGTATAAGAATAATTTATCTCCAGGTTCTAATTGGAGGTGTAAGTCTCGGTATGTATCTCCTGCATCAGGAAACATTCCTAAAAATGTTCCTTCACCTTCACAGACCTCTGCTTTGCCAGTTCGGTGGCGGAATAAAATAGGTCTTGGATGTCCTGCAATTGAATACACAACTTTGTAGTCAGAGTGGATGAGAAGGTAAACACAAGTGGTGTAACCTTGTTGTTTGACAAGGTCTAATAACTCACGATTGATTAATTTAAATGTTTCGGATGGTTTTGGCTTTTTAAAATTCGAAAATAACATTTTCGAAAGTGCAGTGATAAAGGCAGCAGGAACTCCGTGACCTGACACATCACAAACAGCAACACCTAACTTATCAGTATGGTATGGAAAATAATCATAATAATCTCCACTCACTTCTTGCATGGGACTAAATCCCGTCCAAAATTGAATCCCATTCCAATCAGGGATTATTTCAGGTATCAAACCCTTTTGGATGTTTTTTGCAAGGCGAAGGTCCTTTGCCATCGAGAGTTGTTTTCTTTCTAACTCTTGTTTGAAAGACTTCAGTACTTCAACAGCAGCTTCCAAATCACGATTTTCAATCGCAAGTTCACGTGATTTACCGACAACATCTCTTACATCAACAATTGACATCTCTTCCAATGTTGTTTCTGAGCGAGAGGTAACCATTACACGATGGCGAGATGAAACATTTTCTTTTGTTAGATGTGATCTAGACAAATACAAAACTTCATCTTTCCATTCCAATTCGTATTCATTGGCGTCGGAACCAAATTGTATTTCCTCACCCAATTCTTTGTGAGAAACGTGGATGCCAAAAAGTTTGGTTTTTGTCATTCGGATATTAAATTCTTTGAGTTCAAAGAGAACAGCAAGGCCATTTAACATGCCTTGGAAAAACACTGCATCATACCATTTTTCTTGGAACTCAGGAAGGTATGTAAAAACGAATTTCACATGTTTGTCTGCTATCGGTTTTACATTTAAGTAGACTGCTCTTGTTAGGCGACCAATCAAAATAGGTAACCTATAAATCATTTCCACTAAATCAATCCTAGAATCATCAAGTGGCAACAAATCATAGGCATTTGTAATCAATGCTTCCGTTCCCACATGGTACAAAATTCCTGAAATATCTAATGAAGTGGAAATTTGTTGGATGATTTTATCTTCTAAGGACTGAGAAATCCAATAATTGGGATCTTTAAGGATACGATTGTAGGTGGTATCATCTAAGATATCAGGAAAAGGGTTCGTGTGAATCGATAGATTTTGTTCACGCTCATAGACTTGGATGAGGCCTGATACTCGTTTTGATGATATTTCTCTAGCAGAATGCAGTGGCTAAACCCTCTCGAAGATTCCCCTTCGGTAGGAGAAAAATAAATTTCAATCGATCCCTAGGCAATAGATTTTTCAATGGAGATATGATTTGGTATCTAAGAGTTTTTGGAATCTTTCTCTTTGTTTTTGTTTTTGCCGTCTTAGGTCAAAAGGAAACTCGTTTGGAGCGTCATTGGGAGGTAAAATTAAAACCTGACCAAACCCTAAAGAATTTGTATGAATCCTTCCAACCAAAATCCTTTCGAGCCCCTGTAGTGGGAGAAGAATGGGAATCTAAATCCTTGGGGGAAACGGTGAAATGCAAAACAACTTCTGTCACAAATACACCGACAATTTCTTTCCAAATCGAAAGCCAAGGTTTCAAACATTACGAAGTTCTAAAAGAGACCTACCAACTGGATCCGACTGAGAACGGCGTTCGTATCCACGGAATTTTGGAAATCCAAACGGCTCCCAATTTCCTTTCTAAACTTTTGTTTTTATTCTTTAGCGATGCAGATTTAAACCACATCGCCACTTTAAAAGAAAAACGATTTTAATGGTGTTTTTTTGTGCTCTCAACGAGCACAGTTGCCATCACCATCACACCTTCACTTCTACCTAAAGCTCCCATCCCTTCCGAAGTAGTTGCCTTAATGGAAACACAGTCTAACGGAAGTTTTGTGATTTGTGCCAAAGATGCATTCAGTTCGGCACGGATGGGATTTATTTTAGGATGATCACCAACATATGTACAATCTACATTGATGAGTTTGAATTTTTTTTCCTCTAGGAGTTCTAAACATTTATCAATGATCACAGAGGATTTCATATTTTTATACTGTGGGTCGGTGTCAGGGAAATGAACCCCAATATCACCAAGGGCCAATGCACCTAAAATAGCATCTGCCACTGCATGTAAAATTACATCCGCATCACTATGACCCAAAAAAGCAAATTCCGATTTCACTTCCACACCCGCAAGGACAAGGGGGCGAAATGGTTCATGGATTAATTTATGAAAATCGATTCCGTTTCCAACTCTAAACATATTATTTTTTATAACTCAACTCTAACATACGATTTACAGATTTTTGGGCAAGTGAAATCACCTCATCGTCCAAAAAGATTTCAAATTGTTCTTTTAATAATGCATCTCTTACTTTTTCCAAAGTAATTTTTTTCATGTGAGGGCATGTTTGGCATGTAGATACAAATTCTTTTTCAGGGAATTCGGCACGTAAATTATCTCCCATCGAACATTCTGTCACTAACATGATTTTATCAGTTTTACTCTTCCGAATGAAATCAACCATCTGAGAAGTCGAACCAGAAAAATCTGCTTCTTTAACGACATCTTCATGGCACTCAGGGTGAGTAATGACAGTGACTCCACCAGGAAACAAACGTTTTGTGGAGCGAATATCTTCTGGAGTGTACATTTCGTGAACCATACATCTGCCAGGATGTGAGATGATGGTTTTAGTCGTTTGGTTGCGAACATTGCCCGCTAAGTATTCATCCGGTAAAAAGATAACCGTATCCCCTTCCACAGCATTTACAATTTGTACGGCATTTGCTGAAGTACAACAAACATCTGTTTCTGCCTTCACTTCCGCCGAACAGTTCACATACGTAACAACAGGTACACCAGGGTATTTTGCCTTTAAAGCTTTGACATCCTCACGTGTGATGGATTCAGCAAGAGAACAACCAGCTTTTGGATCGGCAATGAGAACCTTTTTTTCAGGAGATAAAATTTTGGCAGTTTCAGCCATAAAATGAACACCATTGAACAAAATCATTGAGGCAGTTGTTTCTTTCGCCATTTTGGAAAGATACAAAGAATCACCAATGATATCGGACACTCCCCAAAATACATCGGGTGTCATATAATTATGACCTAGGATCACTACATTTTTTTCTTTTTTCAATCGATTGATTTCTTCTGCTAAAGGAAGAATTCGTTCTTCTATTTCATGAGGAAGGTAAATCGGATTTAATTTTTGAACCAATTGGTCTTTAGTGACTAGTGACATTTTATACTCCTATTAACAATCATTGGTAAGGGTCAGACCCGAGTACGGTGTCTGTTTCACGAAGTCCCGAATCAACGGGTGGAACGGAATTCTCAAGAGAACCACACTGGTTCATTGCTTCTTGCCATGAAGTTTCCGCAGAGGAAGTTCCTGTACGTTGGACTCTTCTATATTCGGAATTGGAGGCAAATGAACTCTGGTTACATGCTTTTGCAATATTATAAGTTAAGTTAATTTTCGAAAAACAATCAAAATACAAGACAGCGACTGAATCCGTACTCAATTCTCTTGGTTGGATCTGTGCTTTTAATTTGGAGATAAGACCTGGGCAAACGTTTGTACTTATGTCAGCTACTGCCACACAATTTGATTCTGTCAGAATAAATCTTTGACAAGCAGATTGCACAGGGCTCCCTTGAGTGAGTAACGTACTCAAAAGTTCTGAATTTGAATCTTCACTGGATTTTTTCGTACAGGCAAAGTCCATACACACAATGCCAATGAACAAAAAGAAAACCATCTTCATCCTATTCATCACAATTCTACTCTCCTTCTTACTTGGTGGTCTTGTCTATATCCTTTTTCTCAAAAAAAACAAAGAGAATCCCAAAGAATCCTCTTTTGATTCACATTCCGAGATCTATTGGCAGAGGTTACAAAATCGCCCAGAGGTCCTAAAAGGTCCAGGGTATCCAAGTGACCTTAGGGATTTTTTGGAAACGATTCGTGGGAAGGAATCCTATCTCTGGAATGGAGACAGAGAAGAAACATATCGTTATTTACTCCAAGAATTTCCAGATGAAAGAGGGCATGTTTTATATGCTGTCTATGTCGCTTTTATGAATTGGAATGAAAAAAGTTTGGAAATTGAATCTTCTCCTTCACTTTCCCAATATGAAAAACTAACGGCCGTAAACCGCCTAAAAGATGAAATATTTCCTAAATTTTTAAGTGAATTACTTTTTCCAAAACACCCCACTTCTCCTCCCGTGATTTTATTGTCTTTTTTGGAAGATTACGTTCAGAGAAATCCCTATAGTTATGCAAGGGAACGAAAACGAATTTTCCTTCGTAAAAAAGAAACACTTTACCAACAGGAAAAATGGGACATCCAATCCTGGGAAAGCCCTTCCTTCTACCGACAGGTTGTCGAGTTACTGTACGAAAGGGAAATGAAGGAAATGTCCGAAGAGGAAAAAACTTTTTATCGTAGTTCTAAAATCGAGGAATTGAAATCGGATTTTTGGAATTGACAAGACATGTTTCCATCCCCCATATAAGTGGGGTTATGAAACAAATTCTATTCTCCTTTCTCTTAGTAGGATTCTTATTCCAATGCAGTTCCAGTCCCAAAAGACTCGACAATGCTGATGATTATATCTCCGACTCAGGTGGACTGACTAGCCAAGAATTGGTGAAAGCGGCCGAAAAATTAGCAGGCCAAATTGGGGAGTATTTCAAAGAAAACCCACATGAAGAAGGTGTATTTGTGGCACACTTCCCTACACGTAACGATACATCGGAACAAATCCAAACAGAACTTTTTGACAATGCGTTTGTATCTAAACTCATCAAAAATAAAATATACACAGTACGCACAAAAAATAGAGAACAATCTCTCAATGAAATTCAGTTCAGTTTGTCCGGACTCACTTCCAATCGTTTATCCATTGGAAAACTAAAATCTCCTAACTTTTTTGTTCGTTGTGACATCAATGAAAACATGTTCACTTCGAATGGAGAAAAAATCGTGGAACAATCGATTAACATCGAACTCGTAGAAGTGGAAACCACCATTGCGGTTTGGTCAGAAAAGGTATCGTATAGAAAATTAGCAGTTCGAGGAAACAAAGGGGTTAGTTGGTAATCCCTTCCACTATTGCATGAAAAAATCATTTCTCTTTCTTTTTCTTTTCGTTCTCGGTTGTGCCAGTGATTACAACAAAGTCATCCAAGCAACCGAATCAGCATACTATGGACAGGATTATGATTCTGCCATTCCTAAAATTAGAGAACTGTTTGAAGGTTCATCCAATAAGGACAAACTTCTATTTTTGATGGAAGCTGGTATGATCTTTCATACCAAAGGTGACTACGTCACTTCCAATAAAGTTTTCAAAGAAGCAGAAGACATTGCAGACAATATCAAAGTCAGTATGACTCGGTCTGGACTTTCGTTCATCCTTTCCGATAACGAATCCAATTATACCGGGGAAGATTTTGAAAGGGTAATGATTAAGTTTTACATTGCTAACAATTACCTGTTACAAGGTGACACTAATAACGCAAAAATTTATTTCAGACGATTGGATTTTGAACTGAAAGAAATGCGTTTTTTGGCAGCAGAATACCGCCAAAACAATGCAGCTCGTCTCATCGATGCGTATGTATCTGAGAAACTTGGTCGTTATAATGACGCAAGAGTCCAATACAAAAATATGGAACAACTCATCGGCAAAAGCCAAAACCTAATCGCCGACAGATATATGTTAGCTTACCGAGAAGGAGATTCCTCAGACCAATCGAAATATTCTGCAGGTCGATCTAGCTTACAAGCTTACAATCGTTCTATGCAAAGGACTTCACCTGAAAATGAAAAACTTTCAGAAGTCATCATCATTCACGAAGCAGGAAAATCTGCGATCAAGATGTCAAGAGGACGCCTCATTGAAGACGAATATTTTTCTGCTGCCCTTCGTGGTGCAGTAGAAGTAGGTCTGCGTGCCAAAGGAGCTGGTGCCTCCCTCGCAGGAGCCATAGCTGCACTTTCTGTAGCAGAGAATCCAATTCCTGTTTATAAAGAAAGAGATCCTAAAGGTTCCCTTCCCAAACGATATTACATCAATGGAGTGGATGTTGGGTATTCCGACATTATGAACAATTACTCCGAAACAGCGATGAACAATTTTAATGAGAACTACAAAGCTCTCATCACCAAAAACTTAACTTCCTTATCCCTTAAGGTAGTCGCAGCGGTAATTGCATCGGAAGCCATGGCAAGAGCCATTGAGTCTGGTGGAAAAGGGAAAAATAATGACCTTGTTTCTGGTCTCATTCGTGTTGCTGCTGGGGCTGCTGCAGGTCTTGCAGTTTCACAAACCATCGCACCTGACCTACGTTGTTGGAGGACTATTCCTTCCAATTTCCAAGTAAAACGAATCTTTTTGGCACCAGGTGAATACGATTTTAAAGTAGAATCACCTGGTTCTGTTGTGACAAGTGCACCGAGAAAATTGTTAGTGGAAGAAGGAAAACCCTTATTCGTATCGGTGAGATCCTACTCCAACTAACAGTTCTTATTATAGATTAATCGTTTTTCCTACGTAAAAAAGCAGGAATATCATAATCCTCTCCATAATTTTGAAATGGGGAGGATTGTTTTTGGGCTCCAAAACTTCGATTCCCTTGGCGAATCCCTTTAGGGACTTCTGATTCTTTGGAAAATCCAGATTCTTTTTCATCGGATTTTTTGAGATATACCATAGGGGAAATCGACTCTTCAGACCCTACAACCTTTTGTTCTCTCTGGTATTGTTTTCCTTTTTTAGAAAAACCAGTCGCAATCACTGTCACTCGGATTTGGTCGGATAGGCTTTGGTCTTCATTGAGACCAATGATGATATTGGCATCGGGATCTGCTTGTGCAGTGATGATTTGAGAAACTTCATTCCATTCATGGATGGTGAGATCGTTTCCACCAGTTACGTTGATGAGAAGTGATTTAGCTCCTTGGATGCTAGAATCTTCTAACAAGGTATTGTTGATCGCTTGTTCCACCGCTTCAGAAACACGTGTTTCCCCACGTCCTTCCCCTACTCCCAAAATCGCATCACCCGTGTCTTTCATGATGGTTTTCACATCAGCAAAATCCACATTGATGATTCCTGGATGGTTGATGATATCACTGATACCACGAACACCATTTAACAAGATATCATCGATCACTCGAAAGGCCATGTCCACAGGGGTATTTTTATCGACTACTTGGAAAATAGAATCATTACGAATGGTGATAAGGGTATCTACATTCGCACGGAGTTGGTCAATCCCTTGTTTGGCAAGTTCTGCTCTTCGTTTCCCTTCAAATGAAAAAGGGACAGTCACAACACCAACGACTAAACATTTTAATTCTTTTGCAATGGCTGCAATGATCGGAGCAGCTCCTGTTCCAGTTCCACCACCCATACCGGCAGTGACAAACACCATATCGGCACCTTTTAAAGCAGATACAATCCGTTCCTTATCTTCTAAGGCAGCTTTTTCGCCGAGTTCTGGATCACCACCAGCACCCATACCTCGGGTCACTTTATTCCCCAATTGGATTTTGACTTCAACGGGAGATTTGAGTAATACTTGTTCGTCGGTGTTCATCACAATGAAGTCAACACCTGTCATTTTGGAATGTACCATTCTTGTGACGGCATTCATTCCACCACCACCTACACCAATGACTTTGATAATTGCTGGGCTAGTTTTTTCTTCTTCTAGGTATAACATTCATTTTTCCTTAGAGATTATTCTCCATCCAACGACGAACCTTCTTCATCCATCCCTCTCCATCGGAAACGGAATGCATGTTTTTTTGTTCCAAGTTTTGTATTTTTGAACTGTATTTGATAAGGCCAACCGCAGTTGCATATTCAGGGCTTGCAATTCTTTCCACAAGGCCACTCATTCCTGCTGGTTTTGCACGTCCTACAGATAATCGAAGTACTTCTTCTGCAGTGGATTCAATGCCTTGTAATAAAGAAGTGCCTCCTGTTAGGATCACTCCTCCCGCCAAACTTGACTTATACCCTGAACGTACCAGTTCGTGATCGATCATTTCTAAAATTTCACGAACCCTTGGTTCTAAAATTTCAACAAGTTCTTGGCGGAACACAGAACGAGATGGTCTACCTGATATAGATGGAATTTCAAATTTTTCTGTTGGGTCCACCATATCAATTCTTGTATGGCCGTATCGTTTTTTGATGATTTCTGCTGTTTCTACAGTGGTCTTAAGCCCAATGGAAATATCACTTGTGATATGAAATCCACCAAACGGAACAACCGAGGAAAATGCGATTCCCCCATCCACATAAATGATGATATCACAAATGCCTGCGCCAATATCGACAACTGCTGTTCCTAAATCTTTTTCACCAGCTGTCAAAATCGCTTCTGAAGAGGCAAGGCTAGATAAAACTTTGTCCATTTGCAAAAGCCCTGCTTGTTCCACACAACGATCAATATTATTGAGAGCTGTATTTCCACAGGATACAATATGAACCTCGGCTTCTAAACGAACACCTGTCATCCCTATTGGATCTTTGATATTCACTTGGTCATCTACTTTGAATTCTTTTGTGAGGACATGAATCACTTGTTGGTCATTGGGAACATGTACAGCTTGTGCTGCTTCCACGACACGCATGATATCCATCTCACTTACAATCCGTTCTCTGTTTGTAACAGCAATGATTCCTTTTTCATTAAATCCATGTACTGATTTTCCAGAAACATTCACTACCACTGATGTTATCTCTTGGCCAGCCATGAGTTCTGCATCACCAAACGCTTCTATGATGGATTTAGTTGTGGTTTCAATATTAACAATAGAACCGTTTTTGATCCCTGTAGAAGGATAAACGCCTGTTCCAATGATTTCAATTTCATGATCTCCTAATAGTCGTCCAATGACAACTTTGATAAGAGAAGATCCGAGATCCAAAGCAGTTATGATAGGTGCATCATCTTCAATCATATTAATGGTATACTGCGTCTTCTCCCCTCAAATCAATAGAGACTGCTTTGATGGATTCTGCTTCCATATAAGCAAGAGATGCATATAATTTACGAAATACGTTTAATTCTAATTTATCACCAATAAAAACTTTCATTGATTTAGGTGATTTTAAGTACATTGTATAATTACCGTCACGTTCAGCGACAAGTTCGGAAATTCGAGTGGAAAGAGCAGGGTAAAGAGATAGGGCATATCGCATTTCTTTGGTAATATCAAAAATCTGTCTGCCTTCTAGTTTTTGTTCACCTACAACGAATGTCCCACTAATGACAATTAAATGGGTATTTAAAACTTGGTCTTTGGATAAGATCTCCAAATTTTCATCCACTTCGTATAAAGAACTTCCTACATGTATGACAAATTCTGCGACTTTCTCCTCTATATGAACCAACAGAAATCCATCTGGATCTCTTGTGATTCGAACTTTTTTGATCCGAGGATGACGGGAGAGTTTTGCTTCCCAATCCTTCCAATCACTTATATTGGGTGACTCTGCATCCGTTCCTAAGTAAACCAAAAGGTCCGTTGGAGTTAGGTACTTTTGACCTTCCCATTCCACACGAACAACTGGTTTGACTGGCCTACCCCATCGAAATACCAATCCGAGAGCCAAAAGCCCTGAGAAAACAAGGAGGATCGGAATCACACGCCCAAATCGTTTTTCTTTGATTTCTTGGGGGGTGTCAACCATATATTGATTATGTCACATAGTTAGATAGTTTGGAAAGCATTTATCAGCAGGGCATAAAAAAAGGCCAGGCGAACCTGACCTTTCTCGCGAGACTCAATTGGAAATTGAGTGCTTAGTTGTGAGCTACCTGCATGGACTCTGCACGCATGTCCATAGAGACAGTTTGGTATTTTTTAGCTTCTTTTTCAAGAGCCTCAGCACGGCGAAGAAGTTCTTTCTTCTCGTTCATTTGGCTAAGAGCTTTACCACCTCGAGTTGATCCAGCTCTATCACGAAGAGCTTGAGCCAATTCTGTTTTTTCTTTCGCAACATTCGCAAGGTATTCTGAAACTGCAGATTTTTGCGCTGGAGTTGTTGCTTGTTCAATCATAGCAGACTCCAAAAGCTCCAATCTTTCGTTTGTGTCTAAAGCATGTAGATTTGCTGTTGCAAGTCCCATTGCTAAGATCCCTGTTGCGATTATTTTTGTTGTTTTCATGTGATCCTCTCTAGATCGGGAACCTCTTTTTCCGATTCCCTTTTTCTTTATGACTATACGATTCCAAAAATAGGGATTAATTTCAATCGCAAAAACTTGAAAAAAACTTCGATTACACCCAAATCAGGGAAAAATCTTTCTTTTTGGATTAATATTAATCAAAACTAGATTAATATTAATCATTTTGAGTGATTTTGAACCTTTCGATGCCGTGTTAATATAAATTAGGTCCTTTCTTTGGATCTCGGTGAATCAAAAAAACACCGGCAGATGGTTGGAAAACCTGGGATCACAAAAAAAAAAGACCTTCGTTTGAAGGCCTTCTCCCCAAGGAACTGGCAAAAAAGACAGTTCCTTTCTGTTCCGTATAGGTTTGGTTTAGTATTTGGTTTTGGTATAACTCAATTTTTTATTGAGGATGATCTCAACCGTTGTCACTTCCCCTGGTTTTACGACAATCTCAGAGTTTTCGAGTTTCATTTCTTCCATAAAACTAGCTCTGATTTCATATTTCCCTGGTTTTAGATTGGTAAACCAAAAGTATCCGTCCTTGTCTGTTGTGACCTTAAAGATTTGGTTCGTAGACACAACTGTTGGCATGTAGATTGGGTGTTTTTCAATCGGATTGTCCAACGTTTTGAAGAAAACTCTCCCTCGAATGGCACCAAACCCATCCATAGAACTCGTTGCATCCACAGTCACCGTTTGTTTCGGAATCACCGCAGTCGCTGTTTTGTAGATGGGGTAATTATCAGCACGGATTTCAATTTGGTGAACACCTGCTGGAAGGTTGTCTATCTTCACATTGTATATATCACCAGGGATGAGAGTTCCGTTTTTTGTGATCGAACCCCAAATCTTTGATTTCTCAGTTGTTACCTGTGCATTGTATTCTTGGTCATCGACTAACACTTTAATGGCACGCACTTTGCCTTCTGGAGTAGAAGATCTAAGTTTGCCTTGTTTGTTGAGTAGGTCATAAGGAGACTTCGTTGCTGCTCCGCCATATGACTTGTCTTTGATGATGGATGTCCGGATGAGAATGTTCCCAGTCGAGACAGAAGGAGGTGCTGGTGGTTCCACCTCTGTGATCGGTGGGATGACCACAGTAGTTTCGTTCGCAGGTGTTGGTTCTGGCTCCGGTGTGACAGGAGTTGTGGTTTGGTTGTTGTTAGGTGTGGTTGTTTCCACAGGAGTGATGGGAACATTCACCACAACATTCGGTGGTTTCGGTGGAGGGGTTTGTGGTTGTGGTGCCCCTGAAAGAAAAATCCCTGCAGCATTCCCAGAAACTTGTGGGGTTTGTTCGTGGTTAAATTGACGAGCCATCCTCACGGTTTCTTCTTTTGCGACAAAAAACGCTTCTAAGGCTGTGACCACACTGTCTTTGTTGAGATCTGCTTTTTCAAGAGCATTTCCAAAATTGTAAGTGAAGATACCATGGTTGATGGTTCCCCCTACTTCGATGGAAGTTTGGTCATCATCGGAAGAAGAAATGACGGCTTTGTCTTGGAAAAAATAATCTTCTGCATTTTGGCGGACAACCCCGTCATTCCCTTGGGCAATGGGAATTTCTGCGGCACCACGAGTGTTTTTTCCTTTTTTGGCAATCCCTCCCGAATAACAACAATCCATCACAAGGACTGTTTTTGGGGATTTGATATCGGTTAAAAATTCATTGAGTTCTTCATCGGAAATATGCGGTCGATCGTAACAAATTAAATAGTTACGCATTCCATTTTTGGCCTTCGCATCTTTCATGTACATCCCATGTCCAGAGAAATACAAAAATACAGAATCTTCTTTCCCAGCTACTTTTCCGATTTGGGTAATTGCATTTTTGACATTATCCCGAGTTACCATGGAACCTAACAGGACTTTGATATCCTTGAAGTTACCTTTTTTTTGGATTTTCTCTTTTAAAAAATTCGCATCGGCTTCACAGAGATTCAACTCAGGGATTTTGGCAGTGTTCCCTTTGTAGTTCGTTCCTATGAACAACGCATAACGGTTCTGCGCTAGTATCGGGGATCCGATGAGATAGGCAGATAGAATACAAACAAATATGTTTCGAAACGAAAACATGATTGGGTTTCCTCTTATCCGAATGGAGTGCCTCATTCTCCAATACTCGAAATCGGAAATCAATTGGATTTTTATTTAGAAGATAAAAAACGAAAGACCTGAGGAAGAACAAATTGGCGGAATTCTTCGTTTACCCGTTTTTCTCCCCGGCAATCGTAATGGATATTATCTACAAAACGCTCTGCGGGGTAGGAAGATTCGGGAAAGAAAAAGAGTTTTGTAGCCGGATGGTTTTGGAAAAAAATGATTAACTTGGAAAGTAGAGCCTTCGATTCAGGAGATTCTTGGCGTTCTTTGATCCACGGCAAGTATACCATTCCAAATTGAATGCCTTTTTCTTCCGTGTAACGGATCAAATCTTCCAAGACAACAAAATCTGGATTGGGATTAAAATCATTGTTTGGATTCTTTAATTCCGCATCCAATTCCTTTCGAATCATTTCTTTGGAAAATAAAACTAACTCTGGTTTCAATCGATTGGAAATATTATATTTCCCAAAATGACGATTGATTTGGTCTTCGATGGTCAAATTGTCTTCGAGTTGGGAAGAGGATGGTTTGCATAAACCCGCTTCTATGTTTTCGCAGGATTCACAAAAGATGGATTTTTCTTTGTACTGTTTGTCTACTTTCCAATTGGACCCGCTAAGTGCATTTCGAATGGCACCATGGAATCGGTAGGATTCGTATAAAAGTGGTGTGGCTTTTGATAAAATAAACAGTCGTTCTACACCAGAATATTGTTCTGCTAATTCGGCAAATGTAAACTGGTGGAGGTATCTATGACCAAAAAACTCCCAAAGGATTTGGTTGGCATCTTCTTGTTTCCCACTATAACTAATCACATTGGATTTTGTTTGTGGTCTAAAAAAGTTTTTTTCTATTCCTTCGTTCCATCTCCGTTTCATAAAGTTTGAGATGGATTCATTTTCCTTCACAACTTTTGCATCAGGGTCATACAGCGGAGGACCATAACCTGTGGAATATAACTTGGGAGAGGCGGCAAACAAAACCATTTTTGGTTTTTTGTTTCCCTTCTTTAAGTATTTGTCCAAAAAGAATCGGTAATATTTCGGTCCCATCGCAGGCAAACTATGGTTGTAAACTGAATATTCTGTTTTATCGTCTTTTGCATATCCGGCAAGTGCCATGGATCTAGAATCACCTAACACGATGATATCGGCATCACCTTTGCCAGATTCGACAAAGTTTTTCTTTAGGTTTACAAAAAAGATCTCTGGTTGTTCTAAATAATGAATTCCCGTCACACGTACGGTGATTTCTAAAACCAAAAAGAATAAAAGAGTAAGACCTATGCCTAAAAATTTAGAACGCAAAGTAAATTACCTCTTTTCCAAATACTCCCCTTGTGAGGATGAGAAATGCCATAAACGATAATACAAACGCTTGGATGAGTGGGTGTGTTAAAAAAATCCAATACCTTTCTTTTTTGAAATATGTGATACCATCTAAGATGAGGAGTGGAATGAAAATTTTGAAGTATTCTTCCCAAAGCCCAAACATGTTTTTCACATTATTATTTGGAGAAAGGTCCCAAGTCCATACACTTACGAATTTTTGAAGGTAAACAAACATCATATTGGCATCATACGATCGAAATGCGACTGCACTAAACGCAACAAGTGAGAATACCAACACACGGCTAAACGTACCCGTGAGGATTTGTGAAAGTTTAGAGGAAAAAGATATTGAAGATTCGTTTGTTTGATCTCCTAAATCTTCTTTCTTTTTGGAAAAGGCAACAAGGTAAATCATGGTATAAACACCTTGTAAACAACCCCAAGTGATGAATGTCCAATTGGCTCCATGCCAAAGCCCAGACAAAAAGAAGATGATACATAAATTTCGGTATTGGGCAAACTTTCCGTACTTACTACCACCGAGTGAAATATAAATATAATCACGAAACCACCGATTCAGTGTTACATGCCAACGATTCCAAAACTCTGTAGGTGTTTTAGAAAATTCAGGAGTTTCGAAATTCACAGTGAGGGTCACACCGAGTAATCTTGAGATTCCGAGGGCAATAAAGGAATATCCAGCGAAGTCACAATAAATTTGGGTTAAAAACAAAAATCCACCAGCAAACACTTGTGAGCCGTCCATTGCTTGGATGATTTCTGGATTTTGGGTATAAAACGATTTACCTGCAAAAAATACCTGATCCACATATGTAGCCAAATTATCTGCTACATACACTTTCATAAAGTAACCAAGTAAAATATCGTACAAACCTTTTTGGACACCATCCATGGTAGGAAACTTAGGTGCTTTGAGTTGGGGCAGTAAGTCTTGTGCCCTTTCAATGGGACCTGCCACGAGTTGTGGGAAAAAATTCACAAAGAGTGCAAAATCAAAAAAATCACGTTCAGCTTTGATTTGTTGTCTATACACATCAATCGTATACGACATCGTTTGGAAGGTGTAAAAACTAATCCCCACGGGAAGCACAATGTTTTTGAGTAAGTATGTACTTGAGTCTGTGGCAACACTCCCACCAAGCCAAATGGCAATTTGGTTCCATGAATCAACAAGATTCACCGCAAAAAAATCATAGTACTTCATGGTAAAAAGAAGGCCCAGATTGGCAAAAATCGAAACTGCTAAGTAGATCCTCCGAACCATTTGGTTTTGGGAGGATTCAATGGACCTTGCTGCTACATAATCTATGATGGTGCTGAGTAAAATGAGGGTGAGAAAAAACCATTCCCACCATCCGTAAAAAAAATATGAGGCAAAGAGTAACCAAAGGTTTTGTGCGCGGTATGCCCACTTCTGTTTTTTGGCAAACCAACCAAAACATAAAAAGACCGAATACACGATGAGAAAGAATAATAAAAAGACAAAAGTGTTAAAAAGCATCGGTCTTCGTTACAATTTCTAGGTTAGCTGTTTCTGTAAAATTCAAAAATGAGGCAAAAAGGGAGAATCTTATCGTTGACCCGTTCCTATTTCCCAAAAATCTAAGAGTTACTTTGGATCTATTTTCGGAACTCAAAACCAAATTCGGTTTTTCAGAATTTCGCCCAGGCCAAAGGGAAGCCATTCAATCGGTTTTAGACGGTCAGGACACACTTGCCATTTTACCAACTGGTGCTGGAAAGTCTCTCATTTACCAATTACCTGCCGCGATCCAAAAAGATAAACTAACGCTTGTTATATCCCCGCTCATCGCACTGATGAAAGACCAAATGGAAAGTTTACTTGCAAAAGGAATTCCAGCAGCCTTCTGTAATTCCACCCAAGACGAAGTGGAACAAATGACCATTCTTGCAAAAGCAGTCAGAGGGGAACTTCGTGTTTTACTCGTATCCCCCGAACGAGCACTCTCTAATGGATTTTTACGAATTTTTCGTGAGATGAAATTATTTTCTTTGGTAGTGGATGAAGCACATTGTGTTTCCCAATGGGGACATGACTTTCGACCCGAATACCGCCAAATTCATGTTTTACGAGAAAGGCATCCCAATCCTAATTTTCCCATTTTAGCCCTTACGGCGACTGCAACAGAAAAAGTACAAACAGATGTCCAATCATCTCTTGGGATGCGTTCACCTAACGTTGTTTTATCTACCTTTTTTCGCCCCAATCTAAAATTCAGTGTGGAATACCCAAACCAAGAACGAGACAAAGCTGACCGACTGATGGAACTTCTGGAACCTTGGAAAGATGGAAGGAAATTCCCTGGTCGTGCCATTGTGTACTGTGCAACTCGTAAAAAAACAGACGAAGTGTATGATTTGTTAAAAGACTTCGGGTTCTCAGTTGGAAAGTACCATGCAGGTAGAACCGATGGGATCCGTGAACGAACACAAAATGCCTATTCTTCTGGTAAAGTTCCCATCTTAGTTGCTACAAATGCATTTGGGATGGGTATGGACCAACCTGACGTACGTTTGGTGATTCACTACCAAGTTCCTGCCTCACTCGAAGCATATTACCAAGAAGCAGGTCGTGCTGGCCGCGACAACTTACCATCGGAATGTGTATTGTTTTACAAAGCAGGTGATGTAGCCACCCAAATCTTTATGTTGTCAAAGGAGACAAACTTCAAAGGCGGAGACACATTACTCAAATACATCAAAGAATATGCAAACAATGAAATTTGTAGGCAAGTCCAACTCTGTTCTTATTTTGGAGAAACAATTTCTCCTTGTGGAAAATGTGACATCTGTACGGAAACAGGTGTTAGCATCAATCGGAGTAAATTTTTAGAATCTGAAAAAGTCAAAATTCAGAAAAAAAATGAAAAAAGAGAACACCCACTCTCAGAATGGGAAGAAGAAACCATTCTAAATTTTTTGAAAGAACACCCAGCAGTTTTTGGAAAGAACATCATTGCGAAAACTTTAGTGGGGAAACGAACAAAAGATGTATTACGTTACAGAATGGAACGAAATCCTTTCCATGGAAAATTGGAAGGAATTCCAGAAGAAGCAGTTGTTGCAAAACTAGAATCCTGGGTGGAAGAAAAAAAAGTTTTGGTTGCTGGTGCCAAATACCCAAAATTATACCTTCCAAATTTTTCCAAAACGAAAGTCAAACAATCATCATCTAACTCTGATGAGACGAATGGGAAACAAACAAAACTAAAAAAGGTTCCGACATTACATTCTCAAATCTTAAGAGAACTGATGAATTACCGTGATCGTAAAGCAAGGCAACTCAAATGGAAAAAGTTTATGGTCTTTCAAAATCCTGTACTCAAACGGATTGCGGAACGAAAACCAAAAAACCTTTCCGAACTGGAAGCCACAAAAGGTGTTGGGCCTGCCAAGGTAGAACGATTTGGAAATGACATCATCGAAATTTTATCCAAGTGGGACTAATCCAATCCATTTCTCATTTACAAATCAACAATTGTCGATTTGAGATATTCTTCCATGAAAGGGACTGTAAATTCCCTTGAAACTTTCCTTCCCTCTTAGAATCTGCTGAATCAAAGGGTCATTATGGAAAAAATCGCAGGAAAAATCGTCACCCACGAAAGAGAATTTTTGGGTACGATCGAATTTGATGTCACAACTGGACTCATCACGAATGTTAAAGAAGGTTTGGATCCGAACGCTCGCCAGTTTTCTGATGAATGTGTGATATTTCCTGGATTTGGTGACATTCACATTCACGCAAGAGAAGATGTGAGTGGAAAACATACTTACAAGGAAGATTTTTTATCAGCAAGTGCTGCCGCCATTAATGGTGGAGTGATCCATGTGGCTGATATGCCAAACAATCCAGTTCCACCCATTGATGATGAAACTTATACCGCCAAACAAGCGCTCACTAAAAAAGCTCCAATCCATATTACATTGTATGCAGGCATAGGTCCTCATACAAAACCACTCACAAACAAAGTTCCTTATAAGGTGTTTATGGGTCCTTCCATAGGAGAACTTTTTTTCCATGACAATCCATCCCTTGAAGAAGTGATCAAACATTACCATGGACAGGATGTGAGTTTCCATTGTGAAGACCCAGAGATCCTCATCGCTAACCAAGACAAACCCACTCATGAAACAAGAAGGCCAAAAGAAGCAGAAACAATCGCAACTGATTTTGCTTTGTATTTGATCGAGAAATACAACCTAAAAGGAAAACTTTGCCATTATTCGACAAAAGACGGTCTTTCTAAGATCGTTGAAGCAAAAAAACGAGGAGTGAATGTTACCTGTGAAGTGACTCCAACTCATTTGATGTTCGATACGGAGATGTTAACAGAAACAAATCACAAATGGTTCCAAATGAACCCTCCACTCCGAGGCCGCGAAGATAGAGAAGCGATGGTGAAAGGGATTCTTGATGGGCATATTGATTATTTAGCGACCGATCATGCACCTCACTCCATTGAAGAAAAACAAAAAGGAACAAGCGGAATTTCACAATTGGATACATATGGACTTTTTGTCACATATATGATATCGAAATTAAACATTCCGATGACTTTAATAGCAAAAATCTGCTCCAAAAATCCTGGGGAGTTTGTGGCACCTTATTTACCAAAACATTTTGGAAAGGGTGTTGGTATTATTAACGAAGGTTATGCGGCGAATTTTTCTATCTTAAATTTAAAAAAACCAGTTGAATTTAAAAAATCTATGATTAAAAGTAAGTCCGGATGGTCACCATTTGAAGGATTCCAATTTCCTGGATCCATCGAAGCGGTATATTATTTAGGCAAAGAAATACATGCGAAATGAGCCTTTAGGCAGTAAAATTCTCTCTGGTCTCACTGTTAAATCTCTACTGACCGAATATCCCAATAGTTTCCAAGTATTGGATTGGGAAGGTAATTTTGTCTCTGTTACAGATCGTTTTGCCAGATTTTTAGAATTTGAACCTAAAGAAATTGTTGGAAAATCAATCCTTCATTTCACACAAGAAGACGACAAAGAAAATACTGAGAATACTTTCGTAAGTTTGGGCAAAAATCCGAATATTGTAAATTTCGAAAATCGCCTTGTGACCAAATCCAAGGAAGAAGTTTGGATCATTTGGTTACTCATTCCTTTGCGTGAGTCCAAAATCATTTTGGGTTTTGATCGAGATGTAACAATCCAAAAAGATATTTCCTTTGAATTTTTACTCCAACAACAAAAGTATAAGTCAATCTTTGACAACTTACCTATGGGCATAGCCATCACAGATGAAAAAGGTAAAATTGTTGAAACTAATAAAACAGCACGAACCTATTTTGACATCCAAGATGGGGAACTTCTCAATCGTACTCTCAACATTCGAAAGTACACTCTCATACAACCAAACGGCACAAAAATTTACCCAAGAAAATCAAGTTTGATGCGAGCATTACGACACAAAGAAGTGATTCGTAATTTGGAAATCGGGATGATCAAAGAAGATAAAATCACTTGGTTTGATATTTTAGCAACACCAATCCCCATTGAAAACTTTGGACTTGCAGTTGCCTTTCTTGACATCACCCAAAGAAGGCATGCCGAAGAAAAAATTGCCTATATGGCATTTTTTGACCAACTCACAAATCTTCCCAATCGTAACTCTCTTATTGATAAACTATTTCCAATTTTCGAAGAAGCAAGACGGCATGGTAATTTGGTTGGGATCCTTGCAATTGATTTGGACAATTTTAAAATCATCAATGATTCTCGAGGACACGACTTTGGGGACAAAATCATCAAACTTGTCGCTTATCGGATTCGTGAAAGTATACGTGTGTATGATCTCATCAGTAGACAAGGTGGAGATGAATTTAATGTTGTATTACCTGATTTATCAAATGAACGTGATGCGGCCGTTATTTCGGAAGCCATTTTAGATGCAATGACCCATCCCTTTGTGATTGATGGGGAAAGGATTTTTGTAAATATTTCGATTGGGATCGCCTTATACCCAACAGACGGAAAAGATTCAAATACACTTCTTAAAAATGCAGACAGTGCATTAAACTTGGCAAAATCGCAAGGGAAAAACTGTTATGTGTTTTTTACTGAAGAACTGCAAACAGTTGTGGCTGAACGTTTGGAAATCGAAAACCGAATGAGGATTGCCATCATCGAAAATCAATTTACTTTGATGTACCAACCCAAAATTGATTTGTACACAAAAAAAACTGTGGGTGTAGAAGCACTCATTCGTTGGCGCCATCCAGAACGAGGACTCATCTCACCGAATGTATTCATTCCCATTTCTGAAGAAACAGGGATGATCCTTGCGATTGGTGAATGGGTGATTAAGTCTGCCATCAAAACCATGCGTGTTTGGAAAGATGCAGGGATTAAAGATATTTCTATGGCTGTGAATATTTCCACCAAACAATTCAAACACGAAAGACTGATTTCCACAATCGCCGAAAATCTCAAATTATTCAAAGTAGACCCACATGATTTAGAAGTCGAACTCACAGAAAGTTCGGTAATGGAGAATGCGGATGCTGCCGTTCGTACGATGCAGGAAATCCGAAAACTTGGGGCAAAAATTGCAATTGATGATTTTGGAACAGGTTATAGTAGTTTGGGTTACTTAAAAAAACTTCCCATTTCCTCTTTAAAAATCGATCGTTCCTTTGTATCCGAAATCACAACAGACAAAGACTCCAAAACCATCATCCATGCTGTTTCCAATTTAGCACATAACCTTGGTTTGAGCGTCGTAGCTGAAGGTGCTGAAACGGAAGAACAGGTGCAAATACTCGCCGAAAGTGGAGTGGACCAAATCCAAGGATTTTATTTTGCAAGGCCAATGACTTCGGAAGATTGCCTGCATTTTCTGAAAACAGAACTTGGAATTTCGGATTGACCCGTTCGCTTTCCCACTGTTTTTAACAAATAAGGATTTCTCTTGAAACTTTCAGTTGATTGGTTAAACGAATTTACCCCGCTCTCCCAGATTCCTTTCGATTCGGTTCTGGAAAAAATTAATACGTCGATTTGTGAAATTGATGATGTGGAAGATTTCAAATCCCACCTAACATCTGTGATCACTGTCAAAATCAAATCACTTGAAAAACACCCCAATGCAGAGAAATTACAAACGACCATCGCTACGGATGGATCAAAAGACTACCAAATTGTCACTGCTGCCACAAATGTAAACGTGGGTGATATTGTTCCATTAGCTCTCCCTGGCACCAAATTGGATGGCAAAGAAATTTTGGATTCGGAACTACGTGGAGTTCGTTCCCAAGGAATGTATTGTTCCGAAAAAGAATTGGGAATGGCATTAGAATCTTCAGGTATTCTTATTTTTCCAAAGGACACAACTCTGGGTATCTCGGTTCGTAAATATTTTTTATGGGAAGATACAATTCTAACAATCGATAATAAATCCATTACACATAGACCTGATTTATGGAGTCATTTTGGTTTTGCAAGAGAACTCGCAAGCCAACTCCAAATCCCTCTGAATTCCTTTCCATTACAAGCAGATACAAAATGGGAATCAGGGAACGAAGGACTATCAGTAGAAACATCCGTACATGCACATGCATATTACGTGACTTCTATCCAAAATGTAAACATCACAACATCCATTCCCAAAATCAAATCACGACTTGAAAAATGTGGGATTCGTTCCATTAATAATGTAGTAGATGTTTCCAACTATCTTTTGTTAGAACTTGGACAACCTACTCATTTTTTTGATCGATCCAAGCTACAATCAACTTCCTTTACAGTATCCAAATCAAAAGATGGAGATAGTTTAGCTCTCCTAGATGATACTTCTCCAACAATACCAAGTAATATCCTTCTCATTCAAAATGGTTCTACACCAGTAGCTTTAGCTGGAGTGATGGGCGGAAAAGATTCAGCAGTCACAGATGGTACAAAAAACATAGTGATGGAATCTGCTATCTTCAAAAGGGAGGATGTTCGTTTTACCATACGAAAAACCAATATCCGCACTGAATCAGCAGTACGTTATGAAAAAGGTTTGGATTCTTATACTTGTTTACCGGTCATCAAAAGAGCAGTTCAATTATTAAAAGAAAACGGCAATCCGAATGTAAAAGTTTTCACGCCACAGGGTTTTAATCATACCGAATCCAAAACGGTTACTATTGAAACAAATTTACAATTTCTCCGCCATAAATTAGGAAAAAAGATCACTTTACCCGAAGTCACCGACATCTTACAACGATTAGGTTTTGGAGTCACAACAAAAGAAGAATCACTTTCCGTTGTTGTACCTAAATACAGACAAAACTACGATGTAACAATTCCAGAAGACCTTGTTGAGGAAATTGGAAGGACAATTGGTTATGCTTCCATCCGAACAGAAGCTCTATACATGGCAGTGGAAACTCCGATTCGTAATCCACTCCGCGAGTTAGAACGTAGAGTCAAAAATTTCTTAGCTTTGGAAATTGGTTTTAATGAAGTGTACAATTATTCTTTTGCTTCTCCAACAGATGCAAAGCTAGAATCAAATTTAGAATCCACTTCACTCAAAATTGCAAATGAAATGCCAGAGGAACATTCGATTCTCCGAAACAGTTTGTACCCAGGTCTCATCAAACAAGCAAAGTTAAACCTAGATCGATTTGAATCAGTCAACCTGTTTGAATTGGGGAGAACTTACCACAAACAAGGCAATGGTCCTGAGTTAGCAGATGAGAAACGTTGGATCTCCATTCTTTCCTTATCCAAACACAAACCAACTGACCTTGTTTCCATTGAACAAGAATTCTTAAAAATTAGAGAAACAATTACCGAACTCTTTTTATTCTTAAATTTACCAAATTTAGTTTGGAAAAAAGAAACACGAAGCCATTTCCACCCTAATGCAAGTTTAGTAGTACATTACGATGGAAAAGAAGTTGTCGAACTTGGAATCCTTCATACTCGATTTGCTGATGTGTACGATATAAAACGTAGGGTCATTTTGTCCAAAATCAACATGGAAGTGTTAGCTGAAATTTGGGAAACACATGGAAGGAATTCTCATTTCAATCCACCATCCCATTTTCCACAAGGTCAATTGGATCTTTCGCTTCTCATGAATGAATCGGATGCAACAGAATCCTTTGCCAACTTGGTAAAAACATTACAAATTCCTGAATTAGAATCAGTATATGTCCAAACGATTTTCCAAGGTGATTCGGTGGGAGAAGGCAAAAAATCGGTAACATATCGTTTTCGGCTTATGTCCTATGATAAAACCTTTACCCAAGAACGTTTTAAGGAACTTTCAGACAGTTTGGTGTCCACGGCAAAAGACAACGGTTATACCTTACGATAAATTTGCTTTGACAATTCCCAATTTTTATTGGGAAATCGTTCGAGTTTATGCGATTCATCTATTTGATTATTCTTTCGGGAACTTTGTTTTCCTGTTCCCGATGGGAGATCCAAAAGTCCATCAGTGATGAAAGTTTTACTCCCCAAAAGATTGATTATGCCATCCAATCGGGAAATGAAACCAACCAACAAAAACTCAGATGGACTCCTATTTTCAAAAACACCTTAAGTTTAGGTTTCCAATCAGAACATGTATATCTAAAAATAAAAGCTACAAATCTAACGTCTGTTAATAAACTGATTCTAGATTTAGGAAACCCACATTTGGACTTTATCCGAGTGTATGAAGAAGGAAATCCCGAGCCCATCAAAGAAGGTGGAGATTTTATAGCACATTCGCATTGGGATGCATTTTCTAAATCCATTGCTTTTGAACTCAGTTGGCCAGCTGGCGAAACCAAAACACTCATTTTAGAAACCAAATCATCATCAAACATCAGTTATCTCATTCGATTTTATTCCAAAGAAACGTTTTATCTAAAAGAAAATTTAGAAAATACAATTCTAGGTTTTTTTTACGGCACCATCTTTATCATGGTGATTTATAATTTATTCATTTATTTCATCTTAAAAGAAAAAGCTTACATCACCTATTCTGTTTCTATTTTTTGTAATTTATTGTTACAAATGTACCTGAATGGAATTTTAAATCAAATTTTCACTTTAGACCATCCAGAAATTCATAACAGAATTGGTAGTATCATTGTGACTTGTTCTGCGATCACTGGTTGGACATTTGCCCAACAAACATTGAATTTACGTGATTTTAATCCTTGGTCCAATCGCCTTATCCAAGTCTTAAAATTCAGTGTATTGTTTTATATTTTAATTCCTTATGCCTATTTACCAATTGAGATCGCAGTTCGGATTGGAAATTTTATCGCACAATTATTTGTAGTATCTGTGTTAGTTGTTGCATTAGTGAATTACAGCACAGGAAACAAACAAGCTAGATTGTTTTTGTTTGGTTGGAGTACCTTACTCTTTGGAATATTGATGTACACTCTGATGCAAAATGGAGTCCTTCCTGCCAATGTCTTCACCATTTATGGAAATCAAATTGGTTCCACCTTAGAAGCTGGTATTTTATCTCTTGCTCTCGCGAATAAAATCAATGAGTTAAAAGAAGAAAAGGCAAATACACAAGCAGAAGCACTTGTCACTTTAGAAGAAAAGGTGAGAGAACGGACCAAAACCTTAGACGAATCATTGAGCCTCATCAAAAAGGATTTAAACGTCGCCAAAAAAATCCAAAAGACATTATTCTCTGATATCAAAACCAGTGATCCAAGAATCCATTTTCATTCGTATTACCAATCTATGTCCGAAGTGGGAGGTGATTTTTATGACCTTACCCAAGTGAAAGCTGACTACTATCGAATCTTTGTTGCAGATGCAACTGGGCACGGAATCCAAGCAGCACTCATCACAATGGCAATCAAAGCGGAATATGAATCACTCAAAATGATTTATGATCATCCCGATGATTTGGTTTTTCATATGAACCAAATTTTCATCAATAAATATAGCAATATCCAAACAATTTTTACATGTTCTGTCTGTGACATTGACTTAAAAAATAAACAGTTATTTTATGCATCTGCAGGACATCCAGACCAAATCCACCAAAGAATTTATGATATCAAACTTTTACCTCGAACTGGTAAGATCATTGGCCTTATGGACCATACCCAATACAGACTCATCGAACACCAAATTGAAGAAGGTGATCGGATCTTTTTATTCACGGACGGAATCTTCGAACAATTTAATGAAGAAAAAGAACTCTTCGGTGAAGATAGACTCTATGAAATTTTAAAAGAAAACTTAAAACTAAGCTTAGATCATACGATGGCAAAAGTGTTAAGCGAACTCTCTTTGTTCACTGATGGACAAGCAAAACAAGACGACATTACATTTATCGGTTGCGAAATTCAAAGTCTCGGTTGACTTTGATCCATGTCCTACAATCAAATTCCTAATTTTGCAAAACCATTCATCCATCCAAACGCCACAGCATTTGGAATGGTAGAATATGGTACTTCTGTTTCGATTTGGCCCGGTGCTGTTGTACGTGCAGACATGAACAAAATCAAACTTGGAGATTATGTGAATATCCAAGATAATTCCACACTACATACTGATTCAACAAGTCCTATTTCTATCGGCGAATGGACATTAGTTGGACATAATGTTATGATTCATGGATGCAAAATAGGAAGAGCTGTACTAGTTGGAATTGGGTCCATCGTATTGGATAATGCAGAAATAGGAGATGGATCTCAAATCGCGGCAGGATGTATGATCCGTGGAGGGAAAAAAATTCCACCACGTTCACTTGTTGTGCCCGTTGGTTCCGACATTAAAATATTCCCAGGAAAAGCAAAACCAGAATTAACAGTAGCAGGTTGTATCGAGTATGCACATCTTTCCGTACGTTTTGCACAAAATGTCTTTGTACCATTCCAAAAGGAAGAAGAAGTACATTTTGTATCACAAGCCAAAGAAATTCTGACAAAACTTGGAATCTAATCTAGGATCAAATTTATTTTACAGTCTAAGGTTTAGAAAATTAAAGATTCATGAATTCCTTTTTAAATAAAATCAAAGTCCTTGGTATCTTTTCCATTACCCAAACTGTATTCCAAATTGGGACTGTGATGATAATGGCTGTTTCTGCACTTGCTGGGCAAACCATAAGTCCATCTCCAGAATCCGCCTCACTTCCCGTTTCGTTTGTAATCCTTGGAACCTTGATTGGTTTAGTCCCAGCGTCAAGGTTTATGAAATGGCAAGGAAGTAAATATGGACTTCTTCTTGGTACGATCATTGGAATCTTTGGAGCTATACTTGCTACGTATGCAATTTGGGAAAAAAGTTTTATATTATTTTCCATAGCACACTTGTTATTTGGACTTCACCAATCGTTTATCCAATACCTTCGTTTTGTTGCAATGGAATCTGTGCCAACCCATGATAGGGCGAGTGCATTATCTTGGATTTTAATCGCCGGAATCCCCGCTGCTTTCCTTGGGCCACTTGCTGGATTACACGGGAAAGAACTCTTTCCCACATCCTTATTTTTGGGATGTTATTTAATCCTAATTGTTTCCCTTTCCCTACAATTTTTATTAATTACCTTCCTACCTTCACCGAATAAACGTTACACTACAACAAACGAATCGGAACACCTAGAGAGTAAAAGAGAAAAAGTAAGACCATTCTCCTATCATGTAAAAAATTTAGGATTATGGGTTTCCATTCTCTCTACTTCTTTTGGATTTGGACTTATGGCAATGCTTATGACAGCTTTGCCAGTTGCGATGAAATCACATGGTCATGAAATGCATGCATCCACAATGGTATTACAATGGCATGTTTTAGGAATGTACATCCCTTCCTTTTTCTCTGGATTTTTAGTTCGGAAAATGACAGCACCCTACTTGATCTTGTTAGGTGTTGCAGTCATGGGACTGGAGTCAGTTTCTGCGATCCAAGGAACCGAATTTTTACCATTTGCAGTCGCACTGATCTTACTTGGTATTGGTTGGAATTTTATGTATGTGGGTGGGACAAACTTACTTGTGGAACAATACCATCCAGCGGAAAAAAACACAATCCAAGCTATTAACGATACAATCGTATATTCTATTGCTATCTTTTCCACATATAGTGCAGGTTTTTTGGAACATAAAATAGGATGGTTGTCTCTCAATCAAGTGAGTATACCATTCTTAGTGTTTGTATCCATCGTAACATTGTATTACATCCAAACCAAAAGAAGAACAATACACCATGAATAATCAAAAACATTGGGAAACAATTTACACTGAAAAACAACCAAATGAAGTGAGTTGGACGCAGCAGATTCCAAAGCTCTCCTTACAATTGATTAATCATACAAATTTACCAACTTCAACAAAAATCATTGATGTCGGTGGTGGAGAATCCAATTTAGTGGATCGTCTTTTAGAGCTTGGTTACCAAAATCTATCTGTTTTAGACATTAGCCAAAACGCATTAAATCGAAGCAAACAGAGATTAGGTGAAATTGGCAAAAATATTGAGTGGATTGTGATAGACATCACTCAATTCCAATCCAGTATCAAATACGATCTTTGGCATGACAGAGCTGTCTTTCATTTTTTAACAGATCCAGAATCCATTTTAGCTTACAAAAATAATTTATTAAAAGCTCTAAACAAAGATGGTGAACTCATCATAGGAACCTTTAGTAACGATGGCCCAAAAAAATGTAGTGGGCTTGAAATCAAACAATACACCGAAGAAACATTAGCCGAAACCTTTTCCCCTGAATTTGAGCCCATTGAATTCCAAAGAGAAGACCACCATACACCTTTTGGCACAGTCCAAAATTTTGTTTTTGGTCGGTTTAAAAAGAAAATTTAGCTTAAAATATGTGAGAAAATCCTTATGCAAAAAGAAATTTTATCATTCGAAACAATTGTAGGCCTCCAAGTCAAAGATGAAAGTGTATATGCTGAATATAGAAACGCAATGAAAGGACTGTTGGAACAATATGAAGGTGGATTTCGGTATGATTTTAAAATTGCTGAAACTCTAAAATCCGAAACCGAAAATCCAATCAACAGAGTGTTTCTGATTTATTTCAAAACCAAAGAAAAAAAACTTAGTTTCTTTGCAGATCCTGAGTATAAAAAGATTAGAGAGAAATACTTTATTCCATCGGTCGAATGTACAACGCAAATTGCAGAATATGATCGATATATAAATTAAAGAATCTTTCGACTCGCTTTGATTTTTGCTGCAAATTCTTTAGCCATTTCAATTCGCATTTTTCCTTCCGCAAACCTTCGTTTTTCGAGATCTGTATCTAATTTTAACGGAGGCACTGGAGCAGGTTTTTTGTTCTCATCCAATGCAACAAACGAAAGATAGGCGGTAGTAGCTCTCACCATCTCTCCAGTGTATGGATTTTCTCGATTCACCTGCACACCCACTTCCATAGAAGTTGTTCCTACATAATTCACCATTGCTTTTAAATTGACATGGTCTCCAATTTGGATGGGCGTTATAAAATTGATACGATCAATACTGACTGTCACCGCTTCTCTTCCGGAATGCCTTTGGGCAGCCATGACTGCAATTAAGTCAATCCAACTCATGATTGCACCACCGAATGCCGTTCCGTAATGGTTGGCATCATTAGGTAAAACGACATGTCGAGTTTCTACGGCTGATTCTTGAGGTGACTTGGGTGATAATTCATTAGGAGAGGACACAATGAGGATAACTTAGTCTTGACGTTTCGTTTCGAAAAGACTTTTTTAAACATGCCGACCTTAGACAAATTTTGGAAGTAGAGGACAAATGATCACTGACAAACGAAATTACGTCTATTGGTTAAAATTTAGAAAGGACACAGGTCCCCTACTCAAGAGATTTTTAATCGCTGCTTCTGGGTTGTTTTTAGTTGCTGCGTGTTTGCATCTAACACCCCTCTTTACAAAATCAGGTGAAATTGATTATATCTTTTTTGCTGTCGATTTAGGAATTTCAATCTTATTCATTTTTGAATATTTTTTAAAAAACAAAATTTCATTAGTCATTCGAGTTCTCACTTTAATCATTACAGCTATCTTCATATCTGTTTTATCTTTTTTAAGAAGTGGATTACTCGGGACAGGTGAGATTTCACTTGCCTTCATCATCATTTCTTTTTTTGTATTTTTACCTCCTATTCCAAGTCTTTTGTCAGCTCTATTCATATCTATTGTTCCAGCTATTTTTGGAATTTTTGTATACCATTCTATTGTAATATTTCCAGACGAATTAGGAATACGAAATCAAAGTCCAAGAGAATGGTATTTTAAATCAGTCAGTTTAATCATTTTTTCCATACTTTCTGGATTTTTGATCCAAAGGTTACGAGCAAAATTAATTAAAAATATTGTATATTTAAAAGAATCCAGAGCAAAAATTTTAAAATCAAAACAACATATCGACAAACTAGCATTTTACGACTCTCTCACACAATTGCCGAATCGTTATTCATTTGAACTCTCCATTCAAAATAGAATCGATATTGGTTCAAATGAAGCTTTTGTCTTACTCATTAATATCAAAGGGATTAAAGTTATTAATGCATTACATGGTATCAGTTTTGGGGACCAGATATTAACACTAATAGGGAATATATTAAAACAATACACTTCTGAACGTCCAAATACAATCGTTGCTAGTTTAGGTGGAGATGAATTCATTTTATGGATCGAAAATTCTGCCAGGAATAGGATTGAGGAAGCAATTGTTAAATTTGATTTAAATAATAACCAAACTTTAACACCGGATAGACTTGGCCATAGACTCCAATACAGAGTTTCTGGAATTCATTTTCCATCAGAAGCCAATCATTTGGACGAAGTCATTCGAAAACTTTCCATTGCGATGAATGTAGCCCGGGAAAAATCAATGAACCATCTGGTTTGGTTCGAACCGGAAATGGAAAAGAAAATAGAAAGGGAACAAAAATTAAAGAACCAACTAGAAAAAGCAATTGAGTTCAATCATTTTAAAATTGCCTACCAAGAAAAGGTAGATATTTCAAACAAATCAATTGTTGGGTTAGAGGCACTTGCCAGATGGACGGTGCCAGAATTAGGTGAGATATCTCCAGATGAATTTATCCCCATCATTACTAAATCAGATTTGATTGTTCCTTTCGGCAAAAAAATATTCGAAAAAGTAGTCAGCCAAATTCCAAGTTTACAAAAAGTTTATGGCCAAGAGATCAAAATTTCGATCAACATTTCACCAATCTTCTTTTTATTTCCTAATTTTAATGATTATATCATCACCTATTTAAATCAAAATTCAATAAATCCAAAAAATCTAATCTTTGAAATTACTGAAGATATCTTTATAGATGAAATTGAAACCATCCAAAGTATAGTTTCTAACCTCAGGTCAAATGGAATCTCGGTTTCGTTAGATGATTTTGGTAAAGGATATTCATCACTACACTATATGCAAAAAATTCAATTTGATGAATTAAAAATCGATAAATCATTTTTAGATGAAATTGCTACATCCGATCGTAATTTTTTACTTTTGGAATCAATATGCCATTTGGCTGATTCTTTAGGATTAAAAACTATTGCAGAGGGAATTGAAAGAGAAGAACAAATCCTATCTTTAAAAAAAACATCCTGTCATATCGTCCAAGGTTATCTTTACTCAAAACCAAAAATCTTATTTGAATGAAATCCAATTGCATTACAAAACTTATCGATGAATTTATCGATTTCATTCCAACACTTTACTAGTTGCATATTAATTCAATCAGTGTTACTTTATCCTTATGGGACATGGACACAATCATTCCAATCACAACCATTCACATACTGACATCTCTTCCTCTTCTAAAAACTTAGCTTGGGCTTTTTTCTTAAATTTATTCTTTTCCTTATTTGAATTGGTTGGAGGAGTTTATTCCAATAGCATCGCAATTATATCAGATGCGTTTCATGATTTTGGCGATGCTCTTTCACTTGCATTTGTTTGGTACTTACAAAAGGTTTCAACAAGACCAAATGATCTTCATTTTGATTATGGATACAGGCGTTTTTCGATATTAGGTGCCTTATTTATATCTGTATTGTTAACTGTTGGATCCATCTTCATGATCATTGAATCCATCAAACGATTTATTTCCCCTGCGGAATCAAAAGCTGATGCCATGTTTGTCCTCGCAATTGTTGGTGTTGTTGTGAATGGAATTGCGATGGTACGTTTAAATCGTGGATCTAGTTTTTCCGAAAAAGCTGTTTTTTTGCACTTCCTCGAAGATATTTTGGGTTGGGTTGCTGTACTCATTGGTAGTATTTTTATGTATTTTTGGAATTTACCTTGGTTTGACCCTTTGATGTCTCTTGGAATTGCAGTTTGGATTTTATTCAATGCTTATCGGAATACAAAACAAGTCATGCGTGTATTTCTGCAAGGAGTGCCTATCTCACTCAATCGATCCGAACTCATTGCACATTGGGAAAATATCAAGGGAGTCAAATCAGTTCACGATATTAAAATTTGGAGTTTAGATGGAAACCATCATGTTGCATCCCTTCATGTTTTGATGGACAAAAAAATAAACTTAAGTGAGTTTCAACTCTTAAAAGAAGAAATCAGAAAAGTTGCTTCTGAGTTTGAAATCATCCATACGACAATCGAACTTGAAACTGACGCAGAACAATGCAAACTCCAACCTAATTAAACTCAGTTTAGCTTCATAGGTTGGAATGAATCCATCGATTGTATCCTTTTAATCCACATGCGAATATTTGGATAACTTGTTAAGTCGAAACCGCCTTGATGAGCAACATGGGTATAAGCAAATAAACTAATATCAGCAATTGTAAAAATGTCTCCAACTAAAAACGAAGTTTTTTGTAGTTGGACTTCCATTACTTTTAATGCTTTGTGTCCTCCAACTTGTTTGGATTCATATTCCAAACGTCTCTCTTCAGGTATTCCTAAATAATGTTGTATGTACCGAGCTACAGCGATATAAGGTTCGTGACTGTATTGTTCAAAGAACTGCCATTCTAATACCTTTGCCTTTAAAAAAGGATCTTTTGGTAATAAATGACTCCCTTCTGCTAGAAAATGTAATATCGCATTCGATTCTGAAATGACCCTCGCATCATCTAACACGAGTATGGGAATTTTTCCGTTCGGGTTTAATTGCAAAAAGGCTTCTGTTTGTGTTTCTCCCTTTTTAATATTTAAATCAACCCATTCATATGGAATGTTGAGGAAAGAAGTTAGTAACTGAATTTTGTAACAATTACCTGATTGGTGATCACCGTAAACTTTCATTCTGACTCCTAAATAATTCGGGTAAAAAATTTTGGAACTGTCCCACTTCTTCAATATTATGTTTGATCCAATATTGACCATGTTTTCGATCAAAGAATAAAAATTCAAATACAGGTCTAAGAATTCGAAAGGATATTCCCTTCCATCCAACAATCAAACAGTTTTCATAGAGTGTTCCATCCTTTGTTTCTTGGAATTGATATTCCATTCGGGCGATGGGAAGAATTCCATACAATTTAGGATTGTGGATAAATCCAGTTTCATCTAATTTTTCGATCGGACTGATGACATTCACTAAATATCGTTTTTGCCTTCCTAAGTATTCCACAATCCGTAACACCGCACCTGGCCCAATTTTACCCGATTCATTTGTTTTTTCATAACTGACATGAACATGATCTTCAGGATGCCAAACATGATATCGATCTAATACCTTACCTTGGTATTCCATTGTACCTTCCAAATGTTGGAACCACCAAACTAACATTCTTGGAAAAACACCTTTCAGAACATCATGTTTGATCCAATATTTGACCCTTCCATCTGCTAATATTTCCCGTCCCGATTTTGCTGATTCCATCGTCTTTGGATTCCACGTTATTCCACGATGAGGAGGTAACCCCAATTTTACAGATTTCATACCTGATTCCCCTTGGTATAGTGAATACTATACTTCTCTTCTTATAAGGTAAAGTAAACACTATACAAAAAATCAATCGAAAAAATTCAGGTTTGAAAAAAATGATGTAAAACGAGATCCATACTTAGAATGAAACTGACCTTAAAAATGCTACAAAGTGAATTTGCAGCGTATCAAAATCCACAATCTGAAAAAGAAAAAGAGATCGTAGATGCAGCAGAGGAAATTTTTGCCGAATTGGGATTTAGCGGTGCAACTACGGCAGAACTTGCTAAAAAAGCACGTACTACAGAACGAACATTGTTCAAATACTTTCCGACTAAATTTGATTTATACAAACGTGTATTAGCTGGTCTTTTATTGTCGACTATTTTGCCAAATCATATGTCAGACTTAAAAGATAGAATCCAATCACAAAATCCGAATTTTAAGGTATGGTACATTTCAATCTTAAAAGCGAGGTTTGAATCAGTTGCAAAAGAACCTCAAAAATTAAAACTTTTACTCGGAGCCATACTCTTTTCCAAAGACTTTTCTGAAATATTTGGGCAATTATGGAAAACAAATTTATATGATACTTCGATTGAAGCTTATCGAAATTTTCAATTAAAAGGTGAGATCAAAAAGGATTTAGATCTCAATCAAATTGTCAGAGTATCTTTTAGTTTGGGAGCTAGTTTCATCATCACAAAGTTTATATTAGCACCTAAGTTTCCGATTGATGTGGATCGTGAAATCGAATCTATATTTTCAATTTTTTACGAAGGTATATCCAACCGAAAGGAACAGAAATGAAGTATCATTTCAAAAACAAAGATTCGTTTGCTTTTACTTTTCTTTCTTTGGCACAATCAAAATGACTTTTCCCTTTGTGAGTAAATGATTGGCAATTTTGTCAATTCCGGTTTCATTACCCAAATAAAAATCAACTCTTCCTTCTCCTTGGATGGCATTTCCTCGATCATGAACAAACACCAAATGATCGTTATATGTCTTTTGAATTGACTTAAAACTGATAAGCACTGGAAATCCAAGAGGGATTTGTTTATCCATCGCAACAGAACGTTCTGGAACAAGTCGGATCCCTCCACTTCCTAAAGGTCCGATCATTAGATCTGAAAGTTGTTTTTTCGGTAGGTTCTCTTTTTCAAAGAAGATATACCTTGGATTTTTCCAAATGGCTTCGGAAACTTCTTTAGGATTTGTCTCCATACAAAATTTTAATTCATATGGTTTTAAACTTGGACAAACTCCTGTTAAATGAACAGCAGGACTCAAATAATCAAATCCATTGTCTGAGGCATAATTGATCCTAAATATTTCTTTTGTTTCTGTTTGGACAAGAGCAGATCCTTCCAATTGTGCTAAATGAAGGTCGGTTAACGTTAGATACACAATCGGTTGGGAAACGGTTTTCCAATGGGATTCTTCTTTCCAATACTCTCTAGTATAAAATTTGGAATGGGTCGCTTTGGAATTCTGTTTTGGTGGGACAAGAGCCGGGTACAAATAGTTCCCACTTGGTTTTGTTCTCCCTTGGATTCGCACTTCATAATAACCAGTGATGAGTGGTGGTTCGGAATTGGGTTTCAATTCAACTTCTTTGAATTGTTTTCGAATCTCTTTCAGTAAATCTAAGTGTTTGTTTCCCTGTATTTGTTTTTGGATCTCTCTCAGTGGGAATAAAATATCATTGAGAGTAATGGTTTCCCCTTGGATTAAAAATTTTGTATCCATAGGGAGTTTTTGCAGGTATTGGATCGATTCTTGGATTGCTACTTGTAGGGCAATTGACTCTGACTTCTTATCTAGAATTTTATGATTTGGCTTTGTGGGTTTCGCAGGAAGGGTCCATAAAAACGGAACCAAATAAAGAGAGAATAGGCAAATGAGGAATCGTTTCATTCTGTCCATTGTTACAGGAATTGTTTCAACACGATGGAAAAAAGCGAGTCTAGTTTTATTGGCTAAAACCTGCAAAAATAGTCTTATGTCTCATAAGATATAGAGTGTCCAATCATTTTTACCAATTCCCCTTGACTTCCATGGGGGTACCAAAAACCTTTCAAAAGACCTCATATTTTTGCGATCATATATAGATAAATTAGGTGTTTCATGAAACGTACATTCCAACCGAGTAAAATTAAACGCGTGAGAACTCACGGATTCCGAGCCAGAATGGCTACCCCAGGCGGAAGAAATGTGATAGCGAACAGAAGAAGAAAAGGACGCGCTAAGTTGACTGTTTCCGACGAAAAAATCGGGAGAAAGTTCTAATTTAGGAGCTTCCTTCGGAGACCCTTCGCGACCAAACCAGGATCCAGGAACTCTTTCGTCAGAATCGAAAAATGGGCAGGCCTCCACTTCGTTGGCTTGTTCGGAAAAACGGCCTTCCTTTTGCCAGTTTTTTATTTTGCCCCGATAAAACTCACAAAACTGCCGTTCTTCGCAACCGTTCAAAACGAATCCTCAGGGAACTGGTTCGGAAATATAATTCTGTTCTTCCAGTAGGATACGATTGTGCCCTACTTGTTCAGGTTGGATTTGCGAAGTTATCTAAGGAAGATCGAGAGGTTTTATTCCTTTCGGCACTAAAACAATTCCCATGAATCGGCTGTTTTTGTTTCTCATTTTCCTCTACAAAAAACTGCTCTCTCCACTATTACCACCATCATGTCGATTCACTCCTAGCTGTTCTGAATACGCCAAACAAGCGTTTGAAACCTATCCATGGTACAAAGCGTTTGTTCTTAGCATCATTCGAATTTCTAAATGTCACCCTTATCATGAAGGTGGACATGATCCTTTACCGAAATCTTATAACAAGAGTTAAACTATGCAAAACGATACCAACAACAGACAAGGTCGCTTATTCCTCGCTTTATTTTTAAGTTTAGCAGTATGGATGGGAATCAATTATATCTTTTTTCCACCACAAACTCCGAAACCAAAAACAGTAACTGAAAATGCAAAAACAGAAGGTGCTGATAAAGAAAAAACAGCAACAACTGATCCAAAAGCAGAAATCAAAAAAGCCACAACGGAATCACCAAAACTAAAACCAGTCAAACCAGAAGAGGAAAAAACATTTTCTCTCAAAACTGATTCCTTCTTGGTTCGTTTCTCAAGTTTAGGTGGAAGGATCACAGAATACTATATCAAAGATCATAAAGAACCAGATGGTTCTGACTTTACGATCGCAAAAGATCCGAAATTCCAAATTGAATTTGATGGCCAAACTGAAAAAGCTGTAGAACTCACAAGAGGCCAAGGTTTTGACTTCAACATCATTGAAGACAAAGATACCATTCCTTATTCCGCATATAACCTTGTAAACTTTAGCTCAAATTATAATGCAGAAACAAAAACTGTTACATTTGAAGCACCATCGCTAGATGGTAAATTCACAATTCAGAAAAAATTCCAATTTTTCCCTTCTGAAAATTACTTTAAGTTCCATTTAACTTTAAAAAACAGAACTTCTGAGACCATTCACATTTCTCCAACTAAGTCCGATGTTTACTTTCGTTCCTTTAGTTCCCTTGGTCCCATCTTAAAGAAAAAAGAAGACTTCAATGACCGAGACAATGCACATTACTTCCGTTACTACTATTTAGACGGAAGTTTCAAAGACCATATCGATGGCACAACAACCCAAGGATTTTTTGACAATCTATTTGGTTCCAATGAAGGTAAAGACACTCGTTATGAAATCAAAAAAGGTTCTAACGACAAAGTGGACTTTGTGGGAACAGGAAGCCGTTATTTCATCGGGGTGATTGACCCTCTGGATGACAAACCAGCTGGTGTCCTTTTAGATAACCGAAAAGGAAATGAAACAGGTGTCCTTCTTGTGTATGACAACTGGAAACTAGGACCTGGCGAAGAAGTAAACTTAGATTATGCTGCGTATGTTGGTGTTCGTGAGCTCGATGGCACTGCCTTCCGAGACAGTAAACTCGATCCAAAAATCAACAAAGACTCTGTATTTGCAGGTCTTAGTGAATCTCTTGATAAATCCTTTAACCAAGGGATTACAACACCACTTCGAAACGGAATTGTTTGGATCCTAAAAAAGATCTATTTAGTGATTCCGAATTACGGTTGGGCAATTGTTATCTTCGCAATTCTCTTTAAGTTAGCTTTTTATCCTCTGAACAAAAAACAAGCAGAGTCGATGAAAAAGATGCAAGAGTTATCTCCTCAAATCAAACTCATCAACGAAAAGTACGCGGATGATCCAAAACTCAAACAAGAAAAAACGATCGAACTTTATAAGAAAAACGGAACCAATCCAATGGCCGGTTGCCTTCCGATGCTCATCCAAATTCCGATCTTTATCGCTCTTTATACGGCATTCTCAGATACAGTAGACCTTTGGAATTCTCCTTTCCTTTGGATCAAAGATTTAAGTGAACCAGACACTGTATTTACGACTCCAAAATTAGCATTTATTGGGGCTCTTGCAATCAACATCCTTCCACTCATCATGGTCGCAACACAAGTCGTTCAGTCAAAAATGACAACTGTATCAACTGACCCTAACCAAAAGATGATGATGTATATGATGCCTGTCATCATGTTATACTTCTTCTGGTCAATGCCTGCAGGGGTTACTATGTATTGGACTATGCAAAACATTCTATCCATTGCACAACAAGTGTATACAAACAAGTTTGTTAAGTCGGACGACAAAAAACCAAATCCAAGTGGGCCAACACCTGCTAACAACGCTTCTGCGGTTGCAAGACCAGGTTTTAGAAACCAAAACAAAAAGAAGAAATGAAATCATTGTTTAACAAGGAAGATCACAGATGAATAATTACATTTTCGAAGCCGAAGGAAAAACGAAAGGGGAAGCAGAAGATTTTACTCTCGAAACCCTTCGTCTCCAAGCAGGCGATTTACGATTCGAAGTAGTTGATTCCGGAAAGTCCGGCTTTTTAGGAATCACACAAAAAAAACCAGCCGTTGTACGCGCGTTTGTTGCTAACAACGATATCCCTTCTGAAAAAATCATACACGGTGTGATCATCACCATTTTGAAAAAAATGGGAATCCCAGCAGAAGTCGTAGGAATGGGTGATGTAGACGGAAAAATTTATGTCGAACTCACAAGCAAAGAATCTGGTCTCATCATCGGAAAACGTGGAGGCACATTAGATTCACTCCAATTCCTTCTCAACTTGATGGTTGATCCAAAAATCAGACACAACCGTAAAATTGTATTAGATATCGAATCTTATCGCGACAAACGCGAGTTATCTCTCATTCGATTGGCTAAATCTGTTGCTGCTTCTGTAATTAAATCAGGAAGATCGAAACTACTTGATCCAATGAATCCTTTTGAAAGAAGAATTGTTCATATGGCAATCCAAGAAGACGAAAGAGTCTTCACAAGATCAGAAGGTAACGGAACATTCAAACGAGTTCGAGTAATCTCTGCAAAAGAAAAACACAAATACAAAGATTTGGAAGATCCTTCTAAAAAAGGTCTACCAGTGGAAGACTTTGCTGATGGAGTAGACCAAGAAGATCTTGATTGATACCATTGCGGCATTGTCCACAGCCCAAGGTCCCGGAGCGATTGGTATCCTTCGGGTCTCGGGTTCTTTGGTTTTGCCCATCTCACTTTCTGTTTTAGAAAAAAACGGAACAGCCCTCACCGAAACATTTTTACAAAACCAAAAACGCACCGCCATTTTTTGTGACTTTGTCGAAAATGGAAACCCATTAGACCAAATTGTATTTTTTTATTTTCCAGCACCTAACTCCTACACTGGTGAAGATCTAGCAGAATTCCATCTCCATGGAAATCCAATTCTATTAAAACGTGCCCTACATGTCCTTTTTGATAAAGGAGCAAGACCTGCTTCGAAAGGTGAATTTACAAAACGCGCTTATTTAAATGGAAAAATCAATTTGTCTGGTGCCGAAGCCATTAGTCGACTCATTGAAGCAAGATCCAAATACGAATTGGAACTCGCTCAAAAAAACGTATTTGGTGAAATCACAAAATTAAGTTCGAAAATCAGAAGTGATTTGATTTCACTCAAAGCAGAATGTGAAGCAGAAATTGATTTTTCAACTGAAGACTTAACATTTGAAAGTTTAGAACAAAGAAAAAATCGAATGGTGGATCTTAAAAATTTATGTTCTAAATTAATTAAAAATTCTGAAAGAGCTGAATCTCTCATCTTACAATCGACTGTCGTATTATTTGGAGAACCGAATACTGGTAAGTCGAGTCTGATGAATTTACTCATCGGAAAAGATAGATCCATTATATCTGATGTACCCGGAACCACAAGAGATTATATCGCTGAAGAATTGAGTTTGGATGGAATCCCAATACGTTTAGTCGATACTGCCGGAATCAGAGAGACTACGGATAACATCGAAAAAATGGGAATCGAAAGGAGTAAACGTGAAGCAGACAGTGCCAATGTGAAATTACTTTTGATCGATACTTCGGTCCCATTTGAAATCAATTCATTTCTAAAGAAACATAAAGATCGTTTATTTGAATCAATTCTTGTTGCCAATAAGGTTGATGCAAAACATCCAACCTGGAATTTAAAAAATCTAGAAAACATCCAAAAAGAATACAACCTAACTATCTCTGAAATCTCCTGCAAAACAAAACAAGGAATTTCCGAATTGCTGAATTTATTAAAATTAAAACTTACCTCACAAGAGAATACGGAAGATTTAGTTTTGTTAGAAGACCGGCAAAGGTATCACATTCAAAAAATTGAATCTTGTTTATCCGAATCCATCCAACTCATGGAAAACAATGCTCCTGCTGAAATCTATATCCAAGAAATCAATGTGGCTTTGTTAGAAATTGGTCAAGTGAATGGTGTTGTTGAAAATGAGGAAATTCTAGGGCGAATTTTTAGCAAATTTTGTGTCGGAAAATAATTCCGTGAAGATTTAAAATTTAATCTTGTATAATCATCGAATTAGTATCTAATTGGTCGCACATTCGATACGAGGTAAAAAATGAAAAAATTTCTTGTGATTCTCACTCTTTTCTCTTTCAGCAGTTTTGGTTTGTTTGCTCAAACAGAGGCAGACGAAGAGCCTACCATGCAAACAGAAGAGGCTTCTGAAACCGTTAAACCTAAGAAAGATAAAATGAACAATAAAGACGGTGAGAAAAAAGAAAAAAAGAATAACAAAAAAGGCGAGAAAAAGGCTAAAAAAGCTAAGAAAGCCAAAAAAGAGAAAAAAGAAAAAAAGGACGCTGAGTAATCCTTTCTCTCTTAATCTCCAAAAACCCCTGGAAACAGGGGTTTTTTTATTCCGTTTCGATTTGATACGAACCATGCATTACAAAAACCTAATCCTTACCACATTCTTATTCTTTACACTCTTTCAATGTAACTCCACTCCCGAAAAAAATCAGGATCTGAAACTCCCTAATGATGTTACCTTTTCAATCAAACTAACATCAATTCCACAAGAGTTAATAGGAGAAACCGTATCGTTATCATTCCAATTCTATCATTGCCCTGATACTACATCTAAGGAATGTTATGTTCCTATCTTTGAAAATAAACTTGAAATTGGAAAAATCAAATCAAATGTAACTGCAGGAAAAACAAGTTTCACTTTACCGAAGGATTGGACACATTTTGCAATCCGAATGATTGGAATCGAAAAAGTTCATGGGAAATTTTCACCAGGCCATAATCCATTTTGGTATTCACCCGCAGACATTGCCAAATTAGGTCCTAACATCACAAAAGAATTTCGATTTCTGTCGCAAGAGAACAAAATCCCAAACAGAATCCAAGAAGAGATTGCTAAAAAATTTTCTCCCATCCTTGTTTTCCATAAAGATAAGAAATACCTTCCGTCTAACATCGAAAAGTATTCCAAGTTCTTTGCTAAAAAAGAATACCCATTACCAGAAAAGGATATCCGCAGGAAAACCAAAGGGCAAACCACTTGGAACTACGTAGATTTTCCAGATTTTATACCAATCGAAAATCCAACCCATTTGTATTATCATGTCCGTTATGCACAATCGACTGTTTCTGGTACACAATCGGAAGCCCTACCTGGATTTCGAGATGATTTGAATTATTGGTACGAAGTTGGAAATGGGGATATGGTAATTTCCTATTGGATTTGGTATGATTGGAATGAAGGCCCTACTAAATTTGGAAACATCCACCAAGGGGATTTGGAATCCTATGCCTTACTCATTTCAAAAGAAGGAAAAGCAAAACGTATTTTACTCACAGGCCACGATCATATTTTACTCGATACAGACTTTCGAAATATCAATTCCATAAAAAATCATCCTATCCTGTATGTCGCAAAAGGGAATATGGGAGCTGATGGTGGAAACCCAACTTCAGCTTACGGTGGCTATACGGTAAAACTCAATGCTGGGAATTTTTTATTCAATTATATTTCAGATCCTTGGGACGTGTTTCCAACCTTTGACCCAAAGGAATCAATTCTTGTGATTCCAGCAGATCTTTCCGAAAAAGAGTTAACATCTGTTAAAATTGGACCTGGAACACAAAAACCAAATCCAAATCAAATGGAAAAATCTTCTACTGTCTTCGTAGATGCGCGGTTGATGGTAAAACAAAGAATCCAGAAACTTGTGATGTGGGAAGAACCAGGATGGGTGAACCAAAAAGCATTCCAAGACCCAGACGGCCACCATACAGTTGATCCATCTGTAGCTTCGTTTTTTCAATTCCAAGGAAGGCTTGGCAAACACCCAAGGACTGTCTTAAAAATTGCGGAACTTAAACAATACGGTGCCTCACCGGAGAATGCACCCTTCAAAACCAATATCGAACAACATTTTACATTTGAACGACCCAGAATGGAACGAAACCATACAGACCGAGAAGGAAATTATGGTCCTAAATTTTATGGAGATGATTCCACTCCTCAAAAATGATCAATCTTGAATAATATGATTTAACTTGTTTTCATTCCATTGGATTCAAGTTAAATCAAATCCACTAACTTTGCTTTGGCGAGTTCTTCTGGTTTGAAAGGTTTTTCTATTTGGATGTATTGGATCATTTCTTTTCTCAAGGGATAAGTATCTCCTAAGATGGCTTTTTGGATCACAAAGTCTTTCCATGTTTTGAGACAATGCCCAAATTTTTCTCTGTCAAGTAACCTTGTAATCGATTCCTCATTTTCACCCCATACAAACGGATTTGCTCCCGCATACAGAAGTTCCTTCAATGATTCCACTCCATCACAAGAAGCAGATAAAAACAAAGCTGTGTTTCCAAATTGGTCCTTTGTTTCTAAATTGAGACTATCATCCTCCAAAAGGATGGCACAAACTTCATCAAGATTCCGTTCAGAGGCTAAATGTAGTGCATTTTTCCCTTCTTGATCAATATGTTCTTTCACTTGAGGAAAGGTTTTTAACAGATACAATACGATCTCAAATCGATTTTCTACCACTGCTTCTAAAAAAATAGAACGTCCGGCTTCATTCCGCAAGGACATCACTTCCTCAGTGATCCACGGATGGATGGACTCCCAAAGAGTTTCCATGGATTCCAACACAGCGATATGAAAGATAGTATTCCCTTCTTTGTCTCGTGTGAGAAGGTTAGGTGAGTTTTTCCATAATGGTGAAGTTGAGATTAGTGCCTCTAAAAATTGGGTGCGGTTTTGGCTGACAACATCGAAGATCACATTACCAGGTGTTCGGTATGGTGAATTGGGGTCTGCTCCCTTTTTGATTGCATGTTGGAACAAATCCACATTGTCCACTTTCAACATCCAAGTGAGAGCATTGGTTCCGTAAGAATCTAGTTCATTCGGATCAGCTCCTTCTTTTAGAAGTAAATCCCAATCTTCTATTGTACCTGACTTTGCAACATCAATGACACTCATTCCTGTAACGATAAAAGTTACTTAACTCTTGTCGATTTTTTAACCAGACGTTTAGTCGGCTTGAAACTAATGATTTTATCAAATCCGCGTTTCACTTCAAATTTTAAATACGGAACAGATGTTTCTTTTGGAGGGATGAGGCTCATTGCTCTTTCGGACAATGCTGTGATGGTTAAACTTGGGTTCACACCTAAGTTCACAGTCAACATGGATGCATCGCAAACACGTAGGTTCTCATAACCAAACACTTTATTTTCCAAATCAATCACACCTTTTTCAGGGGTTTCTGCCACGATACACCCACCCATGATGTGCCCTGTGACAGGAGCAGACAATAATGTTTCGTTGAGTGAACTTCTGGGAATCCCTCCAACAATCTCAGCCAATTTGCGAGTGAAAGCATTCGCAATTGGAATGTAGGTCGGTGTTGGTTCGCCAGTGGATAGAGCCGATGTGATGGTCCTCTGGAAAGGCCAAATGAAACGACGTTTGCGAACAAGTCGTACGCTATTGTCCACAGTTTGCATGACAAGTAAGATAATTGAATTTTTTGCAAATCCAAATGGATTGTGAGCTTTGAGAAAGTAAATTGGATGGCGTAACATTGTCCAAAAAAACTTCAGTGGTCGCGGAAACTTTCCACCACCATCAGTCATCACACTGGCAAGGACACCAAAAAAATCGGAACCTTTCGAATACCGAACAGGTTCTATATGAGTATTTTCATCAGGGTGAACAGAAGAAGTGATGGCAATCCCACGCGAATAATCTGCATGATTACTGGATGGGACTGTCACTGGTAAAACTGTTTCACTATTAGTTCGAACAGTATCACCTAACTTCTCTGACAAACGAATCATTTTGTTTTCCTGTTGCATTTTGAGAAGTAAACCAACAGTTCCCATCACACCTGCAGATAGAACAACTTGTTCCGATCTAAATTTTCGTCTTGGATACCCAAACCAACCTGTTGTGCTTTTTGTTTCTAAATCGTATCCAAACTCTCCACTTGCTTCTGGATCAGGAATTCCCTTTGAATTGAGTGGGATAAGAGAGGTAACTTTGGTTTCAGGTAAAATAACAGCACCTAACTTCTCTGCTAAATATAAATAATTTTTATCGAGTGTGTTTTTAGCATTATGGCGGCAACCAACCATACACCCACCACAATAATTACAAGGATCGCGATCTGGACCATCACCATCAAAAAATGGATCCTTGGGATCTTTTTTGTTACCAAAATAAATTCCAACAGGTGTTCTACGAAAGGTATCTTCTTTTCCAAATGATTTTGCAGTTTCCAACAGTAAATGGTCAGGTTCCCATAATTGAGGATTTTCAGTTACACCTAACATATGTTTTGCCACATCATAATAGGGTAATAATGCTTTTTCTCCACCCATTTTGGAATACAATGGTGAGTTTAAAACTTTACTGGAAGGAACATATAAAGTACACGCATAAACAAGTGATCCACCTCCAACTCCCGATCCACTTACGAGTAAAAAATCATTTAGTAGGTTGATCCTTTGGATTCCATAAAATCCAAGTTTTGGCATCCACAAATACTTACGTAAACTCCAATTGGTTTTTGGAAAATCTCCAGCCTTCCATCGTTTGCCGGATTCAATGACTAAAACTTTATATCCTTTTTGAGAAAGACGATATGCAGAAACAGAACCACCAAAACCTGACCCAACTATAATCACGTCGTAATCAAATTTTTGTTCTTTTGGAATGGTTTGGTTCATGGTTCGTTTTTCCTTGTTTGTGGAGAATGAGCGAATCCGATTCTCCGATAGAATTCATTTTCTGTCAATTCGCTCTTAGGAATTCTGAAAAAACTTCTGGTCGAATCAAATCATCGGTTTTGAATCGGTTCATGCCTGAAATCAAAAAACAAATTCCTCTGCTCAACTCCGATGGAACAATTACACAAGAAGGTTGGGCACGTTCACCCTATTGGACTTATAACAGAGAAAATATTTCCGCGTCCAAGCTTAGAATTAAGGAATGGGATTATTATTCGGTTCTTTCTCCATCAAAAGAATATGGCATTACATTTACAGCATCAGACTTAGGTTATGCGGGACTTTTTGCCATTTGTTATTTAGATTTTAAAAAAGGAATCTTCAAACAAATTGATACTTTATCGGTAATGCCACTTGGCAAAACAGGATTTCCAAGAGTGAATGATAGTGGAGTTGTATCCTTCCAAGACAAAAAACTTTCCTTACGTTTTGAAACGATTCATGGCAAACGAACCTTAGAATTTGAATCCAAAGATTTTGTAGCACCTGACGGCTCCCGTGGGATCCAAGGAAAAATTGAACTGACAGAACCAAAAATGGATACAATGAATATTGCCACCTCTTGGAAGGAAAACAGAAAGGCATTCTATTATAATACGAAAATCAATTGTATGCCTGCGACAGGTAATGTAGTCGTTGGAAACCAGACTCTCACATTTGATTCCAAAACTGACTTTGGTGCTTTGGATTGGGGGAGAGGTGTTTGGACATACAAAAATCGTTGGTATTGGAGTTCCGTATCAGCTTGGATTGATGGAAAACCGTTTGGACTCAATTTAGGGTATGGATTTTCAGACAGAACTCCTGCTTCCGAAAATGTCATTTTATATGATGGTAAAATTCACAAATTGGATGAAGTAAATTTCATCATCAATACAAAAGATTATATGGCACCTTGGAAATTTGTATCCAATAACAACCGTTTGGATCTGAATTTCCAACCCATAGTGGATCGTAATTCGTATATGAACTTTGTGGTCATTAAATCGGTACAACACCAAGTCTTTGGAAAATTTAATGGAATGGTTGTGTTGGATGATGGAAAAAAAATCAAACTAGAAAACGTAATTGGTTTTGCCGAAGATGTTCTCAATCACTACTAAAAAATAAAAGAGCGATCACAATTACTGTCATCGCTCTTTATCCTTTCTGTCTTAGAGTAATTTACTGATAGAAAACGGATCCAGTCGCTTATGCTCGTTTTTTCAGTTTGTAATACGCAGAAAAACTAGCTGGGATGAAAATTAAGGAGCCAAAAGTTCCGAACCCTAATCCCCAAGCCAGTGACAATGTCATCGGGATGAGGAGTGGGTCTGATCCTCCAATCGCATATGCTGTCGGAATCATCCCTGCCATGGTTGTCATCGTTGTTACAAGGATGGGCCTAAACCGTTCCGATGATGCTGTGATGAGCGATTCCAAAAGTCCCTCTCCTTTGGATTGAAATTCTTCAATCGTATCCACTAACACAATCGAGGCGTTAACAATCACACCAGCAAGACCGATGATACCAATCATTGCAAGAAAACTGAGAGCCTTACCAGAAATCAAAAATCCAAATACAACACCCACAAATCCGAGAGGGATCGATAATAAGATCAACACAGGTTTTTTGATACTATTAAAGATAATTGCAAGGATTGCAAAAATTCCAAAAAAAGCTAACACACCTGCAACTAACAAAGAAACCATTGACTTGGCAGTTTCTTCTTGTTCACCACGAAATTTGATTTTATAACCAGGGTATTTTTTCCCGATATTTCCAAACTCATCTACAATTTTTCCATTTACGATGGATGAACTTGTAATCGATTCATTTACATCAGCAAGGACTGTAATTGCTTTTTCATAGTCATTGTGGTAAAGCGCTTCGATTCCTTGGACAGTCGTTTTTGTTGTGACTGCTGTAATCGGTGTTAGTAGGCCAAATTTATTGGAAATTTGAATGGAATCTAAATCTTCTATCCCATCTCGAAAACGATCATCATTTTGGATGATGATCCTGACTTCATCTTTTCCTTTTCGTAAGTTAGAAGCTTCCAGACCTTCCATAGCAGTTCGCACATAATAGGCTGTGATTTCCGTATCAATCCCTGTGATCGCTGATGCAGTATCTTTTACACGGATTTGAATTTCTTCTCTACCTGGTTTATAATCATCATTGATATTGATGACACCATCTTGTTTTCGAAGAAAGTCCTGCATCTCATTTGAGATTTGTTTTAATGTTTTGTAATCACGGCCTTCAATGGCAACGGTAACTGCGGCTCCAATCGGAGGTCCATTCACAACCAAATCCACCATGACTGAAATGGCATTCGGTAATTTTTTTAAATCAGGTTCCAGTTCTCCAAATATTTCTTGGGCAGTTCTTTTTCGTTCAGTTTCTGGAACAAGTATGATTTGTGCCATTCCCAATTGTTCCCCAATCCGTGTGAGTGGGTCAGTAGGATCCGTTTGTTGGATGCCAATTTTTAAAATGACACTTTGGACTTCTGATTTTGGAATTTTATCTAAAATGGGTTGGAAATATTGCAATTGTTTGGCGGTCTCTTGTGCCGAAAAGTCAGGCGGAAATTCTGCTCTTACCAGCACGTAATCAATCCCTTCTTTTGGGAATAGATTGAAGTTCATGAGACCTACTAAGCCACAAGATGACAAAAATACGATGAGGATACATCCAAGTGTTATGAATGGTCTTCCTACAACTTTGGTGATAAAATTTGTAAACTTAGTTTTTAAAGACTCAAATCCATTTTCCAAGATGGAACGAAATCGATCCCTATGTTTGGATCTTTTTTTTGGTTCATTCGAAGTAAACTGTGCATAACGAACAGGCAACAAAAGAAAAGACTCAAACAGTGATAAAGTCAGCGCAACGATCACCATAAATGGAATCTGCCAAATGAATTTTCCCATGATCCCGGACATAAATGCCATCGGTAAAAACGCTGCCACTGTTGTTAGATAAGATCCGATGATAGGAACAAACAATTCACTCGCACCTAAAACAGCTGCTTCTCTTGACTCAAAATTTTTCGAACGATACTTATAAATATTTTCAGAGATGATGATACTATTGTCCACGAGCATCCCAAGTGAAATGATGATCCCAAGCATCGAAACTAAGTTAAAGGATACATCAAAGATTGGAAATGCAATGGTGGTCGCAAATAATGTCAGTGGTAAAGATAAACTTGTTAAAAGTGAATCTTTAAAACTAAAAAACAAAATGAGTACTACAACAACTAAAAACAAACCTTGGAGAGAGTTTGTAATCACCACATCTAGTCGTTTGATTGCTCTTTTTCCTTCATTATTTAATTCCGTAAATTGAATGTTTGCCGGAATTTGTTTCTTTAATTCTTCAATTCGACCTTGGACTGCTTCAACCGTTCGAATGATGTCAGCACTGTCTTTTTTAATGATTTGTAAAACATAAGCAGGCTCACCATTGACTACTGCGAGCACACGTGGTCTTTCATACGTATCTTTTACATTGGCAACTTGCGAAAGTAAAATTGAATTTCCCGTTTCATTCGAACGAATTGGTATGTTTTTGATATCATTGATTTCAGCAATCTCTCCAGTCACACGAATGTCTTGTGTGATGGGTCTTAAAAAAGAACCTGCAGGAACACTGATATTACGTTTGGAAATTGCATTGATGATATCAGAAAATCCAATGGTATATCGTTTTTTTAAATCTGGATCAACACGTATCCGCCATTCTTCTTTCCGTTTTCCAAACGCATCAACTCGAGAAACTCCAGAAACTTTTCGCATCTCATCTTCAATGAAACGCCCCATCTCTTGTAATTCCATTTCATCCATTGCACCATGGATTGCGATTTCCAAAACAGGAAAGTTCGAACTCTTTTGTTCCGTGACAATTGGTCGATCCTTTACTTGAGTAGGTAAATTGGTAACACGGTCAACAGCACGACGAATGTCATTTACAACACCATCAGGGTTATTATGTTCTAAATCGATTTTGATGCTGATATCGGATTCGGAATTTCGAGAAATGGAACGAACTGAATCAAGCCCTTCTACTTCGCGTAACTTCTCTTCAATGGGAATCGTTACTTTTTTTTCCACATCCACAGGGCTTGCACCAGGATAGACAGTGAGAACACGCACTTGGCGAAAGTTGACGCGAGGGAATGCTTCCCGTTTCATAGAAAGAACGGAAATGATCCCCGCAAGAAACAAAAATATAAAAACCAAGTTTGCAACTAACGGTTTATAAACAAAAAAATGGATAACTTTTCTCATAAGAACACTATTGAATACGAAATATTAAGATATTGACCAGTGAGTCAAGATGATTAGGAAATTTATTGACCTTTATTTCCAGATTCCCGTTCTTTTATGACGGTTTCGATCACTTCTACAAATACGGAAGTGTCCTGTGCACCACTCACTGCGTATTTCCCGCCAATGATAAAATACGGAACCCCACTAATCCCATTTTGGTGATAATATTGGATTTCCTGTTGGATATCGTTTTTCAATTTGGTATCTGAATAAATGGTCTCAAATAAATTTCTATCTTTGTAAACGGGTTCGGCAACCTTCCAAACTGTTTCTTTGTCACTTAAGTCCAATGCTTCTGCGAAATTTGCAGCAAAAAACCTTTCCACTAAATCCTGTTGTGCTTCCAAAGTGGGAAGGGCAGAAACAAGTGCATGTAAAACCAAAGTGTTTGTTGCCTTAGGAATTTTTTGGAATTGAAACTGAATTCCTACATCGTTTCCAATGTCAGTCAGTCGTTTCCAAGCTCCATCCAATCGATCTAAACTTCCAAATTTTTGTGTTAGGTGTAGTTTATAGTCAATCCCCTCTTCTGGAATTTCGGGTGATAACTGAAATGGTCTCCATCGAATTTCAGGAGTGATGGTATTCCCTACAATTTGTAGCGCTTTTTCTAATTTCTTTTTGCCTACATAACACCAAGGACAGGCTACATCGGAAACGATATCAATTGGAAATAATTCAGAGTTGGTTGACATTTTAGATTAGACTCCAATTCATAATGGGAATGATTCTATATCCAGGAAAAAGATGAAACATAGTAGAGAAAGTTTTTTAAAAAAAAGTTTAGCGATTGGCAGTATCATTTCGTTTCCGTCCTTACAAAAAAGCCTATATGCCTTTGGGAGTGAAGAGAATCAAAAACACAGGGAAAATCCAATCGCATATGCAGAATCCCTAGGTTACACAAACCCTATCGATCAAATTTTGCTGACGGCTATTCTTGCACCAAACTCTCATAATTCTCAACCTTGGAAATTCAAAAAAACCTCAGATTCTGAGTTTTATCTATATGGTGATGGAGACAAACAGTTACCAGAGATTGATCCTATCAATCGTCAATTTTACCATACACAAGGTTGTTTTTTAGAACTCTGTCACCTAACAGCAGATTCATTAATGTTTGATACTACGATCAAACTTTTTCCGAATGGAAAACCAAAATCAAATTCATTTTCCAAAACTCCAATTGCGAAGGTATCGATCCAACCAAAAACAAAATGTGTGCATGACTTTGTGTTTTCTGGTATTAACAAAAGGAGGATGAATCGATCTGTTTACTCTGGTGAACTTATCGGAAATGCAGAACTTGAAGAAATACAATCCTTGGCTCGACCCTTTCTTCAAAACATACGTTGGACAAATGATCCTACTTTAATGAATTCCATCTTACCAATACTAGACGAAGCGTTTGCCATGGAAACCAATCGTTATGAATCTAATGAACTCAATCGCAAATGGTTTCGTTTAACGGAAGAATCTATGTTAACAATCCGAGATGGATTAACGTTGGAAGGAAACGGATTATCTGGTCTCAAACTTTGGTTCGCTAAAAAATTCTTTGTGGATTTATCTAAGGAAGCTTGGCATTCTGAAGATTCCAAAAATGCCGGAATTCAAATGTTTCGTTCACAAGTGTATTCTTCAAAAGCGCTAGTATTTTTTTTGTCAGAGGGAAAGGACGATGAAACCACTTGGATCCAGACAGGAAGAGATTTTATGCGTTATACATTGTCATGCGCTGTCAAAAACATTGCTTTCCATACGATGAACCAAGCAGTGGAAGATTATCCTGAGAGCCGAGTATTTACAAAAAAATTAAAAGAAATTTTAAAACTAAAACCAAACGAGGAAATCCAATTGATTGCAAGGCTTGGTAGGAGTTCTTATCAGTTTGATTCTCTCAGAAGAGATTTAAAAAGTTTTCTGTTGTAAATGAATTACGAAAGGGAAGGAAATTGAATTTCGCCAGCGGATTCAAACGCTGGTTTTGAAAATAAATACCCTTGGTATAAATGAATCCCCATATCAACTAACACTTTCAATTCTTCCACAGTCTCCACACCTTCTGCAATGACGCGAATCCCAATCTCATGACAAACATCGGCGATAGCTTTCGTGAGTTTTCTGGCAACGGAATTGGTATGGATATTTCGAATGAGTTCCATATCTAATTTGATCAGATCTGGTTGGAATTTGGCAAGGAGGTTCAGACCTGAATACCCTGATCCAAAATCATCGATCGCAGTCAAAAACCCATACTTTTGGTAGGCTTTAAAGATATTGATGATATGATTGTGGTCTTGGACTTCTTCTCCCTCAGTTAGTTCGAAGACCAATCGATTCAAAGGAAAATTGTATTCACGACTTGCTTCCAAAGTGGTGCGGATACAGGTCTCCGGTTGGTACACAGCATTGGGGAGAAAATTAATATTGAGTAAAGCTGGTATTTGGATTTGGCTTGCGAGTTGGATGGCTTTGATCCGACAAGACTGGTCAAATTGGTATCGATTGGTTTGGTTTACTTTGGAGAGAATCGAATAGGCTGATTCCCCTTGTGTCCCTCGAACCAATGCTTCATGTGAATAAATTTTCTTTTGGTTCCAATCAATGATGGGTTGGAATGCCATTGAGAAGGCAAAGTCCAATCCAGCACCACTCCGGCATTCGGCACAACTGTATAACTTAGGCACTTTTCCATTGGGAGTGTCAATTAACTGAGCTTCAGGAAAACTTGGTCTCATCTTTTTAGGTTACCCAATTTAGACGGTATCGTCTAGTTTGCAACTTTGTTTTAAAAATTAAAATTTAGGAAGTTTCATCACAAGATACCAAGTGACAACTAAAAATTGAAAGAAAGATGTTACGAATAAAATGGTATATGGTTTTGCCTTTACGGCTTTTAAAGAACCAATCCTTGCGCCAAAGATCCCTCCAAAACTGCCAATGAGTGCGAGTTCCCAATGCAATTTTCCAAGGATTAGGAATTGTACTGTGGTTCCAAATGAGGTAAGAAAAATTCCTAGAAAGGATGTAGCAACGGCTTCTACAGGGCTCATTCGAAAATAATAAATAAATAATGGAACTGCTAAAAATCCTCCACCCACTCCGAACAAAGAAGAGAATAAACCAAAAAAAACACCTGCGAGTAAAACGACGAAAATTGATTGTTTCGTAAAATGAAATTCCGATGCCCCATGGGAAACAGAAGTTGTGTTCGTTTTAGAATCTGTTGCTGTTTGTGCACTCTCTTGTTTTACGACATGATTTTGATTTTCTAAGGATAAACTTTTATAGTAAAGTTTCCTTTTATTGAATGCAGTGAATAAATTATAAATCGCAAGTAATCCCACAAAAATTGTAAACACAAACAAATATACAAATTCAGACAACGGAATTCCGTAATACAGTTGTTTACCGAGAGCCGTATCTTCAAACCTTCCAAATGCTAATGCTGAATATTGTGCTGATGGTATGGAGGTAATGAGCAATAAAAACCCTTGTTTCCAGCGAATTTTGTCATTTTTAAAATAAACATACAACCCAGACAAAGCAGATATTGGCATTTGTGCAAGTGATACGGCAACTGCTTGAACAGCAGTTAGATGAAAGAAGCTATGAAAAAAGGGAGTGTAAATAAAACCTCCTCCCAAACCAAGGAAGGAGGCTAAAAACCCAACAAAAAATCCAACGCTAAAAACTACAAAAATCCCGGGCCAAAATCCCCAGGCAAAGTGGTTAAAAATTTGAAAGGTTTCTTCCAAGTGGATTAAAAATGTTCTTTTGCGTCTTCAAAGAACTTGAATGTCATACGTTCAAATACTTCTTTCTCAGTCGCTGTCTCAAAGTTGTACCATGAGATTGGAACAAATAAAAGCCATTGTGCATAATTCCGAAAGATGTGGTAATCATAAGTACCAACTTTTTTCCCATCTTTGTATAGTATGTACTGAACGTCGTAACCATCTTGTGTAGACCATGCTGGAAGTAGAGTTGCAGTAAGAGTTGAAACTCCTAAAAATGCAGTCGCTACAGGTGTGGGTGATCGGTAATTTACTTTTACATTTACCAAATAACCAACCTTAGGTACATCAACACCTTCCACAGTTTTTTTAAATCTGGTTTTGTTTTCGAAGTAATTTTTTAAAGCTTCTCTTCCTCCTAAATTGAGTTGGGGAAATGTTGGTAGAACATATACAAAATTTGTGTCTAATGTTTTTTCTTCCGAAGGAAGGGGCAAAATTTTAGGATAATCTTTGTAGCTGATAATACAATTTGACACCAACAGGAAACTCAATACCACACCTGTGATGAATACAATATTTGATTTAGTTTTGGCTATGGTCATGTAAACCCTCCTCGTCATGCCTTCTTTCTAATTCTTCGTATAATTCTTCCTGGTCTTCCGTATAAAACAATTCATATCCGATGCGCAAACATACAGGATCATCTTCCATTGAAACATTACTTGGTAAAATCAAGTTCATCACATAAAAGGTATTCGATTCTGCTTCTTCCAGAAACAATTCTGTTGCGTCCCATTCATCAAATTCTTCTACATCTGGTTTACGAAATTCCTTTAGGATTTCATCAAATGATTCTGTTATGTAGTTAAATTCGCCTGATTCGCTATCGATGATGAATTGGACATGGTGGCAACCAGGGCCCTCTTCTTCGAGCGGACTTAAAACCATACTTCCGCAGGCAGGGCAATGAATTGTTGGGTCGATGGCACCACTTGGCCAGTTAATGTTGATGGTTTCGATCATAACTTACGAACCTCGAGTTCCCATGATAAGGACTTCACTTGTTTAGGAAACCTGAATTTGTTACTCTTGGATTAAATTTGAACCTTCTGAATCCAAACAGTTACAAAAAAAGAGATAGGGTTTGCCTAAAAAATGGGATTGTAAAATGAATTAAAAAAAGAATGGGAATAACTGCTGAATACCAATCTGCCTTCGCTTCCAGTTTTCAGGAATTTTTTGGAAATGCAAAAGACATTGGATGGGAATTATACCACCTCAGCTCCGAACCAGAGAATGATTTTCCTTCTTGGTTAACCTTCACCATACGAAATCCGTTAGGTGGTAGAGCATTAGTCTTTCGTTACCACCATTTGGAACATAAATTTTATGCACATTTAAAAGTCCAAGTGATCCCTGGAGAAGAAAATTGGAGTCTCGATCAGTTGTTCCATAAAAAAGGTTACACTGATTTAGATGCTGATGACATTTTATCGTCTGGTGGTGAATGGCTGTTTCATTCCTTGGCCAGACATTATTTTGGCATCATCATCTCCTATTGTCCACGGATACTGGAACCTGATTATTTTTTAGATTGAGATTTTTTCTTTCGATCATCCGAAAGAACTTGGTTCCACAAAAATCCCCAGATAAAAAATGTAGAGTTGATGTATGTATACAACATCAGTACTACCATTTTTGAAATTAAATCATACGCCAAAGAATAGTTCACACCAACGTTTTTCATTTTTAAATAAAATTGAAATCCAAAACTCATACCAAGAACAAGTAATGAAGCAAAAATAGCTCCTGGTAAATTTTCCTTTAACGTTGTTTTTGCTTTTGTGATATAAGCATAATAAAAAGTAAATAAACCAATGCTATATGGCAAAATGATGAGAGAAACTGAAAGATAAGGACTGTTTCTAAAAAAAGAAAACCGAAATGAACGGTATAACATTCGTTCAATGGAAACGATTCCATATGTCAGATAAAAATACAATACAAGTAAAACAAGTGAGATCACAAGGAGTCGAAAGTTAATCCATTGAGATGCAATAAACCCAACTTGAGTTTCATCCCTGGAAATGAATCGTAGTGCTTTGGAAATGGTTCCAAATATGGTCAAACTTGAAAAAAAGGAAATCGCGATACTAATCGCGATGACATTATAACTTTTTACCTTTGTTAGGTTTTCAACACTTTTGTCGATGGGTTGGAAAATGGGGGCTGGTAAAAATTTCCCAATTTGGTCCGTCATCAAATTGATGGTTTTTGGATCTTGGAGTAACCCAAGTAGGGTCACAAATACAACCAGTAAGGGAAATAGGGTCAAAAGAAAGGTAAAGGAAAGTTCAGAGGCAAGGCCATGGACATCATACAAATACACTTCACTGAAAAATCGACGGATCCGTTTCATGCGGTCAGTTTGCCAGTTGTCTGTATTTTTGTCTTATTTTTCTTGCCCTCTCCTAACTTACGGAAACTCTGGAAGAATCTCAGTGACGTACCTAAAAGGGGAAAACTTCCATGTCAGAAGAAAAAGAAAAGAAGAACAAAAAAATCGCGAAAATGACGGTCGAGGAAATTGACTCTGCCATTAAAAAGTCGGTTGAAACCATGAACGGCGAATCAAGCCTTTATGTGAAACACCTTCGCGAAAGAAAGGCGGAACTCCTAGCCAAGAAATAAGGTTAGTCTCTCCTAAATTCCCCGCCGAAACGGCGGGTTTTCGCAAACGCTTTGATCCAATTCATCCAAATCCACCAACACTTCGGTCCTAAAGTCCTCTTTGAGGGTTTTAGCTGGCATATCAAACCTGGCTGCCGCGTTGCCCTTGTCGGTCCCAATGGTTCTGGAAAAACCACACTTTTCCAAATGGCTGCAGGGAAACTGAAACCCGAATCGGGAGAAGTGATTCGTTCCAAACATACTGTTTTATCCCTCTTCCAACAGATTCCTGAATTTAATCCGGATACGTCTGTGATTGAAACCGTTCTCGATGAAAACAAATTGTATGCGGAATATGATGCCAAACGAAAGGCCATCGAATCCAAGTTTGAAACAACTGACCACGAAGATCCAGAATTTGAAACATTACTCCACGATCAGAGTGATTTAGAGGAATTTGCCCACTTACACGACTTACACGGTCTCGAAGCACGCGCGAAAAAAATTCTATCGGGACTTGGTTTTGCCACTACAGACTTCACGAGAAAAACAAAAGAGTTTTCTCCAGGATACCACCATCGTATCGGTCTTGCGATTGCCCTACTCAATCCACATAATTTATTACTTTTAGATGAGCCAACAAACCATTTGGATGATAAAACCAAATCATGGTTAGCTGATTTTCTAGTTTCCCAAAACCAGGCCTTTGTACTTGTCACACATGACCCTGAATTTTTAAACCAAACAGTTGATACTATTATTGAAATCAATCCACATGGAACGTTTGAGTTCCAAGGAAGTTTGGAAGAGTTTTTTGAAGCCAAAAACGAAATCCAAGAAAAACTTAAAGTCCAATTTGAAAAAGAAGAAACGTATTTAAAATCACGTATGGAATGGGTGGAACGTTTCCGAGCCCAAGCTACAAAAGCAAGACAAGTACAGTCTGTCATCAAACGTCTGGAAAAACGGGACAAAGTAGACAATCCAGAAGATAGTTTTTGGAACCAAAAACCAGACTACCAATTCCAATTTGTCCCTTCCAGTAATATCATCTTACGATTAGAACATGCATCTTTCTCCTATCCAGACCGAAACACAGGTGAGAAAAAAACCATTTTTGAAAATGCAGAAATTGAAATTTCTGCTGGCGATAAAGTGGCGCTCGTTGGTCCCAATGGAGCAGGTAAATCAACCCTCATGCGCTGTTTGTTAGAACAACACAAACTTGATACGGGAAAATTGTATTATGGTCCTAAAACCAAACTTGGTTATTTTTCACAAACCCACGGGGAAGATTTGGATGAATCACTGAACCTAGTGGAAACTGTCCTTAAAAAATACCCAGAACTGAATGAAGAAAAAGCAAGGACTCTTCTTGGCCATTTTGCCTTTCCTGGGGACGGAGTTTTTAAGTCCGTAAAATACCTATCAGGTGGGGAACAAAGCCGCCTCCGTTTGGCACTTCTTGTCAATCATCCGTCCAATTGTTTATTTTTAGATGAACCAACAAACCACCTGGACATCGTCATCCGAGAAGCCATCAAACGTGCTCTCATCGATTTTCCAGGAAGCCTACTCATCATCAGCCACGACCCCGATTTTATGAAGGGACTTTGTAACCGCACCTTCCAACTCTCAGGTGGGGAATTAAAAAACCTAAATTGTAGTTTTGACGATTACCTCAAATTCCACAAAGAAGACGAATTGGGTACAAATGCTAAGGACCAAACTTCCTCCAAATCAAAAAATGAGGAAAAAAAGCCCAATCCCCAAGCAAGCAAAAACAAACGAAAAAAATTAGAAAAAGAAATTTCCGATTTGGAAGTCCAAATAGAGAGACTGGAAAAAAATAAAAAAGACAAAGAAGAACTTTTACAGGACCCTGAGTTCTTTAAAAACAGAAGTTTTCAGTTGGAAATGGACACTTATAACGATATTAAAAGAGAAATCTCTCTCCTAACCAAACGTTGGGAGGAGGCAACAATAGAACTAGAGGAAATGGGCGGAGTTACATAATGGTACCGGAAATCGATGTTGTCAGTTTTAAAAAACGTCTGGATGCAAGAGCGGAAGGAAAGGATGATTTTTTTGTTTTGGATGTACGAAATCCGAATGAACAACAAATCGCACTCGTACCGGGTACAGACAAACTCATTCCCGTGAGTGAACTTGCAGCAAGGATTGAAGAAATCAAAAGCCAAATTGACAAAGAAATTTTGGTTTATTGTCGTTCTGGTGGAAGATCAGGGATGGCTTGCGGGATTTTGGCACAAGCTGGATTTAAATCTTATAAAAATGTTGCTGGGGGAATCCTTGCCTATTCTGACCTAGTTGATCCTAACATGCAAAAGTATTAATTATGAAACCAACTGCGAATTTAAGAATTTTAGAACAACACAGTCTCATTCCACCTTCCGTTTTGATAGAAGAACTTCCTTTAACTGATGAAGCTTCTGATGTTGTTGTCAGAACCAGAAGCCAAATTTCAGACATCATTCACGGAAAAGACGACAAGCGTATGTTAGTTGTAGTAGGACCTTGTTCCGTTCACGACATTGGCGCTGTCATGGAATATGCAGAAAAGTTAAAACCAAAAATCAAAGAGTTTGAAAAAGAACTTCTCATAGTGATGAGAGTGTATTTTGAAAAACCAAGAACCACTGTTGGTTGGAAAGGTCTTATCAACGATCCTGATTTAGATGGCTCCTTTCATATTAACAAAGGGTTACAACTTGCCCGTAAACTTTTATTAGATTTAAACAAAATGGGAATCCCTTGTGGTACCGAATTTTTGGATGTGATCTCCCCTCAATACATTGCTGACCTCGTAGCTTGGGGAGCCATTGGTGCAAGGACCACTGAAAGCCAAGTCCACCGTGAATTGGCTTCTGGACTCTCCGCACCAATTGGATTTAAGAATGGTACCGATGGGAATGTTCAAATTGCAATTGATGCCATTCGTTCTGCAAGTTCCAGCCACCATTTTCTATCTGTGACCAACCAAGGTAGCAGTGCAATTTTTAAAACTGCCGGAAACAAAGATACACATGTGATCTTACGTGGAGGGAACAAAGGACCTAACTTCGATGAGGCTTCTGTGAATGAAGTGGGTGCCCAAATTGAAAAAGCGGGTCTCCCACCAAAAGTGATGGTGGACTGTTCCCATGGCAATAGCCAAAAGGACTTTCGCAAACAACCGAGTGTTGTGGATTCTGTATCGGAACAATTTTCGAAAGGAAGCAAATACATTCTTGGTGTGATGGTTGAAAGTCACTTAAAAGAAGGAAACCAATCCATCGACGCCAAACCATTGACTTATGGGCAATCAATTACCGATGCTTGTGTGTCTTGGGAAACGACGGTTCCCATGTTTGAAAAACTAGCTGAGGCAGCAAACAAACGTAAATAAGACTGCTTTCTCTCTCCGAGGTTTATGAATGTTTTTTGATGATTATTGATCTAAAAACACATGGGCTTCGGAAGGGTATTCTCTTTTCGTCACTTCCTTGTGATAGGCATTGACTGCTTCTTTCACTGCCCCACTTAAGTTCCCAAATTTCTTTAAAAACTTCGGATGGAAATCTTCATTGAGTCCTAGTAAGTCTTGCATCACAAGGACTTGGCCTGAGGTATACTTTCCTGCTCCAATCCCAATGGTAGGAATGCGAATCGATTCTGTGATTTCTTTTCCGAGAGATTCGGGCACCATCTCGAGTAACAAAGCAAAGGCGCCTGCTTCCGCAATTTCTCTAGATTTACGGATCATTTTGTTCCGTGCTGCTTCTGTTTTCCCTTGGACACGGTGCCCGCCAAGAGTATGTACCGATTGAGGGGTAAGTCCTAAATGGGCAAACACAGGGATTCCTGATTCGGTCATTCGTTTTGTGAGTTCGATGATAAAGTCAGAGTCCCCTTCCAGTTTCACACAGGAAGCATTGGTTTCTTTTAACACTCGGCCGGCGGAACGAATCCCTTCTTCGATAGAGGTTTGGTAAGATAAAAATGGTAAATCGGCAATGATCGTTTTGTCAGGTGCCCCTTTACAAACCGCTTTTGTGTGGTAAATGATCTCATCGAGTGTGACAGGAAGTGTGGACTGATTTCCTTGGATCACCATTCCAAGCGAGTCACCCACGAGAAGGCAATCCACATCTGTGCGATTAAAAAGAGTCGCAAAGGTATAATCATAACAGGTGATGACAGAGATTGGTTCCCCCGCATCATATTTCTTTTTATACTGTAGAATAATGTTTTTCATGGTTTAGTTCCGAAAAAAGAGCATACACACCAATTTCACCCATATCCGTTAACAATTGTTTGATGAATGGTCTTGAATAAAGGGAATGGTGGGGTAAATGTAAAAAATCAGTTTTCATCACAACAGCCTCGTAAGTGAGAATGTCGATGTCAATTTCACGTGGTCCTTTCCAAGACCTTCGTTTGCGTCCCAATTTGTCTTCAATCCCTTGGAGTGAATCGAGTAAACATGGTAGTGTAAACGCAGAAGAAACCATTACCTTTACAATTTGATTTAAGAAGTAAGGTTGGTTTGTGTTTTCGAGAGGTGCAGTTTCCAATCGTTCAGATTGTTTTAAAATCTGTAACTCTGGTAAGGTGGAGATTTCCCATATTGCCTGGTCCATAAAATGGTGCCTATCTCCGATGTTGGAACCCAAAGAAAGAAAGGCAATATTGGAATACTTCATGGTCTTACCTCTTCACAAACTTCGTGCGATAATCAGGGCATTTTAATTCAATTTCTTTTGTCATTTCCATGAGTCGTGAGTAAATCCGACCTTGGCCACGGTCTCTCCATTCCACAAGAGAGTGATTGGATGTGAGAAGAGTGAGTTTTTCTTGTTCATAACGACTATCAATCAGGTCGTATAACTTACGATTGTTGAATTCTGATTCCTTTTGGACACCAAAGTCATCAATCACAAGAACATCTACATTGGCAAATTCACGTTCGATGGAACGTTCTTGCCCATGCGTTTCACTATCAGATTGGTAAGTATCACGAATCGCAGACAAAAAGTCTTTGTTTACTTTTGCATACTTACAAGTGATTCCATACCGAAAGATCAGTTCGTTTAGAATGACACAAGCCAGTAAGGTTTTTCCAGAACCTGTCCCACCCCAAAGGTAAAACCCCTGTGGTGTAAAATCTGCATTCTTAAATTTATGAACGAGTTCGTTTGCCCAGTCGTGGGCAATGATAAATGACATATCAGGGTCGTTTGCTGTGTCCCCAATGTCGATTGTGGATAAAAATTGGAACCGGTAACGTGCCGGAATGTTGGCTTTTTCTACCAGAGTTTCTAAATTGCGAAGGGAAAACCTTGCATTATGACAGACACAAGGGAGCATTTTGTCCAATTTACGGTCGAAAGACATAAAAGGAGGTTGGCCTTTCGCCTCACATGTGTTACAGTCACTACCAATACAATGGCATAAAACAAGTGCTCCAGAACGAGATCCCCTCACATGTTCTGCTAAGGTAATGCCCACTCCTCCGCATGTTTTACACTGCGGATTTCCGTCTCGGATCGAAGTAATTTCGGATAAATTCATCTCCAATGAGCAATCTTCTTTAAATCACTAGGCTGTCAAGGAATGAGATTTTTTAGGTCTGGATCGACTTATGTCCCTTTAAAACCAAGAGTTTGAGAAGAAAAAGTTCACATTTAGGTTTTTTTCCTCTTTAATTCGTTATTATTGACTCATCCCAAACCGATACTTTCATTGAAGAAATAGATAAACCTATTTGTTCAAAATATTGAAAGAGACAAAAGGGTCACACGACTATGAAGATTATTAAGTATCTCCTTATTCTCCAACTGGTGTCCGGCTTTAGTGTGCTTTTCGCACAAACTCAGCCTGCGAACGCTCAAGAAAGCCAAGCGGCGAAAGACCAAGTCGACGAACTTCTCAAAGGCGAACTCGTTCCTGAGAATGACGATGCGGAACTCACTGAAGACCAAAAGAAAAGAAAGAAAGAAATTATGGAACAGGAATCTCTTTGGAAGAACCCTGATTTCAAAGGGTATAACAAAACTTTCCAAGAGTTACACCAACTTTCTAAAACTTTCGCGAACAACCAATTCCGTTTGGCTCTTTCAAACTACCAATCTGGTGTTAACACCATCATGAAAAATAGAGATTGGGTTGAACAGTACCGCAAAGAAGAAGCTGAGAAAAAGCGCTTAGATGAAAAATGGTACTGGCAAAAAGTAGATCGTAAAGCAAGAGAAGAGCGTGTTGTTTACCGTGAAAAAATGAAAGCGAAACAAGATGCACTTAACTACTTCTCTAAAGCGATCAATCACCTTGACGAAATTAAAAACCCTGACTTAAGAGAAAGACCTGAGTTCAAAAGACTTCTTTCTGACGTTTATCGTTCATGGATTATGGCTGAGTATGACTTACAAAACCTTCCTCAGTGTATCCCAATTCTTGAACTTTACATCGAAATCGATGACAACGAGAAAGAATACCCTGCTCACAAGTATCTTGCAAGTGCATATAGCTTCGAAGAAAACATGATCAAAAAGACAAAAGGTCCAGATGACATGCTCTTCAAGTATCGTTACAAAAAGAACGTTCACTTATTACGTGCAACCGAGTTAAAATATGGAAAGGATTCTCCTGAATACAAACATATCGTTAACGTAATCAACCGAGATGAGGTTATTTCGGTAGCACAATAATCCCGAATACATCTCTTTCAATGAGAAAGCCCGGTTTAAAACCCCGGGCTTTTTTGTTTGGAGTGAATTGAATCGTTTTTCTACTATTTAATTTCCTTAAGCACCGTCTTTGTTGGCAATCGAAAGAAACTAAAAAGCCCTAAGCTATACAAAGTCACCGTCACAAAACAAATTCCCATAAATACCAAACAAAGTTGTCCATAAGGATACACACTGCGAAGTTCCAACACAGATCGGTTTAATACTTCATTGGATCCCACGGCATACACAAGTCCTAGGAAAAAAGAAATCACGGAAACAAGGAATGCCTCTCGTAGGAAATGTTTTCCCATAAAACGACTGTTTGCTCCAATCACACGTAAGAGTGCAAATTCCCGTTTTCGTTCGGATTGGCTTGCATAGAGTGTAGTAAACACTAGAACAAAAGATGCAGCGAGGATAAACATCGTCATAAGCGCCATCATTTGTGTTACCTTCTCCAAAATTCCCATAAAGGCTTGGATTGTTTTTTCCGTATCAATCACAGTGATATTGGGAAACTGATTCACAATGACCTTTTGTAATTGGTAACGATCCGTTCCGTTGTCAATGAGTAACGATACAATATAAAACCTAGGAGCTTTTTCCAAAATCCCTCTGGAAAATAACACCACAAAGTTTGGTTTCATATCCGCCCAGTTCACCGAACGAAGGTTTGTGATTTTCCCAGTTACTTCTCTCCCTTGTACATTGAAGGTAAGCTCATCCCCGATGCCCGCTTGTAAATAGGTAGAAAAATCTCGTTCTACGGAAATTTCATTTTGGCTTGATTCTTTCCACCAACTTCCCTTGGTCACTTCTTCTGTATCATACAAAGAATCGCGGTAGGACAAAAAGTATTCCCGTGTTCTCGCAGTGGCTCGCCAATTGCGGTCCATTGCATTTTTGATGGTGTCTTCTTTTTTAATAGGTTCTCCATTTACTTTGGACAAACGAGCTCCAATCACGGGAGCCACATATTGTTTTTCCACAGGAAACTTGGAGATGGCTTGGAGTAGTCCCTCTTTTTGTGTTTCACGGATATCGAGAAGGAACATGTTAGGCCTTCGTTCGATTTCTCTTGCTCCACTTAACTCAAGTAAACTTTCCTGTAAGATGAGAGAGAGTGTTAAGATAAAGAGTGCCGATCCAAGACCAATGATGGAGAGGCGAAGGGCACCTGATTTACGTGTGACTTTTTTTGTCACAAGGCTCCACTCCTTTGATAACCATCCTAATTTTGAAATTTTTTGAAGGAAAGTTCCAAAGAGTATGTACAATCCGTACACAAGGAGAGGCAAGGTTAACAAAACAAGTGTAAAGAGGATGCCCTTAAAGATACTTTCTGTTTCTAAGATCGCAAGACTTGTAAAGAGAATGTATATCAAAACAAAACTTCCAAATTGCCAATAGGAAGAGGATAAATTCCCACTTGTTTGTGATTCTACTTCTTTCAGTGCTGCTAAAGGTTTTACCGACCTTGTTTCTAAGACGAGTGGAATCGAAATGAGGAGTGGCAAAATCACACCTAACACTAAACTCCATAAAAGAGACGATGCAGAAAGTCCAAGGATGACGTTTGTCCCTACCGACATGATCCCACTGATATCAGGTAATAAAGATTGGATGAAGGTTCCAAGTAAAAGTCCAAAGACTGTTCCCAATAGTGAAAGGATCAGAATTTCCGAAAATACTAACAAAAGGATGACATTGGGTTTGGCACCAAGGCACATAAGAATCGCAATTTCATTCCGTTTTTCAAGTAACCTTGTGCGAACTGCTGTATAC
>JACVCB010000059.1 GCA_016742255.1 Leptospira sp.
CTTGTATACACTGCAAATACGAGCTCACTAAAAAAACATATGATAAATGCGCCTAAAAAATATTGTTTTTGTTTATCTGAATGTAAAGATTTGGAAATCGCATACAATACGATGGCCACAACCAACATAGACATGATCACTAACTCTGCTTTCTTTTTGAATGGAGTGAGACCAACGCCATGTTTGTATGTATCTGGAATGAGATACGAATTAAAAATCACCAATTGGTAAACCAAACCCACAAGAACAAAGGCAACAACGACATAGAGGTTCGCTCTGAAGGCACTGTAGCGTCTGTTCGGTTTTACATAGATTGCTATGATAAAAACAAGAGCTGTGATAAACCTTGAGATTAGCCAAAACTGAGTCGACTTATTACCTGTATTGGGAGTCACAAAATCAGGCATCCCTTTGTATCCCAATGTATGCATAAAATCGATGAGCCCTATCACCAAAAATCCAATACTCAAAAAGTAAGTTTGTGTATTTCGGCTTTGGGAGTACGAAGAATAGCCGAGCCCAAAAATAGAAAACGAAACAATGATACTAAAGATTTCTGTGATATTATGAAATACAACAAATGATTCAAGGGGATATTCTTTGTAGAATACATCCGGAAATAACAAGATACATGCCATAGGGACGATACAAAAAAGCAGGATCAGCCCATAAAACTGGATTTGTTTCAAGCCGAGAAATGAGTTATAAATACGCATGTTTTAAATGTGAATACTAACAGATCGTTAGCGAAAATTCAAGTTTTAAAACTTAAGTTCTAAAAAAGTAAACAGATATATTAGGGAATCATACAATATCGAGTGAGATAAAAGTAATGTCATCCTTTAGAACTGTTCTAATAGAAGAGAGCCTATCTAATAATTTTTGGTGAAACTCATTTTGAGGAAGATCTACAATAGGTCGAATTTCAGGGTATAAGATGGAATACAAATCTTCGTTAGGTTTCAAATTTTCATACAATCCATCTGTAAAAATCAATAATCGATCCCCTTTCTTGAGTAAAACTTCCTTTTGTTCATACAAAAAATCAGGTCTTACACCCAAAAGAAGTCCAGGGCATTCGGCTGACTTGACTTCTCCATCTCGAATGAAAATCAAAGGGGGATTACCAGCGGAAGTAAACGTTAGTTTCATCTGTTCAAAATCAAAGTAATAGTAAGCAGCACTCACAAAACGTGCATGTAGGCTTGTGCATAAAAATTGATTCATCTCACCCATCAATTCTTTTGGAGAATGTATGAATCCTTTTGCGTTCCGAAAGGCAATCTTAACCGTCGATGAATCAAGTGCCGCACTCACTCCATGCCCAGTCACATCGGCGATGACAATTCCCAATTCGTTTCCATTTGTCTCGAAGTAATCATAGAAATCACCTCCGATATCATAGAGAGGAAGATAAGAAATAATTGCAGATACATACTCCGACTTTGGTACCTCTGCAGGTAAAATTCGCATTTGGATCCGGCGAGCAATTTCAAAATCTTTACGAATTGCTGATAACTGGTTTTGAGTCGATAAGTTTTCCTCTAATAAAAATCGTAACCTTCGACCAAGCGCCAAAGAAAATAAAACCACTTCCATTGCGGTTCCAATTTGAACACCATACCGCCCAAATGTTGTGGTTGGCAGGATGGAAGCTTTTGTTAAGGAATCTACAATAACACCAACAAACAATGTCACCCAAGCCGACACAAAAAAGAGTGAAGACTTCACCCCTTTCCAATAAGAATAAATCCCTGCAGACACTAACAATAGCATAAAATAAGGGAATGTATAAATGAAGGAAATTTCCATCCAATGGTAAGGAATGAAAAAAGAAAAAACGGAATACACTCCAATGGCGAGAGCACTTCCCAAAATCAATCGATCTAACTTTGGATGTACTGTTTTTAAATTGAGAAAGGTAAGAGAAAAAAGGCCAACAAACAAAAGTGATGCATTTACCGAGGTATACAAATAAGGTTTCACATTTAGAGCGACTTCTGGAATGAGCAGTTGTTTGAAGAATCCACCAAGCAGTGCATAGTTGACAAGGAGTGTTGTGAGGTAGAGACAATAGAATAGATAGGCCTTCTCTCTTACGCTCACAAAAATAAGAAGGTTATAGAGTAAAAGCGCAGAAATAATTCCGAAATAAATTCCATTGGCAATGTAATCCCTTTCCACTCGGTCGAGAAATGAATTTCGTGTCCATAACCGTAGAGGTGCCGAAAGGATCCCAACATTTGAAATTTTTAAGTAAACGATCCGTTTTTCGTTTGGTGACAAATCAAGTGAAAAGACTGGGTTTCGGTGTGGGATCTCTTTGAGCTCATGAGAATCGGTTCCCTTAAAGACAGTTGTTTCCACTTTACCGCTGGACTTCCATGCCAATACTACTTCATCCATCCATGGTGATTCGATATCTAAAATGTACTGAGAAGGAAATTCAGAAGGATTGATCAGCTCAAATTTTACCCATACAAATCGTTTCCAATAACCAAAGTTATACTTCATTTTCTCTGGTTTGGACCAATCCACTTCGTCGTTTAGCACTTGTTCTAAAGTTAGATTCTGAAAACTATATTGGATGGTTGGTCTTTCTGGTAATTTGCCAGAACAACTAGTGATGGAAAGAAAAGCAAAGAGTAACCATAGACTGTTTTTCAAAACCTTACGGATCATTTGATGGCCTTTACTCTTTCCTTATTCATTGGATGAAAAAAATTAACTTGAGATGATTCAAAAATTCGAAATAAAACTTCATTGCCAGAATTTTTCAAAATCTGATACCATTGCTTTTCCAAGGAGATACGTACATGTCAGCAAAATTTGAAATTTACAAAGACAAAGCAGGGGAATTCCGATTCCGACTCAAAGCAGCCAATGGTGAAATCATAGCTTCTAGTGAAGGCTACTCATCGAAACAAGCATGTGAGAACGGCATTAATTCTGTAAAAAAGAATGCCGCAGATGCAGGAATCGACGATCAAACGTAAGAACAGCAATAATCTGTTACTGTTTCAATTTTTAATTTGAACCTGGATCCAGCAGGGACTTCAAAGGTAGCTTGACCGTTAATTTGAAGCCATGTTTCGGATCCTGGTAATAACACAGACAATTTACCAGATTGGATTTCCATAATCTCTTTCTGATCCGCTCCAAATTCATACTCTCCAGGCATCATGATCCCAAGGGTTTTTTTCTCTCCATTAGGGAATAAAACGGTGCGGCTTGTGACCTTACCATCATAGTAAATATTTGCAGATTTTAGTACTGTTACGGATGTAAATGAACTCATACTGACAAGATTTCGAAGCAAGGGATGGCTTCCAAGTGATTTCTCAACTAATTCCCATTGAAACTGGTCCAAAAAGTGTTTGCGAAATTCAGATTAGTAAGAAGGCTGATGACAGTGCCACAAAAGATTCCCAATAAATCCGATAACAAAAAGCAATTAGCTAGGGAGAGATCCACGGAGAGAATTTTGGCTTCTGCGATTGTCCTTTTCTCCAAACACGGATTTGCCCAAACA
>JACVCB010000012.1 GCA_016742255.1 Leptospira sp.
GTGCACAATATACACATGCGAAATTACAATGGGATAAGATACTAATTCTCAAAACTTCAAATTTTCTAGTATCCAAGGACATCGTTATAAACGAATTTATACAGGAATTATTAGTTGGAAAGAAAAATTGATTTTTTTCCGCAGATCCAAACCAAATTTTGATAAAAATATATTTCTTAAGTATCCTCTTGTTATAGTTCAATATTTTTATGAATACAGATAAAGAAAAATATTTCCAACGCCAAACCTTAGTTCCTGAAATTGGACAAGAGGGTCAAAAAAAATGGAACGAATCTTCAGTTCTTATCATTGGAGTTGGTGGATTAGGATGTCCTTCTGCTTTGCAACTTGCATTGTCTGGGATCGGTCGAATTGGTCTAATGGATTTTGATGTGGTTGATGTTTCCAATCTGCATCGGCAAACATTGTTTACATGGAAAGATATTGGTCGAAAAAAGGTAGAGGTAGCCACTGAAGTACTTAAAAATCACGTTCCATGGTTACAGATAGAAATTTATTCGGAATTTTTGAATCCGAAGTCTAACATTGATTTTTTGGATACATGGGATATAGTGTTGGATTGCACAGATACTATTCTATCAAAGTATACAATCAATGAAATTTGTTTATCAAAAAAGATTCCTCTTGTAACCGCTTCTGTTTTTAAAACAAGTGCCCAATTTGCAATTTTTTCTGAAGATGGGAAGCCGTGTTATCGTTGTTTGTTTCCGGATTTAAATGAAGGGGATACCCTGAGTTGTAATGAGGGAGGTGTTTTAGGAATTCAGGCAACATTAGCAGGAACCTACCAAGCTTCTTTGGCATTGCAATATTTGTTAAATCCGAATCAAATTGATTTCAATTCTGTTTATTTTTTAGAATGGAATCCACTTTCTTTTTACCAGTCAAAAGTGGATAAAAATCCTGAATGTACTGCTTGTGGCAGTCATCATCAACAGATTCAAAACAAATGGTTGAACCAAGAGATAGATGTGGAAGGTTTTTTGAGACTGAGGTTAAATACTTCTGTTACACTGCTCGATGTAAGAGAAAATGAAGAGATTATACTATCTCCCATACCTGAAACATTTTGTTTTCCTCTTTCTGAACTAGAAAAAGGAGAGTTACCCGATTTGAAATATGACCAAACGATTGTTTGCTTATGCGAAACTGGAGTTCGTTCCAAAAAAGCTCTTTCTTATCTTTCAAAATTTAAAAGTAAATATTCTTTGATTGGTGGACGCAAAGTATTGTCCCAATATTTGAATGATCACAAACCATTCTAGCTTGAAATTTTCAAAATTTTTACTTGTATCCCACTAAACGCAGCATTTCCAGAAAACTCATCAATCGACTGATCGTCTGTTAAGTCATTGATGCTAACACCAGAAAATTGAGTTGCAACCTTCTGGCTTGTACCACTTCGATTGTGTCCAAATCCATGGGGAATACTCACGACACCTTTCATCAATTCATCTGTAATTTCGACTGGTATTTGTAACTTTCCAACTTTTGATTCAACGATTACTTCTTCATGATTTGAGATTCCCAAAAAACTTGCATCATCTGGATGAACCATCATCGTACACCTTGGTTTACCTGTCATCAGTTTGGGTAAATTATGCATCCAAGAATTATTATTTCGTAAATGCCTTCTTCCAATTAATAAAAATGGAAAATTCGAATGACCAATATTTAAGTGTTCATTGAATTTTGTTTTTAATCTAGGAATATCATTTTGTAATAAAGGAGGATAGAGTTGGATTTTTTTATCTTCTGTGTAAAGTCTATCCGGAAATGATTTTTTGAGTGGTCCTAAATCGATTCCATGAGGACTATTTTTTAGCAGTTCCAAACTCATCTGAATTTCAGTATTATTTTTGCTTCCGTAAGGACCGGATTTTAATGCATGGTCAATGATGCTAGCAGGCGTTAGTTTCGTCATTATCAACTCACTTGGTAACTCCTTCCCAGAACGTAAGAGTTCGATTCGTTTTGTCAAATCGGAGAAAATTTCCCAATCATGCAACATTCCTTCTTCAGGAGGGAATAAAGGTTGGTTGTAACGCGATGTATTTCTGACAGCAAATACATTGAATATTAAATCGTAATGATCATGTTCTAGAGTAGATGTTGGAGGCAAAATATAATGAGCATGTTTTGTAGTTTCGTTTATATAAAAATCGAAACTAATCATTAGATCAAGTTGAGACAAAGCTTTTTCAAGTTTGGATCCGTTAGGAGTGGATAAAACAGGATTCCCGGCAGATGTTGCTAAAACTCGAATTTGTCCTTCGCCGTCAGTTAAGATTTCTTCCGCTAATGCAGAGACAGGTAATTCATCGTTGAATTCCGGAAGTTTTCTCACTCGTGATTGATAAGTATTAAAACTTCCAGGTGAAGATCTCATCGTCGAGCCTTCTCCTACTAAATCAACGGCAGGCAATGTAAACATGGCGCCACCTTCTTTGTCTAAATTTCCAGTGACAATATTGATGACATTGATCAGCCATTGGCACAAAGCACCAAATTCTTGTGTGGAAACACCAACTCTCCCATAACAAACAGCAGACGAGGCATTCACAAACTCCAACGCAATTTTTTCGATTGTATCCATCGGTATCCCAGTGATTTTAGAAACAACACTTGGATGGAATTCTTTCGCTAAACTTATTATAGAATTCAAATCTTTCTCTTTGATTAGTGCGTTTGGTTTGTTTCGTTTTTTATCAAATATTACGTTTAATAGTGAAAGTAAGAAAAAAACATCCGTTCCTGGTTTGATAAAGATATGTTCGTTTGCATGTTCTGCTGTTTCCGTTTTTCTTGGGTCTATTACTACATATTTTCCACCTCTGTCTTGGATTGCTTTTAATCTTTTTTTAACATCTGGAACTGTCATCAAGCTACCATTAGATGCAAATGGATTTCCGCCTAAAATAAGAAAGTATGCAGTGCGATCAATGTCTGGGATTGGTACAAGTAATTGATGACCGAACATCAAATAGGAAAGAAGTTGGTGGGGAAGTTGGTCAACTGAAGTTGCAGAGAAATTATTTTTTGTTTTGATCCGACTGACAAATCTTTGTCCATATAACATCGAACCATAATTATGAACATTTGGATTTCCATTGTAGATGGCAACAACATCATTCCCATACCTTGATTGTAGTTCTACAATTTGTTTTGCGATATCGGAAAGTGCCTCTACCCAAGAAACTTTTTCCCAACCTGATTTAGTTCTTTTGAGAGGGAATTTAATTCGATCAGGATCTTCGTATAAACTTTTTAGTTCGGGACCTTTTGGGCAAATATGCCCTCTACTGAACTGATCAAGAGAGTCACCTTTAAAATTTTGAATGATCCCATTTTTGATTTCGATTTGGAGCCCGCACATGGCCTCACATAAATTACAGGAACGATAATGTGTTTGATCCATATTTCTCTCCTAAGACAAAAAGTTTAGAAAAGAAATTTTTGAGAGACAAGTTTAAATTTGTCTCTCAATCAAAAATTGGGTTCGCTTTTGAAGTTAGTTTGCTGTCACCAATTCCGCTTTTTTCTCTCCCTGCGGTATGATTTGGTTCATTTCTTCGCCAACTTCATTCTCTTCTTCCATTGAGAATCGAACTAATAATGTAAAGAAAGCAGAAACTGTTACGATCACTCCTATGATTAAGAGTGCATTTTGATAAGTCACCTCACCGCGGAACAAAAATCCAGCTGAAACGGCGCCAGCGTTGCCTCCAGCTCCAACAATACCAGATACAGCACCGATTGCTTTTTTGTTAACAAAAGGAACTACAGAAAAAGTTGCACCTTCTGACATTTGCACAAATAAACTGAAAACAATCATGGAAGAGATAGCAAGGATAAGTGATGTCATTTGAGAAAACAAGATCAAACAAATTCCTTCACCAGCAAGAGCCGCAGATAACCAGATCACTCGCCCACGTAATCCCCATTTGATACCAAATTTATCTCCAAAAACTCCACCTAACGTTCTTGCAAAGAGATTCATTAAACCGAAAAGTCCTGCGATAAGTCCTGCTGTAGCTGGAGTTAATTTAAACTGATCTACGTAATACAAAGCTGCAATGTTGTTAATTGTTAGTTCAATTCCGAAACAAGCTCCATATGCTAAAAATAATAGCCAAACTCTAGAGTCTTTTATCACCAGAAGAAAGTTAGATAGTGTATTTTTTTTACCACCTTGGAATGTAGGATACGTTTCTTTGATGTCTTTAAAATTTCCACCAGGTGTATCTTGGGTACCGAAGTAATAAATAATTCCCATTACAAATAATGCTATTCCAGGAACTACCATGGCAAGTCTCCATGAAACACCAGTCGTAAATCCAAATGCGACAAAAAAGCCAAATATAATTGGCATTACCATCTGTGTCACACCACCACCTAAATTTCCCCAACCAGCGGTTGTAGCATTAGCTGTACCAATAATGTTAGGTGCAAACATAACCGATGTATGATACTGAGTGATCACAAATGATGCTCCTATAGCACCAATTGCCAAACGTAAAAGTAGAAATGATAAATAACTGTCAGCTAGTCCTATGGACATAACGGGAATAGATCCGAAAATTAACAAAAAAGTGTATGCGATTCTTGGTCCAATTTTATCACATAACCATCCAATTAATAGTCGCATAAATATTGTTATTGCAACAGAGGCAATAATGATATTTCCTATTTGTGCTTTAGTGAGAGAAAGTTCTTCTCTGACATAAACCATAAGTGGTGCAATTCCAAACCATCCAAAAAAACATAGAAAAAATGCAATCCAAGTGAGGTGGAATGTCCTCATTTGGGGAGTATTGAAACTGAATAAATCGATCTTAGTTGCTTTCGCATGAGGTGTAATCGTCACGGGAATGATTCTCCTTATGTAAGATTACTTTGCAAAAAGTGTACCAAATGTCCATTTTGGTATGGCTTGTAAAAAGCTTAAAAACTAGTGTTTTTTAAGCATAAAGAATGAGAAAGGAGATGAATCACTTAAGAAAATAAGAATTGTATAAAATACGAAATATATGTGTACGGAACGTACAATTTGATGAGATTTAATTTACCAAGGCAAAAACTCGATTACTTGTTCGGAGTTCAATTCTTTTGATTCACTTGGAAAGATGCCAAGTCCATCTGAGTTTCTACCTGCTTTGATATCTCCGCTTCCATTAAAGGGAATAGAAACCAAATATGTTTTTTCTTTTGTTACCAATTGAACGGGAAAAAACTCTGTTAGGTTATGTTTTTTCTTTTTTGAATCAAGGACTGGGAACTTCAAACTTGATTCTCGTTGTTGAGAAAATGAAGCTCTCAAATAAGGATCGATAAAAATGCGAAAACATGTTTGTACACTAAAGGGATTACCGGGAAGCCCAAAAACAATCGTGTTATCTTTTTTGCCAAACCAAATTGGTTTTCCCGGTTTAATGGCAGTTTTGTGAAAGATATTCTTCACTCCTAACTTCGTTAGTAAATTAGGGACTAAATCTTTTTCTCCCATCGAAACACCACCAGATAAAATTAATACATCGGATTCCAATCCATCTTTTATGGTGTTTTCCATTTGGATTTGATCATCAGGCACATGTGTAATTTGATCGGGGATGATTCCGAATTTTAATAACGAGGTCGAAATCGTTACTGAATTTGAATCACGGATTTGATGGGGAAGTGGATTTTCATGGATAGGAACAACTTCATTCCCTGTTGAAATGATTCGTACTTTAGGGAACGAAAACACAGAAACATTCGCATTACCTACACTCGCGAGCAAAGAAATTTCAGAAAGACGTAGTTGAGTTCCAATCGATAGGAGCGAATCTCCTTTTTTTGCATCTTCACCTTGTTTTGCGATATTCTGCCATTGAAATACCTGTTCCATTGGAAAGGAGACGTATCGAATCCCATTTGTTTCTGAAAGGTTGGCATCTTCTATTTTGATCACAACATCGAACCCGTCCGGGACTGGGGCACCAGTCATAATGCGGATCACCGACTCATTCGGAAGTTTTGAAAGGGTGAAACCTGCGTGTAGTTCTCTATTATACTGAAATTGTTTTCCTTTCGAATATTCTTTGTAAGAAATTGCGAATCCATCCATCGCAGAACGATGAAAAGGTGGATAATCGCGATCTGCAAAAATTTCTTCAGACAAAACTCTACCTAATGCATGGTTAAGTGGTATAAGTTCTGAACCAAAGGATTTTGATTCATTGAGTATCAAATCGATTGCTTCTGAATAGGAGATCAATGACCTTCCCCTCTCATCATTTTTTTTGCATGGAAAACAGCTGGTAAAATTGCTGTTATACTCTCTCGTGCTCCGTTGCTACTCCCAGGTACTGCGATAATAACCGTTTTTCCAATACTACCTGCAACTGATCTTGATAACATGGCAAAAGGAGTTCTATCTTGTCCGAAGGATCTCATGGTTTCTGCAATACCTGGAATTTCTTTTTCAAACATTGGTTGGATGGTATCGGTTGTGTTATCTCTTGGGCCAAGACCCGTTCCTCCAGTGGTAATGATAAGATCTATTTTTTCTTTTGTCCAAGTAGATATAGTTTGTTCAATTTCTTTTGGTTCATCGGGTACAATTTTGATTTCTAAAACTTGAACACCTTCGTTATTTAGAAGTTCGGCGATGATTTTACCAGATCCATCTTCTTTTTTTCCAGAAAAACATGAGTCCGAACACACTAATATCTTTGCAGTTGAACCATCTGCAAACTTTGAAATTTGTTTGTCGGTTTTCCCACCTTTTTTCTCCAAGAGCCGAACATTTGAAATTTCTAATGATTTATCAATCGGTTTTAATAGATCATAAATTACAAGTGTTGCCACAGTCACACCTGTTAATGCTTCCATTTCGATTCCTGTTTTTCCTATGGATTTCGCTTGGGTTGTGATACGAACTGCATTTTTATCTTCAATGATTTCAAATTGGATCGAAAAAGAATCAATGGGAACAGGATGGCAATGTGGAATGAGGTCTGATGTTTTTTTTGCGCCTAACAGAGCCGCAGCTTTTGCCACTCCAAACAAATCACCTTTAGGTAAAGTATTTGATTTGATCCTTTGTATAGTTTCTTTTTGGCAGTAGACAAAACCTTCGGCTTCTGCATACCGGAGTGTGGTTCTTTTTCCCGTGATATCGTTCATTCCTATCCCTTATATTGGAGATAGAATTGAAGCACAGCCATTTTTTAATGATTTTATTTCCTCATAAAATCGAACAATCTCTCCAACGACGATGATCGCAGGTGACTTCACATTGTTTTCCTCTACAATGGAATCCATTGTTTCCAAATTGCCTGTAAAAACTCGTTCTGATTCTAAGGTGGCATTTTGAATCACAGCCATTTTTGTATCTTTTGGATTCCCTGAATTGATCAGTTCGGATACAATCGTTCCAAGCGAATTTAAACCCATATAAATGATAATGGTTTTCCCGATACAGTTTACGTTCTGAAAGGAATCAGAATTGACTCCGTCTTTTTTGTGGCCTGATAAAAATAAAATTTCCCTTGCATAATCTCTATGTGTTAAAGGAAATCCAAGTGAAGCTGCAACACCCGAAGCTGCTGTGATACCTGCAACTATTTCACATTGGATTCCTTCTTGGAGAAGGGATGCAACTTCTTCTCCAACTCTACCAAAAATTGAAGGATCCCCTCCTTTTAATCTAACAATAGTATTATGATCATGAGTTGCTTGGATGAGTTTTTGATTGATTTCATCTTGCAGACAACTATGAATTCCCGATCGTTTTCCTACATAAACCATCTGAATCCTTTTCCTACACACTCCTAAGATCCGAGGTGAAACCAAATCATCATAAAAAACAATATCTGCTTTTCGAAGAATTTTTAATGCTTTGATGGTGAGTAACTCTGGGTCTCCAGGTCCAGCTCCCACAAGGAATACCTTACCACGTTTTTCATTTGGAAAAGTGGCTTTCATGATGAGACACCAAGCTCACGAAGCAGGGTTGATTCCATTTCTAAATAAACAGAACCATTTTCTAGAATGACATTGTATAATTTAATTTTTAAGTTTTCGTCATTCAAACACTCACCTGATTGAAGTGAAAAGTTCCGTTTGTGAAGTGGGCAAACAACTTTTGCTTCTCCATTGCTATCTCCAAGTAAACCTCTAGATAAAACCATATCACCGGTGTGGGGGCATGCATTATCACAAGCATACCATTCATTTCTTGACTCAAAGTAAAAAATGGCAATTTGTTTGTTCCCGATTTTTGCACTGACTCCACCTTCTTTTTCAAAGTCTGAAACTGGACCAATGAATACTTTTTCTTTTGTACTTTGATTTGCTAACATGATATCGTCTCCTTTATGATTTTACGAGGTCTTTTTCAATCCAATCTACTGGTCTAATTTGTCCACGTTCTTCTGTGAATTGTATGTTTGGATCTGTTTCGCTACTATTGACAAAGTGTTTGAATTTTTTTTGTTTTTCAGGATCTTCAACAACATCTTTCCATTCGCAATGATAGGTATTTACTAGATGTTTCATTTCTTCATCTAACTGTGAATTGATACCAAGACGATCGTTGATCACGACGTCTTTTAAATACTCAATTCCACCTTCTAATTGTTCTAGCCATGTTGAAGTTCTCATTAATTTATCAGCTGTTCTGATATAAAACATCATATAACGATCAATGTACTTGATGCATGTATCTTCATCCAAATCTTCTGCAAAGAGAATTGCATGTTTTGGATTGACACCACCATTACCACCGATGTATAAATTCCATCCTCTTTCGGTTGCGATGATTCCAAAATCTTTTCCACGAGCTTCTGCACATTCACGAATACAACCAGATACCCCACATTTTAATTTATGTGGTGCACGTATTCCTTTGTAACGTTCCTCTAGTTTTATGGCAAACGATGTACTATCTTGAACTCCGAATCGACACCAAGTAGAACCAACGCAACTTTTAACTGTACGCATTGATTTTCCATAGGCATGTCCACTTTCGAATCCATGTTCCACCAAATCTTTCCAGATAGAAGGAAGTTGGTCAATCCTTGCACCTAATAAATCAATTCTTTGCCCACCAGTGATTTTACAGTACAAATTGTACTTTTTTGCAACATCGCCAATGACTATGAGTTTATCCGGAGTAATTTCTCCACCTGGAATCCTAGGCACTACTGAATATGTACCACCTCTTTGGATGTTGGCTAAATACTTATCGTTTGTGTCTTGGATTTCTCTGTGTTTTAAAATCGGTTCATTCCAAATACTAGCAATGATGGAAGCAACTGCTGGTTTACAAATTTCACAACCATTCCCTTTCCCTATTTCTTTGATCGCATCTGGAAACGATTTTAATGATTTTACTTTGATGACTTGGTAAAGTTCTTTTCTTGAAAATTTAAAGTGTTCGCAAAGGTGTTCTGTTACTACTTTTCCTTGTGTTTTTAATTCTGCTTTGAGTATAGAATTAACTTGAGGTAAACACCCACCACAACCACTCCCTGCTTTGGAACAATTTTTAAGACTTGTGATATCGAAACATTCCTTCTCTCGGATTGCCGTTAAGATATCTCCTTTGGATACATTATTGCAGGAACAAATTTTTGCTTCATCAGGAAGGGTATCAGCTCCAAAAAGATTTTCAGAAGAGACAGATCCAACAATTAATGTTTCTGGTTCTTCCGGTAATTCCATTTTGTTGAGATAAAAAGATAATAAATTACCGTACGCCTTTGCATCCCCAACAAGGATTCCTCCGAGTAAATACTTTCCATCAGGAGATATAACAAGTTTTTTATAAACGCCACTCCTTGGATTTTTAAACACGATTGGTAAATGTTCATTTTGTCCTAGTGCATCTCCAAATGAAGCCACTTCCACACCAATTAACTTTAGTTTAGTGGAAAGATCGGATCCAGAATATACCTTTGGTTTATTCCCTGGACTGCATAGATTAAACGCCAATGTTTCTGCCATCTCATAACCAGGAGCCACAAGACCGTAGATAAAGTTTCTGTGGAGTGCAACTTCACCGATGGCATAAATTCCATAGACATTGGTTCCCATGCCATCATCAACAATGATACCACCGCGTTCACCAACTGTGATACCTGCTTCTTTTGCCAATTCATCTCTTGGACGAATCCCCGCAGAGACTATTAATAAATCGAAATCTAAATTTCCCCCATCTTTAAAGGCAAAACCTTCAATTTTTTTGTCTCCCAAAACTCTTTCTGTTTGTTTGTTTAAATGGATTTCAACACCAATTTCTTCAATTTTTGATTTTAAGATGGCAGCTCCACCATCGTCCAATTGGCGTGGCATAAGTCTTGGTGCAAATTCGATGACATGAGTTTCTTTTCCTAAATCAACAAGTGCCTTCGCTGCTTCTAAACCTAGCAAACCTCCACCAAGCACTGCTGCCTTTTTTATTTTTTTACTGTATTCTAATGTTTCTTCTAAGTCTTCAATGGTTCGGTATACAAAAACTCCTTCTTTGTCTAAACCTTCGAGAGGTGGAATAAATGGAGACGAACCAGTAGCAAAAATCAATTCATCAAATTCTAATTCCGTTCCTAAACTTGTGATTAGTTTTCTACGTACGGTATCCAATGATACAGCAAGTTCTGATAATAATAATTTGATTCCGTTACTTCTATACCAATCAGGGGCAGAAAGATACAATGTATCGGCAGAACGGTTGGCAAAGTATTCTGAAAGATGTACACGGTCATAAGCACGTCTTGGTTCTTCACCGAGGACTGTAATTTCAAATTTGTCAGTCCCACCGTATTCTACGAGTTTTTCACAGAATCTGTGACCCACCATTCCATTTCCAATAACAACTAACTTCCGCTTGATCATGACTGTACCTAACCCAGGAATCGAAACTAAAGTTACCAATCACGATAACTTTCTATTCATTTATGCACGAAGTGTACCTATGAAAGGCATCTATTTTAAAAAAAGGTCTAATTTAGAGAAGATCCGTAAGTTATTTATACAAAATGTCCATAATTTGTTAGAATATTCGAATTCTATTATAAACGAAGGAAAAACTATCTCCTTTTTTGGCCGAATGATTCGAGAGTTTCGGATTTGGAGTTAGATTGTTTTATGAATCTAGTAGCAAAATGTGTACAATGCGTACGATATGATCGTTTGCTTTTGCCGAGGACTGTTCCAATTGGTTGGGGTTTAATGAGATTTTAAGAATATTCTTCTTTGAATAAGCATTTTTATGAAATTTTCAGCATTTGGCATAAATATTGCTGACTTTCTTTTGTGCAAACTACAGAAACCTATCCTTCTACTTGTTCTTATTGTGGTGTTGGTTGTGGTGTCCTTGTCGAAAAATTAGAAAAAAATGAAATTCGAATCGAAGGGGACAAAGACCATCCAGCCAATTTGGGTTTACTTTGTTCGAAAGGGAGAAACCTACATTACACTGTGATGGATCGAAGTGATCGGATTTTGACTCCGATGCAGAGGCTAAACAGAACTTCGGATCTCTCTAGAATTTCCTGGGATGAGGCATTGGATGCAATCAGTGATAAGTTCAAACAAATCATCAGAGCACATGGTCCAGATTCAGTTGGTTTTTATGTATCAGGTCAATTATTAACAGAAGAATATTATATTATCAATAAGTTAATCAAAGGGTTTATCGGAAGTAATAACATCGATACAAACTCTAGGCTTTGTATGAGTTCTGCCGTTGTGGGATATAAGATGGCGTTAGGTGAAGATAGTGTGCCAGTTTCTTATGAAGACATTGAACTTGCGGATTGTTTCCTCATTGCGGGTGCAAACCCAGCTTGGTGCCATCCGATTTTATTTAGAAGGATAGAAGCACAAAAAAAGAATTTTCCCAATACAAAACTCATAGTTGTAGATCCTAGAAAAACTGATACTTGCGAGGATGCTGATTTACATTTACAAATCCATCCTGGGACTGATATTTATCTCTTCCACGCAATTGCCAAAATTTTAATCGATAACAATTGGATTGATCATGAATTTATCGAATCTCACACAGAAGGTTTTGATGGGTTAAGTATTTTTCTAAGAACGTTTGATTTACAAGAAGCTGCCAATACCTGTGGCATTCCTTTGTTAGATATCGAGTTGGCAGCCAAGTACATCCATGAGGCAAAAGGATTTTTGTCATTATGGGCAATGGGTTTGAATCAAAGTGTGATTGGTGTGAATAAAAATTTAGCTCTGCTCAATTTATCTCTGATCACAGGCAAAATCGGAAAACCAGGATCAGGTCCATTTTCTTTAACTGGCCAACCAAATGCAATGGGTGGTAGAGAAGTAGGTGGGCTTTGTAATTTATTACCTGCACACCGTGACCTGAGTAATCCTCTTCATCGGAAGGAAGTAGAAAGATTCTGGAACATCGCTGAAGATACAATCCAAAGTAAACCAGGTTTTACTGCAGTTGAAATGTTTGAAAACCTAAAAACAGGTAAAATGAAAGCAGTTTGGATCGTATGCACAAATCCAACTACGAGTTTGCCAGATGCTAGGATGGTAGAACAAGGGTTACGTGAGGCAGAACTTGTAATTGTACAGGATATCTCGATGAGTTCTGCGGCCATCCCATATGCAGACTATGTATTACCAGCAGCAGGATGGGCAGAAAAACAAGGTACAATGACAAATTCAGATCGTAGAGTGACTTACTTATCCAAAATTATAGAACCTCCTGGCGAAGCGATGGCTGATACTTGGATCATCCAAAAATTTGCAACCAGGATGGGGTTTGGTTCATTTTTCTCATACAAAACGGAAGAAGATGTATTTTTAGAACATTGTGCTTTGACGGAAGGGACAAAGATTGATATTAGTGGATTAGATTATTCGATATTACAGAAGAAGAGATCAGTGCAATGGCCTTTTCCTAAAAATAGTTTGGATGGAACTCCTAGATTATTTACAGATCACATATTTTATCGTGCAAATGGCAAAGCTAAGATTTTTGATGTCACACCAGATGATACTTCAGAAAAAACTTCTGAAACATATCCTTTGATCCTCACTACAGGTAGAATCCGAGACCAATGGCACACAATGACAAGGACGGGGAAAGTCCGAAAACTAATGGAACACAAATCGGAGCCTTACCTTGAAATCCATCCAAAAGATGCGAATGTCATTGGGGTTATTGATGGTAGTATTGTTGAAGTTCTGAATGAAAGAGGAAGTGTTCGTGTGAAAGCGAAACTCACGGATTCTATCAAAATGGGAACTGTATTTTTGCCGATGCATTGGGGAAAAAAAAATAAGAATGATGCTTTTAGAGCCAATAATTTAACGAACAAAGAGTATGATCCTTTTTCCAAACAACCTGGGTTCAAAATATCTGCGGTAAAGGTCATTCCATATAAAAAAGAAAAAGATAAAATCCTCATCATCGGTGGTGGCAATAGTACTTCTGCATTTATCAAACATTACAAAGAACTTTGTCCAGAAGATGAAATCACTGTTTTATGTAAGGAAGAAAATCCATTATACAATCGGATTTTATTACCTGATTTCATCAGTGGTGAAAAAGAATTCATTGAGCTAGCTAGTATCAGTGTAGAAGAGGTTGAGAATTGGGAGATTAAATTACATACTTCAACCTCCGTAACAGAAATTTTACCTGAAGCAAAAATTGTTAAGGATTCGATGGGAAATGTTTATTCCTATAATAAACTAATCATTGCAACAGGGAGTAGTCCTCAAATTCCAAAATCAATTTCTCCATCAATGGTGGGTGTATTTAGTTTAAGAGCAAAAACAGATGCTGATAAAATCAAAGGTTTTTTTGTCCCTGATTCTTTTGCCTTAATTGTCGGCGGTGGACTACTTGGATTGGAACTTGCTTCAGCACTTAAGTCTCTTGGTGTCAAAGTGACAGTTCTTGTTCGCACAAATCGATTGATGTCCAAACAATTGGATGTTGTTGCTTGTGATATTTTGAAAGAGGAAATTGAAAGACGTGGAATTGAAGTTTTATTCAATTCCGAAATTAAAAAAGTACATGGATACGATCGAGTCACTTATGTTGAATTAAAGGATGGAAAAAAACTTTATCCTGATGGAATCGTATATGCGATGGGAACTAGCCCCAATTTGACTTTGGCAAAAGAGATGGGTATTGAAATTGGTGAAGGCATAAAAGTAAACGAATTTTTACAAACATCAGATCCTGATATATATGCAATTGGAGAAGTCGCTGAACACACATCAGGTGTATATGGAACGGTACTTGCCGCCGAAGAACAAGCAAAAGTAGCAGCAAATCACATTTATGGTTACCAGTTCCAATCTTATTCTGGGTCTTTACATTCGAATCTTTTAAAAATTCCAGGTTTAGAACTTGTTTCTCTTCGTTTGCCAGGCATTCAATTTGAGAATTTAACTGACGAATATGAAGAAATCGTTTTCCTCGATCGGAAAAGATGCAAATACAAAAAATGTATCGTAAAAGGTGACAAACTGGTAGGTGCTATTCTTGTTGGAGATAAATCGGAATTTGTAGAATATAAAAATCTAATCGCTTCAGGATTAGAGTTAGGAGAGAAACGAAACCAACTTTTATCTAGCATTTCAACCGCCAAACCGCCAAAAGGTGCCTTGGTTTGCTCTTGTAATGGCGTTGGAAAAGGGAATATCGAGGATGAAATTCTTTGCGGTGCTAAAAATTTAGCAGAAGTGATGGAAAAAACGGGAGCTGGGACTGGTTGCGGAAGTTGCCGGCCAGAAGTGAGTCAGATCATTAAAAATATGGTCTCCAATTCATATTCCTAGAAGATTCATCCTTTTATATTTTTGATTGGATTTTAAATCCTATTTTTATCTCCAATGGAAGTAAATGTTTTAAATCCAATGGATGTATAGTGGATACTCGTTCCAACAATCATCGCAATCAGAAATCCATAAGGTAATCCACTGGCAAGCAAACCTGTCATAATCACAATGATAAACTCTTTGCTATTCTGAAATGAGTCTTTGATTAATAAAATAAGTGATAATGATTCAAAAAAAAGTAATGTACCTAAGATAGGTAAAGGAAACGCTTTTATCAAAATATCTAACCCATTCCCCATAAATAAACCAGATAAGAGATAAAACAAGCCATACAATAGAACGGAAACACCTGTTCTACCTCCAAATGTATAGTGACCTACCATTCCACCAGCACCATGACAACAAGGTATCCCGCTAAAAAATGGTGAGATCAAATTCATGATAGAATAAGAAAAACCAATCTTTTTAATTGTGACTGGTTTTTTATTTGGGAATAGGTCATCTGATATTTGTTTTGTGGCAAGGATTGAATTCCCTATTGACAAAGGAATTTGAGGGAGTGTTAATAATATAAATCCCTTTAAGATCATTTCAAGATTTGGAATGTATATTTTTGGTAGATTGATTTCAAATTTTGAAAATGTTGAATATGTTTCAAAATGAAAGAATAAAGAATACATAAATCCAAAAAAGATGACAACTATTGAAGCAGGAACTTTTCGATTATCGATCAGTAGAATGATACACAGAAAGGAGATACCAGCCAATATATAACCTTTAGTACTTTCAGAAGGGATATATTCCTTGAAGGCAAGCATACTCAGACTAATTCCTAATCCAAGTTGTAACCCTCTGACAACTGACTTTGGAACAAATTTTGCTATTTTTTCGAGTATTCCTGTCGTTGAAAAAAACAACATTAGAATTCCAATGCTTAAACCTCCACCTAACACGATAGGGCCTGCAATTTTTCCGGTAATTACGATTGTTGCCATTGCTTTAAGAGGTTGGACAGGCATTGGTCTTTTGTAGATAATGCCTGTTAGTATTTGCATACAACCAAATATAATGAAAACACTTGGAGCGTGAAGCCCTGCCGCTAACACCATCGCAATGAGAATTGGAAAATCAGTTCCAATATCGCCGAAAGCACCTGCAATTTCATTCCGATTGAAGGCAAAATCTTTTTGTTTCCACATAGTTATGTGTAAGTTGTCCGCTTCTTAATAGATCAGAAACTGTATTTTAACGCTCTGTTAAAAAAGTGAAATTAGAAAGAATCCTTTGCTAGAAGTTACTTGAAAATGAGACCTAATCTCAAATAAATGGAAGAATCAGAGGAATGGAAACAAAATTGAAAGCAAAACGTTTCTACCAACTCCATTTGTTTCTAGGAATTTTTGGATCTAGTTTTTTACTCGTGATTGGGATCACAGGATCCTTACTTGTTTATGGGAAAGAAATCCAGTCTTTCTTGACTCCCATACAAATTCCAAACCACACGCATCGACTTTCATTTGATGTTCTTTACCAACGGCTTGTTCCGCAACTGCCTGAGGGGAGTATTGCTGGTTGGTTGGTGTCTGATCTTTCAAACCAACCCGATCAAATATGGTTTCATGACACAAACATTCCGAGTAATGAAGTTGTGTATTTACTTGATCCTTACAGTGGAAAGATCATTGGTTCATTAAATGAAAATCGCAGTGATAGTGTTTATGGATTTATTTTAGTACTTCATTATAGTTTATTTTTTGGGAAAATTGGATATTTTTTAACAGGATGTTTTGCAATTGTATATTTTTTACTCGTGATTACGGGAATCAAATTGTACAAACGATTTTGGATTAGTTTATTTCGTTTTCGATGGAAAGAGAGTATTCAAATCTTATTTTCCGATTTACACAAGTTTGTCGGAATTAATTTTATATGGTTTCATTTAATTTTATCAGTCACTGGTGCTTGGTGGAGCATACGAGATACAATCATTCGGACCGAGTCAGAAGAAAAAATTGTTCATGGACTATGGACAGACTCTAAGTCTATCGAATCTTTGATAGAAAATACTAAAACAAAAATACATGGTTTTAATTTAGGTTATATTTCTTTTCCGCATCATTCAAAGGATGAACCAATCGGTTTATATGGAAACCGAAACAATTCGAATGGTTTTGAAAGTCGATACGGTTCTTATGTTTTATTTGATACAAACACAAACCAATTGTTGAAACTCGTTGATATTTCGAGAGAATCAATCCAAAATCAATTTTTAGATTCGTTTCGTCCTCTCCACTTTGGAACCTTTGCAAACCATTTCAGTAAAGTGATTTGGATACTTTGTGGTCTATCCCCAGCAGTTTTATCTGTGAGTGGGATTATGATATTTTATCAAAAACGAAAAAATAAAAGGAAAGTTCTAAAACAAAAAACCCAATCTTAAAAATTGGGTTCTTCTTGGTTTGTAATCTGATCTAATCTTTATTGCCAACACTTTGTAGGATCATAACAAACATATGTTCCGTTATACCCTTCGCATGCTTCTTTTGCATTTTTTAAATTGTTAATTCCATAATAAATGTAAGCTGGAATCAAATATTTGTGTTCACCTTCTGTGGAATAAGCATAAGGGATCAAATCATTGATACCATCCACTCCATCATAATGGCATGCACTTATTTTATTGTTGATAGCACAGGGTCCATTGATCCTTTCTACTACTATATCAATTCCAATCGCATTTCCAATAGTGGCGTAAGTTTGTTCAATATTTAATTCCCATTCAGCTTGTTTTTCTAAGTATGCTGTTGAGTATTCCCGACAAAATAAATGCGGACCATTTTTAATACTAAATCGATGGCTATAAGCAATCGTTAGTCCTAGTTTTTGGCCTTCACTCAAACTGTTTGCATTTAATTGTTGCAATGTTACAATTTCTACCAATTCATTGTTTGTGATTTTTGATTTAGGATCAAAAAGGTTACATTGGAAACTGTTTACTCCAATGAAAAAAGTTAGAGATAGAATTTTAATTTTTGTTTTCATATTGTTCTCCGCAAATTTAGATTTTATAGGTTAATATAAATCCGTATGTTTTTGGTGCCCCTGGAACTGCTTGGAATGTTCCATCTATGTATGAAGTGAAATAGTATCTATCGTTGAGATTGTTTACATAGAGGTATGCAGAGAGATTTTCTTTTTCATAACCAACTCTTGCATTTAATACATAGTAAGGATCGCTATACACAGTGTTATCTGCCGCGAAGTACATTTGACCAACAGCCTGGAATTCTCCTCTTAAAAAAATCCCAAAATCATTCCTGTATTGAAGGTAGCTGAGTATGTCGTATTTCGGTATAAAGTGAACCCACTTACCATTAAAATTTCGATTGAGTACTGTGTCTTGGAACCGATTGAATATCCCTTCTGTATAACCAGCAGATAAACCTATTTTGGTATCTTTTTGTGGTTTTAAATAGCTCTCAAGTTCATAACCTCTAATTGTAACTAACTCAGCATTAAGATTTACGTATTGAGAAAGATTGATTGCTCGGATTACATGAAAGTCTTGAGTCTCTGTATAAAACTGTGTATACTTCAGTCCAAATTTGTTTTTAAAAAATTCTGATTTGATTCCAGCTTCTATCGTGTCATTAATTTCGGGCTTAAAACCTGCTTTGGATGGAATGTTGACAACAGTGCTATAACCAGCGTTTTTGTATCCTCTGCTTACACCGATAAAAAACATAAGATTTTCAATTGGTTTGTAATCAAAAATGATTCTAGATACATTATAGTTATATCGATTTTGAATTGAATACGGATCGGATAAAAGAAGTGTATCACCTGCAGGATTTGAAATTGAAGGTCCGACGGCAAGTTCTGAATGTGATAATTGGCTATCTTGTCTTTCGAGCCTTGCTCCCAATGTAATCGTAAATCTTTCAAAGAAAGTGTAACTATTGTGTGTGTAGATGCTTATGTTTTTGTCAGTTAACTTAGATAGGTTTTTTTCTTGGGTAGGTGCATTTAAACCAGGGAAATCATTGATCACATAGAGTTGTACTCTATGTTCTTTTGCTTGGTCAATATTCGTTATTTTATTGGAAGCATAGATTCCTATTTTGAATTGAAATGGATTTTGCTTATCATTCGACTCTAGAAAAATATCATTGAGAAATGTTGTAGATTTTTCAATGTAGATCGATCGATTTTGGTCCACTTTTGTGAAATCGGAATCAGCAGTGATTGGATCAATGTCCATTTTGCGTAAAGCAGTTGCTGATTTTAAGTTAGAGTGTGGTAATTTGGTTGTAGTCGATAGTGAATATGTATTCCCGGTGACATTACTTTTTCCTTCGTAATCCCAATATACTTTTCTATCTCCATTTACTCGATTTATATACGTTCCGTATAACTTTGAACAATTGGAAGGTGCTGCAACACATCCTTGTAGCAGGGCTTTTTCTCTCTCTGATTTTGCGCCCAAATAGTTGACAAGGTTAAGGGATCCATCATCAAAACTTTCAGCACTAATTTGTAAGTCGGCTTCAAAGATTTGATTCGGGGTAAAATACAATCGAAATCTACCTGCATTACCTTTTCTTCCATCGGGGTGTGTTTTATAGATTTCGACAGGGAGTTCATAGGGTCTATTATTGGGATAATAGAATCCAGTTACGTTAGATAAATATCCTTCTCTTTCTGTTGTTTTACCTGCGACTCCGAAATATAGTTTATCGTATATGATTGGAGAATTATAATATACTGATGTTTCTTGTTTCTTGTAGTTCCCTATATCAAATGTGATTTTTCCCTCGGATAAATTGGTAGGTTTTTTTGTTTTGATTTCAACCACACCACCTTGAAAATTTTTACCAAATAGAGTAGCTTGGCTTCCTCTATAAACCTCAATGTTTTCAAGGCCGTATAACTCTGTATTAAGAGCTACATTATCATTTAATGGGATCCCATCTAAAATCAGTCCGACAGCTGGTTCACTGAAGGCAATACTTCTCATTCCTCGTATATTAAAGTATGTGAAGTTACGAGATCCTGAATCAATGATGGAAAAATTTGGAACTTGTTTGTCGATATCGCTAGTTCGATTGATCCCAGCATCCTGGATTTCTTGTTCATTCAATCGACTGATACTGTTAGGCGTTCTTAAGATTTCACGGTCCCTTTGGTCTTTTTTCCCTGTAACATGGATCCCGTTTTCTTGTTTTGATTTGGGTTCACCTGTTTGTGCGAAAACATATGGAACTGGGAGCGGCGTCAAACAGAGGCAGGCGAAGGCCACTAAAACCAGGTCAGATCGATCACAGAATCGCCATCGTGGTATGATTTTTGGTTTAGACTTTAATTGAGAATTGATCTCAAATAAAAGGGACATACCGGCATGGTTTGGGCACGGTCCATTTTGTCAAGCAATAATGAGAATGAGGCGCAAAATCATATATTTTAGAAACGTTCCCCTCTAAAAGGGGGATCGATTTGGCTGTTAAGACACATGTTTATGTAACGAAAAAGTGCAATGGAGAAGGGATTTAAAAATACTTTTTGTACTCAATGATGAGGCAACGGTTGGAAACAACTTTGATCCCTGCGTTTTCTGCTCTTTTTTCTGCTTCTGGATGAGAGATTCCCAATTGTAACCACAAAACTTCAGTTCCACCTAACGTTAGAATTTCATCTACCACCTCTGGGATTTTGTCAGAACTTCTAAAGACATCGATGAACTTCCTATTTTCTTTTGGGATGTCTTGTAAACTTTTGTAAATTTGAAATCCGCCTATCGTATGTTCTTTGGGATAGGTTCCGATGACATTCCAACCTTTATCACGAATGAAAACAGGGACATAATGACTAGGTTTTAATGGATCTTGGCTTAAACCATACACCGTAATTGTGGGATAGGATTGGAGTAAGGAATTAATTTCAGAATCTTGAACATTCATAAAATGATTATATCCTGTTATGGAAAAATGACAAGTCACGTCATAGAAAAACGAATTCTTCTTTAAGATTTATATCACCTAAAGGAAGTCCTTTGACTTTCTCCAATCCAATTCTGTTTCAAGAAAAAGTAATCGGTGTAAGTAAAATCACTCATAAACAAAGAAAACAATATCATTTTGTTCTCCTTTCGCATTCTAAAAAATCTGATCTTCATTGGATAAATATTTCCTAAAAATGGAGGATTGCAAAAACAGGTATAAGTTATTTATATATGAAAGACAAAAAGCTTGAAACAAGATTTCACGAGATGCGTGCTAAAAAGAACAACTCTGTTGAAGATTCATTTGCACTCTATGATGCATTGGATGTAGTTCCACTGAATGAAATGATGGGGCGTTGGCATGGATCAGGATTTCATACAGGTCATACTATGGATGGAGCCTTAGAGACATTTAACTGGTATGGAAAGGAATTTGTTGATCTTGAAAATGTTCATCCTCTGGTTTTTAAATCGTTTGGAAAAACATTGTTTAAGGTAAATCCTTCGTTAATGCCCGTAAGGTTAGCTACACTTATTCCATCTACAAAACTATGGCCATTACGTTATCTTTTTTTATTAGTTCGATTTTTGTTCCAAACGAAACATTCGAAAGCTCGTGTAAGACAAATTGAATTTAGAGGAAAAGTTTCCTCTGCAATGATCTATGATAATCTTCCAATTCATGATGTTTTTCGTAAAGTTAATGAAAACACTTTGTTTGGATGTATGGATTATAAAGGGATGAAACAACCTTTCTTTTTTGTATTAGAACGTGATTAATTAGAAGTCAGTTTTTAATTTGGTTTTTATTTACTGGAATTTTTTGAAGAGATCCAATTGAAAACTGACAAAAAATATTCACCAATCAATTGGTTCGACCAAGATTTGGCAGAGAAACCTTCATAAAATGCAATATGACTACCTCGTTTGGTGTGCACATGTATCGTATTTTTGAGGTTTTCAAGCCAATGTAAGTTTTCTAACACATTCAAATTTACGCATATAGGATCATCTGCAGCATTTAAAACCAAGAGGGGAGTTTTGATTTGATCCGCAACAAGTATAGGATTTGAATATTGATAATAAGAGTCTTTATCTTTAAAACCAGATATGGAATGGAGTTTATCCTGAAATTCTCCAAGTGTTTTTACATTCAATAAATCTTCGGTCCCTCTAACATTGACAAAACTTTTGTAATGTCGTTTCAGAAAGTAGTTAATCATTCTTTGGCCCATGATCTTGCTATACACAGGATGGACACGGTGGAATGCTTTTTCGATATCATATGCGGGTGATACTGCAACTGCAGCTTGGAATAGACTTTTTGCGCCAGCCTCTCCTAAATAACGTGCTAATAGCCCTGAACCAGCAGAGATACCAACACCAAACAAAGGTTTACTTGGGAATTGTTTTCGAATATGATTTAATTGTTCCTTTAAATCAGAAGTTGATCCCATCGTATTGATGATTGGTTTTGTGAGTGGAAGGTTACCGTGACCTCTTCGGACACAAACTACCACGATCCAATTCAGTGTATCTCTGATATGAGAGACCGTTGATTTAATGTCTTGTTCATCTCCGCTGATTGTGTGAAAAACAACGACAATTGGAGTTTTGTCTTTGTGATTGACAGATTGGATTCCTGACCATGCAAGACCAGTTGTACCACCATCTTTCATTTCTAAATGTTCAATTTTATCATAAACAAAATCTTTTGTTTTGGATTCACGAAACATCAAAAGAAATAACATGAAATGGGGGTTGTAACACCAAAAAGTTGGAAAATAACGTTTTAATAACTTGGGTGTTTCAGAAATAATTTTCGAAGAAAATTCCGTATCAATGAATCGAAGTGTTGGAGATTCAACTACATTGATGAAATAATTCACAAAAAAAACAAAGACAATAATCAAACTGATTGTGATGTAAATATTTCCAAATATCATTCTTATTTGTACTTTAATTTTGAATTCAGTTCTTGCATGAAAGGAATGTCAAATTTAACAACTTTTCTGTCGTAGGTAACAATTCCATTAATTTCTTCTTCCACATCACTCACTTGTGTGTAAATTGAAGCACTAAGTCCTTTTGGGATTAATGGAATCAGTTCATTTTCGATCAATTTTTTATATTCGTGGGGTAAGGTTTCTTTATTAGGTAGGATTTTGTATCCAAAAAGTTTTTTATCATCATACACATGGTTTTCTGTTTTAAGAGAATATCCACCAAACTCAGATAATACGATTACGCGATCTTCTTTTTTGGGAACTTTTAACTTTTGGTAGTACAGGTGTAAACTTTTTAGTTCACTGCTATTTTTCCCTTGGTCATACCAACCACTTACACTATCAATGGTTCGAGTCGAATCCAGATTTTTTAGTTTTTTGGTGAGGTTTACGCTATCAAACTGTCCCCATCCTTCATTGAATAAAACCCAAACAGATAAAGAAACGGTATTATACAAAAGGTTTACAGTTTGGTCCATTTCCTCTATAAATTCTTTTTTCCCTTTTTCATCCGTACGATTTAAAAACCGATGTTTTGTATCATCGGTTTTCCAGCCAATAAACGGTAGATAGGCGACTTTCCAGGTTTCATAAGGACCTCCACCACAAACAAAGTCTTGCCAAACCAACATCCCCAATCGATCACAATGATAGTACCACCGTAACGGTTCAATTTTGATATGTTTTCTTAATGTGTTAAAACCCATTTCTTTCATTAATTGGATTTCATTGATCATTGATTCGTCGTCAGGAGGAGTCAAAAGTCCTTCTGACCAATAACCTTGGTCAAGAAGTCCATTATGAAAATATGGTTTGTTGTTAAGGTATAATCTCTTAAATTTTCCATCATATCCAATGGAAAATTTACGCATGCCAAAATAAGATGTCACCTCATCGTTTTTGGTTTTGATCCTGATATCATATAATTTCGGGTTTTCAGGAGACCATAAAATCATATTTGGGATTTGTAATGTGCAAGTTTTTTTGGAACTTTCTGCAATCACTTCATCGCCGTCTAGAATTTGAATTGTGATGCCATCAGTATCAGAATTGACTTCGAGTTCTACTGACTTGGTTTCTATGTTAGGTGTTATTTTTATATTTTGAATATAATCTTCGGAAACACTTTCCAACCAAACAGTTTGCCAGATTCCAGATTGAGGTGTGTACCAGATGCCACCTCGTTTTAGTTTTTGTTTGCCTCTCGATTGGTTTCCTGTATCTGTTGGGTCTGTAACAGTGAGTCTAATTTCGTTTTTACCAATTTTAATCGCTTTCGAAACATTAAAAAAGAATGGTAAAAAACCTCCCTGATGGTATCCAACTTCAATTCCATTGATATAACAAATGCAGGAATAATCAACAGCACCAAAATGTAAAAATGTGATATCCTTTATAAAATCAGAACTGATTTCAAATTCTCTTTTGTAAAATAAAACTTCATTTGGTTTTAGAATCAAATTACCAAGCCCACTTGCCTTTGACTCTGGCGAAAATGGAACAATGATTTTGTGTTGGTATTCGAGACTTTCACCTTGTTTTACATGTCCTAAAAACCATTCTCCATTTAAATTTAGATAACTGTCTCGTTTGAGTTGTGGTCTTGGATATTCAGTGTGAGGTATTTTCATTCTAGTTTTGATTTCCTCGTCTAATTAGCATTAATGGATAAAAGATAAACAGACAAAAGATGGCTCCTGTTATGAATATTTCTGGAGATGGAACATGTGCTATGCTCCCATTGGCTGGATCAATATAGGTTAAATTCGTGGATTCGTTGATTTTTTGTCCAATCATGGGTCCGATGAACATTGGAATTAAGACAAAGAAGATCATCCGGATTCCTTGCAATTTTCCAGTATTTTCAATTGGAGTATAGTCTCTGATTTGAGCACCAAGAAGCGCTAAAACTTGAACAAAACCTGTGATTAAAACCAAATTAGTAAAACCAACAGATACCATTAATATTGTAGAGTCGTAGCCTTTTAATGTTTTTGCGACTAGATACAATGATGCCATTCCAAAGATATAAATAGTAGAAAATTGTAAGAGCAATTTGTCTTTATCTTTCCCATCGAATTGTTTTCCAAGGAGTATGGTAATGACACTTGCACCTAATATCACACAAGCGAGAACGATTGAATATTGTATGGCATTAAAACTGAGATACTCTTGCATAAATATGATCAAATATGGCATGTAAATCTGGCTAGCAATTCCATAAATCCCCATTGCAACGAAATACAAATACAATCGTTTATGATTTAGAATTACGGAAGTTCTAAAACCGTATAATAAATCGGAAATAAAATCTGATTTTTGCGCTTTAAGATTCGGATGATCTTTAATGAACCATATACCAATCAAACCAGATAACGACATCAAGGTTCCAACAGCAATGAATAGTCCAGGGTATCCGAGAGCAATGACGATCATACCAAACCCTCCAGCAACGATTAACATTGCGATGAGTGGCATTGCCGATAAAACACCTTCGGCCAAACTTCTAGCATTCCCTGTATTATCGGTAACATATGCATTAAAGGCAGCATCATTTGCTGTTGATCCAAATGCTGTCATGATACAGTCGAGAGTGATGACAATGGCGATTGTGAGTTGGATGATTTGTGATTCGTCTGTGATCCCAAACCAAAGGCTTGTGTTTTCCTTCGAAACGAAAGCAAACGATAAAGTAAGAAATCCCCAAAACAAATAACCAAGAGAGATAAAATACTTTCGATTCCCGAGACGATCAGATAAAATTCCTGCGAACAAAGTGATAAAAGTCGCAACAATTCCGCTCAGTTGCACCATAAGAGTGACGGATGATGTACTTTTAGAAATTGTATTGTAGATAAATAAATTGAAGTAAATGTTTTCTACAGACCAAGCGATTTGGCCAACAAGACCGAATAATATGAGAACAAACCAAAGACGTCCACTCAAACTGTGATTTTTCATGATCGCCCAGTTTTCCTAAAAGTCTGTCTGTTTGGCGACTCTTATTTTTGAATTTGGTTCAAAACTTTAGGCTGATTCAAATACTCATTTGTTCCTAGAAGACCTTCCCTAGTTGGAAACCAATCCATTGGTGTTGTTGGGGTAATCCTTTTGCTGCTTGGAAATCAATCGTCTGGTAATTGTAATGTAGGCCAAATAAAAAACCTGCATTCGAAACTGAAACAAATCCTGCTCTGATAAATCCAACTGCACGTTTTAGGTCTGCAATATAGGTTTTGTTATCTCTATATTCGATTTCTTCGCGTAACAACTGTAATAGAGTTTCTCTTTGTTTAGGGTCCAAAATGAATTGAGAAAGAACTTCATAGGAATAATAGCGAATAATGGGAGGGAGTTTTCCTCCTTCCGGCCTAAAGATTGAATATATGGCCAATGCTCTTGCATTTGTGGGAATTTGGTCCCACTGTGCTGCTAAATTCGATAATAAAAACAATCGAGTGGTACGCTCAATTTCCTCAGCGCCATTAAAGATATTATTAAAAATTAAATAATTTAATCCAATGTTATATGGGTTTGATGTACCATTTACCAAAAATTCATTAAACAAAATATACCGTTGTAAAGTATTCCTTCCGTTATCTTCAGATAACAATCTGTATTGTAACTCTTTTTCTCCCACATTAGGAGTTGGATTGTTTAAAAAACTATCCCAGTTACTAAACGACGAACTTCTGTTTTGTGATTTATATGCTTTATCCGAACCCATTTGCCCTTGGATCGTTGCATTGTACGCTTGTAAGGTGCCACCTGGATTTACATAAAAATACCAATAACCTTTTCCATCTTCATGTAGGATGGGAGATCCTGGTTGGAGTGCTGAACTGCCCGGCCCTGGTGTTTTATCCACATTACCAAATCGAAAAATCAGTCCAAAAGAAACATCTGTTTGGATATTTCCTAAATTTACATTGTATTGGGTTCCAAAAAATCGATGGTAAAATTTTCGGATATCAGTCTTTAACGCAACAGAATAAGAATCTGGTATTTGTGTGTCCCAACCTTGCGGAGTAGGGGAACCAATGAAGTTATGAAAATTGATTTGTGCTGATTTCCCTCCTACAGATGGCCCTATCATACCTAACTCAAGTTCTGTGGTGATACTTGTATCTTCAGTAAAGGTTGTTAATGAATTTGTAAAATAACCTCTGCTGGAATATGGCCTATCTCCATAAGATACATCCGCCTTTGTGATGTTTGTGGGCGTGTAAAATTCCTGTCCTACTGCAAATCCTTGTAGGTATCTTGTTTTTTCGTTTGGTGTGATAAATAAATCATTCCAATAACTGAAAACTTTTCTAGTAGGATTCGATTCCCCTGCACTCATATGAAATTCTAATCTTGATCCATTTGTGTAGTACCGATCTGAAAAACCTCCAAATGCATCATTTTCCATGATCAAACGAAGTTGGTATTGGTCAGGATTGTTTGGTTTAGTTCTTTCGACTTCAATTGGTGGTTCAACAACTGGTTTGATCAAAGATTGTTTTTTATTTTGTTTTGACTGTGCATATGACAAATCAACTAACAAAATATATATGAAGATTGAGAGGAGAATCTTGATTGTTTTCATATTTCAGTTTTGATGGTTTTGGTCATTATCTGGTTTTAAGTATAAATATTTTTCAGCCCAAAATGTTCCAAATGGAATCACAGATGCAAGTGCTGCGAGAAATGTTTTTTTCAGTTTCCAATTCAGTTCTACTTTCACTTGGAATAATTCAACTAGATACAAAAGAAACAACAGACCATGTACAAGTCCCACCACTTTATTTGGTTCTGGGTTGTGGTAGATATACTTAAGAGGCATCGTTACAAATAGAATTGTTAAAAAGGAAACTCCTTCCAAAAATGCCAAGATTCGGAACCTACCTAGTTTCGTTTTGATTAGAGTGATCATAAAACTCCCTATTTTTTACTACCACCAACAAACTTGGTGACCTGGAATTCGTCCGTACATTCTTTGTGACCAATGGTCGGAGTGGTTCTCTGAAAACCAACTCTTCTGCCATTTGTTCTTTTTTGAACGAAAAAACTTCCTCTCCTAGGATTTCATTTCGATCTGATTAGTCGACAATTGTTCGGGATTGACATTTTTCTTGGAACCACATAAAACGAGAAGGATGAAAATTCGGAACTACCTTTCCTTCTTTCTCTTCTTTTCCCTTCCTCTATTGGCAAATGAGTCAAGGTCGTTTTTTGCTGGGATGGCCAAAAAAGACATCACAGGACCTCCGGTTGGAGTTATGTTTTGGGGTTATGCCCGCGAAGACCAAACAGGAATGGGAATCCAAACCAGACAATATGCACGTGCATTGGTAATCGAAGATACAACGACAAAAAAACCATTTGCCTATGTCACAGCAGAAGTAGGAGGGATTCCATTTGAAATCCAAAGAGAGGTGGTTTCTAAATTACAAAAGGAAGTAGATCCAAATTTTCATTTGGGGAATGTTTTATTAAATGCATCTCATACCCATAGTGGACCTGCAGGTCATTTTCATTATTCAGAAATTTCTTTTTATTCCACTCAGTTTTATAGTGACTCCTATACTGTGTTACGCGATGGAATTTTCGAAGCCATCAAGGAAGCGTATCAAAAAAGAAAACCAGCAGAATTAAAAATTGGTAAAACATATGTGAAAGATGCAGGTGTGAACCGAAGTTTGTCTGCTTATATGGCAAACCCAGAATCGGAAAGGAACTTATACCCAGACAATATAGATAAAGAGATGGTACAACTCAATGTTTTTGTAGAAGGTAAACCAATTGGATTTGTGAATTGGTATGGAGTACATCCGACTAACATAACATTTGATAATCGATTGATTTCTTCAGACAATAAAGGAATCGCATCTTTACTTGCAGAAAAAGAAGCAATTAAAAATGGAAATTCATCCTTTGTTGCCATTTTTGCACAAGCCAACGAAGGAGATGTATCTCCAAATTTAAATTTGGACAATACAGGACCAGGGAAGGATATTTACGATAGTAGTTTTATCATTGGGAAACGACAGTTTTTGGCAAGCCAAGAGATTTTAAAAGCAAATGGCAAAATCTTAAAAGGTGGACTTCAATTTTCTCATACGTTCATCGATATGAGCAAACACCCTGTTAGAAGTGAATTCTCCGGGACAGGGAAAACTGAATTTACTTGTCCTTCTGCATACGGATATGCTTTTGCTGCTGGATCAACAGAAGAAGGTGGAGGTCACTGGTTATTCCATGAAGGTATGACGGAAAAAAATCGAAAATTTTATATCGATTGGATCGCCAAATTTATGTTACAGTCACCTTCCGAAGAATTAAGAGAGTGTCAAAAACCAAAAGCAGTTTTATTCCCTATGGGTGAAACAAAACCACTTCCAAGCCTACCTCAAATATTGCCATACGGGATTGTGTTAGTTGGTGATTTTTCGATACTAGTATTGCCCCATGAAGTCACAACAATGTCTAGCCGTAGATTAAAAAAGGAAGTAAAAGTTGTTATGAAGGATAAAATTTCTGAAATTGTTTTATCTGGTTTAACAAATGATTTTTCTGGCTACATAACAACTCCAGAAGAATATTCTACACAAAATTATGAAGGTGGACACACCTTACATGGATCACAAAGTTTAAATGCACTGCGCCAAGAATTTTCTAAAATGGCAACAGATCTTGTAAAAGGAATTGAATTTTCGAAATCATCAGTTTCAAATCCTATGCCTCTCGATTTATCCGATCGAATCCATCCCTTAAAACTTCCAGATTCAGAAATTGTTTCCGAAATACCAAAACAGGTGTTAAAACCAAACGCTGGTGATTACAAAAAAGGAGACAAAGTGGTTTGCCAGGTGAATGCGGTTAGTCCCAATATTGGTTATCCGAAGGTCACTTCTTACTTATGGCTTGAAAAAAAAGTAGGAACAGATTGGAATCGTATGAAATCCGATGCTGATTTTGATACAAAATTTGTGTTCCACAAACCTGGATTTTTTGACAAAGGCATAGGAAAACTAGATCTTATCTGGGAATCCAGTGATACGGATGCGGAAGGAGAGTACCGATTGGTACATGAAGGAATTTACTTATCAAGTGATTTGAAAAAAAATCCTTACCGAGTGGAGTGCCCTTCCTTCCAATTACAGTAATCACATATCAAAAGGATGTGTCTGTTCTTTATTCAAAGAAGAGACCATCCGATTCCTAATACTTCTATCTCAGACTTTACAATCTTTTCACTCTTAGAAAAACAAGTTGTGAAAAATACCTAACGTATAAAATTTTCTCAGATTTATTTTTTCGGATTAAGGGGAATCTATGAACGAATTTTACCGAGATGAATGGGTTTGGATCACAGGTGCCTCTTCTGGGATCGGGAAAGAATTGGTGAAACAAGCTTCTGCACAAAATGCAAAACTTTTACTTGCATCCCGAAAAACAAAAGATTTGGAACAAATTGCCAAAGAACTTGGACTCGAAAAAGGGAGATACGCGATTGAAAAATTGGATCTCGAAAACTATAAACAAGTCTCTATTTTTACCAAACGATGCCTTAAAAAATATGGAGTTCCGAAGGTGGTCATCCATAACGGTGGGATTAGCCAAAGGTCTTATACAAGGGAAACCAATTTAACGACGATCGAAAAAATTATGAATACCAACTTTTATGGCGCTGTTGAGTTAACGCGCGCTATACTTCCAGAAATTAAGAAACCAATCCATTTTGCTGTAATTTCAAGTGTTGCAGGAAAAATGGGAAGTCCATTACGTTCTGCCTATTCTGCATCTAAATTTGCACTTGTGGGATTTTTCCATTCGTTACGAGCGGAGGAAGAAAAAACTGGTTTATTTGTAACAATGGTTTATCCAGGTTTTATTCAAACCAATATCTCGAAAAATGCATTACAAGGTGATGGATCTTCGACAGGAAAAATGGATTCTGTAATTGCATCTGGTTTGCCTGTTCAATTATGTGCACATAGAATCCTTCACGCGGTCGCCAATAAACAACGTGAAGTTGTGATCGCAGGGATCAAAGAAAAGTTTGGTTTGTTTTTACAAACGATTCTTCCTTCTTTGTTTTTTAAAATGATCCAAAACGTAAAAGTAAGATAGGAGATTAGAGTTTTGAAGCAGAGAGTTTTTTACCTATTCATGGTTGTTTTCCTAAGTGTGAATCTGTTTTCACAGAATGTTATTTTGGATTACAAAACCAAGTCAAAAAGTAATGAAATTGAAAGGACCTATTTGCTTGATTTGTTACGAGCGAGAATGTCCAACAAATTCAAACAGGAATTTATCTTTGTAGTCGAACACTTTAAAGTTTCTGGAGAGTATGCTTGGTTTCGTGGGACGGCAAAACGAAAAGATGGAAGAGAAATCGAACTAACCGAAGACATAGCATATGATTGTTGTCATGTAGAAGCTTTATACAAAAAAAACAATGGGAAATGGCAAATATCAGAATCAGCAGCATTTAGTACAGATGTTTGGTGGGACGGAATCCAACAACGATATCCAAAAGCACCAAAAGAAATTTTCCAAGAATAGAGAATTGTCATTAAAGTTGCACTTCAGAATGTAATTTTACTTTTTTTGGCATCAAAACTTTGAAAGGAAAAAATGGATAGAAATTTGTTCCTTTCAAGTCCCAATTGATCCATGTTACTGGAATACTTAAATGTTGATTCCATTCAAATTTTGAATGATTCAAAAACTTGGGATGATGTTCACACCGCACTATTAAGTAAAATTAGAGAATTGGAAATCCAAGAAGAAATACAATTCCATTTTCATTCGATTCCGAACCAAACATTTGAATCCATCGGACAAAGTATTCTCATCCCACATTTTCGTTCTAAAAAAATCAAAACTCCCGAATTGTTTTTGTTTGTAATCCCCAAAGGAATCTCAGTTGGGGAACAGAAAATCAGATTGGTATTATTCCAAATGATACCAGAAAACTTACCTTCGCTTCATCTGAGATTGTTACATGGACTTTCCTCTTTATTACCTCAAATTTTTGACGAACTAATGGTCTGCAAAAAAGAAGCAGAGGTTTTGGATGTAGTGCAACGCGGCGAAGTGAATATGAAACCAAGTTATAAAAACTTGAACCAAGCACAAATTGCATTTGAATTACAAACCGACATAGAATTGGGCTTAAGTGAAAAAGAAGCAAAGGTTCGATTACTAACCTTTGGTAAAAATGTAATCGAAAAAGAAAAGTCTGTTCCAATGATTTGGAAATTTATCAAAAGTTTTTTTAATCTTTTTGCTGTTTTATTATGGGTAGCAACTGGGCTTTGTTTTGTTCCAGGGGTCGACATGCCAGAGTTAGGTGTCGCCATTTTTATTGTTGTACTCATCAATGGAATTTTTTCATTTTTTCAGGAATCAAAATCTGATCATGCAGTCGAAGCCTTACGTAAGTTACTAGCAAATGAATGTCCAGTGATTCGTGATGGGAAGATAGTAACGATACCTGCCGATGAAATTGTACCTGGTGACCTGATTGTTTTGGCAGAAGGTGATATTGTACCTGCTGATTGCCGGATCATTGAATCAGAAGATGTAGAAGTAGACAATTCATCTTTAACTGGAGAATCTACATCTGCAAGGCGGTATAAATCGGAAAGTGAAATCGTATTAGAAGGAAAGTTTTTGTGGTTAGAGATGCCAAATATACTTTTTGCAGGAAGTTCACTCATCAAAGGCAAAACAAAAGCTGTCGTATTTGGAACTGGGCAAACTACTGAAATTGGTCAAATTGCGGGACTCACTTCTAAAATTAAAAGAGTCGAAAGCCCTCTTCAAATCCAATTAAGACAAACGGTTATATCGATTTCATTATTTGCATTTAGCATTGGAGTGATCTTTTTAATCCTTGGGTATTGGGTTGCTGGACTTAGTTTCGTCCAAGCATTTTTATTTTTCATTGGAATCTTCGTTGCAAACGTTCCTGAAGGATTACTTCCTACTGTGACTTTGTCTCTAGCTTTGGGTGTCTCACGAATGGCAAAACGAAATGCGATTCTAAAAGATTTGTCGAGTGTGGAAACACTAGGTTGTACAACAGTGATTTGTTCTGACAAAACTGGGACACTGACTCAGAATCAAATGCGTGTTGTTGAAGTTTATTTTGATTCGAAGAATGTTTCTCCAGATGACTTAACAAAACTAGAAGGAAGTCAATTATTAATCGAATGTGGTTATTATTGTAATAATGCTTCCCTAGAACCAAATCCTTTAGGAGACCCCACTGAGTTAGCTTTGTTGTATTTAGCATCAGGACGGATTGTAAATACATCTGGAAAAAGAATTTTAACCAATGGATTTGATTCTGTTCGGAAACGTATGAGTGTGATCCTAACAAAAGAAAATTTTACAACGGCATTTGCAAAAGGTGGACCAGGTGAAATTCTTTCAATTTGTTCTCATGTGTATGAAAATGGAAGTGTTGTGCCTTTGGATGACGAGAAGAGAAAAAAATTACAAACTGCTTCCGATGCATCAGCAAGACTAGGAAATAGAATCTTAGCTTTCTCATATAAACTATACACAAATAAAATTGATTCCTTGGATTCATTAACTGAAACGGATGTTGAATCCAATATGGTGTATTTAGGACATTGTTGTTTAGCGGATCCAATTAGGCCTAAGGTTCCAGAAGCCATAAAAAAATGCCATACAGCTGGGATTCGAATTCTTATGATCACGGGAGATCATCCGTTAACTGCGGAATCAGTAGGTCATTCCATTGGAATTGGGGGAGATAAACCTGTTGTGATCACTGGGGTCCAGTTGGATCAAATGTCTGATACAAGTTTGAGAGAATGGGTGAGAAAAGGAGAACCAATTTTTGCACGTGTTTCTCCGTCTCAAAAACTAAGAATTGTCACCATATTGCAAGAATTAGGTGAAATTGTCGCTGTCACTGGAGATGGAGTCAACGATGGTCCCGCTTTGAAAAAAGCAGATATTGGGATCGCAATGGGGAAAAGAGGAACAGAAGTTGCGAAGGAAGCAGCAAGGATGATCATTGTGGATGATGATTTTGCAACCATCGTATCCGCAATTGAAGAAGGCAGAGGCGTATTCGATAATATACGAAAATTCTCTGCGTATGTTTTAAATTCTAACCCACAAGAACTGATTCCATTTTTACTTTGGGCCATGTTCCCTGGTTTTCCATTGTTAATGACAGTAATGGGAGTCCTTGCTGTGGATGTGGGGACTGACCTAATCCCTGCTATGGGACTAGGTTCAGAACCACCAGAAAAAGGTATCATGAACCGAGCACCTAGAAATCGAAATGAAAAATTGATCTCTTTAGGATTTATACTTAGATCGTATCTGAAAGAAGGGATGATCTTGTTCGGTGCTTGTATTAGTACTTATTTTTACTTTGTGTATACGGAGTGTGGTGGTGTGATACCATCTTCTCCCGATGGACTGAATATGACTAAAGCAAGTCCTGAATATTTGCAATCTTTAACAGCATTCTTCTTTCCCACAATTACAGTGCAAATTGCCAATGTTTTAAGTAAAAGGTCGAGAACTGAGTCTGTGTTTCAAATGAATTTATTTTCAAATCAAATCATATGGTTTGGAATTGGATTTTCATTCCTGTTATGTTATTTATTTTTTTATACTTCCTTAAGTTCTATCTATTATTTTGCACCTCTACCGTTTCATGTTTACTTATTTTCCTTTCACGGAACAGTGGTTTTGTTACTGTATTCAGAAATTGTAAAATACTTTAGAAGAAAAAAACTAATGTATACTTAGAATCATTCTTAAGCATTACGCTAGTTAATGTACGAGTCTTTCGCTTTCAATGATAAAATGCTGATCCAAGTAACTTTCATAGACTCATAACCGATTCAGTGGATCGAGTTGGAGAAAGGATCCATTTTGGAAGGGAAACGTATATTAGTTGCAGAAGATGATGCAGTTCTAGGATTTTATTTAAAACAACAACTAACAGAACTTGGTTACCAAGTAGTACATGCAAAAGATGGCAAACTTGCCTTGCAGTATTTTCAGGACAATCCATTTCCTGTCGTCATTACAGACCATGAAATGCCAGGTTTGAACGGCGAAGAATTGATTACCGCTGTAAACGCATATGATGTTGAGCCTGTTATCATGATGATCACTGGGAATACTGACCCAAAATTTATCGTGAAGGTGATGAAATTGGGGATTTTTGATTATATCATAAAACCAATTCAAGATTTTGAAATCGCCATCAAAGTGAAACGAGCATTCGAATTTTATGGGATGAAACGTGTTGAAACAATCTCACGCAAAGAACAACAATTGAGATTAGAAGGTCAGTTAGAATGGATCCAATGGAAAGAAAAGATGAGTTCTGTTGGAAAATTCAAAAGACAGAATCAAAATCTCTTTGAAAGTTTAAAACATAGTTTTTGCCAAGGTGCTGGATTCGGTGCTTTGGTTTCCATTTTAAAAATGATTCGAGATACTTGTGAGTTTGATGGAAAATTTTACAAAATCGAATCAGAGTTAATGGAGTTAATCCAAACAAACGCTGATATGGCAGAGAAGTCTTTAAATCAATTTGCGGAGATTGATTCATTGATAAGCTCAGATGTAACCCTAAAAAAATACACAATCCAAGAGTTTTATCAGGAATTAAAAACTTGGCTCGATGAAATTTCAGATATTCTTAAGATTCAGAATCACAAAGTTGTTATCAGTGATATCAACCAAAACCATTCAGTAAAATTTTTATTAGTGAATGGAATCTGTTTTAAAAAATCATTTATAGAGATTATGACAAATGCTTGTAAATTCTCTGTTCCGAATTCTACTATAACTGTCATTATTAAAGTGGAACAGGAATGGTTTAAATGTGCTGTATACAACGAACCAATCCCAAATTTTGATGGTACGATTGGTATCCCAATTCAATATGAGCATTTAATTTTTGAGCCATTTTATCGGTTGTCAAAAAATGTTTTTGAGCGGTATGGAACACTTGATTTCGGTTTAGGTTTGAGTTATGTCGATACCTGTATCAAAAAACATGATGGCAAAATATCAATTTTTAATGTGAAAGACCATTTGGATTGGAATGGGAATCCGAAAACCAAAGTAGCCTTTCAAATTGCTTTACCGATCCAACTGATGAACAAATCTTAAGTTGGGGTCTTTTTAGTGTTTATGTGAATGTCTTTTTTTTAATTTTAACACAACCACTAACATTGTAATAAAGATCGGAAACAAAAAGGCAAATAATACATTGCTATTCGATAAAAAGATAGGCATTTGATTCGAAGAGATCCATTGGTTGAATCCATTGATATTCCATCGTACACTGTGTTTCCCTGGACCCTGTCCTTTCTCCACTTGTAAAATCATTTCCTTTTGGATCGTAACCAAAGTACCAACAGGGATTGGAAAGACATTGATGGGATTACTATCATAAAGTTGGCCAGTGTTTGGATTTGTGGTTCCACAGTAATTGGTTTCACATTGTTTGCAACTCCCAAGATCACTGCCATTCTGAAGGTTACCAGCGATGTATGCATTCTCTAGATAACCTTCCAATTTACGATGTTCATTTCCAAAGAATGTACAAGTTGTAAAAAAAGAATCTTCTGTTACAAATTTTAATAGAAGAGTATGTGATCCTGCATGTCCATCACCATCATTCGTCAAGATTGGAAATTCCTTGGGCATTAAGAATTCTGCTTTTCCAAAAATAGGAAATGAATCAATACATTGATTATCACTCCAATATGTTTCACATTGGATGTTTTTTAATTTGTTTGTTTGCAATTGGAAACTATACATTTCAATATGTTCTTTGTCTTTTGGGAACTCTTGGCGAAAACAGATCAAATTTGATTTGGAGTTTGATGGATACGTTTCAGCAGGTACTTCTAGTTCTTCCACCATTGAAAGACCAACAAAACTTCTAGGATCAGTGGTTTTGATGGAACCATCCTCATTGTATAAAAACGTAACACAGTTTGTATTCAATTCATGAGAAGCACAAGTTTTAAGATCTCCTTTTTTGTATTGGATAAATACTCCACCATACATCGGACAAAATTCATCCGTGGAAGGTGGAGCAAGTATGGTAAGATGGATTGTTGTAGGAACTGTTGGATCTTGGATGGGATTAGGAGTTTCAGGAATTGAATTTGAATTTTGTGATGAGTTTGATCCTAGAAGTGCCAAAACCCATAAATAAGAAGTTTGTTCTTTTTTTTCGCAACTTTGTAAGAGCAGAATGGATATTAGAAATAGGAAGAATGTTCCCTTCATAAGGAGTATGACGGAATCAAATTTCATACCCTTACAAGTTTGTAAGGAACTAAGGAAGAATTGTTAGGTTCAATTCGTACGTTTCCGTAGATTAATCGATTAAATGTAAAATGGTATCGAGTTTGTTCAGTCGAAAGACGGTTCGAATCAATTTATTCACTCCAGAAAGTTTTAACTGAAGATTTTGAGATTCAAGTGCGGCATGGTATTTCATCAATTCACCGATGGTTGCACTATCCAAGGACATAGTGATCTCCGAAAAATCGAGTTGAACATCTTCTTTCGAATTTTGAATGGTAGACATAATCCTTTCACGAAACCCACTCAACCCATCGAAAGAAATATCTTCGTTTTTGATTTGAATCACTACTGCCAATGTTCTCTCTTTTTTTTCCGTATTGAAAAATTTGAAAGAATTTTTCATGACAAATGGCAAATTCTGTCTTGTTTTTTAGGATTCAAATTGTTTGAATAGTTTCTTACCTATGTCCGTAAGCAATCGCCAAATCAAATTAATCAAGGAAGCGGCGGAGTTACTTGTTATGGAACACCGCCTAACAACAGATGATGCGGTATTGGTGATATCTTCTGCACTGAAAAAAGAGTTATCTGCCAGGCAAACGACATTCGAAAAACTTGAAAGTGGATCAAAAATCGACAGAACCAGTTTCATTCGAAGTGTAGTGAAACATGTTCAAATCTCTCTAGAAAATAATCCTTATTGGCGTTCTCATAATTTAGACAAATCCATCGAAAACTTTTACCAAGTCCTACACAAACAATGGGATTAGTTTGCACCAGTTTCTTGATTCATGCCATCAGCTTCACAATAATATAAAGTCGGAAATTCATTTGTTCTGTAAAATTCAAAGGTAAACTTTTGTGTTTCCTTTGGTAAAAAATTTTCTTTCTCCAAAACAAAACTTCCATAATCACTCACTAAATTATCACTTCCTATGATCAAACAATTGATGCGAGTAAAGTTTGCAATGGAGATTCCTTGGTTTTGGATTTTCCCCGTTAGGAGTGTACCTTTGTTTTTTATTTTTTTAAGTTCAATCGATTTTAAAATCAAATCAGGACGATTCAAATCTCCTTCATGTGTTGTCGCTGTCACTGTTATTTCGTAATGATGGTATTTTGGAATTTTGGACCACAAAACTGCAAATATAACAGATTCATTATTTGCGATTAGATTTTTTTCTCCATATCCATCACTGGAACCAATGGTTGACCCATCCTCATTGAATAAGGTCACAGTGAATTTTGGCATGAGTATGGTAGATCCACTCGTATTGGTAAAGGTTCCTACAAAGTAAGAATTTCCAATGGTATCCGGTAACTCATTTGTGTAATAAAAATCCCCTTCAGGATGGATTTCAGATGTATTGTTGTTTGGGTCGATGATGGTGTTTTGAGTCTCGTCTACTTGAGTAGAAGTTGTTGTGATGTTTTGGAATAATGCAGTGAATGTGCTCCCAAGGATCAACCAACCAATCACGACAGACATTATAATGTATTTGTATTTTGCAAAATTAGTTGGATCAGAATTTTTTTGTGTTCCATAAACTTTAGGAGGTGGTGAGTCGTAAATGGCACCTGATGGTAGTTTGTCGAAACAATCGGAACACCGGTACACGGTTGCAGATTCTTGATAAATATTGGTACTACCACAACTTGGGCATTGTTTCGATTGGGTCATTTTTTTACCTGGTAAAGAATGGTTTCAAACTTTTCAGAAAGCAAGCGAGAAATTAATTTCATGGGAATACCCTTTGGTAACGTGTAACCATAATTGGCAACATTGCATTTGGTAATGGGTATTGGTCCACAAAGCGGAATTCGCAATCATTGTCACAGTTGGGAATCACAAGCGAATTGGGGATGGGATAAGGTGACGGAGGTAATTCGACAAACACAAAAGATTTGATGTGGTTTTTCGCCAAAAATGCACCAAAGGCATTCTCTTCTGGATTTTTCTTTAGTAAAAATAGGTTTTTGTTTTGTTCAATCAGTGGTAAGGCAACGAAGGAAAAATCTGAATTATTAAATACAATTGTTTGTTCGGGGATTTGGTTTAAGGCTGCCAATGTATTGGATTGGAATTTTGAAATTTTAATCAATTCCTTTGTTTGGTATTGCCATTGGTAGATAGAATAGATCGTGAGAAGTATCACCAAAAGGATACCAACATTCTTTAGATGTAATGTTTCGTAAAGATTGGAATTAAATGATAGAACGTAAAAAGGAACTAAACAAAATAGATACCTAGGTGTATTGTGTCCTCCGGTGTTAGGTGATGATAATATAATCAAGCAAGTAAAGAGAAATAAAATTAGATTTTGTAATTTGATTTTTTTTTGAAAAATACTAATAACACTTAAAATTAAAAATATAGTGAATGCCGGAATTTGTTCGATTAACAAACGAAATAAATAAACAACGATTTCCAAATTCCAATGGTATGTGGAATTTTTGAAAAGCCGAAGAGGGAAAACGGTAGAATATAAAATAAAATTGGTGGTAAGAAAGAGGAAGATAAATAGAACAAACCACTTTAAGTATTGTTTCCAAATGTTTTTCCATTCAAAATAAAAGGGAAGTAAACAAATCACAAAAACAAATTCCGGTCTCATCCATAACAAAAATACACTTAGTAAGGATGCGAAGAAAACGTATTGTTTGTGGATGATATACAATAAGAGAACTTCTAAAAAAAATATAAAAATCGTATCGTGGATTAGGTTTGTATAAATAGGAATCGAAGAACTGAACAAAAGAAGAAGAGAGAGGACATGGTCTCGTTTGATTATAAAAAAGAGCCAAATAGACAAAAAGAAAAGTATGAGTTGGATCAATTGTATCCCCGTTTTTCCTCCGATCCAGTAAAAGGGAGAAAATAATATGGGATATAAATTAGGGAAGGTAGAATCGATACTGTTGTTAGTTAGGTGAAAGAATACATTCGGTAAGGGGAAAAAATCTAAGTTCGGGTCTGTAGTGATAAAAAGATAAGGTAGGTGTAAAGATCCTTTCAAAACTTGTTTCAATTGCCATTCAAACAAGGAAAAATCGGAGAATGATACAGTTGGGATTGTTTTGAAGAAAAAGTAAAGGATGGTTAAAAAACCAACTCCATATAAGAAACCTATTGCTTTTTTAGAATGGATCATTTGCAATCGAAACTAACACAATTAAATCAATTCAAAGTACCATCAATGAAAAAAGTAGTTTCTCAATCAAAATCGAGACCTTGGTCAAAACTGGGAGTATTCCTTTCTGTGATTGTCGTACTTTGTTTTGGACTACGTTGGCTCGACCAAAATCAATTCCAATACAATTTGCCTTATGGATATTTTCATTATCCAAAGGACCAAACAATTCCATTCTTTAGAAAGGGAGTACCGGAACCTGGTAAAATTGGGAAATTTGGTATTCGTGAATCAACTTTAAAAAACAAACCTAATTGCCACTCACTATTTTTAGGAGACTCACAAACGTTTGGTTCTGGTATTTTTTGGAAGGATACTTTTTCTGAAATCTTAAATGAAGAAACAAACTGCCAATGGACAAATGTAAGTATGCCTGGATTTACATTGGAAAATGAATATGCAATGTTTCAAGAGATCAAAAATGAGATACCTTTTGAACATGTATATTTAGTTGTGTATGGCAATGATATTTATGAAACAGGAGAGACACCTGATTATATCCACTTTGTAGACAAACAAAAATGGACCACCAAAGTTTTGGGATTGTTTCTACCCAATTACACTTGGCTCGTATTAAAAAAACAATATTTTGATTCAGTCCAAAAGAGAATGGAAATTGAGATTCAAAAATTTGCTAATACCAATTACCCAAGCAAACAAAGTACCCCACCTTCCAATGAAGAAGAAACGGGAGAGGAAACATTTCCTTCCTTTCGAACTTTATATTCCATCAGTCCAAATTATTTCAAAGAATCCTTGGATGTGAATTCAGTATCCAATCAAAATTTCCTAAGATGGAATCGTATTTTGTTACGTTTGTTTTCAGACTTACAAACAAATCATAAGAACTTTACAATCATTTATATCCCACTTGATGTGGAATTTGATCCAAAACGATTTGATGTGTATCAAAAAATTGGATTTTCAATGGATAGAAAATGGTTGGTTGGCGATTCGGAATTCATTCTCGCATTACGAACTTTTAGTGAATCAAACCAGATACAATTGATTGATATGCGTAAAATTTTTAGAATTCATAACCGACTTTTGCAAAAAGAAGACATTCACTTCAATGAAAAGGCAAATCGTTTGATTGCAGATGCCATCAAACAATCAATGTAATTTTCTCTCTAATTCATTTCTAAATTTTTTAGGATAGGGCAGTCGGGCCTATGGTCACCATGGCAATTGTGGACCAAATGTTTTAATGTATCTGCCATATCTTTGATTTGTTTTAATTTTAAATTGAGATCTTCTAGGTGTTTTTCGGCAAGTTGTTTCACTTGTCTGCTACTTCTGGATTTGTTTTTCCAAAGACCTAATAAACTTTTAATGTCTTCCAATGAAAATCCAAGTTCTCTTGATCGTTTGATAAAACGTACATAGTGTACGTCATCATCTGTGTACAGTCGATAACCATTATCATTCCTTCTTGTCTCTGGGATAAGCCCAATACTTTCGTAATGGCGAATGAGTTTGGATGAGACTCCAGATGATTTGGAAAGTTCCCCAATATTCACAATTTTCCTCCTAAATTTTTTTTTAAAAAAAATGAAAAAAACGTAATCGCCTATTGACCTTCCAACGATTGGAAGGTTTACACTGGGATTCATGATAACAAAGGAGTTAACATAAAAACAATGAAAAATCTTATTAAAATCACTGTTTTTTCGGCGTTTCTAGCGATCCAACCCATCGCCGCGCACGGAGAACACAAACCAGGGCCAAATGGAGGTGTGATCAAGATGCCTGGTGCATTTCACACAGAAGTTTTGGCTTACCAGAATCTCGGATTTAAAGTGTATCTTTTGGATATTAATTTTGAAAATCCGACTTCCAAAAATTCGAATGTGACTGCTAGTATTGTGAATGCCGGCAAAGAAGTCAGACTGAAGTGTGCTGGCCACCCAGATCACTTTTACTGTGAATTACCAAAAGGGGTCACACCAACAGAAGGAGAGTTACATCTTTCTCCTGTTTGGAAAGGGCAAAAAGGGGCAGAGGTAAAATACAAACTGCCATTAAATGAACTAAAAGAAGAGAAGAAGGAGCATCACCATGGTTAATTATAAAATAGAAGGAATGACTTGTAATCACTGTAAGATGACTGTAGAAAAAATATTTTCTGAAAATGGAAAAAAAGCAACTGCTGATGTAGATTATGAAATTGTATCAGTGAACGAAACTCTAACAGAAGAGGAGTTGGAAAAACTCCGAAACCGTTTGAGTGAGGATGGTTATACCCTTGGAAACGTTAAATAAAACCACAGAACATACGTTAGACCTTTTTGGGATGACTTGTGCGAATTGTGCCCTTCGAATTGAGAAGGGCCTTTCCAAACTCCCAGGTGTAACGGATGTGAGAGTCAATTTTGCTCGTGAATCGGTTTTCCTTCGGGCAGAAGAACAAATACCAGTTGATACACTCTTAAAAACAGTGGAGTCTCTTGGTTACCAAGCAACAGAACATGATCCAAACAAACAATCAGAAACAGAAAAAAAACAGAAAGATCACATTCGAGTTTTAAAAATTCGATTCATCCTTTCTACACTTTTTTCAGTTCCTCTGTTTTATGGAATGGTGACACATTTCCAATTTTTATCATTTTTACCAATGCCCCATATTTTGATGGACCGATGGGTGCAGATGATCATCGCAACTCCAGTTCAATTTTTGATAGGGTTTCCATTTTATCAATCTGCCTACCGTGCTCTTCGCAATGGAGCAGCGAATATGGATGTACTTGTGGTGATTGGAACAACGGCGGCGTATGGGTATAGTATCTTTGGAAAAGATTTATATTTTGAGACCTCAGCTGTCCTCATCACATTTATATTAGGTGGTAAGTGGATTGAACATATGGCTAAAGGGAAAAGTAGTGATGGGATTAAAGCATTACTTTCACTTCGTCCAGAAACTGCTACAGTGAAATCGAACGGAGTTTGGACAGAAGTTCCCAATGAATACCTAAAACAAGGCGACTTGGTTCTTGTGAAAGCTCTGGAACGATTTCCAATGGATGGAATTGTTGCAGAAGGAGAAAGTTTTGCCGATGAATCCATGTTAACTGGTGAGAGTATGCCAGTGGAGAAAAAACTAGGAGATAAAATCCTCGGTGGAACAGTGAATGGGAATGGGTCACTGGTTGTGAAAGCTATGAAGGTAGGAAATGATACCACTTTATCCCATATCATCAAATCGGTAGAGGAATCTCTTGGAACCAAAGCTCCCATCCAAAGGATTGCCGACCAAATATCAGGTTATTTTGTACCAGTAGTCATTGCCCTTAGTGTCCTAGACTTTTTTGTTTGGTACTTGATTCTGGCACCTGGTGAGATCACAAAGGCGATTGAAACAAGTATCGCCATCCTTGTTATTGCATGTCCTTGTGCACTTGGGCTTGCAACTCCAATCTCACTTCTTGTTGGAACAGGAAGAGCCGCCAAACGCGGGGTACTCTTTCGTAGTGCAGAGGCGTTGGAATCAGTTTCAAAGATCAATATGATCTTTTTTGATAAAACGGGAACTCTCACGGAAGGAAAACCTAAGGTAACAGGTGTTCTCGCATCTGGCGTTTCGGAAGATCAAAAATCTTTAGTCTTTGGACATGTGCTTGCTATGGAAGAAACTTCTGATCACCCTTTAGCAAAAGCCATTTTGGCCTTTGGAAAAGAGAAGGACTATCGATCTGGTGATCTTGGGATCGTAAAAACGATCACTTCTCCTGGTGGGGGTATCCAAACCGAAATTGAAGGTAATTTATATTATGCCGGTAAACAATCGTTTGTGGAAGAGAAGGGGTTTTTGATTCCAGTCGATATCAAAACTGGTGTCGAAGAGTGGAAGAATGATGGTGTGAGTTTGGTGTTCGTTGGAATCAAAGGAAAAATTGATGGTATGATCGTTTTTCGCATCGAAGACCAAATCCGTGAATCCGCAAAACAAGCGATTGACGACTTACATTCCATTGGAGTAGAACCAGTCCTTCTAACGGGAGACAATCCAATAGCAGCAAACAAAGTCGCGAAATCAGTTGGGATCACTGCTGTGTATTCCAGTTTGTTACCCGAAGAAAAAGCAAAAATCATCAAACAACTGAAGGATTCCAATATCCATAGTGCAATGGTGGGAGATGGGATCAATGATGCTCCTGCACTTGCTTCTGCTGGTGTCGGTATTGCGATGGGAACAGGATCAGACATTGCCATCAGTACGGCGGATGTTGTACTTGTGAATGGTGATATCCAAAGGATTGTGGACTTGATCAAAATCGGTAAGGATACAGTATTGAATATCCGCCAAAATTTTGGATGGGCGCTTGGATACAATTTACTTGGAATTCCGATTGCTGCTTTTGGTTTACTTGCTCCATGGGTGAGTGGTGCTGCCATGGCGTTTAGTTCTGTGTCCGTTGTCTTCAATGCGCTTCGTATGAGTCGATGGAAGTAGGAAAATAAAGAGAGAAACACTAGGAACCAATTCGTGGACATTCAATTTATAAAACCTCCTTCTGAATGGGAAACTTTTGTGAAAGAGTTTTGGGTTTGGAGGGAGGTAAAATCTATCGAATTACCTTGGATCATACCGTCTTACGAATGTGAGATGGTATTTCATTTGGGAGAACCACCGATGGTAGAAACAGAATCGGGTGAAACCTTTATATTGCCTAAATCCCATCTGGTAGGTCCACAAACAAGAAGGTGGCGTGTTCTCTCACCTTCCCACTTAAACTTAGTCTCCATCCGTTTTTATGTGGCATCTCTCTATGCTCTTTTTTCCAAACAAGGTCTACCGTTAAAAAATCAATTTCCTGAAATACCATCTAACAAGCATTTGGATAAGGTTTTCCAAGGAGCAAAAATTGAGGAAACAGATCTCATCCAATCATTGTCGGAGTACTTAAAGAATTTTCCTGGGAAACAAACAGAAGTTCCGACTTATATTCGATTTGCACTGATGGAATTAACCAATCCCAAAACCAGTATCAATTCGCTTACAAAAAAATTAAGCATCTCAAGAAAACAATTGGAACGAAAATTCCAGGAGGTTGTGGGACTCAATCCATCCGAATACCGTTCTGTCCATCGCGTTTTATCTCTTGTAAGGAATCCCGAACATTACCAAACAAACAATCCAAATCTTCGTCTAACCGATATAGCACAGAATTTTGAATATGCAGACCAGTCTCATTTTAATCATGATTTTAAACGGAATTCGGGAACGATCCCAAAAGATTGGTTTGCAGAATTTGAAAAAATGTCTCATTTTTACAAGCAAACAAACGAGGGAAAGTGATACGATATGGGTATGATCCAAAACATAATCGATTTCGCATTGAAATCCAAATCCAATATTCGGCTTCGCAGTTTGTGTTCTGCTATCACCAGGGGTGACAGAGATAGTTTTGATTTGTTGTTATCCGATGCAGAATTAAAAAAAATTTGTTTAACTGAGTCTGCTTTACTACTGGGGCTTGCAGTGGTCGAAGTATCTGATCTTTATTTTCTAAAACGATTACTCGCCATTGGTCTGAATCCCGACGAACCAGATAACATGGGTTTGTATCCAATTCATAAAGCCACAGAAACAGGGAATATCGAAGCAGTGGAAGTATTATTGTATGCAGGTGCAAATCCCAATGCCGCAGATCCGAGTGGTGTCACTGCCTTACACATTGCCAATAGTTTTGATGGACTAGGCGAATTGTCTGACTTACTCATTCGGATGGGTGCAAATATTTACCAAAGAGACAAACTCGGAAAACGTTATCTGATGTAACGATTCGTTCTTGTCGTACAACTAGGTGTCGAAATCTTTACGATTATGATAGGAACACCATTTACGAAACAGGCAACAAAACTCCTCCTTCTTGGTTCAGGAGAATTAGGAAAGGAGGTAGCAATAGAAGCCAATCGATTGGGTGTCCATGTCATTGCTGTGGATCGTTATCCAAATGCACCTGCTATGCTTGTGGCACAAGAGTCTCGTGTCATCAATATGCTCGATCCAAAAGAGTTAGAAGCAACCATACGCGAGTTAAAGCCAAATTATGTTGTGCCTGAAATTGAAGCCATCCATACAGAAACTTTAGTCCGTTTAGAATCCGAGGGATTCAAAATCATTCCCAGTGCCAAAGCCGTGAACCTCACTATGAACCGTGAGGGAATTCGAAATTTTGTAGCAAAAGAATTAGGTTTAAAAACATCTGCTTATCTATTTGCAGATACAGAAGATGATTTTTCAAAAGCCATCCATACGATTGGATACCCTTGTGTGGTAAAACCCATCATGAGTTCTTCTGGAAAAGGACAGAGTTTGGTCAAAACAGAATCTGACATCCAGAAAGCTTGGGAATACGGCCAAACAGGAGGGCGCACTGGCAAAGGGAAGATGATCATTGAAGAGTTCATTCCTTTTGATTTTGAAATTACTTTACTCACAATACGTCACATTGGTGGTACAAGTTTTTTACCACCAATAGGGCATAGACAAGTTAATGGAGATTATGTGGAGTCTTGGATGCCCCAGCCAATGTCAAACTTAGCATTAGAATCTGCAAAACAAATTGCTGAAAAAGTAACCACAGGGCTTGGTGGTTTTGGAATCTTCGGTGTAGAACTTTTTGTCCAAGGGGACGAAGTGTACTTTAGTGAGGTTTCTCCAAGACCACATGACACAGGACTTGTCACCCTGATCTCTCAAAATATTTCTGAATTTTCATTGCACGCGAGAGCACTACTTGGCCTACCAATCCCTGAACTCATATTCCAAACACCAGCCGCTAGTTCTGCGATCTTACTCGAAGGAGATACCAAGTCACCTGAATACGTGGGACTAAAGGAAGCTTTGTCGATTCCAGGAGTTGACATTCGTATTTTTGGAAAACCAGAAGTGGTTGGAAAACGCCGAATGGGAGTTAGCTTAGCACTTGGCAAAACCATTGAGGAAGCAAAAGAAAAGGCTAATCGTGCAAGGGACTTCATCCAATTAAAAACTTCCTAATGGGAACATCTGAAAGGATTAATCGATTGACCAACACAGATTTTATTTCAGTGTTTCGTTTTGATTGATGGTTTGGGTTTTGAAATTTGTCATTTTGTCTTCATAGATACTTTCTTCTCGGAAGGGGAGAAAGGCATTGTCGTAATGGATGGCGAGGTATTTGGAACTCGGACCAAAACCACGAATGAGTTCTGATTCAATGGTATCAAAATCGTAAAACTCTACGGAATCCATGTACTGTCCATCATGGAGTAAGTTTAAAAAAATAACAAACTTGCCAGAATGTTTTAAAATCTTTAGAGCAAACAACATTTCTCTCAGTTTCAAAAGATACAAATAGGGACGTATGTTCCTTGCCATCACCAATTTTTGTTCCGCTTCACTGACATCACGTAACGCCAAACGTAAAAAAGCCTTGGTTTGTGTTTTTTCTTTGTCTCTTGCTTTTCTGCCAAGTAACTCAAGTTCACTTCGAACAAGTGTTATGTTTTTTGTAAGGATTTTATCATAAAGTTGGATGAGTTTGTATTGTGTTGAACGAACAGCAAGGTAAGCTTCTCCATAATTTCCTTGGATATGAAGGCTTTTGAAGCGTAGGTATTCATCGATGATGTTTCGGTATTCTATTTTATCTTCCGCGTCTCCTAAATGGATGACACTGGAATCGAGGGAACGAACGAGGAGGTAGTTTTCTTCTGCACCAAAGGCCACTTGTAAGTTTCCATTGGAGTAGGACGAGTCCACTCCTAACAAACAAAGGCCTCCTAGTAAATACAAAAGATAAGTTCGCACAGTACAGTTTCGGTCTTTTGGGAGTCCAAAAAAAGTTCATAATTTCTAACGTTTGTGCCTTAGTGATTATGTCAGAAATTTTTCATTAAATCCTTAAAAAACACATTTGATTCCAATTCTTTCTACTCGTCCTTTCGGATACTTTTTGCATCTTGGTTTTATCTCTACTCTCCCTTCGGAAATTATATGATCAAAATATCTGGCTTAAACAAACAATTCAATGGTAACGTTTTATTTGATGATTTACAATTCAGTGTGAATCGGGGGGAAAGGGTTGGACTTGTCGGTCGGAATGGACATGGAAAATCAACCCTTGTCCAAATCATCCAAGGAAAAACCGAACCTGATTCGGGAAACATCACCATTCCCAAAGGATACCGCATCGGCCACTTGGAACAACATTTGGTCTTCACCAAACCAACCGTACTCGAAGAATGTGCACTGGGTCTACCGGAAGGGGATGAGTACGAAACATGGAAGGTAGAACGCATTTTATTTGGTCTTGGTTTCTCCGAAAAAGACATGGAACGTAGCCCCGAAGAGTTTTCCGGTGGGTACCAAATCCGAATGAACTTGGCAAAACTTTTAGTGTCTGCACCCGATATGCTCATCTTGGATGAACCTAACAACTATTTGGACATTGTCACCATACGTTGGTTAGAGGAATTCCTTAAGGAATGGGAAGGAGAGATCATTCTCATCACACACGATCGAAGTTTTATGGACAGTGTTGTGACTCATACAGTCGCCATCCACCGTACAAAGGCAATCAAAGTGCAAGGTGATACTGAAAAGTTGTACACTCAAATCAACCAAGCCGAAGAAATTTATGAAAAAACTCGATTGAATGAAGCCAAAAAACGCAAACAAGAAGAGATGTTCATCGCTAAGTTCAAAGCAAAAGCAAGTTTTGCAAGTCGCACACAATCTCGTGTCAAAAAATTAGAAAAACAAGGTGAGATGAAGGCACTTGATACCATTGAAGATATGGAATTGTATTTTAATAGTGCGCCTTTTTCCGCCAACCAAATGTTAAGCGTAGAGGATGTCTCATTTTCTTATGATGGAAAATCTCCTTTTTTGTTTGAAAATTTTTCCATCAGTGTTGGGCCAGAAGATCGAATTTGTATCATCGGAAAAAACGGAAAAGGAAAATCAACCCTTCTCAAATTGATAGCGGGTGAACTCACTCCTGTGACGGGTAGTGTGAAAAAACACCCTATCTTAAAAGAAGGATACTTTGGGCAAACAAACAAACTGAACATGAACGAAAGTAATACGGTTGTCCAAGAAATTATGAGTGCTGATCCCAACTGTTCGGAAGGGAAAGCTCGTAATATTGCCGGTGGTTTGATGTTTTCGGAAGACCTTGCCTTAAAAAGAATCAAAGTGCTTTCTGGGGGAGAAAAGAGCCGAGTGTTACTTGGAAAAATCCTTGTGACTCCTTGCCACTTACTCTACTTAGATGAGCCCACAAACCACTTGGACATGCAATCTTGTGACTCGCTCATTGAGGCGATTGATAACTTTGATGGATCTGTGATCATGGTTACCCACAACGAAATGCACTTGCGCGCTGTGGCCACAAAACTCATTGTATTCGATGATGACCGAGTTTTTGTCTATGATGGTGGTTATGACGACTTCCTCAGTGACATTGGCTGGAAGGATGAAACCGTTTGAAACCAATCCTAACTGTAAAACAAGTTTCCAAGTCCTATGACAATGGTTTCCAAGCACTCAAATCAGTGAATTGGGAAGTGGGTGAGGGAGAGATCCATGCCTTACTTGGACCCAATGGTGCTGGGAAAACCACTTTAATCAATTTGATCTGTGGGATCGTATCACCTAGTGCCGGTGAGGTGAAGGTCTCTGGATACGATATCATCCAAGATTTCAAAAAAACAAGGTCTCTCATTGGACTTGTCCCACAAGAACTCAGTGTCCATGCTTTTGAAACCGTTTGGGCGAGTGTGAGTTTTACTCGTGGTTTGTATGGAAAACCAGCAAATCCTAAATACATCGAAGAAGTATTAAAATCCCTTTCCCTTTGGGACAAAAAAGACCAAAGGATCATGACTTTATCTGGTGGGATGAAACGAAGGGTTTTAATCGCCAAAGCATTGTCACACGAACCAAAAATTTTGTTTTTGGATGAACCAAGTGCTGGTGTGGATGTGGAACTACGAAAGGATATGTGGAAGATTGTAGAATCCCTTCGTAAAAATGGTGTCACCATCATCCTCACAACCCATTATATCGAAGAAGCAGAGTTAATTGCCGACCGTATCTCTGTGATCCGTAAGGGAGAAATTTTCCTCACCGAAAACAAAGACAAACTCATGAAACAATTGGGAACCAAACAATTGCGGATTGAATTGAAAAAATCAATCAAATCGATTCCAAAGTCGTTATCAAAGTACAAACTAGAACTTTCAGATAACAATACCACCTTTGTATTCACGTATGATCGTTCGGATGATAGTAGTGTGATGACCAAACTTTTGGATGATCTCAAAAAAGAAAAAATCCAATTCAGTGATTTGAGTACAAAACAAAGTAGCTTAGAAGAAATTTTTGTTCAGTTATTACAGGAGCCCGTATGAATTTCCATGCAATCCAAGCGATTTATCAATTTGAAATGGCTCGTACATTTCGTACGTTATTACAAAGTATAGCCTCTCCTGTTTTATCTACATCTTTGTACTTCATTGTATTTGGATCTGCGATTGGGTCTCGGATCCAAGAGATTGATGGAATCCATTATGGAAGTTTTATTGTACCAGGCCTTGTGATGTTATCACTCCTCACAGAAAGTATTTCCAATGCATCCTTTGGGATTTATTTTCCCAAGTTCAATGGAACCATTTATGAAATCCTTTCGGCACCTGTGACCATGTGGGAAGTGGTGATTGGGTATGTGGGAGCTGCGGCCACTAAATCACTGATGCTCGGGATTCTTATGCTCATCACTGCTTCTTTTTTTGTTCCCATTCGCATTGACCATCCATTTCTAATGGTATTTTTTCTTTTACTAACCTGCATTAGTTTTAGTTTGTTTGGGTTTGTGATTGGGATTTGGGCTGACAGTTTTGAAAAACTACAAATGATTCCGATGCTTGTTATCACTCCTCTTGTATTTCTCGGTGGGAGTTTTTATTCCATCCAAATGTTACCCAGTTTTTGGCAAAAAATCAGTATGTTTAACCCCGTATTGTATTTGGTGAGTGGGTTTCGTTATAGTTTTTTTGAACGAGCGGATGTTGCTTTGTCAGTGAGTATTGGGATGATCCTTGTGTTCCTTTCGGTTTGTTTGACAGTCACATGGCTTATCTTTCGTTCTGGGTACAAAATCAAAAATTAAGATCCCTAGAATCTTCGATTCGTACCCTCCGATTCCCCTTAGGAACCCAACCAATTATTTGGTGAGGATCCTAAGGTCTGCAACTAACCTCTGTATATCGCCCGTACCTTTGGCGCGGTAAATCCCACGAAGGTATTTGTTCCCATCAAATAAAAAAATATTTTCGGTATGCACAAATTCGTATTTGTTTTTTTCCACAGAAAATCCTTCGACTTCCGCCCCACATGTGGTTTTGGCAAACGATTCAATGTCCAAAAGTTCCCCTGTATAAAAATTCCAGTTTGGGTTTTGGATTTTGTAGAGAGTGCGGTACTTGGAAAGAACTGCGGGTGTGTCTTCCTTTGGATTGATGGAGATGGAATGAATTTCTAAGTCTTTGAATTCGGCTAACTGTGGTTCAATTTGGATGATATTTTTTGTGATCATCGGACAAATCCCACGACAGGTTGCATAAAAGAAAACAACCAAACTGATTTTAGGGGAATGTTCTCTGAGTAGGATTTGGTTTCCCAAATGATTTATGAGTTTGAATCCTTCGGGGATTTGGTGTAAGTCAGAGGTTTCGTTTGGAACTTTTGTCCAAATGGGATCAAAGTCTTTTCCTGAAAAATAAGGCAAAGAATCCGTCTCGGGAGAAGACTGGTTTTCTTTACAAGTTCCCAAAACAAACAAACTCACCAAACAGAAAAGAAAGATGGAAATGGATCTAAGAATCGATTTCTGAAAAAAGAAATTTGGTTTTATCAGATTAAGGTTTGGTTTTGTTTCATTCATTTGTAAAAGGGTACCTTCCCTTAAATCGACTTATCAAAGTTTGGTGGTAGTGTTAGGAGAGTTAATGCCCGTTTGGTTCACTGTCTCTTCTGGGATGGGATCACAGAGTTTACTCCCTGGACGGCCAAAACTTTCTCCCGATTCCAAAAACACTTGGTTCAAATAAATTTGTCCTCGTTTGTTCCATTTTTTCACCACCTTTGGTTTTCCAGAGGGGAAGAAGGTTTGGTAGGTTGCCAATTGTCCATTGTCAAAGTATTCAAAATGTTCGCCGACAGGGACTCCCATTTCATATTCTGAAGATTGGCGGATTTGGCCCGATGGGAAATACAAGGTTTGGGTTCCATGTTTTTGCCCGTACCGAATGTGCCGAGATTCGAGTAAGACACCCGAAAAGGATTTTACCGTATAACTTCCGTGAGGTACACCTTTGTAAAATTCGGTTTCATAGGTTTCGGCAAGGACGGCATTTTCGGCCACGTAAAACCCATTGAATGGTTTTCCCTTGTACAATAGAAAATGGTTTTGGTCTTCCGAAAGGTCTTTGTCCCCTTGTTTGACCGTTTCTTTGCCACAAGACAAACAAAGGAAAAACAAAAGAGAAACAAAGACAAATCGAAGTGGGAACAACAAAATCTTGTTAGTTGGAAACCGTTCCTGGAGTTCCATAAAAATAAGAACCAATTAGTGTAGGGATTCCAGCTGTTGCATCTGATGCATAATGGTAATGATAAATTCCAGATGGAAACAAAACTGTAGCTGCAGTATGACCATGATTGGAATCCAAAGCTGGTGTCCCTGTTCCAGGAGCAGCATCATCGCCTGTTGCAACTGTATTTCTATCACAGAGAAGTCCATACACAGGGAAACCATCGATTAATACCCCAATCAAATTTGCATTATCATTAGTAACATTCAAAGGTTGTGAGTGGTGGTGGTACACACCTGAATTTTGTGGGTGGCCATTGTACTTATCGAATGTTTGTGCTTCAGTGGAAAGCGTATCAGGGGCAGCAGCAGCGTTATTAAAGATCGCAAGACCATTCACAGTGATCCCAACGGAAGCATACCCACTTTGGGTTCCAGTAAGAGCTCCTGATTTGGCAGCTGGGGAACTAGGAATCGTATACACCAAACACTGAGACGAAATTTGGTTGTTCCCCGCAGATTTTTGTCCATTCGCAAGAGCTTCGTATCGAGGAGACGTCGAACCAAAATAAAAACTTTTGTTATTTGGGATATTTTGGGAACGGAATACATAATTACTTCCGGATACAGTACCCACTGCACATTTAAAATTGTTACGGATCCAAGCAGGTAAGTCAGCTGACATAGAAGAGGTCATACCAGTGATACAATCAGTATTGGTATCCAAAGTGGCAGTAGAAGCCACAACAGTGGTTCCTGTGTATGCTGAATTGGCACAAATTCTAGAAGCTGCTACAGCTAACAAGAGTAAGGTATCTTCATCAGAGTCTGATTTGGGTTTGCAGTTTGTGAGGAGAAGTACGAAGAGTACGAGAAGAGAGGTAGTCGCTAAAATTTGTTTCCTTTCCATAGAGGAAACAGCATAGAATGATTCTAGGTCTTGTCAAGGAATTTCCCCAATCGAAATTCCTTTCTTTCGAATCTTCGAAACTAGTTAAGTCTTTGTACTAATAGATCTTTAATAGTTCGACTTCAAAGATGAGTGTGGAATCAGGAGGGATGTTTCCCACACGTTTACTTCCATACCCAAGTTCTGGAGGGATGATGAGTTTTCGTTTACCACCCACACGCATGCCTTTGATCCCTTTGTCCCATCCCTTCACCACTTCCCCTGCACCTAAATTGAATTCAAAGGGACGGTTGCGGTCTCTGGAACTATCAAATTTGGTTCCGTTTTGCAATTTGCCTACATAATGAACAGTCACATAAGAACCAGAAAACGCTTCATCCCCTTTGCCAATGACAAGGTCAATGATCTGGAAATCTTTTTCTGCGGACGCGATAGGGAGAACCAAAAGAAACAGTATCGAAATCAAAATGGAAAGGAATGGTTTCATATCTATCGAAAGGGTAAAGAAACGGCAGAACTTTGCCAATGAAAAAAACTAGCCTAGGGAACTTCGAATTTTAAGTTGAAACCATGTTTCATGAATTGGTCTTTTATTGCAAAGAATTGGAAGCTTTTATTTTCCGAAATCAAATCCAAGAATTCAAAGAAGGGGAACATGATAGTTTTTTTGCAGAAGAAATGTTAAAAACCATCCAAACGGAATCTTTAAAAATTCCGAATTCGGAAAAACAAAAGTACCCAAATCTTCCTTGGGAAAAAATGGATACCATGTGGCAAAAGGATTTGGCAAGAGCCTATGATTACATCGACTTAAAGATGTTATACTATGTTTGCGCTTACGAAATTCCCAAATTTACAAAAACAATCAAATTGGAAATTCGTTAAAAAATTAGGCAGCAGTCCTGCCATTGTTTTTGATGATCTCAATGTTCTCTTCAAAACGAACTTTTTCAGCATACGTTCGTTTTCCAGAAAATTCCACACCCACAAGCAAATCACCTGATTCTTCTTTATGAGACCAAGCAATTTTCCCAAAAAAACGGAAAGGGGTTTGGAGTTTGAATACCAATTCTAATAAAATTCCTTTTTGTTTGGGTAGAGTTTCCACCAAACTGCTGTTTGTGATTCTCAGTTTGAGACCTGTCGTAGATAAGTCGATGACTGGGAATTTTTCCACAGTTGTCATCAAGTTTGCATCTTTGATCCTTTCGATCATTTCTGCAATTTGTGTTTGGTAAAACTTTAAATCGTCTTCGGTGATGTTTTTGTCTTTGGTTTGTAAGAAATAATATCCAATTGGTATAATTTCTTCTAATTCGTTTTTGTACAAAATGGGTAATATAAGTTCTGATTTGATTTTTTTATCACGAGCGGCGAACGCAAGTTTGTCGGCATTCTCTTCGATATCTTCTTCGTAATTTAGGAATCCCTCTGCATCCATTCGGTAACTTTCTGGATTTGTTGCATCTTTGATGAACAAAATTTTTTGAGTTGATTTCACAACATCAAACTTACGTTCCATTCCCGATTTAAAAATATCCATGATCCCAGCTTCACCAGAACGAACCATCATACGTTTGCGATAGTCTTCAAAGTTCACACGTACAAGTGTTGGGATATTAAACATATTGGCTTCGATGATGGTTTTGGAACTGACGATGTTGGTTACATTGACCATTCCTTCTTCGGTGATGGTAAATCGAGGGTTTAACCTTTCTTTTTTAGCAATAAGTACTTTTTCGACCTTTAATTGGATTTTATGTGGAGCCAATTGTTTGACAAAGGTACAATGGAGTTCTAGATAACGAGCAAGTAACTTGGAAAGAACAATAGTAGTTCCCTCACCGATAGGCCAAACTTCAGCCCATTGTACAATAATTTCTTCACCACCAGGCACTTCTTGTATAACCGTCATGGTTTGCACCTGACCGTTACAATTGGCTTTCATTTCCTGGTTCATTAAATAGTGTAAGATCACATGGTTTTTTTGTTCTTTGCCTGTGATTTGGTCCATTGGTCGCATAGCTAATTTCCAAGTTCTATTCTATAGTAACGGGAAATAAATTTCCCATCTATTGGAAAGTAAAGTCCATCCGCATCTCTTTGGCAAGAAAAAGGATTTTTTAAAGAAGGAGTAAGTGTTTTTTTTCTGTGAATTCATAACAGAAACGAATCCACGAAAAATGATTTTGTAAGTGAGAAAACTCGGGAAGGTACTGAGATAAAAATGATTCGCAACGTTTCTCGCGTTCATTTTGTTTTTTTTCCATGACAGTTGTTAGATCATAAATTGTTTTTTCGTATATGGCTTTGTCCATATAACCTGCAAGCATAGCCTGTTTTAAAAATTCATTTTTTTGTTTCCACTCACTTGGGGAAAGTACGGGGATTGATTGGATCTCCATCCAAAACTCTTTGAGAACAGTTTCTATCTTAGGGATTTCCTTCTTTATGCCTTCACATTTATAATACAAAGTGCGAAGGTGGCTTTTAGCATTTTGTTCGATTTCTGCCAAAGTTTCTTCTTGGAAGGGTGGGAATAATTTCGGAAAGGAAAATGTATACACAGGTCCTGAGTAAGGGACATACATTTCCAATTGGTAAAAGGAATTGGTAGACCATTGTAAGGTTCCCTTAACAGAATCACCTTCGACTTCGATTTCAATGGTGCGAATTCCGAGCATACAAATCAATTGCCTTCGTAGCGATTTTTATTGTCCTCTTTCCATTTTTTTTGAATCCTTTTTGCAACCAAATCTGGGTGGGAAGACTCTGGTATGGAGAGACCTATGACTGACCAAAATCCGAACCAAACTCCCAAAATTCCCAAGGCAAAAGGGACAAAACGGGCCCTGTTAGTGGAAGGTGGTGGCATGAAGGGAGCCTTTTCGGGTGGTGTCCTTTATGCTTGGAATCGGTTCTTAAGACCAAATTACTTTGATTTGGTGGTGGGTGTCTCCTCTGGAGCTTGTGCTGCGGCGTATTATGTGTCGATGCCAAAAGTGGAACCTGTGAAAAGTGAAAAAGCACTTGGGGTTTGGTACAGAGATCTCTCCGGCCGTAAACTCATTTCCTACTTTCACCCATTCCAAGGGAAAACATTCTTAAACCAAGAATACCTCATTGATTTTATCTTTCGTAAAAAAGTTCGTTTGGAATCTGAAACGTTGGATTCCAAAAAATTGCCTCATTTTGTCATTGCTGTTAGTAATTTACACACACATTCCATTGAATACATCAAAGCAACATCCAGTAATGTTTTTGATTTATTAAAAGCAGCAACATCTTTGCCCATTGCTACTAGAGGAAAACACATGTTAAATGGGAAATTGTATTCAGATGCAGCCATCCTCAATCCTCTTCCCATCCAAGATATCATTGAAGCTGGTTATAAAGAAATTGTAGTGATTATGAATTCACCAATTCGGCATATATCAGGGCCACTCACTCGCCTAACAAGTTTACTCGCCTTCCCAAAACACAGAACCATCCGAAGGATGATGCGTAAACTCCACCATTTTCATTTTAATTTAGCGAGAGAAATTGTGGTAAAACCTCCGAGAGGAGTAAAGATCATCACAGTGGCTCCTGACGAACCACTACCTGTCAAACTCACGACCACCATTCGTACTAAATTGTACAAAACAGCCTTACTCGGTGTCAAAAAAGGAGAGGAAGCCATTCAATTCATTCTCAAACGTAAGAAAAAAACAAAATAATTGTTTGTCTTAGTTGTTAGGTGGCTCTGTTAAGTCGGTTAAAAAGAATCCACCATATGGTTTGTTGAAGGCATGGATAAATTCACCACCAACATGCCATTTCCCATTCCGATACATACTGACAAATACCGTATTATCAGGGTTTGGTGCCCAGTTCACGATTGTATTTGTTTTTGATTGGAACGCTCCCGCATAATTGGAAGTTGTTGAGCCATTGAGTCCCGTAAACGATCCACCTACAAAAAATTTTCCATCCGCACCAGGTGTGATGGTATTCACAAAACCATTTGCATAAATGGGAGAAGGGTTTACATAGGATTGTGTGCCTAAATCAAAAATTGCAAAGTTTGGAAAACTCCCAATCCCTGAAATGGATGTGAAGATCCCTCCTAAATAAATTTTCCCTTCATACAGGCTTTGTGTTGTCACATCACTCGATGGATAATTGCTTGTGGAAGGTAAGGAAATGGCTGTTCCATTCACTAAATCAACTGCACGGTAGTTGCTGATGGTATTATTTCCATTTAACGTAGTGTAAAGCCCACCTAAAAATAAAGCATCACCGATCACAAGCATGGAGGTGGCACTATTGGCTCCGATGTTTGGATTCCAATTAGTGAGTTGGAATGTATCAGAAGAAATGGCAGCAACTCCGTTTCGTGTTTGCCCAGACACAGTGGTCATCCCCGTTCCGCCAAAGAAAATTTGGCCATTGGCACTTGTGATGGTTCGGATTTCAAGCGAAGGGTCTGTGATTTGTAGGTTTGTTGGATTTAATTCATAAGTGGGTAAATCGAGAACTGCAAATCCTCTGCGAGCAATGCCATTGATGGTTTCAAAACTTCCACCAAGAAAGAGATGATTGTCTTTTACATGAATGGATTTAATTGGATAATCGAATTGAGGAGTACCATCAATGGGAGCACCAGATGCTTCATCAATCACAACAAAATTTCTTTTTGCTTGGACATTCACTGATGATTTAGCATTTGTTAGTGCTACGGCACCTCCATAAGGTATGATGGCACCACCAGGATTTGTAACAGGTTCTTCCAGGGAAGGATTCCAATTGTTTAGAGTACCACTGGGCAGATCAAAACCAGCTGCATAATTTCTGGGAATCCCTTTCGCATTTGTGAATTGGCCAAGGGCATACAATTGGTTCCCGATGATTTGTATGGTAGATACCGATTGGTTTACACCAAACGTATTATTGGTAACAGTTCCCGATTGGTTATCCACTGCAACAAGACCGTTCGTTGTTGCCGCTCCTGTAACAGAAGTAAACGATCCACCTAGATACACTTGATTTTCATACTGTTGGATGGATTCAACAGTGGCATTGGGATTTGGGTTCCAAGTTGTTAATGTCCCATCAGGATAAAAGGCTACTGCGTTATTTCTAGGTGTTGTAAAACTCCCACCCACATATAAAATTGGACTTCCTTGGAAATCAGTACCCATATACAAATCAAATGCGGATCCGGAACTGGAGAGTTGGCTTGTAAAACTAGAATCGATACTCCCAGTGGATGCAGATAGTTTCACAATCCCAAATTTAGAGACTGAATTGACTGTCTGGAAACTTCCTCCCACAAAAAGGGAAGACCCAAAGGATGTAATCGCATAAACAAAGTTATCGATAGTTCCTGCATTAAACCCACTATTCAATTGGCCAGTATATCGATTTAAAGAAGCAAGATTACTTTGAGTTCCAGATCCCCAAGAGCCAAAAAAACCACCTACATATAAATTATCACCTAGTAAGTGTAAGGCGTAAATGGAACGCGAAGGATCGGAAACTGGATTAAAATTGGGATCCAATTGGCAACCGGGTAGGATATGGGCCACTTGGCTTCTTGCGTACCCTTGGACATGGGTGAATTCCCCTCCAATGTAAAAACCACCACTGCCATCCGATACGGCGGTGTAGGTAGCTCCCTTCACTTTTAAAAAAGGACAAAAACGACTGGGGACGGCAGCCCCTGATTGAGGGTGTAATACAGAGACACTTCCTGTCGCAAGTCCAGCTAATGTAAAATCACCTGCTATCAATAGATGATTCCTGTAGGATGTCATGGCATATACTTTTGCGGGTGGACCAAACACCCCTCCATACAAACCAAACTCTTCGTAAAATGGAAAAGCAGGAAGGCAAGAGGGAGATTTATCACCGGTGGCAAATCTCATAAGGGATGCCAGAAAAAAAGATTTGGACTCAACATCACAAGTGCTTTCTAAGGGAGAAGGTTTGCAAAAAGATAAGGATAATGTGAGGGAGAAAAGAATCAAAAGCCGAAGTGAAATTCGGAAAAATCGAACCATTCACTCCATTCTAAAAATGGTCTTTGCTTGTCGACTGTTTTGGAGGGGAACGTTTTGTCGTGGGATCAATGACATTTGGTTTTAAGGATATGAAATGGACTATCCATTTGTGATATGAGATCATTTTGATTTTGTTTTTATACTCCAACTAACGAGAAGTTGGTTCTCATTCAGTTAATGTGGTTCTGACGAGCCCTCCATTCAATTCACGAAGAGCCACACTAAAGATCCCACCTAAGTAATACCTTCCATTTTTAAACATGGATGTGTAAACAACATTGGTAATTCCTGCATTCCATTGGTACATCGAATTGGTAGATGATTGGTAAACGCCAAAGGTATTGAATTTTGTATCTCCGTTGATGTTTGCAAAGGATCCACCATAAAACACATTTCCATCTGGATAGGCTTTTACAGAATTAACCATATTTTCTGCTGAAACTGGATTTGGTTGGAGGTATGTTTTCGTACTAAGGTCGTATACAGCTGCATTATTAACCGTACCAACCCCGGTCACAGAGGAAAAAAATCCACCAATATAAATTTTGGAATTCGCATAAGTTAGGCTATAGACAAGACCACCGGGTAAAGTAGAAGAACTTGGAATATCCAATCTTGTTCCATTCAGTTTGTCGACTGCTTGTAAATTTTGGTAACCACCAACTCCATTGATTTGGGTAAAACTTCCTCCAATGAATACAAGGTCGTTCACAACGAGGATACTTTCTCCACTACTTCCACCACCTAAATCTGGATTCCAAGTACTTAAGGAAAGGTCAGATAAGTTTAAGGCAAACACTCCATTTCTTGTTTGGCCATTCACAGTGCCTAAACTGATCCCACCAACATACACTTTTGACTCATCACTTGTAATGGTACGGATTTCGGGAGAACCAGACAGAACAATATTCGTGGAACTCACTTGGTAATGTGGTAAATCTAAAATGGCAAAGGAAGTTCTTGATTGGCCTGCAATGTTTGTGAACGTTCCTCCTACAAACAATCGATTTCCATTCACATTTATGGATTTGATCGGATAATCAAAGTTAGGAGTTCCTTCAATAGGTGCTCCCGTGTATTCATCGATGACTGCAAAATGATTTCTGGGTACTACATTCACAGTCGATCGGTCAGACGTAACGAACACAATCCCATTCCCAGCCGTTAAAAATGTAGACCCAGGGTTACTGATCACTCCTTCAAAATTCGGGTTAAATAGGGTCACTGATTCATTTGTCAGATCGAGGGAAGCCATTGAAATTCTAGGGATTCCTTTTACAGTTGTAAACTGACCACTGATGTACAAAGTATTTTCAATGACTTGTAAGGAAGCAACGTATGCATTTAGTGCATAATTGTTGGTGATGATTGTGCCAGTATCCTGGTTTACAGCAGCCATATAAGAGGCAACTGTTCCACCGTTTATCGTTGTGAACCCTCCACCCAAGTAAATTTTGTTTTGGTATTGTTGGACTGAGTTCACTTGTGCATTGGGATTTGGGTTCCAATTTGTCAAAGTGCCGTCTGGAGTCACAGATAGAGCATAATTCCTGCTAGGTGCAGTGAAGTCCCCAGCGATAAACAGATTGGGGCTACCTTGAGAATCGGTTCCGAAATGTAAATCGAGACAAGATCCTGTCGTAATGGATGGGTTAAACGATGTATCCACAGCACCATTTGCGAACGATACTTTTGCAATTCCTCGTTTGGTGATTCCACCTATCTGTGAAAAACCACCACAAACATAAAGAGAATTGAAGATCGTATCTAAATCAAATACGGTACTATCTATGTTTTGGACTGAAAACGATGTATCAATATCTCCCGTATAACGATTCAACCGAACGAGGTATTTTTGAGATATGTCACCCCAGGAAGTAAAGTCTCCTCCTACATACAAATGATCTCCATTTAGTGCTAATGAATAGATTACCCTTGCATCAGCGATATCTCTCGGGACTTTAAAGACACGGTCCACTTGGCAACCGGGTAAGATATGAGCAACAGCATACCGAGCTTCCCCTTGGACGGCATAAAATTCTCCACCGATATAAAATCCACCTCCTCCATCGGGGATGGCAATCAAGGTAGTGCCCACAATTTTAAGATAACGACAATACCGGTTTGGTACCACTTTCCCATTTGATGTTTGTAAGAAGGCAGCACTCCCCGTAGAAGGTCCCATCAACTGAAAATTTCCACCAATGATGATTTGGTCTTTGTAACTTGCCATCGCATTGACACCTACATCACCTGACGGAGCTTGGAAAACTCCCCATAGGTCCTGGAAATCAAAAGAGGGAAGGCAAGAAGGAGAACGATCTCCAGTGACAAAACGAATGAGTGAACCAAGTGCATAACCATTTGATTTTCCATCACAGGCATTGGACAGTTCAGGTGGTTTGCATTGGAAGAGCACAACACAGAACAGAACATAGGTTAGAATCTTAGATCGTGTTGTACCCATAAGGAGGATTTTACCAAACAGGAAATAAATTGTCGAGCGGTTTGTTAGATTCCAATCTCACTTTTTCTAGTCTAATCCGTGTATGTATTGGATTTCCCTAATCTTGGTTAGTTTGTTCGTTTTTCTCTATTGGCTTTGGCCAAAAAGAAACAGACCGCGGATAAAAAATGTTACTCCATCGTACAATCTGTCCTCATCACAAACAATAGAACCAATCTCCCAAATGGTAGAAAGTGTGGTCTATTTCCCTGCGGGAGAATCTAAATTGGAACATCAGGAAATACGAAAACTCAAAGAATGGATGAGCCCTTTTTTAAAACTAACGTTAGATTCAGTACTACTTGTGGGTTCAGCAGACACATCGGGCAATTTGGCAAAAAATCGAAAATTGATAAAAGAAAGGGTCCAGAACATCCGCCAAGTTTTGGTCTCATTGGGAATTGATTCTGATGTGATCCAAACTGTCTCCTTAGAGCCAATTTTTGGGAGAACAACAAAAGAAAGAGAAAGGTTTCGATCCGTTGGAATCAAACTTTCTATTTTAGGATAAAGGTGACAAATCTGAATGTCATAGCATTTTTGTCAGAGAGATGATCCGAACTGAAATCCAAATTCGATTTAATGATATGGACCCGATGCGAAGAGTGAATAACGCAAGTTATTCGGCGTATTTAGAGTTGGCAAGACTTGATTTTTGTAATCGCTATTTATCTGTTACAGGCTTAGAAGACATACCCTTTGTCTTAGCACGTGTGGAAATGGATTTGGTTTCTTCTGTTTTGCCAGGAGATTCCATCTATGTAAATACTTGGGTTTCTCAAATTGGAAATAGTTCTTGGGAATTTTCGTATGAAATCAAAAACCAAACAACAGATGTTTTGTATGTAAAAGCAAAAACAGTCCAAGTATACTTTGATTACAGACAAAAGAAAAAATTGCCCATTCCAAAAGAGTTTCGTACTTCGTTAGAAAAAGAAATGATGTGATTCGAGGACTAACTTACCAATGGGAATGGGTGATGGAAAATATAAGTCAAATGACTGACAAGAAAAAAAAATAGATCACAATCCAGATGAAAGGTTTGTGACGAGTAGCATTCAACTCATTTCAAAATAATTCTTTGGAATCAAAATGTTTCCACTCCCAATGGTAGGCGGACTTATCTCCAAACTGGATGCATTCCTCTAACCAATTTGATTCCACTTCTGGTTTGAGTGTTTCAAAGGTTTCGATAATGGTGCGGATGAGTTCCTTGTATTCAGGAACAATTTCTGGTAACAGGGGATCCGTTTCTCTGTTTAAAAGGCGGACCACCGATTGTAAAAGGGCAAAATAGATCCCTTTTTTTAAGAGATCTGGTAATTCTTTTGGCAATGGAACAAGGGCTTCTAGTTTTTGAAAATGCGGGATGAGTTTTGGAACCTGGACCAACAAATGGCTTGGCAAAAGGTTTTGGATTTTTGTAAGATACACTTCATTCTCTTCATTTGCCATGGAACCATCCCACCTTCCTATCCAATCTCAAATCAAGTCGCTTTGTGAAAAAGAAGGATTTTCCTTTGTTGGATTTACAAAAGCGAAAATCCCAGCAAAAGACCTAGCGTATTTGGACCAGTGGATTTCTGAAAAAAAACACGGGAATATGGACTGGTTTGCCAAAGACCATGCTCTTTCCATTCGCAATCGATTTGAGAATTTGGGTTTTAAACCCACATCGGCCATTTGTTTGGGATTTGTTTACCGATCGAGTGAAGGGGAAGGTCTTTTAGCTCGTATGCAAAGGAAAGTATCTCGTTATGCTCTTGGTACTGATTACCATATTGTATTACGAAAAAAAGGAAACCAAATCCTAAAAGAACTGAAGGCACTGTACCCACAAAATCATTTCCGCCAATCTGTTGATAGTTTGCCCATCGCCGAAAAAATTCTCACAAGAGAATCAAGGATCGTATGGCAAGGGAAACATACAAACCTTATCCATCCAAAGTTAGGATCTTATTTTTTTCTATCCATCATACTCACCGATTTAGAGTTAGGTGAAACTAATCCAGAGGAAACTACAACTGACCATTGTGGGAGTTGCAGGCGTTGTTTGGATGTATGCCCAACAAATGCCTTGGAACCATATAAGCTCGATGCATCCAAATGTATTTCGTACCTTACCATCGAAGATAGAACTCATACAGAAGTCACAGATTCTTTTTTAAAATGGGATAAACAGGGTTGGGTGTATGGTTGTGACCTTTGCCAAGAGGTTTGCCCTTGGAATGAAGGCATCGCCAAACGAAACCAAGTAGAAACGATGGAACCTAGTTTTTTACCCAGGGAATTTTGGAAGGATCCATCCTTCCAAGAGAAACAGACGTTATCCGAAGAAGAGTTCCAAACTTATTTCCAAGATTCACCAATCGAAAGAATAGGGGTTTCGATTTGGAATCGAAACCAATCCACTTAAAACAAATTTCGTAAGGTTTCAGTCGCGAGTTTCGGGTCCTTTGCAGAACAAATGGCACTCACTACAGCGAGTGAATTGGCACCTGCCTCGATCACATCCTTTGCATTGTCTAAATGGATCCCACCAATGGCTACAATCGGGAGAGTCGTTTTTTCTCGAAGCCATTGAACACCTGCTAGGCCCCATGCGGGTTTTGTATTGGTTTTGGTTTTTGTATCGAATACGGGTGAAACTGCCAAATAATCGAGAGTTGGATTGGGATTTTCTTTTTGTAAATTTTCCCAATCTTCTTTTGTTTCGATTGAAAGACCAATGATCGCCCTTTCTCCAAGGAGTTTCCTTGCAACATTCCACGGTAGGTCCGATTGGCCCAGATGGACACCATCAGCTCCCGATGCCAAACAGAGATCCACTCGGTCATTGATGAGGAGGGGAACTTGGAAAGGGCTTAGGATTTTTTTTAAGTGGATCGCAAGTTCTAAAAATTCTCGGGTTGGGGTTTCTTTTTCCCGGAGTTGGACAAGGGAAACTCCACCATTCGCAGACAAACGAACAACATCTTCTAAACAATGGTGGATACAAAGAGGCCTATCTGTCACCAGATACACCCCTTGGATTTTATTTTGCATTTAACCTTTGTTTAATGGTATCTGCATTCAGTTCATACAGGGCATCAAGGAATGCCACTTGGAAACTGCCTGGGCTGGAAGTTTTGGTTTTTGCCATCTCACCAGCAATTCCCATCACTGCCATCGCAGAAGTTGCCGCACGGAACTGGTCTTTTTGTACCGCTGCAAAGGCACCACAAAGTGCAGAAGCTGTACAACCAAGGCCTGTCACCTTTGTCATCAGTGCATCACCATTGGAGATTTGGGCTTGGTTTGTACCTTTTAAGATATAATCAGTGGCACCAGAGATGACAACCACACCACCTGTGACATTGGATAAGGACTTCCCTGTGTCCACAGCGGACTCGGAGGAATCAGTTGCATCCACACCTTTTGTTTTTCCGGAAGATGAAAGTGTAGATAAAATTTCTGATGCATTGCCTCTGACAATACTTGGGTGTCCTGCATCCAAAATTCTTCGAATTGCCGTATTACGAATGTTACTTGCTCCTGCACCCACTGGATCTAAAACCAATGGTTTGCCAATGGTGACAGCTTTTTTAGCTGCTTTTTCCATACTTTGGATCCAAGGTTCTGATAGAGTTCCAATATTGATGACAGTTGCCGAACAAATTGTAACCATTTCTTCCACTTCTTCAATGGCATGAGCCATAATGGGAGAAGCACCAATGGCAAGAAGTGCATTTGCAGTGTTATTCATCACAACGTAGTTGGTAATATTATGAACTAAAGGGACTGTTGAACGTAGGAGTTCTAAATCTTCGATTGTATTTTTTAAAATGTTTTGGGACATACGGAGGTTTCCTAGGAAAACCTAGGCAATCTTCGTTATAGCGTCTTCTACTTTTTTGATTAAATCCGATTCCGACCAAGGTTTGTTTAAAAAACTATGGAGATCCACTTCCCCTTTTAATTGGTTTAGGGAATGTTCATCAATGTGTCCGGAAATAATTATTTTTTTGATTTTGGGGTAGGTTTTGTGTACTTCGCGTAAGAATTCATCACCACGTTGGTTCGGCATAAGCCAATCCGAAATGATGATGAGGATATTGATGCCTTCTTCTGCTAATTCTTCAATGATGGACCATGCCTCTTCTGTATTCTGGGCAGTTTCATAACGATACTCGTTCCCAAAATGTTTTTTCAGCTGAGATTTCAAACTCATCAATATGATTTGTTCGTCATCGACGAAGAGGATGGCACGGTTCATTGGAATTATTTTCCGTCGTGTGGGCACTCAAGCAATTTGTCATGGCCTGGGCAGGAACGTTTTTCTTTTCCTGGGCAAATGGCAAATGCAGAAGTAACAAAAAATAAAATGGATACTAAACTCACTGTTAATTTCATACGAAATCCTCTCTCTCGATTAGACGACAATTGGTTGGGGAATGCAAGAACGTTTTCTTCAGACTTTGGTTAGAATTTCATACCCTTTGTCTGTGACAAGGATGGTATGTTCGAACTGTGCTGATAATTTTCCGTCTTTGGTACGGACCGTCCATTTGTCAGAACGATCAAAATTCACTTCCCAAGTTCCCAAATTGACCATCGGTTCTACGGTAAAAATCATACCTGTTTCCATTTTGGCTAATTTTCGGGGAGAACGAAAGTGGGGCACTTGTGGTTCTTCATGGAAATTTCTTCCTACACCATGGCCCATGAGATCACGAACGATTCCATACCCCATTGGGGTTAAAAAATCATCAATGGCGTTCCCGATATCATCAATGCGGTTCCCCGGTTTGATTTGTTCGATTCCAATCCACATGGCTTTTTCGGTATCAGCTACCAGTTTTTCAGCTTCGGGAGAGGTTTTTCCACCCACAATAAAGGTTTTGGAAGTGTCTCCGATGTAACCATCCACAATGGGAGAGACATCTAAATTCACGATGTCACCGTCTTGTAAAACGTCTTCTTTTTTGGGAATCCCATGGCAGACCACTTGGTTGATGGATGTACATATGGATTTCGGGAATCCTTTGTAACCGAGTGGGGCAGAACGGTGTCCGTTCTTTTTGGTATAGGTTTCTGCGATATCGTTGAGTTCCAAAGTGGAAACACCCGATTTCACAAAGGGTTCCAAATAAACGAGGAGTTCGGCGGCAAATTTACCCGCCTTCCTCATCTTTTCAATTTCTGATTTGTTTTTGATATAAATCACGGATTAGAAATCAGTCGACCGAACCGTTGTTCTTTTGTTAGCAGAAGTTCTTTCGAGAGCTTTGTCGATCAAACGGTAAATTTCTTCGTTGATACCGTCAATGGCATCCCCGGAAGTCATAAATCCCTTACTTTTGATGTAAGCTTTCACTTTAGAAGTGACAATAAGGGATTCTTTCGACGTTGTTTCTGTTTGTTCTTCGGACATGGATACCTCGGTTATTTCTTTCTAACTCCGAGGATGGTATCCACGAGGGATTTTTCAATATTTAATTTTTCACTAATTGCCTCGGAAGACCACTGGTAGTTGTCGTGAAGGCTCTGGATGGTCGCTCTTTTTCGCTCGACCAAGGGATTTCCCGAATTTTTGCGGTCCATTTTGGGGGAAGCGGTGGGATTTTGCATCGCTCCTTGCACAATGTCCAAAAATTGGGAGAGTTTTTCGAAGGTTTCGTCTGCTTCCCCAAGGAGGGATTCCAAATCATCCTTGGTGTCCTTTGTGGAATCCTTCAGGTCTTCCAAACGTTTTTGCAGGGTGAGGATTTGGCGGTGGCGGTCCGATAGGTCACCTAGCAGTTCTTCGATTTTGTCAAATTTGCGTTCGACTGAATCAATTTGTGCTTCTCGTTCCACAAGGAAAGAAGTGCGGTTTTCTGCTTGGCGGATGGTTTCTGTGAGTTCTTTTTCTCTCGCTTCCACCACATCGATTTCACGGTCGAGGATGTCGAGGCGAGCTTGAAGCTCCCGTGCATTGTGTTTTTGACCTTCCAAGTTTTCCACCAAATGGAAAACAGAATCTTGTGACTCTTGGAGTGAAGACAAAAAGGATTCGATTTTGGATTGTTCTTTTGTAAGATTTGTCACTCGAGATTCGATGGACGTAATCTCTGTTAGACTCTGTTCAAACCCATCCATAGTTTCGGAAACATGGACTAAATTGGATGCAAGGATTTGGATTTGTTTATCAATGTCTTCTGATTGGAACTGTGCTTCTTTCAATGCCTCAAGTTCGTTGGCGATTTGAGATCTCATTTCGCTGAATTCAGAGATGGCAGATTGTACAAGTTCCAAATCTGGTTTTCCTTTTTCCAAGGAACGTAAGGCTTCTGAAATTTCTTCCACTGCTTTGTTTGATTCGTCTGCAATTTGTTTGGCGGATGCAAATAAATCAGAGTGTTCTTTGACAGTTTCAAGTTCACTCGATAAAGTTAAGATTTCTTCTTTGAGTGATTCCAGTTCGTTTTGGAAACCAGATAAAGTTTCTTCTTTGGTTTCGTTTAAGGTTTCTAATCCATTTTGGATTTCATATTTGAGATCATGGAAACGGTTCAGGCTGTCCTTTAAGAAATCTTGGCTTTCTTTTGCAATTTCTTTGAACGATTTTTCGTAATCCCTTTGGTAAGTCTCAATTTGTTTTTTGGATTCGTCTTTGGAACGTTTGATACTTTCTTCTAGGTTGCGACGAACTGTATTTAGGTGATTCGAAATTTTTTCTTCCAATTGACCAAGTTGGACATTGCCTTTGTCGAGAAGTTTGGTAAGTTGGTGTGAGATTTTGGAATCGATGGTTTCGTTCAAACGATCCATCTTCTCTTCTTGTAAATTGAAAAAAGATTCCCCAGATTCTTCTAAGTGTTTGAGAATCCTTTCGACTTCACTTCGTGCCAGTTTTGCTTCTTCTTCCAATCGCGAGATACTTTCTTTGGTTTTGGATTCGGCTACAAGTTCCAAATTGGATTTTGCTTTTTGGAATTGGTTTTGGAATTCGCCAAGTAAGTCAGCGCCTTCCACATGGATTTCTTTTAAGCGGTCTTGGAGTTTTTCAATGCTATAATTTTGGTCTTCGCGGATCCTTCCAAGTTCTTCTTCCCATTTGCTCACAAATTGTTCTAAATTCGCATTCGCGATGCGGATTTTTTCTGTGACGATTGTTTCGGATTCTTTGGCTTTTTCTTCTGCTGTTTCTAAAATTTCGTGAGCGGATTCGCGGAGTGCAGACTTCAATTCTTCTACGTATTCATCCACATCTTTGGTTTGTGCTGTGATGGTTTCGTTCAGTTCTTTTACTTGCGATTGGATGGAACTTAAATCTGATTCCATTTCATGTTTTTGGATTTTGAAATCAGAATGCATTCTCTCTTCTAACTCTTTTTTGAGTTCAAAGAGAGAGGATTTGATCACCATCTCTTGGCCAGAACGAACCGTTTCAAGTTCACGATCAAATTCTTTTAACTCTTGTAATGCGCTTTTTTTGAGAGTGTTTGCTTCTTCTCTGAGTTCTTCTGAAATTCTATGAAATTCTTCGGAGAAGGCTTCGATTTCACGGATGAGTTCTTGTTTGCGGATGTCTGCTTGGCGGAGGAGTTTATTCTCTGCTTCTAAGTATTTTTCTTGGAATTGGATGATGGTTTGGTTGATTCCATCCGCTTGCCTTCTGGTTTCATTGATGATGTCATCTCGTTTGGAAAGTGTTTCGAGAGAGAGGTCTTCAATCTCACGTTTGATCGCATCCGTTTCTTGGCTTAGACCTTTCATAAATGAATCTTTGGTATGGCTTACTTGGTCTACGATTGATTCAAAACGTTCTTGGATTTTTTTCTCGAGTAGTGATACTTTTTCTTCGACTTTCGAAGATGCTCTTTGGTATTTTTCTTCTAACCTTTCATCAAACTTATCTACTTTGTCAGAAAGTAATGAAGATGTGTCTTCAAACTTCGTGAGCCGAACATCCAAGTCACCTTGTGCATACTTCATGGATTCGAGGAGTAAATCCATTTCTTTTCTCGCATGGTCAAGTCGGCCCGCTGTTTCATTCACCATTACATCAGCATGGGTTAATAATTTTTCTCTAGCGGTTTCTGCAATTTTAGAAAGGGAATTGTCGAGGAAGTCTGATTTGGTTTCGAGTAGGCTTTCGAGTTCCACCATCTTTTGAGCAACGGATTGTAAAATTTCATCACTACGTAAGTTTAATTTGTTTTGGAAAGTATCTAACATCGAAATGGATTCGTTATGAAGTGCTTCCATATCTTCTGATACTTCACGTAACTCACGTTTGTGGGTATTGATTTGGGAGAGTCCTTCTTCCATGTATTGTTTTTCACGGCGGACTTGGTTACTCAAATCTTGGATTTGTTCCATTTCTCCCGAGAGAGAAGAGAGGTAATCTTTGCTTGCTCTGATTTTTTCGAAGAGGTCTCTCGATTCGGCACTTAAATGTTGGATGTCTTCTGCGACTTTTCGTGATTGTTTGACAAGGATATCCAAATCAATCCCAGCATCCTTGACCATTTGGATCTTTTGGAGGGCGACACCTTGCATTTCTTCCGTGAGTTTAGAGGCATACCTCTTTAATTGGGACAGTTTGGTATTGGATTTGTCCAAACGACGGAGTCCGATGGTCACGGCTACACTCGCCAAAAAAGGCAATAAAAAGACTTCTAATCCCATTTTCTCAAAGATCCAATAATAGTATTATGTCGCATGAAGATGGTTGAAGGAAACCAGTCTCGGATTTTTTTCGCAAGCCTTTTTTAATTTAGGGAGAATTCGCTGATTTGGCGCCAAAAACGGGCGAAAATTTTCGCTTCTTCCTCTTCCAACTGGGCAAGCCTTTCGGAAGCATCTGGGTCCAAACGGAACATTTCTGCACTCATCTCGGACAAATGGCCTTCCTCTTCTAGGATGAGGTTGGTTAGGCGGATAGGAGAACCGGACTCGTTCAAAATTTCGTCATACGCGGTGTAGATGACCATGGCACGTTTTTCAATCACGGTTGTGGTGTACAAGTAAGCAAGGTAAGTGAAGGTTTTTTCCTCTGGGAAAACCTTTCGCAAATTCCTACGGACCAGGGTATCTAGTTTTGCGAAATAAATTCTTGCAGCAGTCCCCCGAACCAGTGAGGAGTTTTGGTACCCAGAGCGAAACTCAGGTTGGATCGTCCTTGCGGCTTTTTTGAAAAAGAGGGCATGCCTTGCTTCTTCTGTGGCATGGCGTAGAATCATTTCGGAAGTATCTTCGCTTGATTGTGTGAGAAGGATTTTTCGGGATCCGATGTGTTCGAGGAGGGAGAGTGTGTTCAGCCAAAGAGCATGGTTTGTCTCATTTGTGATGATGGCTTGTAAAACTTTTGGGATCGAATCGTTTTTTTTCTCTGTCACTTGGCCCATACATCCAAGTTGGAAAACCAGGGATTCTCTGCTAGCCTTTCTTTAACGGAATACTGAGTTGGGCAATGGTTTCACCGTCTTCATGGTAGATGCGAAACTGGTCTGTGGGAAGGCCTTCCCCTTTGAGAAGGATGATACAAAGTGCAATTCCAATCCCTTCCCCTTCGGAATTATCACCCCTTTCGATGTAGTATTCCATGATGTCGTTGTAATTTTGTGCATGCAGAAGGGAGTTTCTGATTTTTTGCATTTCCCCACGCACTAACATTGAATTGTTGCGGATATCAAATTTGATTTGGGTTTCATTGTGTTCGATTTTGACATGGACATACAAATTTTTTTCACGAGCAAGAGGCTCAAAACTATTTCCCCTACCTGAAAGGATGAGGCTTTTGTACATCCGAACACCTAATTCGTAGTCGGCGGGAGATTGGATGTCGAGTAGGTTTTCTTGGAAAAATAATCGTTTGAAATTGGCTTTGAATCCATTCAGGATCAAATCTTTGACAATGGTAAAAAGAATCGCAGATAGGTTTTCAATTTTGTATTTATTTGTTAAGGAATCGAGTAATTGCACTAAATTTTCATCTAAATTTTTGGAAGCACCATAGGCGGAAAATTCCAAGGGACCAGGTGATTTTAACCAGTCCTCAATTTGAGATGACGACATTTGTTCCATTAAAAAATATACTGGCTCGGGAATAGTGGATTTGATTTGGACTTTTCATCTACTAACATAGATTGTAACTCATCTCTTAGACGTTCGGTAATGTTGTCTATTGTTTTCTTTTTGTCCTCCTTATAAGAACCAAGATAGTCATTGATCTTAAATGGTTTTCCTAACCTAACGATTGCTTTGTGGGGCCTGGATTTTGTTTCACCCAAAATTTCATTTTCGTAACGGTACAAAAATTCATACAGGCGCTCAGGGCTTGGTAATTCTTTGATATAAGCAGTTTGGATGGAGATAAAATCGTAAGCTTTTGTGGCGGCATTCCTTGCCCACCTTGCCATTTCCAAACTAGGGAGTTCTCCATTGGGATCAGGCATACCAACTGAAACCATTTCGAGAACACTGAGTATCTTTCTCAGTTTTTCGATTGCATTGGCATCTCCGTCCCATTTTGGGATGTTCGCTTTTCTTGCGATATTATCTAACATAGCATGTCGCATCCGACCCAATCGGTAATCAAAATCATCTGCTTTACTTTCGTCAACGGGCACACCATATTCTTTTTCTTCCCGTTCCATCATTCGTTTTCCCACTGATAAAAATCGGTGCACGATGTCCTTTCCCATTTTGGAAATTCCGAGCCTCTCTTCCATTCTGGTCAAACTTTGGTCGATGTCTCGTTGCATGGATTGGATGGAACTCGTCATCCTATATTTGATGAAAGTAGGGAGGACCCAGATAGTTGCATTTGGATCTTGTTTGAGTGCGTCTTCCAGTCCCCAAATTCCCAGTTGGGCCACTCCTGGTTGGAAGGGCAGAAGGGTATCATTCATTCCACTTGTGGGTTCCCCTTCTGGAAACAGAGCTAGTTTTCCAGAGTTGTTTGCAAGGATGGATCTTGAGGCTTTTAAGGATTCGCGGTCAGGTGCACCAGCTAACACGGAGTATGCTCCAATTGACTGGATAAAATCACCAACAAACCCATACCCCCATTCAAATACCTCCCTTGCTGCCATGTAATGAAAACGAGAACCCATAATGTTTGCAACATGGAAGGCAACACCCGGTTCTTTGGTTGTAGGATGGTTGGAAATGTACACCAGGCGTTCTTTTTGTAAGGATTTTAAAGTTTTTATGTCATTTTCAGAGATTTCAATCGAATCGATATTGTGAACCAATTTGTTGAGAAGAGGTAGTGTCAGATCGGTAAACCAAAGAGCAGGGAGATTGAACTTTGCAGGAATGAAGGATTTGATTGACATAGGACGAATGCTGACAGCTTAATCAAAGGAAGCAAGTACGATTTAACATGGCACTTATAGAAGAACTCAACCAACAAGGCAATTTTCTCTTCCGATGGCGCTCCTACATTCCTGGAGTCATTTTGTTCCTTTCCTTACTCTATCTACCGTATGTTCCTTATTTCCAAGGGAACTATATGTCCAATTTATATTGGTTAACAGCTGCATTTGTAGTTAGTTTAGCAGGTCTTTTTGTAAGATGTTTTACCATTGGTTACACTCCCAAAAATACATCCGGGCGAAATACAAAACAACAAGTAGCAGATGTCGTCAACCAATCAGGGATTTACTCTCTTGTGAGACATCCCCTTTATGTAGGAAACTTTTTACTGTATTTGGGGCCTGTCCTCATCTTACGGGACTTTGCTTTTGCATTAGTTTACATCATGTTCTTTTATCTATATTATGAAAGGATTATCTTCGCTGAAGAATATTTCCTTCGTGGTAAATTCAAAGATGCTTATTTGAAATGGGCAGACAAAACACCAGCATTTATCCCTCGTTTGTCGGGTTATGTAAAACCGAATTTGGATTTTTCTTTTCGTAACATTTGGAAACGAGAATACCCAAGTTTGTTCGGAATCATCGTTGTGTTTACGGTGTTTGATTTAATCCAAATTTATTTCCAAGAACCAAATTTACGAGCAGTTGACATTGTTGGAATCTGGAAACCATTTCATACTTGGTTTTTTGGGTTTGGACTTGTGTTTTATGTTGTCACACGTCTGATCGTAAAGACCACCAAACTTTTAGAAGTCGAAGGACGCTAAATTTCGATGAGTCGTTTGTCCAATGGATGGAAAGTTCCTGAGTCTTTAGAAGACAAAAAGGAACTTTTGGAATCCTACCAAAAGACGGTAGAAAGTATGGAAAGTGAAAATCCACTGACCATCTTTCGGGAACATATGGACAACGGCTTACTTTTCAAAGCTGGGTTACAAGATGCGATGAACCAACTCACCACTTTTGCGAACCTCTACATGAGTATCATCGAACTAAAAGATGAAATCAAAAAACAAACCAATGTTTGATGGTGGTAAAATAGTCACTACGTTAAGACATGGACATTTTATCCCTTTATCAAGGTAAAACCTACAAAGGTTCTCTTTCAAACGAATCAAAATCGTTTTTAAACTCAGTCCACAAATATATCGAAGCGGAATTTTCAAAAGGGATTCCAACCGATGTCAGTTCAGAAATTTCGTATCCTGAATTACAAACTTCAATGGCAAACATCCGTTCAAGGATTTACGAGAATGTTTCTATCAAAGGATTTTTGTTCCCCATTTTAGAAGAATGGAATGTAGATACAAATGATGTTTATGTAGATTTATTTCGACTCCGTTGTGTTCCCAATGGATTTCATACGTTAGAAGGCGCAAAATCTGTTCAGTACATCCACCGTGACCCTTGGTATGCCAATCCACAAAACCAAATTAACCTTTGGCTTCCGATCACAAATGTTGAGTTAGGTTCTGGATTTTCATTGTATCCATCCTATTTTGAAAAGCCCATTTCAAATAATTCTTCTTTGTTTGAATACGAACACTGGAAAGAAACAGGTGGATTCCAAACGAATACAACCCACCCGCGAATTGGCGAAAAAATATTCCCACAACCATTAGTGGAAGTAAATGATCCAAATCCACTTTCGGTGAATGGTGATTTTGGAGATTATTTTATCTTCGCATCACACCACTTACACGGAACAAATGATAATACACAAGGGTACTCTCGATTTACTTTGGAAGTAAGGTTCGTCATTGGTGAACATACCGAACAACACTTAGGTCCGAAAAATATCGATAATGGATCCCAAGGTACTACACTTTTTGACATGAAACATCTATTGACTGGCGAAATTTTACCAAGTGAAGTCATTCAATCTTACGTAAATGTATCTGCTCTTTTGTGAATGATAAAGGATTGATAGGTTGGTCTTTGATTTGGTTCACAAACTCGATCGCCAGTTTTTCTCTTTCTAAAAAATTCCCTTTCACCAAAAAATAATCTCGTTTTGCAACTTCCATCGCTTTTAAAAATCGAGTTTTCATCTCCTCTCTTTCTTCACCTAAGTCCCGTAATTTGTCCTTTTCCCAAGGGATGTCGATGTCTAAAAATAAAGAGGCATCATAACGTAAACCAAGCGCTCGTTCGGTGAGCCAAGGGATTTCTGACCTGTAATACCGTTCCAAATAAACTTTTGTCGTAAGTAAATCCGTATCTAAAAATAAAAGCCCGTTGGAAGTTTTGGTTGTTTCGACCTCTGATAATAAATGTCCTTTTGCGATTGGTAAAAAATCAGATTCTTCCATTGGACTTGGTTTTTTTTCTAAGTATTCTCTGGCAAATTCAGGGATCCAATTGGTTTGGAACAATTCAGCTAGTTTTTTCGCTAGTGTCGTTTTCCCCACCGATTCACTCCCCGTAAGTACAATTTTTTTTACAAAATAAGGTCGAATCGGTTCAGGAATGTATTCCCAATACTTCAGTGGGAATTCACGGATTTTTGTAGCAGAGATTGGAATTTGGTTTCTTCCGATATCAACAGGTATGTGTTTGCATCCTAAAACAGATGCTAGTGGGTCTCCATAGGTTTCAGATGTAAAGAGAGAATGAATGGGGTATGGCGAATGGGACTCAATGGTTTGTTTCCATATCTGCCAAAAATGGGGATGGTCTTCGGGGAATTGTGGGTTTTCATCTTTTACCCATATGATGTTTATGTTTTGAATTGGCAGGAGTTCTTTCATCCATTCAAATCGAAGTGCACCAGGAATGATTTCCTGATTTAAGGAACAAACAAGAACAGTCAAAACGTCGCATTGTTTTTTTGCTTCCCGTATCAAATGCAAATGTCCTTTGTGAGGTGGGTAAAACTTGCCTAAGATGAGTCCATGTTTCATGATTTTGATTCCCTTTGGGAAAGATAGGAATTGATAAAAACAATTTGTTTTTTTCCATCTAACGGAAAATTGGTGCTTATATTCACTTGAGATCCTTCTCCAAAAAGGGATTCAAGTTCTGCTTTAATTTTCGTTTTTTCTTTTTCCAAGTTGGATTCACTTATTCCTATCACCTCAGAAAGTGATAACCTACATTCCCATCTTACGTCCGTTATTTGTTCCACTTGGAATTGGTAAATGATGGGATTTTTTCTGAGAATCCTTGCCACATCAATTGGATTGATCGTTTCCCCGTTTGGTTTCTGAAAGTACACTGGTTTTCTGCCAGATAACAGGCGTAAGCGAGGAAAATGGTCCCCACATTCGCAAGTTCCATACTGGATTTCTCCTTGGTCACCAGTTCTATACCTAAGGAGAGGCAAGTAAGGATTCCTTCCACCTGTGAGGACAATCTCACCCACATTGCCAGTGGGGAGTGGTGTGAATGTTTGATTGGAGATCACCTCTAGATACAAATCATGTGGCAAAAGGTGCATCCATTCTGGATCTTTGGGACAGGAATAAGCGATGGGACCAGTTTCATTTAGCGAATAAAAATTGATAACGGGGCATTGGAAGTATTCAGATAGATTATTTCGTAAAGCAGGTGTTAACTCTAATGCGGTGGAGTGAATCGCTTCTGGTTTGTATTTGATACCCATTTTCATTGCCGATTCAAATGCATAAGGGTCTCCCGTTAAAATTTGTGGGGAAAATTCTAAAAGAAAGTTTTGTAAATCGGTAGTTTTGTTCCAAGAATTGGGATGGATATTAATTTTTGCAAATTTGGCTCCTCCCGCTAAACTATGGCAGGTGGCATATACAATTGTATTTTCTTGGTAACAAAGTTGAATGGCAAAGGTGGACTTAGGAGAATGGATGGGAGTTACTCCAAACTTTTTTACGCTATATTCAATAAGAGGCACATAACATCCAATCGCCTTGGGGTGGTTTGGTGCAAGGATGGGTTTTCCTGTTGTTCCAGAAGTGGGATTGATCACCATATCCTGTAGGTCGGCATCTATTGGGATGATGTCTGTGATTTTTGTTTGTAAGTCATCACGGTTTGTAAAGGGGATGGACTCAAAGTTTTGTTTCCAATGGATCCCTTCCAATTGTTTTCTAAAAAATACAGATGATTTGAAGTAAGTTTCGATAAAGGAGAGGATCGATTCTTTTGTCTGATACAGAGAATGTTCTTTTGCAGAGATTAGGTCATTCTGAAAGGATTTTACAAATTGAAATTCCTCTTCGCCAATTCGGTCCCCAATATTTGCATTCCACTTAGGTGAAAAACGTGATTCGAACATTTTTTGTAATTCGAGATCCCATTCCTCTCGTAAAAGTGGTGTTCTTTTTGAATCCAAAACTTTATTCACGGTTGTACTTAGAGGCTGCTTCTTCCTCTTCTTTTTGTCTGAGTTGCCTTAAAATTTCTTTGGCTCTTTCTTGGGCTTTTTTCGTTTCCTCCAAAATTCGAACTCTCTCTCTGGAATCAATGGAACGATACCGATCCGTAAAGTATTCCTTTGTTTCATTTGCGGGGAGGATATGAATCGCATCAAAGAAACTTCTGACAAGTTCTTCTGCTCGTTCAGAATCGCTTGTCCAAGTATGATAGTCTGGAACCAGTTCACATAATTTAGGTAAGGTGTTTGTAAGGTATTCGTAAAAAGATTGTAAGGTAAATTCAGGGATTTGTGATTCTTTATCATACAATACATTCGCCAATATGATGTGAATTGCCTTTAGATTGAGGTTGGTTATGGTATCAAATGATTTTGGGAACGGGAACAACTTACCTTGGTTCGTACGAGAGAAAAACACATCAAACCATAAAGCATCCAATGACACTGAAGATAAGTCTACTAAGTGGAAAGGTGTATTGAGAATTTGTTTAATGTAATGTCTGATTTCTAACATAATTTTTTTCTACGAAATCTTTGCTAAACTGAAGTAAATCTGTCCAATTTTGAATGGGATAAATGTCCCATCCACTATGTTCCAATTCTTTTACCACAGGATTATGGTTTGGTTGGTAAAGTTGTAAAACCATAGAACCTCCACCTTGCGCTTGTTCGAGTGCATTCTTAACTATTGTCCTCGGATCCCTTGGGTAGTTTTGCGTGAACATCGTATCAATTCCATCATCGGAGATCACAAGGATATGCCTTTTCCGTTTAGGAGGTTCTTTGTATTCTTCTTCCAATAATTCTAGTGGAAAACAAGTTCCCCCTCCAAAATAACCTGTCAGTACTTTTAAAATTTCCTTTTCATTCTGAATGAATCCATCGGTGGTTAAAAATTCCCTTTCCCCTGACCATAAGGTAACTCTTACAGAACTACCTGTTTTCAGAGCAGACAGTGCGATAATAGCACCAGCCAATGTTAAGTAAGATAAATCTTGCTGCGGATTGGGCATTGATCCAGAACAGTCAACAAACAAGTCTAAGTCGATAGGGTTCACCTTGATTTCATTCGATTCGGTCTCACCATAAACATCTTCCACTGTTGTATAACCTGGAATGATCACAGGGCTTTTGATCGTAGATTCCATCCAATTGATTTTTTCAATTGGAGATCCAGGATCCCATAAATCATTTCCTTCTAGGATTTCTTCTTTTGCTCCAGGAGTTCTCCGTTCGGGAAATGGAACAAGGTATGGTAGTGCTTTATCTTTATAATATCGATATGTGATTTCCGAAATATCAGCTTCAATACCCATACTTTTACAAATGGTTGAATAATCAGAAGGAGAAAGTGAATTTTTGGAACCAGTGACTCCTTCTAATGGAAATAGTTCGGATGAAATTTCTACATCTGATAAACCAGAAGGTGGACTCATCCCTTTTCCTGCATCAAGTGTGTCTAATAACGATTTTAACTGATTTGATTCAGATTCTTTTTCCCCTTCAAAAAAATAAGGGAAACAAATACTAGCAAAATCGAACATACCTTTTGACCAATCATTGGGGAAATTTCGAATCATACGAGAGACTAAAGCAGCGTCCGATTGGATTTGGTCACTTAACGTGCCTTCGGTGAGAGTTCCAGTGGGAAGTGCCCACAATAACTCATAAGTACGCATATAAAAATTCCAAAATGGATCCTTCTGTTTTCCTAACTTTAGGTATACTTCTTCCATTCTTAAATGATTTTGTCGTTTGAGATGGTCGTTGATAAACAAATCTTCGTAAATATTCACGATCATCGGAGTTAGGTGATTTAGCCTTGGCATGGCAACGTTCGATATATAAACAAGTTTTGCTTGGTCGGCCAAATCACCTGGGCAATACACATGGTGTCCGATTTCATGTCCTAAAATTTCCAATGCAAAATCTTCGAGATGATAGTTTTGGATTTGGTTCACAGAAAGTAAGACTCTATGGTCTTTTAAGCGAATGGCAGCAAAGGATGTAGTGAGTCCTTGTGTTTTTTCCTCTTCTTCTGAAAATAAAAATTTTGCAGGTGATAGTTTTACATAATCACTCCAAAGTTTGAGAGCTTCTTCCCATTTTGATTCCCAAACCTTGACAAAATCCACTTAGGTTCTCCCCAAATAGAATAAATATAACTGATACGAATGTTTTAACGTGTAAAGAGCATAGGTTTCCGTTTCAAAGGTAGATGTGATTGAATTTGGATCCAATTTTTGTGCGAGGATTTGTTTCCAAACATTGGATACTGGAGAACTTGTGATGGTGGGTGACATTGGAGGTTCAATTGAGTACAAACTCGTTCCAAACTCATCAACAAATAGTTGGTACCAAGATTCCCCTGATGATACCAAGACGTTTCCAAGATTTGCATATAGTTTAGGAAGATTTGTGAAATTGCCACCTAACAAAGTGTATCCAGGTATGGAACGAAAGTGGAAATTTCCTTTTGGAGTTTGGTTTTGGGTTGATGGAACAAAGGGAGATTGGATCGAAGTCTCATCGATTCCGAGTATCTTTTTACATTCTGTTTTTAGATCATCACCTAGAAGCGGAAACAAAGATTGGATCACTTCACGGTATTCTGGTTTTCCACTCGCCCAATACAAAACAGCCAAAACAATTTTTAGTTCTTCCATGGTTTGTACTTTTGGAAGCAGTGAAAGTAATCGTTTTAAATATAATTCTTTTTTTCCATCTTCCACTTTTGAGATGGCATTCGAAAGATAAGGAATGAATAGGTTTGGGCTTTGTTTTAGGTTAGGGTGGCATTCTTTGATGACTTGGTAAAAAAAAGGTTCAAAGTTCCCCAGTCGTTGCAGAAACTGTTTTGAAAGGAGACTAACAAATGTTTCAAAGAGAGATAAAATCACACCTTCTTCCCATTGCCAAACAAAATTGAAAAACAATGAGTCAAAAAAAAGGACTAAATGATGGGATACATCTTCCTCTGTGATTTGTGGGTTTAGTTTCCTTGCGGCAAAAATGATTTGATTACATACTTCCTTTTCTTTTTTTAAGGTATCCTTCCATGAAGTGGAGTTCATACATTCGATTCCGCCCACTTTAAATAATTTGTATACCTTTGGTGTAAATACTTTAAGTTTAATAAATCATCAAACATATGCCCGTATAGCTTTCGTTGTTTGGATATTGATTCGATTTCTTTCTCAATTTCTACAAGTCTTTGTTTGGTTTCTTTTGCCGATAAACCTTCCAATCCCATTTCGAATGTTTCCGAAAGTTTGGCAATTTTATCGTTTTTATCTAAACCAAGTCGTTCGTATTCGCTGAGTGATAATGTAAATAATTTTCGAATCCAACTCACTCGATCACTGCGGTAAATTTGGTTATCTGCTTCTTCAAAAAAGGGTGAGTCTATATTTTGAACCAATTTATCATGTAAAACAAATGGTAATACGTGGCTTAGGTCATCGAGTGTTACTTCACGGAGTCCCCTAAAATAAGCGAGTGCTTTTGCATAATTGATACAAGTAAAGATGGCTCGTACACTCAGTCCATTTTTTGTTTGGGATCCGATGTCTTTGATTTTATCTTTTCCGGTTTCTAAAGAAGACAACCTGCTAAAATCAGTGGCACTTAGTTTTGCAGTGTCCTTGGTTTTGTATTCCAATTGTTCACCTGCATATTCCATAAATTCAAATTGAGAGGCAAAAAATTCCATCCGACGTCGAAGACCTGGTGGAAAGTTTACTTGTTTGATTTGTTCCCCAACGTTTTTCATTTCCTCTTCCGAAAAAATGATCTCTTTTGGTACGAGAGATTCTGGTTTATAACCTTCTTCGACCCTTTGGATGAGTTCTTTGATAAAACGAGTGTTAAAGTGTGGAGCCTTTACTACTACATCAATCCTATCCTTTAGTGCTTCAATGACTTGGTAAGTACCACCACCTGCATCATCATTTGCAGTTAAATACCAAGCGGCATCAGGACATTCATAAATTTGGTCATAAATCTCAGCGTAGTTATCTCCCATGATTGTGAGTAGGGCAGACTGGGTCCTTGTGGGAATCCGATTGTATTCATCGATGATTTTTACTTGCATCCCAAGCCATTTTCGCCATGCAATTTTGATTTCATCCATTGATTTGGCTTGCATCATATCACTTGGAAGAGGGTTCCCTAATAGATCTGTAATTGTCATCTGTGGTTGGCCATGTTGAATGGCTCGTTTGATTTCTTTGATAGAATAACCAGCAAGAACTCCCATTAGAATTGCCGATGCAGTTTTCCCTCTCCCAGGTCCACCAACTAACAAACATTTACCTTTTACTATCAGTGATAATAGAGGGAGTAAAACAAAACTCGAATAACTTTGTGCAGTTGGGAGTGTGATAGTGGATTTTGAATCACCAATCGAAAACCTTAATGGTGGTGTGTCATTGTACTCAATGTCATAAAACGGGTTGATGATGGCAAAGTTTGTGATCCAAAAATATGCCTTTCTTAATTTTTCATCCAAATCAAGGTTTTGTGTATCCCCCTTTCCCAAAGGGATTGGACCATCTTCCAGAATGTCTGAGATATCGAATTTTTTCTCCTTACTCTTGTTTTGTGGGATGGTTGGTGATGCAGAAAGTTTATTTGGAGTCGAAGTCATCGTTTTTCCTTTAGAGTTACTTCTGCTAAACACCCGTTTTGTGATTCAATTTTGAATTCTGGAGTTAAGATGAAAATTTGATTGGGGTAGTTTTTTTCCATTTGAAACTTAGGAAGTTTGTCCAAAGGAATGGAAACTTGTTTTTTCCCTTTTTCTTGGAAAGGATATACAAATGCAATTTTATCTTTTGGCATTCGTAATTCTTTATCCACATTGATGCTCTCTCTTAGTAAAAAACGTAATGTGAAGGGAGGAATGGTTTCGCCTGGGCACGCTTCTACATCTAGGGATTGGAATGTTCTTGGTTGGAACACTTCTCCATCCCAAACATGGGAAAGTTTCATTTCTAAGAAAAAATCAAAATCGAGTGGCGAGTTTCGAATCTTTCTCCAAACTGTGGAAGGATTTTTGTCTAATAAAAGCGAAAGACCATTGGAAGCCGTGGCATCCTCAATACGAAATGGTGGATTTTCTTTGTAACCTTCTATCTTTTTGTTTGTTCCGGAAACTAAAAAGTAATTTCCAAACAATACAAATACAATGGCAGAGAAAATTGGGATTACGATTACAGGTCTCATAGAAAGAAAAAATGATACTGAATGCGAAAATGGGCTACTTCTTTTTTTATTTACACCAACTGTTGGAGTCTTTATGAAAATAGGAATTTTAGGTGGAACGGGCCTGATTGGAACGTCATTCATCACCACAGCGATCAAAAACGGCCATCAATTTCGTGTTTTTTCTCGTCAGAAATCCATTCCCAAATCTCTTTCCTCAATCTCTGGCATAGAATTTGTAACTTGCATTCTTCCCCAATCTTCCGATTTAGAGGGGCTTGATGCCATCATCAATTTAGTTGGCGAGCCGATTGCGGGCGTTAGGTGGACTGAAGAAAGAAAACAGTTAATCAGTACTTCGAGAATCGAATTCACTCGAGGGCTAGTTGCTCGTATCTTAGATTTAAAACAACCACCCAAAGTTTTTTTGAATGCAAGTGCAGTTGGTTATTATGGAATGTCTGAGTCCGAACACCTTGCGTACACAGAAACCTCACCACCGGGAGATGATTTTTTAGCAAAACTCTGTGTTGAATGGGAAAACCAAACAAATCCTCTGAAAGTGAGTGGAATCCGCACGGTTTTACTCCGAACAGGGATTGTACTTTCTCCAAACGGTGGTGCATTGGAAAAGATGATTCCGCCATTTCTTCTTGGAGTAGGAGGTGCGATTGCTTCTGGACAACAAGGTATGAGTTGGATTCATATATCCGATTTTATCAAAGCAACGATTCACCTAATGACAAATGAACAAACAAATGGAGCTTATAATTTAGTTTCTCCCAACCCCACAAGTAATGCAGAGTTTTCCAAACAATTGGCAAAAACTTTAAAACGCCCAAATCTTTTTAAGGTACCTAGTTTCGCTATACAAGCGTTATTTGGAGAAGGCAGTGTCGTTGTGACAAAAGGGCAGTATGTAGTGCCTGAACGATTGTTACAATCGGGATATGAGTTTCAGTTTCAAAATTTAGATGCGGCACTCTCAAATCTTTTAGAAAAAAACTGATTTCTTCTTTTCAAAAGATGAGAAGGGCAGGAGACTGGAGCCATCCTTATCTCGGAGTAAGAAATGAACTCAAAAAAAGTATTAGTCTCTCTACTCGCTGTCTCCTTCGCATTTGTGATGGTGGCTTGTGGCGACTCCAAACCAAAAGAAGAAGCACCTGCAGTGCAAGAAACCAGTGCCAGTGCTGATCCTGATTTAGCGAAAGGGGAAGAACTTTACCTCCAAAACTGTTCTTCTTGCCATGGTGAAAAAGGGGCTGGTGACGGAGCTGCTGCAGCTGCACTTAATCCAAAACCACGTAACTACAAAGCTCCAACTGCTGAGTGGAAAAATGGAAACACAATCGCAGGAATCACTAAAACTTTGAAAGAAGGAATCAAAGGATCTCCAATGGTAGCTTATGGCCATTTGGGTGATGACAATATCAAAATCCTTGCAAAATACGTAGAACACCTTTCTAAAAATTAAATTGCCTTATTTCGGTTCCGTTTTTTTGGCGGAACCGAAATCCTTCCTATATGAGCCAAATCGTTAAAAAAGCTGACCGACCCACTTGTGATTGTGGAACCACTCGCGAGGATGAAAACGCGCGTAAGGTTGTGAAATATTCAACTTGGGGACTGATCGCCATGGGACTTGTCGGGATATCTGCTACACCTACAGACGTCTACTTTGTTTGCCGTAAATGCAAACAACCCTTCGGTCGATTGACAAAAGAAGAAAGAAAATCGAAATCCTAATTTTTGTTGACCCGCGTTCTTAGTGGAATTCCCTGGAGGCTAATGATGGAAGAGTTTAAGATTCGATTGGGTTTTGAGAATGGTGGAAACCTCCCTGTGATCCACATTTCTGGCGAAATCACATCCGAAGCGGAAGAAGAAATTGTGCAATCTTACGAATCGATTCCACAAGACAAACGCACACGAGTGATCCTCAACTTTTCCGAAACCTCGTACATCAACTCAGCTGGCATCGCCACTCTCATCAGTCTCATTACAAAATCTTCTGAGAACCAAGGTAAAATTGAATTCGCAGGTCTCAACACCCACTTTCGAAAGGTGATGGACATTGTGGGTTTAACTGATTTTGTTCTCATCCACGATTCTCTCAATTCTGCACTCGCCCAAGTGTAAATTCTTCTAGATTCCTAACTTACGTTTGGTAAGATAGGAGGGAGAGAGGTCTTTTCATGAGTGAAGTGGAAATCCACATCAAAGGCAAAACATATAAACTTCCAGTGATTACTGGTACTGATGGAAAAGAAGGTATCGACCTTACTGACTTTTACCGAAAAACAGGGCTTGTCACTGTAGACCCTGGTCTTTTTAATACTGCCCTTGGTTTATCAAAGGTTTCTAGAAGGGATCCCGAAAAAGGGGAACTCACTTACCGCGGATATGATTTAAAAGAATTAGCATACCAATCTACTTTTGTTGAAACTTCATTTTTATTAATTTATGGAAATCTTCCCACAAAACAAGAGTTAAATGACTTTTCGGGTCGCCTCTCCAAACACTCTATGATCCATGAAGATATGTTAAATCTATTCGATGGATTTCCAGGTGTAGCTAACCCTCTTGCTGTTCTATCTGTGATGGTAACTTCTTTATCGAGTTATTACTTAGAAGAATACGAAGAAAAATTAGATATGGGTGTGGATTTGATTGCACGTTTACTTGCTAAAATTCGTACCATTGCTGCTTTTACTTACAAACACGCAGTGGGACATCCTTTTGTATACCCACTCGATAAAAATCCATATTGCACAAACTTCTTGTATATGATGCACAAACTCCCAGCAGACAATTATAATGTCCCTGAAGAATTTGATCGAATCCTAAACCAAATGTGGATTCTACATGCAGACCACGAACAAAATGTATCCAATACCGCCGTACAAGTAGTAGGTTCCACACAAGCGAATCTCTTTGCTTCTATCTCTGCAGGGATTATGGCACAATGGGGGGCAAGGGAAGGGGGAAGACCTACTGCTGCGATTGGTCTTATTGAAGACATTATCAAAACAAAAACTCCTGTTAAAGATTATTTTGAAAGGTTCAAACGGGGAGGACTCACAATCCGTACGAATGGATTTGGACAAAAGGCTTATGATGTGGTAAGTCCTAGGGCACAGGTCGCAAGAGAGATCGTCAAAGAATTTTACAAAAACCGCAAACTCAGTGCGGTAGAAGACATTGCTTTACAAATTGATGAAGTTGTCTGGAACGATTCTTATTTTATGGAAAATCTTTTGTACCCGAATTTAGAATACTATTCAGGATTAGTGTTCCATACGTTGGGAATTCCGAAAAATATGTTTTCTGTTATGCAAGTGATTGGAAGGCTTCCAGGTTGGCTTGCGCATTGGAGAGAACAAAGGATGAAAGGAGATTTCTCAAAAGTTCGTCCAAAACAAATATATGTGGGCGAAAACCAAAGAAAGTACATTCCAATCGCCAACCGTCTCTAAGGGGAATCGGGACCAAGTGAAACTTCATCTCCGTTGGATGGGATTCCTTTGGAGTTTGGTACTTTTGTCATGTTCTATGACAGAAGTACCTCCTACTGCTACGAAAGGCCATCTAACGGCCGATACCTATTTATCTCAATCTCACAAAACCATTCAACTTACGGGGGAGTGGGAATATTACCCAGGGCTTTTATTTTCTCCTTTGGAACTGCCAGAAATTAAGTCCATCCGAGAACCCCATTATTTTATGGTGCCTGGAGTTTGGACAAAGTCCTTTCTCGACAAAGGATTTTTAGCAGGAGATGGGTATGCTACCTTTCAATTGGAAATGGTTCATGGCCTAAAAGGCATTCCATTGTCCATTAAGGTTCCAGAAATGGAATCCGCCTATACATTGTTTGTTGATGGTGAACGATTATCATCCAATGGGTTTGTTTCTACATCTTACCAAACGGGTATACCTGAATACAGACCCCAAATCATTGACTTTATCCCGAAAGATAACCAAACTTCCTTTTTAATCCAAATTTCAAATTACCATCATAGAAAAGGTGGTCCAGCCCAAGTCATCACATTGGGTAGAACTTCAGACATACACAAACAATACGAATTTGAAATCCTTAGAGATATGTTACTCGTCGGAAGCATTCTGTTTATGGGCTTGTACCATGTTTTCCTCTATTGGAATCGCAAAAAAGATCCATTTACCTATTGGTTTGCTCTCACTTGTATCCTTGTTGCCTTACGTGTATTCATCACCGGAAACAAATACCTAGTACAAATGTATCCAAACCTTCCTTGGGAAATTCACTTAAAACTCAGTTACTTAAGCTTTTTCTTTATCACACCTATATTTGCAAAGTATGTTTATTTATTATTTAAACCATATTTTTCAAGAAGGGTATATGAACTTTTGAAATATGTAGGGTTTGCTTTTTGTTTCATCGTGCTTGTTACACGTTCTTCGTTTTATACGTATTTAATGGTGCCTTTTCAGATATTTACTTTGTTTGGAGCATTGTACACTGTTTTGGTGCTAACAAGGGCAATCCGAGATTCTTTACCAGGTTCCGTTATATTTCTTTTTAGCTTTTTGGTTTTTGTGGCTAGTTTTGTAAACGATATACTAGTAAACAATCTCATCATTAATTCTCCGCTCACAATTCACTTCGGGATTTTTATGATGTTTTTCGTACAATCGATTTACATAGCCCGAAATTTTTCAAAGGGATTTGTAGATGCTGAAAACCTTGCAATTGAATTATCAGAAAAAAACCAAACACTTCAAAAAGTACAAAATCAAATCACGATTTTAAATGAACGTTTAGAAACAAGAGTCAAAGACAAAACTATCGAATTACAAAGTAAGTTGGACCAAATCACAAAGGATATGAAACTTGCAAAGTCCATCATCCAGAGTGTCACAAAAGTTCCTGATATGGATCCATACATCAAAGTGGACATTTTGTACAAACCAACGGCTGATGTAGGTGGAGATATTTTCTTTGTCAAAAGAATTCAAGATTTTTATTATCGATTCTTTTTGGGAGATGCAACGGGACATGGATTACAAGCTGCATTGTATTCTATGATGATCCAATCTGAATTTGAAAGGGTTTCTGCAGTTGCGATGCGTCCAAACGACCTATTGTTTTATATGAACCAACATTTTTATGATAAAAATGCTGATTTACAAATTTATTTTCCAGCACTTGTTATGGATTTTGATTTCCACCAGAGTATCCTCCGTTATGCGGGAGGTGGTGTACAAAACCAAATCATACTAAGAAAAAATGCAGATCCCATTATTTTGGAAAATACAGGCCCAATCATTGGTATTTTGGAACACTACCGATACGGAATTTTTGAATCAAAAGTGGAATCGGGGGATCGAATTTTTTTATTTACCGACGGTTTGTTTGAAGAATTAAACGAAGCTGATGGTATGCAAGCTTGGGATGATTTATTGTCCATGATCCAAAGTACGAGTGACTTACCTTTCGAAGAAGTCATCTCGTCCATACAAACTATGTTGTATCAGAAAATGAACAAATCGAGTTGGAAAGATGATTCCACTCTGATTTTGATTGAAATCACCTAACTAAATATTACCAGTCTCCGGAAGAACCACCACCTGCGGAATCTCCACCTCCACCAGACCAACTGTCACTCGAATCACTCGAAGACCAAGAATCCCCACCAGAAGACCAACCTCCGTAATATCCACCACCGCTGGATCCGCCACCACCTATGTTGGATCCAAATTTGCGCCTGAGGTACATAACTAGGATAAATAATACAATGGCAACTATGAGTCCGAATGTACTTCCAAGGAATAAGAATAAAAACGGTACCATTGATACTAATCCGATGATGGTGAAGATCACTCCACCAAAGGATGGTATAAAAATAGAAATTAAAGTGAAAATTCCTCCCACAATGCCAGAAGGAATTACATCAGAAGTGGTTTGCCTTCCTGAAGTTTGGACATCATCCTCACTCGGTGCATACTCCCCACGTATGGCTGCCATAATTGCATTCACACCAGCGGTTACTCCACCATCCATATCACCAGATTTAAAACTGGGACGAAGTTCATTTCGGATGATTTGTTTTGCTTGTAAGTCTGTGAGTGCACCTTCAAGTCCTCGGCCAACTGCAATCCTCATTTTGCGTTCGTTAGGTGCAATGATCAGGAGAACTCCATTGTTTTTCGATTTTTGGCCTAATTTCCATTCGTCGAAAATTTCATTGGCAACTTCTTCGATGGTTTCATCGTGAAGGCTCGGTGTTGTATAAACTGCAATTTGGTTACTTGTCTCTGCTTCAAATTGTTTTAAATTTGATTCCAATTGGTCAACAGTGGCTTGTGATAAAATGCCAGCATGGTCCATTACCCTTCTTTCCAATTTTGGAACTGGGTAACTGAAAGTAACAACTGGGAATGAACACAACAATACAAAACTAAAAATGCGGAATCGATTCAACGTTTGGCGACTTGTGTAAAAAAAATTTGTTTTGGATTCCATCACATCAAATTCCCACCATCACGGATTTCATTGGAAATTTCGTTTTTATCATCTTTTTCGATTTTGATATTATATTTTTTTAGTAAATCGCCACAGAAGAGAATACTAGAAACAATTCCTTCTTTCTTTTTTCCAGATTTCATTCCTTCGATGATGAGCCTAACCGCTTCATTCCATTCTGATTTCGGAACAACTCTTGCGATTTCTTTATCGGGATACACTCGTACAAAATGTTCGTAAAGGGAAATATAAATGAGAATTCCAGTTCGATTTTTGGTTCGAAAAACTTCCTCATCCAAAAAAGCTTCCTTTGCCCTTAACTCAACGAAGTATTGTTTCGAATTTTTGGGAACTAGTAGGAATCGAAGTTTAGGAAAGAATGTGAAAACGCCGAGCCCAATGATAGCTCCTACCCAAACGGAAAGAATCGCAAACATGGATTCATTTCCCCATACCAGGCCGTAAACATTTTGAGCAGTATAAAAACTAATGCCTGTTATGCCGCCAGTTAAAAAAGCACCAAACCATGACCACTCTTTGTAGTGATGGGAGGATTCAGCAAAAAATGGAACAATTTCAGCTGAAGTTTTTGATTCTGCTTCGCCAACAGCGGATTTGATTTCATCTAAATCTGATTTTGAGAAATAACGCGCAAGTACACTCATGGGCAAAAGGAAAACAGAGTTCCCTGCCCAAATCAATCAAAAAACCTAAATTTTAGAATCGATTACGATGACAATGCTCACCAGAAATAAGTGTAAAATACTAAAAAAGAAAAAACGTTTTGCAAGGCCTTTGTCCATGGATTGTTTTAATCGGAAGGCAAATGTAAGGATGAGAATAGTGAGTACGATGGCAGACAATAAAAACAAATACCCCATTCGATCATCGACAAAATAAAACCCAATGACCGAAACTGAGTAGGCGATCGCATAGATAAAAATTTGATTCACTGTCTTTTGAATGCCAGAAACGACAGGCATCATAGGAATGCCCGCAAATTCATAATCATCTTTTAGAAAAATGGCAAGGGCCCAAAAATGAGCAGGGGTCCACAGGAAAATCATAAGGAACATGATCCACGCTTGGATGGGCAGTGCATTTGCCATCGCTGCATATCCGATGAGTGGTCCAATACAACCTGAGATCCCACCAATTACAATATTTTGTTCTGTTCTTGGTTTTAACCAAATTGTATATAAAAACACATACAATAATAACGCTGAAAGGGCACAAACGGCCGTTAGAAGGTTAACGAAATAAGTTAAGATCACAAAGGCGACGATCGCAACAAAAATCCCAAGTAATAATGCATTTGTGGGAGAAATTTCACCTGCAGGGATTGGTCTTTGTTTCGTTCTATACATGATCGCATCTCTTTCTCTCTCAATGTATTGATTGAGGATAAAGGAAGCAGAACTCATTAAGTAGGTTCCAAATAAAGTAATCAGAATGGCGCTAAAACTAGGGTACCCCGTTGTTCCGAGATACATTCCCGGTAGTACTGTGGCCAGTACAAGGACTGTTACTCTCGGTTTTGTCAGTTGGTTCCACAAACGGAACATCAAAGGGCCTCTTCTTTATAGGTTCTAAAATGATAAAAAGATGCGATGAAACAACATAAAAAGACAAGGACTCCATTGAGTGTATGGAGGCCAGTGATCAATTTTGGCAAATGATATAATACATTCATTGCACCTAAAAAGATTTGGATCGATACTAAATAAGACGCTAGTTTTAAGAACTGTTTCACTCTTGGGTTTTCTAATGTGAGGATCGCATACGCAGATAAAGAAAGCACAAGTAATGCCGTTAGATAACCAAAGAGACGATGTTCCATATGAAATCGAATGGTTCCTACCATTTCTGGGAACCACTCTCCATGGCATGTAGGAAAGTCTGGGCAAGCTAAACCTGCGTAATGAGAACTTACTTTTCCACCTAAAAATAATTGGTACAACACAACAACGAGTACAATCACAAAATAGTATTTCCCTCTTTTGCTTGTATCAAAGGTTGAATTTTTTGCTTCTGGAATCAACAATCGTATCGTTAGACAAGATGATAACAAAAGGACTGCATTGAGTAAGTGTAGATTAACCGTTGTTGGGTGAAGGAGCTTTGTGACGGTTAATCCACCGAGAATGACTTGTGAAATGAGAAAGAGGAGTGAGAGTACTGCAGGAATTCCTAATCGTTTTCTTGTTTCTGGATTTTTTAGAATCCATACAAACCCAATCCCAACAAGGATTCCTAAAATCCCTGAGTAATACCGATGCCCTACTTCCATAAAAATCTGGAATGTAAACTCTGGGACAATTTTCCCATGGCATAAAGGCCAATCAGGGCATGCGAGTCCAGAATCTGTAGCCCGAACCAGGGGACCATAGAGTAAATTGAGAAGGATCATTGCGGAAAGGATGGTGTAAAAACGTTTGAGTGTCATACGTCTATCTGTTTCCTCCAGGTTTTGTGATCTGGATTTGGGGAAAATAAAATTAATCTTGCATCTTTTAAAAATTGTTGGATAAAAAGAGCAGTTTTTCGTATAGACTATATCAGGTAAGATTATGCAAAACAAAGACCTTTACAACAAGGGTGGCTATTGGACTTTCCTTGTCACACTCGTACTCAACATTCTATTCTTCGTGTACATTTCCTTCATTCATCCGGGAACGCCGGAGAACCCAGGAATGTCGAACCCTAGCTCTCAATCCAAATAGGGTAACAACCAAATTACGTGAACATCCGTCTTCTCATTTGTATCTGTATTCTAGTTTCCTTTGGGTCTGTGTCTGCTTATGACCCTCACTCAAACTTAACAAGGGAAAACAAACTCCCTAAAGAATTAGAAAACATTGGATTTTCGGATGTCACGGGCAAAACCCTCAAGCTAGACATTCCCTTTCGTGATGAACAAGGAAAAGAAGTTCTTTTTTCCGATTTTCTCTCACAAGGGAAACCTGTCCTTCTCTCTCCTGTTTACTTCAAATGCCCAACTTTATGTAATTTCCACCTCAATGGTGTGTTCAAAAGTTTAAAGGACCTTGATTGGACTTTGGGAAAAGAATACCAATACATTGCGGTATCCATTGACCCGAAGGAAAATGAAGCTGTATCCTTTCCAAAAAAAGGTGCTTATTTGAAGGATTACGATAGGGTAGGAGCAGAAACGGGTCTCCACTTACTCACGGGTACACAGGAATCCATTGATGCACTCACAAAACAATTGGATTTCCGATACGCGTGGGACGCAGAAGCAAAACAATACATTCATGCCAGTGGTGTCTATGTTTTGACTCCTGATGGGAGAGTGTCTCGTATCTTCCAAGGCATCCAACTCGAACCTAGGGATTTAAAATTTGCCTTCGTTGAGGCATCTTCAGGTAAGATTGGGAGTTTTGTAGATAAGTTTGCTTTATTTTGCTTTCAATTTGATCCTAGAAAAAATAAATATACGATATACGCATACAGGATGATGCAATTCGGGGGGGCGGTCACCTTACTCCTTCTCGGTGCGTTTTTATACATAAACTGGCGAAAAATAACAAATAACAACCGTCAAGGAGTCACATAGATGTCTTGGAGCAGTCTCATTCCAGCGACCTCGTTCATGCCTATCCAGGCCACTGAAATCGCAAAAGAAGTCGATCTTCTCTATGCGTTTCTGATCATTGCAAGCCTTGTTTCGTTTGTCATCTTGATTGGTGGAATGACATGGTTCCTCATCAAGTTCAAACGTACAAGCTTAGACCAGAAATCAGCATACATTACTCACAATAATTTTGCAGAGTTTCTTTGGTCTTTTATCCCTCTCGTCATCATGATGGGAATTTTCTACTGGGGGATGGTGATTTTCGAAAAATTGAGAACCCCACCAGAAGACATTGCGGCCGAGATTCATGTGACTGCAGAGCAGTGGGCATGGACTTACCGTTATGCTAATGGAAAAGAGTTCTATAGCTCTGGAAACGATCCAATGATTGTGCCAGCTGGCAAAGCAACTAAACTCATCCTCACTTCAAAAGATGTGATCCATAGTTTTTATGTTCCAGCATTCCGAACCAAACAAGATGCGGTTCCAGGAAAACTCACACAACTATGGTTTGAGCCAAAACAACCAGGGGAATACATCGTATTCTGCACAGAGTACTGCGGAACCAAACACTCTGGAATGATGATCAAAATCAAAGCCATTCCTTCTGAAGAATATGCTGCATGGTACCACGCTGAGAAAAAAGGCGCTGACACTCCTGCTGATCTCGGTAAGGTTTTGTTTGCACAAAAAGCTTGTGCTTCTTGCCATTCCCTTGACGGATCAAGAATTGTCGGACCAACGATGAAAGGTCTTTTTGGATCCAACAGAAAGTTTGCTGATGGAAGCCAAACTAAGGCTGATGAAAATTACCTTCGTGAATCCATCCTTGTATCGTCTGCAAAGATTGTAGAAGGGTATCCACCTGCGATGCCGGTATTCCAAGGCCAATTGTCTGATGAAGACGTTGCCAACTTAATTGAATATATCAAATCCATTAAATAAGGAAGAGAGATGAGTTCAGCACATACAAAAACCGAACATGGTCACACTGACCATAATTACCTGAACCACGGATCTGGAATCTGGTCTTGGATGACCACTCTAGACCACAAACGCATTGGACTGATGTACTTTGCAACGGTTGCTACCCTTTTCTTAATTGGTGGTTTCTTTGCATTGGGAATTCGTCTGCACTTAGCGAAGTTTGGTGCAGAACCATTATTGTCTCCAGATACTTATAACAAGTTTATGACCTTCCATGGTGCCATTATGGTATTTATGGTGATCATTCCTGGAATTCCTGCTTTCCTTGGAAATTTTGTCCTACCGATCCAATTGGGTGCTAAAGACGTTGCTTTCCCTAGGCTCAACCTTGCATCCTACTACATTTTCATTGCAGGAGCGGCACTTGCAGCTTCTTCCATGATCTTCAACCAAGTGGATACAGGATGGACATTTTACACTCCTTACTCGACTGCAAAAACATCAAATGGTGTGATTTTGTTAGTGATGGGAGCGTTTACTATGGGATTTTCTTCCATCTTAACGGGATTAAACTTCATTGTAACCACTCATAAACTCCGAGCACCTGGAATGACCATGGACCGAATCCCACTCATGATTTGGGCATTGTATTCCACTTCCATCATCCAAATCTTGGCAACTCCAATCCTTGCAATCACTCTTCTCCTCATAGGAGCTGAGAAAACTCTTGGAGTGGGAATTTTTGATCCAGATCTTGGTGGAGACCCAGTTCTTTTCCAACACTTCTTCTGGTTCTACTCCCACCCTGCGGTGTACATCATGATCCTACCTGCGATGGGTGTGATTTCTGAACTCATCACTGCGTTCTCTAAAAAAACAATTTTTGGTTACCGAGCGATTGCGTATTCATCAGTAGCAATTGCAGCGGTATCTTTCCTTGTTTGGGGACACCACATGTTTGTGTCTGGTCAGTCAACTCTTGCTGGTATTGTCTTCTCCATCATCACTATGTTTGTTGGGGTTCCAACAGCCATCAAACTCTTCAACTGGATTTCTACAATGTATCGCGGAACAGTGACTTTCGAAGCGCCAATGCTCTTCGCTCTTGGTTTTATGTTCCTCTTTACGATTGGTGGATTGACAGGAGTTTTCCTTGCATCAACAGGTATGGACGTTCACTTCCATGACACTTACTTTGTTGTAGCTCACTTCCACTATGTAATGGTAGGGGGAACTCTGATGGCTCTTATGGGTGGTATCTTTTACTGGTTCCCTAAGATGTTTGGAAGGATGACTTCTGACCTTGGTGGACGAATCTCTTGGGTTCTCATCTTCACTGGATTTAACGTAACTTTTTTCCCACAATTCGTACTCGGAGCGATGGGAATGCCAAGACGTTATTTTGACTACCTCCCTGAATACACAAACCTGAACCAAATCTCCACTGTGGGATCTTGGCTCATTGGTCTCGGATTTTTGGTAGGACTCATCACCATCATTCATGGAATTTTCAAAGGGGAAAAAGCGTCTGATAACCCTTGGGGTGCAAAAACACTCGAATGGCAAACGTCTTCTCCTCCTCCACACGAAAACTTTACTACAACTCCAACAGTAACTGCAGGGCCATATGACTTCCGTTAGTTCTTCAAGTGAATTTCACCACCAACACCATTTTAAGAGTGCAGACCACCAGTATGCTTCTTCCAAACAAGGAATATGGTTATTCCTTTGCACAGAGATCCTTATGTTTGGAGGCCTATTTGTAGGTTACCTTATCTACCATTCTTTGTATCCTACTGTTTTTAAAAACGGTTCCGAAACATTAGATTGGAAAATGGGTGCAGTTAACACTGTTGTGTTACTTGTGAGTTCGTTCACAATGGCAGCAGCCATTAATTATGTGCAACGTGGTCTTCATAAAATTGCTGCGATTATGCTTGCGTTAACAATCGCATGTGCAGCAGCCTTTATGGTCATTAAATACTTCGAATATAGCCATAAGTTCCATGTTGGAACTGTTCCCGGCAAATTTTCGTTAGTTGACCCTTCTTGTGCAGCAGGTGGAAAACGAGCAACTTGTGAATCAAAAATTGCCGCTCTCCTCAAAAATCCTGCAGAACTTGAAAAAAACCATGTAAGTGCGGAAGAAGTCACTCGCTTAAAAGCTGTGATCTCCCAACCTAAATGGGAAATGTTCTACGGTTTTTACTTTGTGATGACTGGTCTTCACGGGATCCACGTAGTAGCGGGAGCTCTTCTTATCTTCTGGATTTTCATCAAAACTCTAAGAAGAAAAGTTGGACCTGAATATTACACTCCTGTTGAAGGTGTAGGTCTATTTTGGCACGTAGTGGACTTGGTATGGATTTACCTCTTCCCACTTCTATACTTGGTAGGATAAAAGGGATTATAAAATGGAATACGTAATCAATTACGGACTATACTTCATTGCACTTGCGGCTGTTTTTACACCTGTTTTAGGGTTTGGAATTTTTGCTCCAGGGATTGCAACCGCTACGATCCTCGGATTTATTGTAAACTGGTTTGGTCAATTTTTCCAAACAGATCGTTTTACAAAATTCACATCTGAAAACAAAGACAACAAACTGTTGAAATTCGTTATGGGTGATGAAGATCACAAAGAAGATCACGCTTCTGCTTCTATGTGGGTAGAGGATGGTGAAGAGGAAGAAGAACATGATCACCATGTGATTTCCATCAAAACATATGTGTTTGTACTCCTTGCTCTTTTCTTTGGAACCTTCATAACCGTTTGGGTGGCGCAATACGATTTAGGAAAATGGAATATGATTGTGGCAATGGCTGTTGCAACATGTAAAGCATTCTTTGTCTTAGCTTACTTCATGCATTTAAAGTATGACAATATGCTGAACAGAGTGATTTTCCTCTCAGCGTTTGCCTTCCTCGCGTTGTTATTCGCTTTCTCTTTTGGCGATATCATCTCGAGAATTGCACCAACAACTGATACCCCAGTAAAAACTTTTTTCTAAAAAATAGAGAAAGTAGATTTTGGAGAAACCCGCCTTCGCGCGGGTTTTTTCGTCTAATAAGGCATTGTGTATCAGCATTTCCAGACAATCGTTTCTAGATTTTTTGATTTAATTCCTGAACGAAAAATATATAATTTAGAATATTGTAAAGAGTTAGATCGCCAAACTAGAATCATCCAATTCCCTGGAAGTTTAATCGGGAGCATTGCATTACTTGGTTTTGCCTTTGATACTGATGCAAAACTCCACCCAGAATTTCCGGAGATGTTTTACTTTCGGATTGGGTTTACCATCCTCTGTGTTTTTTATATATTCCTAAACTTATTCAATCAATCACGGAACATTCAATCTAGATTAGAGGGATTAACTTGGGGTTATGTTGTATATGGTTATGTGCTGTTTACAACATCGTTTTTTACAGGAAGAATTGCCGATGACGCTCCTTATGTATCTGGCTTACAAATGGTTGTCATCATTCTTTCCTTCTTGCCACTTCCCAGAAAAACACTTTTTATTTATTATCCCATTTCAATTTTTCTTTTTTTAACAACCGTTATTATATATAAGCCAAATTTGAATACACCTGCCACTGATTATTCCATGCAAAATTTAATTTTAAGTTATACCTTGGGAGTTTTTAGCGGACTTATCATCGAAAGGTATAGATTTCACTCATTTTTAAACCACCTTCGTATCACGAAAAAAAACGAAGAAGTAACAAAAGCTGCAGAAGCTTTACAAGCATTAAAGTCACAACAAGATGGAGATTATTTTCTAACTACCTTGCTGTTTGATCCTCTTATCGGTAAAGAGTTGGATGGCAATGCAGTCACTATAGATACAGTCTTAAATCAGTATAAAAAATTTCACTTCCGAAATAAGGAATACCAATTAGGTGGTGATTATCTTTCCGTATATAATTTGATCTTGCAGGGCAAACGTTACAAAGCATTTGTAAATGGCGATGCAATGGGAAAATCTATACAAGGTGCTGGAGGTGCGATTGTACTCGGAGCGGTGTACAATTCTATCATCATTCGTTCCAAAATGGATCCAACTTCCTCAAACCGTTCCCCAGAAAGATGGTTACATGATTGTTACTTAGATCTTCAAAAAATATTCGAAACATTTGATGGAGCAATGCTCGTATCAGCGGTTATAGGGTTATTGGAAGAATCAACTGGGACACTTTATTTTATTAACTTGGAACATCCTTGGGTGATTTTGTATCGGGATGCAAAAGCGTCATTCATCGAAGAAGAAATTCATTATTATAAATTAGGTGTCATGGAAGTTCCATCCAATCGTTTTATTTCAGTTTTTCAAATGAAAAAGGGAGATAAAATATTCTGTGGATCGGATGGAAAAGATGATTTGGTCATCTCTAATTCCGGGAAATACCGCGATATCAATGAAGACCAAAACTTAATATTAGATTGTATTGAAAAATCAAATGGTGATTTGCAAAACTTGGTATCCGTTCTCGAAACAAAAGGAAAGTATTCGGACGATTTGAGCTTAATTTCCTTGGAATATAACTTAGAATCATTAAGCAAACCAGGGAAGTTTTGGAAAGAAGCAAAAACATTGATCAAAGAAAGGCAAAATTCCAAAGCTTTAGAATTACTTTTATCGTATCCATCTGCTTTAGATACTTCCATTTTGGAACTAAAATTCATTACAAAATTGTATGAAAAAGAGGGTGATCTTTTGAAAGCAATGGAGTATGCAAGTTTAGCTTTAGAAAACTTTCCATCAGATACAAGTTGGATGTTCCATACTTCTGTTTTGTATAAAAGACTTTATTCTATTTATAAATCCCAATCCTTTTTGTTTGAATCGCAAGAGTTAAGTGAACGGGTGCGTCTTCGCCAACCAAATAACATCAGAAATTTAATCCATCTAGCAGATGTTTGTAGATTGTTAGAAGATAAAGATCGTACAAGTTATTTGGTTCAGGTATTAAAGAAACTATCACCTGAGAATAAAAAACTCGAAGAATTGATTCGGTTGTTATAATTTACTTTATTTTTGAAATAGAATGATTCTGTTCTCTATTTCCATTCGTTTGAATCCAAAAAATTCTTTGATCCATTCAAATGCCTGCTTTGTATAAAAGAAGGCATGTGTCTGGTCATTTTTATAATACCAGCGATCAAAGGAAATGGAATCGTCATAAGGGTGTGTTAAAATATATAACACTCCATTTACTTTGAGAAGGGACTTAAGTTTCTGGAATTCTAAATTTGGATGATGAAAATGTTCCACTACTTCTGTTAAAATGATATAATCATATTGTTTTGTTAAATTTTCTTGAAATGGGTGAAAAAAAGGATCAAATAAATTGACTTGGTACCCTTTCTCTTTGAGTAAAAATTCAACTACGGGCCCAGGACCAGCACCATAATCCAATCCAAAATCCTCTGGTTTTTGATGTGTAAGCACTTTTTCAACAATGGGTCTTAAAAAATTTTGGTACTGAACATTATGGATATCATTGTTATGTTCAAGGTATCTTTTTTTCTCATCATCTACTGAAGGTAAAAAAGTTTTATCCATAAAGATGGACATACAGTTAGAACACCGATGGTAAGCCCTGAATTTGTTTTGATAATAGGGAGTCGATTGTGAGTTACAAAGAGGGCAATTCATAAGAATCGAATTCCAGTTTCTTTTGAATCAAATACCTTTCAATGAATATTCCATTAGTGAATGTTAATGTTGTAACTCGATTTGATTGCAAACGAATGTTGAAATCCAAAATTTCCCCAGCTTATTAGTATGGAATTTGTTTTTCTCCAAGGAAGGGAATTCTAAAAAACCAGTCTATTTTTTTGGTTCTCTTTCCGATAATTGTGGTAATAGAGAAATCGGAACGCCCATGCAAAATATAGATTATTCCAGAAAGCTTCGGTCCGGCCGACCCTACGAAGGGGAGATTCCAAACCATACTCCTTTCCCAACTCCTTCTTATTCTCAAGTCAGCGCCAAACCAAAATCAGCGTTCATCCTCCTCATTGGCGGTATTTTGCTTTTTACCTCAGGAATGGTGGTTGGAATCCAATTGGGCCAAAAAGAAAGTAAATTTAAGGAAAACGCTGAGACCTCATTTTCGAACGTAGGGACAAAATCACAGTCGTCTACCATTCCATCTCCTTCCCAAAGGGAAATCGAAGAAACGAATGATACACAAAAATCGGCTTCCGAACAGAATGGTCCTTTTCCTGCTACATTGAAATTCCCACCAAAAAATGACCAAATCAATTATATGGTGCAAATTGGTGATTTTAGCCCAGAAGAAGCTGTTTCCATCGGCAAACAGCTGATAGAATCCCAGCCAAATTTAAGAGGCAGGATTTTTCGCACTTCCACTGGGAAATTATTCGCTGGTTATTTTTACCGATTGGAAGACGCAAAGGAAACCTTGGACATCGTAAAAGGTAAATTGCCTCAATTGACAGGTGCAGAAGTAAAAACCATTCGATTCTGAACTATTTTTGCCAACTTCCTTGACATTGGCCATTTTTCAGGTATACTCTTGGTAAGAGTATTTACGGAAGTTATTATACTTACTTGGCTACAAAAAAACTAAACGAAAAAACTAAAGAGCCTAAATTCAAGGTTGGGGATTACGTTGTATACCCAATCCATGGAGTAGGTGAAGTCACAGAAGTTGCTAAAAAGCTGATTCTGGGAAAGAAAAAAGACTGTTACAGTTTGGAAATTCAAGGTTCCAAAATGAAGGTCTCTATCCCTGTGGATCGCGCGATGGATGTGGGTATCCGGTCGATCATTGATAAAAAAGAGATCAAAAAAGTTCTCACTCTCCTAAAAAAGGATGAGGTCGACACGGAAGAGGACTGGAAAGTCCGTTACCAGAACAATATGAACAAGATCAAATCTGGTTCTATTTTCGAAGTGGCTGATGTGTGCCGTAATCTTTACAGACGTGCCTATGGCAAAGAACTTTCCATTATGGAGAGAAAGCTCTACGAGAGCGCCTATAATTTAGTAAAGATGGAAATTGCATTGAGTAAGGGTGTACCCCAAGAAGAAGCAGGAAACATTGTTTCCGATGTGCTGGCAGCTTCAGTGCAAGGTATGGCTCCACCACCACCTCCAAAAGAATTGGATGATGATCTAGATTTAGAATAAACTTCCGTTTTTGCTCAAACTCTTTTACAAGGATTGAGTTATGAAACATTTACTTTCAACCATTGGGACACTACTTGTCACTTCGGTATCGTTTTTCTTTATACATTCAGAATCGCAAAACATCGTTTTGGCGGGGGTACTTGCTGGTGTTGTTCTGGTTTATTCTTTGGTTCTAATTCTCGGTGAGAGAAAATTATTCCCAGAAATTAAAGCAGATGTTGTTCTATGTGCAAGTGTTGGTGCGCTACTCGGACTCTCCATAGCTGCATTCCCTGTCAGTTTGCTTAATGATTATGGATACAAATCGGTTTCCATTTTTGTTGCTGTGCTTTTTTTCCTAACAGGGATAAAAGCAGGTGTCTCGTTTTCCAAAAAACCTGGCCTTTCCATTTTTGGTGGTGGCTCTGGTGCTCCTGGTTCTAGTTTTTCCATTCCAGGACTGGAAGGTGGAACAACTCAAATCAAGGATAAGATTCTAGATACTTCCGTTGTTATCGATGGTAGGATTTTGGATATTGCTGACACTCACTTCTTAGATGGTCCTCTCATCCTTCCTAACTTTGTGTTACGTGAAATCCAATTGATTTCCGATTCTTCTGATCCGATCAAACGTGCTCGTGGTCGTCGTGGTCTTGAGATGTTAAATAAACTCCAAAGAAAAGGATCCATCGAAGTTAAAATCACTTATACTGATTATTCTGATACTCGAGAAGTGGATGCAAAACTGGTAAAACTTGCTCGTGATACTGGTGGAGCCGTTGTTACCAATGACTTTAACCTAAACAAAGTAGCAGAGTTACAAGGTGTTCGAGTTCTCAATTTGAATAACCTTGCCAATGCATTAAAACCTGTTGTGTTACCTGGTGAAGAGTTTCAAATTTCCGTCATCAAAGAAGGAAAAGATGAAAACCAAGGAATTGGGTACTTGGAAGATGGAACCATGGTTGTGATCGAAAATGGTGGTCATTTAGTTGGGAAAGATGTACGTGTAGTCGTTACAAGTATCATCCAAACTGCAGCTGGTAAAATGATCTTCACAAAAGTACAAAACGGTAATAATAACTACAACAAATCGTAATCTATTTTTTGTAGTCTAACGGATATGAAACTGGCTCGTTTTTTAATGTCACGCGAAGGGTTCATATCCGTTCTTTGTTATACAGTAACGGCCGCATTCTCTTTCCTCTCTTTTGCGCCTCTCAATTTACCAATATTCGTTTGGTTTGCTCCTTTTGGTCTCTTTATCATAGAAAAAAGAAACCGAGGTGAATGGAAAAAACTCATCTACCACGGATTTGGCTTTGCCATTTTGTTTTATTTGGTGTCCTTCCATTGGGTCTACCATATGACAACTGTTTTTGGGGGATTTGATTGGTATTTAGCTGTTCCCATTTTTATTGGATCAGCTATTGTATTAAATTTTAAATTTCCAGTATATTTACTTCTTTTCTCTTTTTTAGCAAAAAAAGTGGGAAAATTTTTTCCATTGATAGCATCGTTTTCGATTTTGTTTGCTGAATTTTTTACTCCTCAAGTTTTCCCTTGGTACTTCGGTAACGTAGTGGCAGAGAATCAAATATTAGCACAAAACGCAGAGTATACGAGTGCTTATGGATTATCTGGCTTTTTATTTTTTGTATCTTATTATCTCTTTTACCTTAAAAATCCGAAAAAAATCCTTCATATACTTTCTTTGATTCAGTCTCTGATCACAAAACACCCGAAGCTTGTCAAACAAATGTTAGTGGGTCTAACTTCCCTTTTGATTGTCTTGGTTTTGTTTTTTGGGAATGGTTTTTATTTGTTCCATAAATGGGAAAATGTCAAACCAATCGCAGAACGTGAGGTTCTGATTGTCCAACCGAATGCTCCATTGGAGTTTCGAGATGGTAGAAACCCTGCAGAAGAAATTCGAAATTTAATGACTCGCATCGACCGTATGGTGGAATCTGAATTAAAAGAGAAACCAGTGGATTTGGTAGTTTTACCAGAATCTGGAGTTCCATTTTTTACCACCCATGATTCAGAGGTAACCAGGACACTTCGTATTTATTGGCACCAATTTGAGTCACTAATGGCAATCATCAGTTTGCGACATGGAGCCAATTTGTTTTTTAATGAATTGGATGCAGACATTCCTGGTGGCAAAGAATCTGCGCGAATCATCCGAAACGACATTCGTACGTACAATTCGTCCGTACTCATGAATCCAAATGGGGAACGGAAAAAAAGTTACCAAAAGGTATTTTTACTCATCTTTGGGGAATACATGCCATTTGAATGGATGTATGCTTTGTCTGGTCAAACGGGACAATTTGCACCTGGAACAAAAATGGATCTTATTCCTTATTATGAACGTCGTAAAACTCCTTCAAATGTTACGAAAGATTTACATTGGGAGGATACATTTGGAATGAGTCCCGATTCGGTAAGGGAACATTACCGTCCAAACCAAATTGAAGAGAAAACAATTGGGTCTTTTTTACCTTTGATTTGTTATGAAGTGATCATCTCGGAATTTGTGCGTAAATTTCAAGGAGATCCAGATTTTATCGTGAATGTAACAAACGATAAATGGTATGGAAATTCTGTAGAATCCTACCAACACCATACTTTGGGTCGTTTGCGTGCGATTGAATTTCGAAAATGGATCGTTCGTTCTACAAATTCAGGAACTTCTGTTTTTACGGATCATTTAGGGCGAAATATTGATAACGATTTTACTCCGATTGAAACGACTGCAACCATCCGTAAAAAGGTTTCTGTTATCCCTGGTGAAATGACATTTTATCGACTATATGGAAACTTACTGTCTTATTTGTTTATGGGAATCGTAGGACTTGTGTTTTTTGTTTATGCTAAAAGGAATTCGTAATGTTCTATTTGAGAATCGTTTTTACATAGCGTTCTATTTTTCTGTTGTCTGCCACATAACATTTATTATATATTCATTTAACCATTCAGACTCCATTTACCAAAAAACTCTCTGTGGTCCCGCTTGGATTTATGCCACCGAAGATGAGAAGGAACTCTCATTCGAGATGAGTTTTGGTAAAAATATGGGTGAATCAGGAGATTCTGAATCAAATGAAGATCCTGGTGAGGGCCAAGAAGAAGGGGAGGGCGAAGGCAAAGAAGGTTTTTCGAAAGGAAAATATAAGGGAAGCCAGTGGGAAGATTTAGTTCAAAATTTAGAAGGAACTTCAAACTTAAGAAAACAGTTCCGAAATGATTATGATCAAATCAATGAAAATTCAGGTGTTGCTGATTCTTATATCAAAAGGCATCGAGATTTTGAAGACATTATTGTTAAAGATGTTCTTCCTACTTTAAAAAATATCAGAGATCCATTTAAAGTAGATATTGATTCCGCAGAAGACAATTTATACTTACACAAAGAAAGAAACCGTATCATTGAAGAATTTCGTAAAGGTGAGGAATCTACATCACCAATTACAATGAAATTATCAAAAGAAGGGGAACTCCCTCCCAAATCTCCTTTATCAATGCCAAAAGTAGATCGAAACAAATACTTAGATCGAACATTAAAACAAAAAAAAGAAAAACAGTTGGATGAATTTATTTCAAGGTTTATGGGATATGATCCCAATAAAGGAGATTTGAATTTATTTGTAAGGGATTTGTATTACGAAAACTTACAAAGGTTAGCATATCCATTTAGTAACGATATGAGTTATTTTGCTATCGATTACTTCCAAGAAAATCTGAATAAAGAAGATTTTTTGAGACAAATGATGGCGGCTTTGTCAGCTCAATTAGGAACCAATACTGGAACTGAAATTTTATTTACGATTGAAAATATCTATTACATCCAAGGAAAAGCTCTCGAACAATACTTTCGAGTGAAAGATTATTTAAAAAACTCTTCACCCGAACAAAAACAGACTCTTAGGTATGAAACTCTCCGGCAGGTGGAAGCTAAGTATAAAAATCTTTTGAAAGAAAAAAAGATTCTAAATGTGATGGATGCCGAAGAAGCCTATGTGAAAAAAAGAATCGATATCCTCGATACTCTTCTCACTCATACTCCAAATTTTTACCGAACAAAGGATGGGATGTTTGAAAAAGCAAAAATTCTTTGGGAACATGGGCAATGGAAACAAGATTCCAAACTCCAATCGGACGCTCTGAAACTTTGGTA
>JACVCB010000013.1 GCA_016742255.1 Leptospira sp.
ACCCTGGACTCATAGAGGTCAGAATCAGGTTCAGTCCAACCAAACGAAACACGGGCGCACCGAACCAAACCAAGATTACGGTGTACAGGGAACCCAAAGGATTCCAATCCATCCATGGCAGTGTGGAAATGGAGACCGGTTCCACCTTCTTTTTCCGCCCCAACCAAAGGACAGAAACTTCTTGAATGAAAAACGGACCAATTCCGATTCTCGCTTGAAATATTCTTTCCACGAAAATTAATGTGACATAAGTCCATGAAGTGGAATCGCATCAATCAAAATGACGAATTGTTCTCCCTACTTTTCGTATTCCTGTTTTCCTTTACTTCCCTAATTTGGAACGGCAACTTCATGGTAAGAGGGATTGCCAGCTTTCAGGGTGTAGGCGACTTTTTTTCTGGGTCCTTTGATTCCTTTGGATCCCTCATCAAAAGTAGTTATAACAAACTCGAGTCCTTCGAACGGGTTAGAGAAGAGCGTGATTCTTGTTTGAACGTGATGGAAGAATACCGACAACTCTCCAAAGACGTAGAACGTCTCAAAGCAGAAAATGCAATCCTCAGACAAGAGTTAAACTTTCCTCTCAGATCCGAGTATCCATCGGTTCGTGCAGAAGTGCTAAGTGTTCGTTTGAATGCCATTTATCGTACGATCATCATCAATAAAGGGTCAGAATCTGGAATCAAACCTTATATGCCAGTCGTAGCACGTGCGTTAGACGAAAAAGGTAAATTCACTGAAGCCCTTGTTGGTAAAATCATTGCCGTCTCAAAAGGATCTGCCGTCATCCAACCCATCATCAATTCCAATTTTTCCATGGGTGTCTCCATCCCTGGAACCAATTTATGGGCTTCCCTCAATGGAAACAGTGGTCGCGGAACAGATGTTTTGTTAGATTATATTGACTCAGGGATTGTGATTGATCCAAAAGCAATTGGCAATTTCCCAATGGGACCAAACCCTCCACCAACTTCACAGAACACCATGTTTACAGAAGGGTTTAGTAAAATTGGAAAGGCCGTATTTAGTTCCGGTGGATCTGGAGTTTTCCCGCCAGGCATTCCTGTAGGAACTATCATCGAAGAAGGACCAAGGAATGGTTCATTTAAAACAGCCATCTTACGTCCGTTTGTTGAATTTGATAAATTATTACACGTGATTGTCTTAAAAAAATTACCTGAAAAGTGGCGAGAAGAGTGGCCAGCTGAAAAAACAATTCAAATTGAAGGGCCATACTTTGGTGAAATTGATTTCCCTAAAGAAAAAGATTATAATAAAAAAGAGAAAAAACAAGGAACCCAAGGATTTGGAAACCCAAGTGCATTTGGCACACCAAACACAGGTCGTACGAACCCTAGCTCAAATCCTACTTCACCGTCAGAACCTTCTCCTTCTCCCCAAAACTTGGAAGGACCTAAGGAGGTGAATCCATGATTTTAGATAAATTATTTATCATCATAGGAATGTTACTCGCTCATTTTCTAAATGGCTCAAACGTATTCGAATTAGGTAATGCAATCCGTCCTGATTTTATGGTCATTTTTGTTGTGTTCTTTGCACTTAGAAAAGGACCTATGTACGGACTTTGGTTAGGATTTTTCGGAGGCTTACTCACCGATACTGCACTTGGTGGTGAAATTGGTGGAGACAATATTGTGTATTACAAAATTGGACTTCATTCTTTTTCCTATGCAATCATTGGTTACATCGTTGGGAAAGGTCTTAGAAGTTCTTATACAGAAAACTATATCTCCATCACAATTTATGTTTTGGGACTTACCTTTGTATCAAGACTCATCACTTATTTGTTATTCTTAATGTTCTTTCACTCAAACCATAGTTATTCCTTTTTGTATGTTTCTCTTTATAATGCGTTCTTAGGACCTGCATTATTCTTTTTATTCTCTTGGGCATACCGATTGGATGGAGATGAGGTGCGGCAATGAGCCAGTCGGCATCTGAGTTTCGTTTAGAAGCAAGTTTCCGTAAACGATTGTACTTTTTTACAGGGATGATTGTATTTACGTTAACTGCTTATATTTTACAATTATTCAACTTACAGATTGTACAAGGGAGCGAAAACTCTCTCAAAGCCGAACGATTTGTCCGCAGAAGTGAATCCATTCCTGCAGATCGTGGTAATATTTTTGATCGAAACTTTTTAACACCAGAAACAAGCCAACCTCTTGTATCCAATTCCGCATCTCTTGATGTGATTTTGAATACAAGTTTACTCAAAAACGATGCCAAAAAAGTAAAAGAGTTCATCTACAAATTTTGTGAAGCACTTTCGATTCCGATCGTTTATTACGAAAAAGAATTACAAGAATCACGATTGATTAAAAAAATCCGATCAAGAGAACCTTTTGTGTTACTGGAAGGGATCTCCAGGGAACAACAAGAACGAATTTTAGTTTTAGATAATATCAATCGTTATGTGTATTTAGTTTCCTCACCTGCGCGGGTATACCACATGGGACCAGCTCTTTCGCATGTGACCGGTTATGTGGGAAAACCTACAACAAGTGACTTACAAGAAAAAGAAATCAAAACCTACCAATTGATTGGAAAAGGGGGAATAGAATCCCTTTACGACACTACACTTCGTGGCCAAGACGGATTTCGCATACAGAAACGAAATACAGAAGGTAACATCGAAGAAGAACGTGTCATTGAACACTCTGTCCCTGGAAATAACTTAATCCTCACAATCGACAGAGACATGCAAATTGCTGCTTACAAAGCACTAAAGGGTGTTAGGGGAACAGTCCTTGCGATCAAAGCAACTACTGGTGAAGTTTTAGCCATGGCTTCCAACCCTTCCTATGATCCAAATATTTTGTCTGGGAAAAATAAACTCGAACGTTCCAACCACTTCACTCGTGTCACAAACAATGGTGGGTTTTTGAATTTAGCTATCCAATCTAGGTTCCCACCAGCCTCCACATTCAAAACCTTGGTGGGACTTGCTGCAATGGAAAGTGAACATAAAATCAATTTTGATCCCAAACAAACCTTTTCTTGCCCAGCAAGTTTTACCTTAAAGTCAACCTTCAAAGGGGTTCCAGACCAAGTGTTTTACAACTGGGACAAAAAAAACCATGGGGATCTTAATTTAGCACAAGCACTTGAAAAATCAAACTCAGTGTACTTTTACCAACTTGGTTATAAATTGGGTGCGGAACCAATCCTCGCCTACTCTCGGTTATTTGGTTTAGACAAAAAAACAGGAATTGATTTACCTGGAGAAGCCACTGGTTTTATCCCAAGTTCCGATTGGAAAAAAAGAACATATGGCAACAAATGGTTTGATGGAGATACAGTAAACTTATCCATCGGACAAGGATTTATTTCAGTCACACCAATTGAGATGGCATTGTTTTATATGGCAGTGGTCAATAATGGAAAAATATACAAACCGTACGTTGTGTCCGAAATTAGAAGCCCACTTGACAACTCTCTCATCCAAAAAACAGAACCAACCATTTTACGCGATATTCCACTTAAAAAATCCACTGTGGAAGCTTTGAAAGAAGGATTGTATTTGGTTGGGTATTCAGGAACTGCATCTGGTGTTCTCAATTCACCAACGTTACCTGAGATTGCAGGTAAAACAGGAACGGCACAAACAAGACGTAGAGGTGCATCTTCCTCAAACCACGCTTGGTTCATAGGGTATGCTCCCGTAAATGCACCTGTCGAAAAACAGATCTTAGTTGCGGCATTCGTTGAATATGGAGTTGGTGGTGCAGCATCTGCAGCTCCTGCGGCAAGGGAAGTTTTTAAAGCAGCTTTCCCACCAGGATCTTTCCCACGAACTGATAGATCCCGTGCCAAAACCATGGAAGAAGAAGCACCAGTCGAACAAGAGGCATTTTAATGGCTGATCGTAATACAGAAAAACTCGATTATTTTTTAATCTTCTCTGTTGTGTTAGTTGCGATGGCAGGAGTCCTCACACTTTACACGCAAGAAGCAAATACAGCTGATGGACTTGGACGATGGTACAAACAATTTTCCTTCGTATTTGTCGGTCTCATTGCAATGTGGTTTATGTCTAGGATCAATTACCAATTGATTGGTTCCTATGCTCTATTCATTTACCTATTTTCCATTTTCCTTCTGATCATAACACTCATCCCTGGGATTGGTTACCTACCTTCTGGTCGTGGTGCCAGGTCTTGGTTAAAACTTGGTCCAATCACTCTCCAAGCTTCTGAGTTTTCAAAATTGGCAACTGTGATTTTACTTGGCCAGTACTTAGTGATGAAAGAAAAGGAGATGCACAAAATTACAGTTTTGATCATTCCGTTTATCATTTGTTTGGTGCCAATGTTATTCATCATTTTACAACCAGACTTTGGAACTGCTGTTTCCTTTTTACCAATGTTATTTACTATGTTGTACTTAGGTGGTGCAGATATTCTCCATGTTGGATCCCTTCTTACCTTCGGTGGAATTTCCCTTATGGTTCCAATGTACTTAGCGTATTCACAACTTACACTTGTCCAACCTCTCATTGACTTACTTCGTAAAGACAACAAAACAGAACTGGTATCCCTTGTGAACCAACTCCAAGGAAAAATTTGGCTGATTCTAGATGGTAAAAAAGTATCTGGTCTCACTCTCCCAGGCATTGAAAATCCAAAAAACTTACAAATGATCCGTGAAGCAGCAGAAATCGTAAAAGATGAATACGCAAGTATTGGATATAAAATTTTATCCAATGAAGCTTTTATGTTTGGTCTCGGTGGAACGTTAACACTCATTAGCCTTGTGATGATTTTTATACGGATTGCTCGTGGTTCACGTCATCTTAGAAATTATTACATCACGATTGGTATCCTTGGGCTTTCGGTTCTTTCCGCCATTGCTGTTCACAAATCCATTCCTTTCCGAGAAAACCAAGTGATCCGACTCACTGCATTTTTAAATCCAGACCAATTCAAACAAGGAGCGGGGTACCAACTCCGTGCCTCCAAACCAGCTGTAGGTTCAGGGAAAGTTTTTGGTAAAGGTCTCTTTCATGGAGAGATGACAGAGGGAAGAATCCCTCATGTTCCCGAATCAGGAACTGACTTTATCTTTGCTTCTTGGGCAGAACAAACTGGTTTTTTTGGAAGTGTTCTGTTACTTTTCTTTTTGATGTCCATACCCTTACGTGGTTTGCAAATCAGTTTTGAAAGTAAGGATAGGTTTGGATCTCTCCTTGCCGCGGGGATTGTTGCCATGATTTTTTTCCATATTGCCATCAATGTTGGAATTGTAATTGGTCTCCTCCCAGTAACAGGTGTTCCACTTACCTTTATGAGTTACGGTGGATCCCACTTAGTGATGGCAATGACTGCTGTTGGAATCATTTTATCGATTAAAAAACGTAAGTTTGCGAATTAAGATTTCGAATGAAACCTACCAAAAAAATTCTGGATGTAGATGATTTCTTCCAAACTAAAGTGAAGTTGGAAGAAGAACTCATCCATTTGGAAGTTTTGGAACGGCAAGTGAACGAACAAATTTCCAAGTTAGTGAGTTTGTCTGAAAAACTGATCCAATGTTCAGAATCAAATGAGTCTCCTTTTTTTTTACAACGAAGCAAACGCCTCAGTGCTGAAATCATCAAATTCAAAATCAAAAATGATTACAAACAAAAAGAATTTGATTCCCTTTACCACATCTTAGATAAAATCAAATCCGAAGACAAAATAGAATTTTTAGATTCTGCCTTAAAAAATCGAATCGCAAAAATTGCTAAGCGATTGGTGAATCAAAAACAAAACGAAACGGATTCCAATCAAAAAAACATAAGTTTATCCTTCACCGAAAGAGTGAAGAATGCATCCAATTTGATAAAAACAAATCCAACCAAACCGTCCCCAGGAAAACTTGTTTTTATCTGTTATGTGTTAGAAGGAGTCAATTTCTTATTACCTAAAAAATCCTATCGCATTCTTCGAAATATTCCTGCTTTTAAAAAACAAATCAAAATCAAAGACAAATTAATTCCAATGTTTCCAGGACCTGGATTTATCCTCATGGAAGAAGGGGAATCCAAAGAGAAACATGTCATCCTAATGAAAAATTCTGACAAACTGGAATGTGGTTTTTACTTTGATGAGTTAAAGGAAGATTGGGCCGTTTCTAAATTATCCTTGGATTCCATTTTAGAAAAAGAATCTAATCACAAATCAATTCTAGGTAAAATCAAACGGAAAGGAAAAACATACCACGTTGTAAACCTTTGACTTACACCGACCTACAACACACTAAGTTACGTGTTAATCGACGTGCGCCGCACTGAGTTTACCGAAGTGCCAATATCGACAAACTAGTGTCTTTGTCTTTGTGAAGTTGGTTTTTTAAAGCATCAATACCATCAAACTTTTGTTCTTCTCGGATTTTTTTTACCATTTCCAGTTCAATTTCTTTGCCGTATAAATTTCCGTCAAAATCAAAGATGTTTACTTCTACATGTAAACCTAACCCATCAAAGGTGGGATTAAATCCAATGTTTACCATTCCTTTGTGGTCTTTTCCATCAAACTTCACAAAACAAGCATACACACCCACCGAGGGTAAAAGTTTATCACTTGGAACTTGGAGGTTTGCCGTTGGAAATCCAATGGTTCGACCACGTTTGGAACCTTCTACCACGGTTCCAGAAATATGATAATTTCGTCCGAGTAAAATCTTTGCTTCTTCCATTTCTCCTTTGTCGAGGAAACCTCGGATAAGAGAAGATGAAATTTTACTGTCTTTCTTTAGAACTGCTTCTCTTAACTCAACCGCATAATCATAATTAGATTTATGTAAATCAAGAAGAGTAAAATCACCTCTTCTTTCAGCACCAAAAAAATGGTTATAACCAATCACTATGTGTTTGGCATGTAAGGTTTGGATCATGATTTTTTCTAAAAACTCTTCTGCAGACATTTTCGAGAGAGAGATGGTAAAATCTAAAACGATGAGGTAATCAATCCCAAACCCGCGTATGAGTTCCTCTTTTTCTTTTTCCGAGGAGAGGTATTTAAAGTTTGGTTTTTTCCCAAGCACAACTGCTGGGTTTGGATAATAGGTAACCACAACCGAAGGGATTCCAAGTTCCTTGGCTTTTTCCACAGTCCGTAACAAAAGTGTTTGGTGACCCACATGGATTCCGTCAAAATTTCCAAGTGTCAAAGAAGAGCCGAGTTGGAATTCATTTTGGATCGATTCTAAATAGCGAATAATTTTCAAAGGGGGACTTGTCTCGTAATCCGATACTTGGTATAGGTGCTACCATTGAAACTACGAATCCTTCTCTTTACGGCAATCTTTTTATCAACAATAGGTGCACTCTTCGCAGACGATTCCAAAATTCCCAAACAAGAATTTGGATTGGAGGAAGGATTGTTACCCGAAGACATTTCTACCTTCCCCGAACTGAAAACATGGGCCATCTACCAGTCCTACGAATTGGAACCGGATGGACCCTACTTGGGATTACAAGATTCCATTTGTCGGATGGTGCCTGAATCGGGACTTCGTTTTTTATTAGAAAAACCAAGTGATACAAAATCCACAGTTTACCTGTATTTGGACTTAACGATGTACAAACCACTTAAGGGATCAAAGTTCAAACCTAGAAAGTTACAAATTTTTGTGAACGGAAAACCCAAACGTGCCATCCTAACAGAACGTACGAAGGGTTTTCAGAATCCTGTGGAAATCCCATTGGAACCTTCTGAATACCCAGATGGCAAAATTTACGTCGATTTAGTGCCGAGTCAAAACTCAGTCGGCCGTTTTTGGGGGATTTGGGATGCGTTTGTAGTCGAAAACCGTTTGGACGAGAAGGATTGATTATACCGCGTATTTTTCGCGGTATTCGTCTTCTCCAATGGTTTGGAAGTAACTAGTAAGCCCTGCTACCTTAAACACCTTCTCAATTGCTGGTTTCATATTGGCAATGGAGAACTTCCCTTGCAATTCTTGGACATAATTCAGCTGTTTGATGAGCATTCCAATCCCAGAAGAGTCAATGTAGTTCAATTTCTCTAAATTGATGATGACGTGGAGGTTGTTCGAAGGTTGGCTTGGGATATTGGTTTCGAGGAAGTTTTTAAAATCCAAGGAAGTGTAAATGTCCAAACTTCCGGAAATGCTGATCACAAAAGCGTCTGCATTCTTTTTCAGATTTATTTCCATGGGAGACCTACCGCTAGCGTCCTGTTTTTACGTTTTTTGTTCAACCTTATTTTTAACAAATTAATAATTTCATTTCAAAAGTCGAAAATAGATATAGAGTTTACTATCTGGGAGTTCGTATGCGTACCTCGTTTGTCTTAATTTTTACCTTCCTCTTCACCGTTGGTCTTTTTGCCGCGGATGAAAAAAATGAACCTGTGAGCCAAGCAGATTCCCATAAATTGAATCCAGATGGAAGCATCGCTCTCATCCCTTATAATGCCAAACAGCAACAAAAAATCGATCGTATCGGTAAGGAAGTGGATGATTACCATGCCATGATCAATGAAAAGATCAAGTTCCTTAGCTTTGAGAAAAAAATCAAAGATAGTCGGTATGGTCAAGTTTCGAGTGCACGTGAAATCCACTTACCTTATGAGCCACGTTATGTGATGCACAGCCGTTTTGTAATGAAACTAAAAGGTGGCGGTGGTGCTGAAGGTGGTGGTTTTTCCCTTGATGAACTTTCCTTTTGGTCCCGTAAGTCATTAACGGATAAAGGAAAAGACCCAGTCACAACCTACCGCGAACTCAAAAACAGTACAGCTGGCGGAGTGAAAGGACTAATCCTTTCCGTACGCACTGTTACAAACGCTGACGACAACACTCTCAATTATGAATTGGAAAAAATCCAAAGCCCTTGGGAACGAATTCGATTGGCAACCGCTTACCGTGACAGGCTCCGTGAAGTAGCAAGAAACATTGATCGTTACATCCAAGCAAAAGGAAAACTCGAAACAAAAATGGTTTCTGAATCTGTGATGGAAATCTCTGTGAGTGGAGATTTCGAAGAACCTTAGTTGAATTTAGGTGGGATTTGTTAATTAATGCCACCGCAAAACACCAATTTATACGAAGTATTAGAAATCCCTTTTGGAGCAACGACGGAAGAAATTAAATCTTCTTTCCGTCGTCTCGCTAAACTGTACCACCCCGACAATCCCATCTCTGGCTCCTATGCCAAGTTCCAATCCATTCATTTTGCGTACCAAACTCTAACTGGTAATTCACGAAAACAGTATGATGATGAGTTCAAAAAAAATTATGCAAAAGCTTTTTTAAAACGCAAACTAGAAGAACATCCTATTGTTTTACCAGTATCACGCGTACGATTTACAACAGGGATCATTGACCTTGCCAAACGTGGGCTGATGAGAAAAGGTTTTCGCAATAAAGATCGTAGGAAGGTTACGGGCATTGATTATGATTTGGTGATTGATTTAAAAGAATCGGAAACTTTGCGACCCGTGATTGCCGTGATCCCACTTACCGTTCGGATTGTATGTCGTGATTGTATGGGAAGTGACCCACATTGTCCTGCGTGTAATGGCCGAGGTAGTTATAAAGGATACCGAAAACTCAATGTAGAATTTCCAGTTTCGACTCTAATCCCATCCAAAATCTTTGAATTTGATCTTTCCAAATTTCGCCCTGATTCTTTCACACATTTTAAGAAAAAAATCCTACGGGTGAAACTTCTCATCCATAAAAATATCCCTTTACGGACAAAGACCGCTGTCTAAAAAGGAAACCAATGGAGAGGATTCCAAAAATCGTATTTCTATCCCCAATTTATAAAGAAAAAATTTGGGGTGGCAGGAAACTGGAATCACACATGGGACGAAGTATCCCTGAAGGATTGATTGGAGAATCATGGGAAGTTTCCGTTTATGGTTCTGATGTTTCTAAAATCCAAAATCCAGAATTTTCAAATCTTCCGTTAACTGAACTCATTCAAAAAGCACCCAACGAAGTTTTAGGAAAACCATTTTCGAATTCAGGGTTACCCTTACTCGTAAAAGTCATTGATGCAAAAGAAAAACTATCTGTTCAAGTTCACCCAAACGATGATTATGCGCTCAAATATGATCCACAGTCCAATGGTAAAAAAGAATGTTGGTATGTTTTATCAGCAGATCCTGGAGCAGAACTGGTTGTAGGATTTGACATTCATACAAACCGCAATGAATATGAAGCACTCGTTAAAGAAAATTTAGGAGAATCAGTTCTCAAAAAATGGAAAGTAAAACCTGGCGATGTATTTCTTTTAAATCCAGGGACCATACATGCGATAGGTGGTGGAGTTTTACTTTTAGAAGTGCAACAATCCTCTGACTCTACTTACCGAGTTTATGATTACGGCAGAATTGGAGATGATGGTAAACCAAGAGAATTACATTTAGAAAAAGCATTCTCCGTGTTAAATTTTTCAAAATCGAATGGCGACGAAAAACTAAAAAAAGAACTGATACATTACCATCCATTCCCTAGATTTTTATTCACTTCAAATGACAAATTCAGGCTTGAATCTTGGGAATTCAACCAAGCTCAAAACTTCACCTTTTCTCCGTTATCTGATCCAGTTTGTTTTGGAATATTTTTCACGGTTTCCGGATCCATTTATTTCCCAGAACTCAATCGAACGGTTGGAACTGGAGAAACTTTTTTTGTGACTGCTTCTGGTTTTACTGAGACAATTCAAGCATGTGTTACCCCTGGGACAAAACTTGCTTTTATGTCCAGTGGCACCGATACTGTAAAATATCAATAACAAGACCTATTGACTTTTCTATTCATTTGGTATAATGGAGTAAAGAGAGGTTCTATGAAAAAACTTATTTCCATTTTACTCGTGTTAGCTTCCACTTCGCTATTTGCGTTGTCTGATCTTGAGAATTTGATGATAAAAGAGGCAAATTCCCCAGAAAGTAAACAAGCAGCACGTTCTTACCTAAATGCAATGGCAAAAGAAAAAGAAGAAAATGCAAAACGCCACGAAAAGATGGCTGGCAATAAAGGTGGGAAAGCAGTTTCCGAAGCAAAATTCAAAGAACATTGTTTGAATCTTGCAAAAGAATTCCGTGCGGAAGCTGACGAATACAAAAAAGCAGCAGATGCTTTAAAATAAAAAATAAAATTTAGTTGGGTAAAGGAATCCGATCTGTTTCGTTTGGAACTTTTGGAAATTCATCCTTTGCCCATCTTTCCTTAGCAGAATCAATCAATTCCTGGCTAGTTGAGACAAAGTTCCAATACAAATGACGTTTTTCCTTCAGAGGTTCTCCTCCAAGTAACATCAAACGACTGTTTTGTTTTGCTTTAAAGGATACTTTCGTTCCCTTTTCAAATAAAACCATACTTCCAACCGTGTAAGATTCCCCTTCTGATTCTATGGCACCTCTGGCAATGTACAATCCAGCTTCTTCTTCAGATGAAAGTTGCCATTCTACTTGGCCAGCATCCATTTTTATATCGATGTCTGCATAAAAAAGTGGTGAATGTACAACTGCAGATGATTCTAAATCCAAAAATTTGCCACCTAACAAACGAAAAGTTAATCCTTTTTGTTTCATCACAGGGATTTCTGTTTCAGAAAGGTGTTGGAAACTTGGAGGTATCTGTTCTTTCTCTTTTGGGAGTGCAATCCAAGTTTGTATTCCTTCTAATACTTCATATTTAGGATCAAACTTAGATCGTTCACTATGAACAATACCAGAACCTGCGACCATCCAATTGGTCTCATTGGGTCGAATGTCCATCTCTACTTCTAAACTATCTCGGTGTGTGATCACTCCATCATACAAAAAAGTAATGGTAGCAAGACCAATATGTGGATGGGCTCGGACAACAAGTTCTTCACCAGTGACCACAGGTACAGGTCCAAAGTGATCAAAAAAAACAAAGGGGCCTACTGACCTTTTTTCTAAGGCAGGAAGAACACGACGAATGATAAAATTATCTCCTAAGTCTTTTGAATGTCCGATCAGTGATTTTGTCATTTGGAATTAGACTTCTTTGATTTAGGTTTTGATAGAATCTTTTTTGTGGCCACTTTCGCTTTCTCTTTCGGTTTGTTTTTAAGCGAACGACTCACTTGTTTTTTTGATTGGGAAGTGGACTTAGATTTACGATTCTCTTTTGTTTCTTCCACCTTTCCAACAAACAGTCCAATGGCTTCCTTTCCCTTTGTCCAATGTGCTTTGTCTCTTGCGTTAAAGTAGAGAATAAAAATATTTTCGGCTTCCGAATACTTCACATCACAAGCATAGACATGGCTTGCTTTCCAACCACGCCCAGTGGGCCCAAGGATCGGAGTTTGATTGATTCGTTCAAAATTAATTCCATCTTCACTTTGTAAAAATAGAATTGCCGAACAAGATTCCTTCCTAACGGGATTCCAAAAAATTCCATTTTGAAACCCTAAGTATCTACCTTTCCAAGGGATCACTTTAATGGAACCTGCACCCAAATTACAAAATGGATCCATATCGTTAGGTGACAAAATCGGATCTGAAAAATACGAAAATGGACCTAGTGGGGAACTGGCTTCCGCAACCGTAATGTATTTTGGTTCACAAAACCCACAATCCGGAATCATAACAAGAGATGATGAAAAGTACATTCTGTACTTATTTCCAAATTTCACAAGGCAAGGGTTACTCACTGATTCACCAAAGTTTGGATCTTTATGAAATGGAAATTTTGGTACGATAACGGTTTTAGGAGCTGACCAATGGACTAAATCTTTGCTCGTTTTCACTTCAATTTTTGATTTCCATTTTCGATATGGAAACCAAGACATGAGGACATGTAAAAATTTGTATTTTTCATAATACAAATAATACGTTCCATCTTCAAAATAGATAAAAGGTCGCATTGCATTTCTAACAATGGATTTCTTTTTTTTCCAATGGATACCATCCTCAGAAACATACTCTAACACACCGAAGATGTTATGCGCAAAGAGATGCCACAGACCATCTGGGCAAGATTCAGGAAATAAAAAACTAGGATCTGCCAGGATCGGAGATGGAAATCCTGGTTTGATGATGGGATCCTCTTGGTAGAGTTGCCAATAGATATTTTGTTTGTTCAAAGGGGAAATAAACCTTATTTTTCTAATACTTGTTTTAAATTGGAAAGACCTTCTTCAAAATCATTTCCAATCATTTCTTCAAAATTCATAAAGAGTAACATTAAATTAAAGGGATAAGGCATGGATCCATCAAAACCCCAAATTACTTTTGATTTTTTGGGATCTAAAGATGAAACTTTCATATAACTTCTTTCTGTTCCTTCAAACGGTTCAAAAAATCGAAGTTCGGTTTGCATTTCTAATGTTTCGGCATTGATCATTTTGATCTCTTGTTCACCGACACCAACGTCTTTCACTTGGCTTTCCCAACGAGAAACAAAACCAACTGTTCCGTCCTCTCCTTTAAAAATCTTTTTCATATCGGGATCCCGTTTTGCCCATACACTGTATTGGTCTTGGTTCTTTAACAAACGAATGAATGCAAATACATCACTTGCTGGTTTTGATATGTCAACTGTCCTTTCTACTTGGTAATTCGAAGGTAAAAATATTGCCAAGACAAGGGGGACTGCGATGATTCCAATGATTCCGATTGAGATTTTTTTGCCTAGATTCATAACACGTAAATTGAATTCCAAACAATTCGTTCGTCAATTGATTTAACCTCTTGGACGCAGATTCCAACTAAAAATCAAAAGGAAAATTGCGATAAGAGTGGAAACAAGGATTGCTCCAAGGGCAACATCCCAGGAATAATTTGTTGATAAAACAGCAATTCCTTTCCCTTGTGCGGTGCGACCGAGTGATCCAAATAACCCAATAAAACCAGCGGCCGTACCAACCGCTTTTTTGGATGTAAAATCCATACCCGCTACACCTAACAACATCACTGGTGGGTAAATAAACAAACCAATCAAACCAAAGAGAACATAGTCGATCCAAATATTACCTGGAGGATTGAATAAAATTCCTAAAAATGCAAAAAAGATTGGAATGATACAAAGTAAACTAACCATTCCCCTTCTTCCGTCAAACTTGTCGGATACCCATCCCATAAGGATAGTAGATCCAATTCCACCAAATTCTAAAATCAAAGTGGAATAACCTCCTCCGAGTAAATCAGCACCTTTTGTTTCTTTTAAATATGTTGGACCCCAATCAATTAAACTATATCGGATGATATAAACAAAAAAATTGATGATGGCAAATAACCAAATGTATTTGTTCAATAATACTTGCTCAACAATCAGTTGTTTGGTGGTTAATTCTGATTCATGATTTTCTTTTTCTTCTGGTGGATAATCATTTCGATACTCTTCTATTGGCGGAAGTCCTTCAGACTGAGGTGTGTCCACAAGTCGAATGTACAAATAAATACTTCCGAGTAAGGCAATCACACCCGGAACAAAAAAAGCATATTGCCAACCAAATTTTGCTGCAGAATGAGAAGCAACAACTCCTACAATCCCCCCTCCAATATTATGTGCAATATTCCAAAAAGCAAATGTAGTACCCCTTTCCCTAACCGAATACCAATGCCCCAGGGATCGACCACAGGGAGGCCAACCCATTCCTTGTACAAGTCCATTGGCTCCCCATAAAATTAAATGGATCCAATAATGATTCGCAAATCCAAATGAAAAATTTAGAATGGCGGTGAGTAATAATCCTACTGCCATAAATTTTTTAGGATTGGAACGATCGGATAGTGCACCCATAAAAAATTTTCCAATTCCATATGTGATGGCAGTTACAGCTAAGATGTCACCCAAATCAGATTTGGAATATGACAATGCTTCCCCAATTTCTTTCGAAACGGGAGAAAAATTATTACGTGTTAAGTAGTATACCGTATAACCAATGAAAGTCGACTCTAATACTTGGAACCTTAGTTTTGGATAAAGAGTTGAAATTTCATCTTTCGATTTTTGTGGGATCGCGGGTGCTGGTGCAAACCACTGGCGAAGGGACTTGTACATAAACTTGGAAATTGATGTCTAATGATAAGGAGTCAAGTGTATTCTCATGAAAACAGATATTAGAAACGGATTTATTGGCACAATTGGAAATACACCCCTCATACGTATCAATTCATTAAGCGAAGAAACTGGCTGTGAAATTCTCGGCAAAGCAGAATTCTTAAACCCAGGTGGTTCTGTCAAAGATCGGGCAGCTTTGTACATCATCGAAGATGCAGAAAAAAAAGGCCTTCTCAAAAAAGGTGGTACGGTTGTCGAAGGTACGGCTGGGAATACAGGCATCGGGCTCACTCATATTTGTAATGCAAAAGGGTACAAAACGATCATTGTCATTCCAGAAACCCAATCGAAAGAAAAAATCGAAATGTTACGAACATTAGGTGCTGAGGTGATTCTAGTTCCAGCAGTTCCTTATACAAATCCTGGAAATTATGTACGTGTCTCAGAACAAATTGCAAAGGAAACACCCAATTCACTTTGGGCGAACCAATTTGATAACCTTGCCAATCGAAACGCACATTTTGAAACCACTGGTCCTGAAATTTGGGAACAAACCCAAGGGAAAATAGATGTGTGGACCACATCCATCGGAACTGGTGGTACGTATGCTGGAACCGCTTTATATCTTAAGTCCAAAAATCCAAACATCAAATGTATCGTTTGTGACCCACTTGGATCCGGTGTGTATTCTTTTGTGAAAACAGGAACCATTACCATTGAAGGTTCTTCGATCACAGAAGGAATAGGCCAAGGAAGGATCACAAAAAATATGGAAGGAATGCCAGCCGATGACGCGGTTCGTATCCATGATAAGGAGGCACTTAGTATCTTACAAAAAGTACTCCGAGAGGATGGATTGTTTATGGGAGGGAGTGTGGGGATCAATTTGGCAGCAGCATACCAAATTGCGAAACAATTGGGACCAGGGCACACCATCGTGACCGTGTTATGTGACACAGGAACAAAATACCAGTCCAAAATTTACAATCCAGAATTTTTAAAATCTAAAGGTTTATATGGAAACATAGATTGAACAAAATCAGGTGGATTGTGAGAAGATATTAAGAACATTCCCTAAATTAAAATTCCCAAACGGTGTCTGTACGAATTGAACTAGGTTCATATTCGAAAGAGAATGAATCTTATTGGCATTCGAAATTTCTTGTATCTTTATGAGTTTCTCTTGAATGGAAACAGATTCTATTTTCTAAAAATTTAGATTTTCTCTAGACGAAATCACCTCTCAGTTGTTACTCTTCATTAGAAATGAAATTATTAGATCGGATGGATTGGATCAAAGGAAAAAGGTTCCTTCAGAAAATCATCATATCCTTATGTTTCCTTCCTACCTTAGGATGTTCGTTTCCTACAATCAATCGTTCCTTACTCGAAACGTTTACAACCTTTCGGTTTCTCCAAGCAAATACCCTATCTTATTCCATTAGTTTTCAAGTCTCTGGTTTACTCGGAACTGGTTTACAAATCGAAAATAACGGTGAAGTGATGGATGTCAGTACGAATGGTACATATACCTTCACTAAAAAAATAAATTCTGGTGCCAATTATCAAGTAACGGTCAAAACTCCTCCGAGTACCCCCATTCAAAAATGTATTGTTTCTTCAGGCCAAGGAACAGTCCTCAGTGGAAACATTGAAGGGATACAGGTTGTTTGTGGGAGTGCATTGTATCTCATTAGTGGAACGGCAACTGGACTTTCAGGGAATGGATTACAATTACAAAATGTAACAGGTGTTGGAACCGACGTTATTAATGTCAATAGCGCAAGTTTTTCCTTTCCACCACTTCCTGTGGGTGAGACTTATAATTTCAGTATTATAAGCCAACCGACTAACCCTAGTCAAACTTGTTCCATTACAACACCTGTTGTCACTAATGGTACGATGGTTGCCTCACCCATATCCGTTAGCATCAATTGTACAACCAATTCCTATGCCGTTAGTGCCCAAGTCATTGGGATTTTAGGTACACTCACAGCAGGAAATGAACTAAAACTGACACTTGATGGTTCCAATACAATCAATGTAACAGCTGATGGGACTTATGCCTTCCCCGGCAGCTATTTAAGTGGTGGGAATTTTACTGTAACCGTTGATAACCCAGGAGGAGTCATCACTTCTGGAGTTTGTACATTATCATCAGGTTCAGTAACAGTAGGAAACGGACCTACAAACTTTGCTGTCAATTGTAGTAACGCATTTTTAGTCAGTGGTACCGTTTCAAGTCCAGGGGGTACAACAACTAGTGTGTTAGGTGGGCCTGTGACTTTAGATTTGGTGCAAACAGGAGGATCTCCTGCTTTTCCTACCCAATCAATCACGATTAACCCAGGTGTTACAAATTTTACATTTCCGAGCACCATCCCAGGTGGAGTAGATTATCAGATTATCGTTTTTGCAAATCCACCTAACCAAACTTGTACAATTACCGCAGGAGCAACTCATTCAGGGATTGTGTCCAATATGTCGAATGTTGTACTCAATTGTAGTCTAACACTTCCTAGTTTTTCTCCTGTTAGTGGCTCTCTTTTTAATGATGATGGGACTGTTACCATTTCCAGTTTGATCCCAGGGTCAGAGTATCGATACACAATTGGAAATGGATCTCAAGCGGATCCAACTTGTGCTTCAGGAACAATGACAACATCCACAGTCACGATAACAGATAACAACCAAGCAGTGGTCAAAGTGATCCATTGTAAGGTAGGTTGGGTGGAATCACAAGTTGTCACTGCTTCTTATACACTCAAAGTCGCGACACCAACTCCAAGTTTGGCGACAGGATCCTTTCTGGACTCTGGCCAAAATGTAAGTTTCTCAAGTACAACAACGGGTTCCACATGGGTTTGTCATACTGCGGCAGCTGCTGTACCTGCGGATCCAGATTGTGGCCCTACACTCAACACATGTAATACTGGTGTTCTTGGGAATTATATTTTTCCAACACCAGGTGTTTCTCAAAATGTAAAAGCCAGAATGTGCAGAGTAAATTATGCACAGAGTGATGTTTTGAGCACCAATTACCAACCAAATGTTTATACTGTTGGTGGAACGATTAGTTCTCTCACAACACCCTTTGGAACCAATACTTTTGTTTTACAGAATAATGGTGGTGATGATTTAATCATTGCAAGTAATGGAACGTTTACATTCAACACGGCTTTACCAACCGGTACAAATTTTACGGTCTCAGTCTTATCAGGTCCACAAAATCCTTGGCAAACTTGTAATATCACAAATGCAAATGGTACAGTTTCCAATACTGCGATCACTAACATCGCGATCTCATGTTCCGTAAATCAATACAACATGAGTGGAAACGTTACTAGTTCTGTCACTTTACCTTCAGGCCTAACTGTCACCAATGGTGTTGATACAATCAATGTTCCTGCAGGTGCAACTTCTACTCCCATTTCTTTTGCGACTCCGATCAGCAGTGGAACTGGTTATGAAATCCAAATCACCCAAGAACCTCCAGGATTTGTTTGTGCAGTTCAATCAAACATCCAAGGCACTATGTTAGGTGCCAACATCACCAATGTCGCAGTGAATTGTGTAGCAGGGTATCGATATGGGAATGCCATCGGATTAAAAAAACAAGCACCTGTGCAAATCCATTATTATAAAGGAGATGTCACAACGGCAGCAGGTGTAGCAGGCAGTGGATCAAGTGATGGCCCTGCTCCCGCATCCAGTTTTAATGATATCGGTGGCATCACCTATGATGGAACAAAAGGTTTTATCGTAGATTCTGGTAATCATAAAATTCGTGTCTTCAATCCAATGACCAATACGGTTTCCTCTCTGGTAGGAAATGGTGCCGCGGGAAATACTCCTGGATCAGGTATGAGTGGAACATTCAATCTTCCTAAAGGAATCACTACAGATGGCACATATTTGTATGTCACAGAAACATTGGGTAATCGTATCAAACGTGTTCTAATTAGCTCTGGTTATGCGGAGACGTTTGCGGGTGATGATACCGTGGTTTCACCAGCGAATGCAAATCTTGATGCAACAGATCCACTTGCTGCTAGATTTGCATCACCTGCTGGCATTGTGATTGATGATAATAAACTTTACATCGCGGATCGGAATAATTCAGCAATCCGTGTCATCAAGTTAAGTACCCGTGAGGTCACGACACTTGTTACCGGAGGAGATATCAGTTTTCCAGAAGGACTTACCATCATAGGTGATTACCTATATGCTACCAATTTAGGAACCTACAACATCACAAAAACCCACAAGATAACAGGCGTTACGACAATTTTGTGTGGGAATTCAACCAATGGGTACATTGATGCCGTTGGAACGGATGCTTCTTTCAATTTACCACACGGGATCACTTCCGATGGTATCTTTTTGTATGTAGCCGATTATGGAAATCATTTGATCCGAAGGGTACATAGTGTCACTGGAGAAGTGATCACAATTGCAGGTTCTGGAAACACTGGACTCATCAATGGAGTTGGTGTATCAGCATCCATTCAATCACCAAAATACATTTCCAACCTTGGTGATGTAATTGTTTTTGGAACTGTAAATGCGCTTCGGACCATAAAGTCTGAAAGTTTACAATCTTATTATCCTTTGAATGGTTCAAATTACAATTTTGTAAATAACCAAACAATTACTTCGATCGGAAGTCCAACCTTTGGAAATGGTAGATTTAATGAACTAAATGGAGCAGCGAGTACATCCATAGGAAATGCAGGAACTGCACCTTCTCCCAGTTTGTCGGTCAATAAAATCACTATGGCAGGATGGATTATATGGGATGGAACCAATTCTGGAATTGGAAAAGTAATTTTTTATAACGGTGATTTTACAACCAACGGCCATGGATTGTTTATAGACTCAAAAGACCAATTAGCAATCTACCGCGGTGGTATGCTCCCTGATTCTACAAATGTGACTGTCATACCTAACTTATGGACCCATGTTGCATTAACTGTTGATAGTAACGATTTATACAAAGTCTATCTTAACGGAAACTTAGTGTTTGAAAAAACCTTAAGTACAAATCCCGTTTCTGGAAATTTTACAATCGGTGTTTCTTCTGCTGGCTCTTTTTTCTTTCCAGGCAGACTTGCTGATTTGCGTTTCTACAACAGGGAACTCAATGAAGCAGAGATCAATGACTTAGCAAAAAATGCAGAAAGTACGTTAGTTGGAAATTCCTATGCATCTCGACCAATCCAATTGGCAGCTCAATACCAATTTTCAGGAGACTCCACATCAAAAGGACCTCTTGGTGGAAGTTTGTCTTTTTATGGTCCATTGACAAACTATTCAACTGGAATCAACAAAACAAATAATACTGCCGTCAGAATTTCTGCATCTTCTGGTGGATACTTACTTGGCTCGGAACAAGGTTTACCGCATGGATCACAACCAAGGAGTATCTGTGTCTGGGTAAACCTAGAAACCTATCCTAATATGGGAGACAATGCCCCTCTCATCACATATGGAAGTGCAGGTCCTTCCACTGAATTCATTCTAAATGTGTACAGAGCATCACCTACTGGTGACCTAAAACTACGGTTTGGTGGTCTCGGCGGCGGAGAATTGTATCCGTCTTATACACTGCCATTAAATCGATGGACTCATATTTGTGGTACATTTGACGGTAACAATGGTTGGTTATATGTTGATGGAGTGGAAATCAGTGGACCAGTGAACATTGGTTCGTCTATCAATACAACAACTGGAACTGGACTCTATGTAGGTCGAATGGCTTCGTTTCCTGGTCATATGTTTGGGGGAAAAGTAGATGAAATTAAAATTTATGCAAAAGCTCTCTCTCAAAAGGAAGTCCGAACTCTCTCAGCACAAATCCCCAATGGTTTAGTTGCCCGTTACGATTTTAATAAAAATTTTGATGATGTTAGTGGTTTCGGAAATCCAACCTCAAGTGTGGGAGCAACTCTTGTTTCCGACAAGTATGGAAATGGAATCTCCGCTTTGAATACAAATGGAAGTACTTACCTAAATGTAACCACTACAACCTCATCCCTACCAAAAAATTCCCAACCACGAACAATTTGTGTTCAGTACAAATCAGCGACCCTCAATTCAGGGACTATGGTTAGTATTGGGCCCAATTCAACAGATCGCATGATTGCGTTAGGTGCTGGTAATACAAGTTCTAAATACTTTTTTTCAGGTTATCTAAACGATGTAGAAGAATTTTATTATAACCATGAAAATGTTTGGCACCACCTTTGTGGTGTATTTGAAGGTCCTGCAGGAAGTTATGCTGCTACTATCTACCATAATGGAGCAAAACTCATCAGCCAAACCAAAAATACTTGGGATACAAATCCCAATGTTTTTACGATTGGAATTCGATCTGATTTAACCAATGGATTTAATGGTCAATTGGATGAAGTTCTAGTTTATAACCGCGCATTAACACTGATGGAAATCCAAGCTTTATCAGGTTATGATCCAAAACAAGTGATTACTTGGAATGCAAATCCGACAACAAGCAGTTTGAAACTTCACCTAAGTGCCGATAGTTTTTCAAATCAATCCAATTATTCACCGATCACCACTTGGCATGACAGAAGTGGGAATGCAGCTTCTTTTTTCACAGGAGGTTCCTCACCAACCTATAATAACGCAGGTTTCAATAATAAACCTACTGTGAATTTTAACGCAGGCAATTCTGAGTATTTATTCCGTGGCAGTGCTGCAAACATTCCTTCCAATAGTTCTACTTTTTTCATCGCCCTATCAAGAACAGCCAACGCCAATGATACATTTTTTGAATCAGCATCACCTGGTGTATCATATTATTTTGATGGAGACAATATTCGAATGGCAAAACCATCGGATGGAATTGTTGGCTCGAGTAACATCCAATTTCCTTATACAAACATTCCTTATTTGATTGCAGCAGAACAATTAAATGGAATTTCCTTTGGTATGTATTCAAGTGGATATGCAGTAGGTATCCCTACAGATCCAAGTAAAACCTACTCACAAAATAATCTTTATTTAGGTTCTAACTCTAGCCCAGGTAACTTTTTCTCTGGAAATATCAGCGAAGTACTCTATTACAATGTCAGTTTATCCAATCCAGGTCGTACCATTGTATTCTGTTACTTATCTCAAAAATACAATATTGATTTGTCTGCTGCTTCGGTGTATTGCGATTGAAGATGCAACAAGTTCACTACCGGTATCTTTATTTCGGACTCTTTTTTTGTATGATTCTATTTGGTTGTTATTCAGAAAATGATTCTATAACCAAAGAACCACCTCCACCGAAAGCAACCACCGTCCCTTTACCTGAGGCGATGTACATTCAAAATGGATGTATCTCATGCCATGGACCTGAAGGGAATGGAAGAGGTACTCGGACACATTTACTTAAAGATAGTCGGATTCCTAATTTCCAAGATCGTACAACCTATCTGAATGGTTCCTCCAAAGAATCCATTGCAAACAGTATCAAAAATGGAATACCCGGAACATACATGAAAGCATATTCACATATGCGTAAAAACGAAATCGATGCATTGGCAGAATATATTCAAAAAATGCAAAAAAACAATCGTTAACGTTTCAATGGAAACGAATTCTATCGTCCCACATTCATCAAATTTGAGAATAATTCACAAGCGGTCATGGATCCAAGCTCACAGGCATCGTCTAACTCACCCAATGCAATTGAAATTTCCTCAATTTTTTTAGTCTTAAGTCGAGTATCTGCATTTGACTCCAATTGTTTTGCTTTCATCATTTGTTCACTCACGGTTACAAAGTTCCATGGCGAAATTCTTTTTTCGTAGGCCAATGTTTTTAGGAATATTTTGATATCCTTTTCAATCTGAGGGTAAACTGATTCAAAACAAGTCACTATGATTACAAATCCAAATTCTTCTGCAGTGGAGGTGATATAATGTTGGACAATTGTATCTTCCTTGTCTTTAAAACTTCCAACCATTCCAAGAAATTGATAAACTTCTTTGTCTTTAATTTCCGTTAATTTTTGTAAATTATAATATTCCTTCACATTTGAAACAAGAATATATCGTTTGGACTCTAAATGAAAAAGGATTGGATCAAGGTATTGTTGTTTTTCTGATTCTTTAAAAAGAATCACTATCGCTGGAATGATTTCTCTACCTGTCTCCTCCTTCAAAGGACTGGTTCGAAAATGATCAAACTTAGTTGAACTTCCGTTAGACTTTCGGTTCGTTAAATACCAATTCGAAGGTAATTGGAAGGAGATACAATGTGTCCTTAGGCAGGTATTCCATTTTTCAGCTTGGACACTGATTGGGAAAGTCAAAAGGACAAATCCAAAAATGATGGAAAAACGGATTTTGGAACCATTCATTGCAGTAACTCTTTTCTATCTTTGAAAAAATCGAGTGCATTGGGATTTGCCAAAGCATTTTTATTTTTTACTTCGAGACCAGCAACAGTTTGTTTAACAGCAATTTCTACTTTTTTCCCATTGATCGTATAAGGAATTTCTGGTACTGTTAAAATGATTGAGGGAACGTGCCTAGGTGAAGTTTCATTTTTAATTTGTTCTTTGATTTTTTTAACCAAACGATCATCCAGTTGGACTCCATCTGCTAAAACAACAAATAATACAACTCTCACATCATCTTTGTAGTCTTGCCCAATGATCACCGAATCCTTAATTTCTTCAATTTTAGAAACGACAGAATAAATGTCTGCAGTTCCGATACGTACTCCTCCGGGATTCAGTGTAGCATCTGATCTTCCGTAGATAATGACACCATTCTCTGGAGTGATCGAAGCAAAATCTCCATGACACCAGATATTATCATAAGTTTCAAAATAAGCTGCCTTATATTTTGCACCTGATTCATCATTCCAAAAGAATAATGGCATAGAAGGGAATGGAGTGGGACAAACCAATTCACCCTTTTCTCCAGTGACAGATCTTCCCATACTGTCAAAAACTTGGACATCCATTCCCAAACCCTTACACTGAATTTGACCAGCATACACGGGTAAGCTGGGATTACCTAATGCAAAACATCCATTTAAATCCGTTCCGCCTGAGATTGAAGATAATTGAACATCTGTTTTTATTTTTTCATATACATAGTGAAAACCAGAAACTGGCAAGGGAGAACCTGTCGAAAGAATCACTTTTAAATCTGGAAGTGAGTATTTCGATTTTACAGAAATTCCTTCTTCTTCCAATACAGATAAGTACTTGGCACTGGTTCCAAAAACTTGAATGGATTCTTTTTCTGCCATACTCCAAAGGGTTTCCCAATTGGGATAAAATGGATTCCCATCAAACTGGTATAAGGTTGCACCCAATGCCAATACAGATTGAGACCAATTCCACATCATCCAACCACAGGTTGTATAATAAAAAAACCGATCCCCTTCTGATACATTACAATGTAACGCCAGTTCTTTGGTATGATTGATTAATACTCCCCCACCTTGGACAATGCATTTAGGAAGACCAGTTGTTCCAGATGAAAACATGATGTAAACTGGATCAGAAAAACTGATAGGAACATAATCGATTGATTCGTCCTTTGTTGGTGATAAATCTTGGTAACGAATCGGATTATAAATCTTACCAAAATCTTTAATAGGATTCAAAAACTCATATAAGATTGTTTGTTTGAATTCGGAATTTTTTGCTGAAAATAAAGTTTGGGTGATCTCTTCCAATTTTTCAATGATCGAAATTTCCTTTCCTTTGAATGAATAGGATTCCACAGAAATCACTACCTTAGGAAAAATTTGTTCAAATCGATCCAATATCCCTTTCACTCCAAAATCAGGTGAAGCACTGGACCAAATAGCACCTAACGATGTTGTTGCCAACATGCCAATCGTAGAAATGGGAGCATTCGGCACAATTCCGACAACCCGATCTCCTTTTTGAATTCCTAACGAAAGTAAGTGTTTACGTAATTTAATGACCTCTAATTTTAATTCATGGTACGTTAACCTTTGTACACCTCCGTCTTCCCCATAAAACACAATCGCTTCTTGTTTTGGATTCCCTTTCTCCAGTAAGTTTTCAGCAAAATTGAAAGTAGCACCAGGAAACCATTTTGTTTCAGAAAACTGTTTCCCCATCACAAAAGTTTGGGTAGTCGGGGTTTTTAGAATCAGCCCTGATTCTTGTAGCCACTCCTTCCAAAAAATTTGAGATTCATCGGTAGAAAATTGATGGAAGGAAACATAATCAGGAAAGGATTTCCCCAATTTTGTTTCAAGACGATGTTGGAAATTGATGAGGTTGTTAGAATGAGAAACTGGAGTCCATAGAGGATTTTGCGACATCTTGAGAACTGATCTTGTCCAATTTCAATATTAAGGCAAGTATGTTCCATAAATGAGTAGTAGAAAAAAATATTCGAGAAATTCTAGGGAAAATGCTGTTCAATTCGATTGATTATTTCTTTTTCTTTATTGCTTGTTATATCACTTATTGGATCTCACCTTCTCGGTTTCGCAAATATATCCTAATCGTTTTCTCATTATTATTTTATGGATACTGGAGTGGTTCGTTTTTAATACACTTCGTACTTTTTATCATTATTACTCACCTTTGTGTGATTGGAATTCTAAAAACGAAAAGAAAAATATTCCTAATACTGGGAGTATCCGTAAATTTATTAAATTTATGTTTTTTTAAATATGTATTAACCTATTTAAAATACCTAATGTCAGAAGGTGAATTAACCATTCCCTTTTTCCAATCTTTATCCGAATTTGTATTACCTCTAGCAATTAGCTTCTATACGTTTCAAATGATTGCTTACCTCGTTGATGCTTGGAGAGGTAAATTCACGGAATCACCTTTCGTTAATTTTTTACTATTTATTTTATTTTTTCCACAACTGATTGCTGGGCCCATCATGCGTCATGACGATTTTTATGACCAAATTGACCACGCAAAACTTACATTAGATTTTGTACAACGTGGGATCTTTCATATACTTTCAGGACTTATCAAAAAGGTACTAATCGCAGATCAAATCGCAAAATTAATCAATCCTGTTTATGCCAATCCAGGTGAATATGATGGGGTCTCGATTTTTTTATCAACATTTGCCTTTTCATTCCAAGTTTATGGTGATTTTTCCGGTTACACAGACCTAGCAAGAGGATCTGCATTTTTGTTAGGATATGAAATTCCGGAAAACTTTCGATCCCCGTTTCTATCTGTTAGTTTTGCAGAATTATGGAGCCGGTGGCATTATACACTTTCAACATGGATCAGAGATTACCTCTACATACCACTGGGAGGAAACCGCGTTACAGAATTGAGATATAATATAAACACAATCATCGTGATGTCATTGTCTGGTTTGTGGCATGGAAACACTTACACCTTTTTTCTTTGGGGGTTTTTTCACGGAATTTTTCTGTCCATCGAGAGATTTGCCTATGGTAAACCTAACAGAAGCTCTATGACGCCATTAAAAAAATTCCTGGCTGTTATTTGGATTTTTACAATTTTTTCCGTTCTTGCTACATTTTTCAGAATCGATACTCTAGAAAAAATATCAACGTTTTGGTCTTCCGTTATCAATCTAAAAGGAAAAATTATTTATAAACCCGATTTCTGGGGACTCATGATTGGTAGTTATATCTTACAATTTATTGAATATAAAAATTATTTTAAAGATAAATTAGAACCTTATATAGTTTGGTTGGTACCAGTTTGTACACTCCTCGTTTATTATGCTTTAGTGAAGATTGAAGCTGCTACCGAAACCTTTATCTATTTCCAATTCTGAGATTAAATATGACACTAAAGAAAATTTACTTTTATCCACTAATTTTAATACTTTTTGTCTTCACAGTTGATAAAATTGCTTGTATCCCTGATTTCCGTGAAGCTGCTAGGCGACCATATAAATCTGGACAAAATATTCTCGTTGGATTCCCAAAGGTTTGGGAAGAAAACAAACGTTTTCAATCCGAAAACATTAATGTAGCAGTTGTTACAGGATCTTCTAGGTCTGATATTTTCCATGAATGGGAGAATATTCCTGTTAACAAAAATACTTACAATCAACCAATCTATTTTGAAACACGACTTGCTCTAAAAGCTTCTGAATATTTTTTATACTACCTTTTGCTTAAATCAATGGTAGATGGTGGATTTAAACCAAATTTATTATTCATTGAATTCTCTGAAGAAATGTTAAACGAGAATAATGTTTACTCTTACAAAACAAAGTGGAAAGAGTTAATGTTAACAGAGCGAGAATTAATTGATATATTCCCAGTATTTAATGCTAAATATAAACTAGATGTTTTAAGTCGGTTGTTATTTGTCTCTTATAATTATCATATCCGTCCTATCCAAGGAGTTTCAAATTTAATAAAAGGGGAAAGAGCAGCGGACGATACTTATTTTATTGCACTCTCTTCCTACTTAAATAAAAAGAGACCATTTAATCCGAATAATACGGGCATTGAAATCGATAATTTTACTCCAAAAGAATATGAAGAACGAATTGTAAACTACAGCAAATCTCAAGAACAACTATTGCTTAACAACTTTTTGATTTCAGAAACTGAAGTTGGATTTCTCAAAAGAATTATTGAACTTGCTGAAGAAAATAACATTCCTACCGTTATCTGGGAACCACAAGTACATCCCTATTATAAGGAACGTAGAAATTCGATCACTGGTGGAAAATTATTCGATACGATTTCCGAAGCTTTAATTGAGAAAAATTCTAAAAATATTCGTCGTATATCTCTGAATAGAGGGAATACAAATTGTCGTTTGTATACAGATTCGAGTCACGTCTCTCCCCTCTGTGTTCCAGAAATCGTGGATAAGTTATTGCAAACTGCAAAGGAGATTCCAAACTTTCAATAATTGTATGCAACCCTTCAATTGGCAAAAGAATGCGTTCAAACAAAGTTTCCTATTTTGTTTTGTATTGATGTTTTCTGCCAATTTTATGTACCAAAGGATTGTCGACAATGAGGTGAATTGTGGATCTTTGGGAACTCCCGAAAGTGGATGTCCCTATGCTTTTTTAGACCATACACTCGGCATTGATCCAGGTCACGATCTTGGAGATGATGTTGAACATTCTGAACATGTTTGTTTTTCGTGCCCTTGCAATTCCATTGTTTCGATCACCTGGAATTTATATCTTTCGCATATTTTAATCAATTTACATAAAGTTTATTTTGAATTAAAAGAATTTCCTATTCCTAAATTCTCTTCACTTTCTTATCTTTTTAGACCTCCGAGACAACATATCACCTAGTTCTATCGCACATCCGTTTACTTGCGTTATCTACGTGGGAGGTTCCATGTTTTATTTTTCAATTTCAAATAATTTTAAATTGAAGTGGCTTTCAATATTACTGTTGATGCCTACAATTTTTAATTCAAAAATCGAATCCCAGGAAAACCTTGGGAACTCATGTCAGAATCAAAACTCAATGTTAGAATTGAGTATTTGTATCGTCAATCGCCATCCTGATTTTCGAATCGAGGAAATTAAACTAAAGGAAATTTCTGGAAGGAAAAAAATCGCTTCTTATTATTTTCCATCGAATCCAACTTTTTCTGGTTATGTGGCAAACAGAAAGGGAGACACAGCGGGACCAATCATAGGATCCACACTTACAACTGCTAATAACTTTCAAGTTATGGTAAATCAGGAAATTTACACCAATGGCAAAAGAGAAATCGCCATCAAAATCGCCGATGAAGAATTTAGAGCGCAAGTATATCGTTTAGAGTCCGTTAAACGATCCTTAGAGTTCGAAGCCTTAAAAAAACTAACACGATTTCGATACCTTTTTTTGGAAAAGGAAAACAGTTTATATAGTTTGAATTTAGTAAAGGAACTTAAAAAAGTTTCAAAAGCTAGGATCAACGAAGGACTTTCACCTGGAATTGATGAATCCTTATCAGAAGCTGAAGAAATTCGTATTTATAAAATTTGGAATTTATCTCAAAGGCAATATGAAAATGCAAAATCTGAATTGGAAGTTTTGCTTGGTTTTCCATTTGAGTTAACACAATTAAATGTTTTCCAATGGAAACTACCTAACGATTTACCAAAAGACAAATCAGAGTTAGTGAAGATAGCGTACCAATATAGACCAGAAATTTTTCTAACGGAAAAAGAAATCGAATTAGCTTTACTCCGACATAACGAAGTTAGAAAACAAAAAATTCCAAATGTGAGTTTGGGAGCTTTTGCACAAAACGATGGGTTTAATGAACGAGTCGTAGGTGGAATGCTAACGATACCTCTGATTGTCTGGCGAGATTATGAGGGTGAATCGATCATTTCATCCTCCAAGATTGATAGCTCAAAAGAATTAAAAGAATCTGTATCTAGAAATATCAAACAAGAAGTATTGTTTGCACTTACAAATTTCATCACACTAGCCGATGAAGTAAAACTTTATGATGAAAACAAACTAGAAAGAGCGGAATCCGATCTAAACAATCTACAAGAAGCAATCAGATTCGGTAAAATTAAAATCATCGATGCAATCAACCAACAAAGAATCTTATTACAAACTAAACTAAATTATTTAAGCACCAAATCAGAATACGAAGTATCTCAAATTGAGTTGATACGAGTGCTTGGATTACCAACAAATACAATGGAAGTTCGACCATGAAAATTAATTTTAAAATCATCCTTTTTTCTTTCTTACTTTTAATCGGTGTTATTTATTTTTGGCAATCTAGCCGAATCAAACCTATCGCTCCAGAAATTACCACAAACAAAAATATTCTTCATATAACAAAAGAACAACGAGATGCTATTTCGATTGAATTCGAATTAGTTTCTCTAAAAAAAATTCACACAAATATTGAACTGATTGGCGAAACGGAAGCCGTGCCAGATGACATCATGGATGTTCCAGCTAGAATTTCAGGTAGAGTCACAAGTGTGTATTTTGTTGAAGGAGATACCATTCAAAAAGGGCAGAAACTAGCAACCATCGATTCTCCAGAACTTGCAAAACTTAGATCTACTTATCTCGTTGCAAAATCTAAGTACAACGCAGCTGAACAAAACTTAACAAGAATAAGCTCTCTTGTAAAAATGAATTTAGCGGCTAAACAAGAACAAATTGATGCAGAAGCAAATTTACGAGTGATTGAATCCGAGAAAAATTCAGCAGAAGAAAATTTACGTGCGAATGGTATAAACATCGATAATAGTTCCACGGGACAATACATTGTTTTTTCTCCAAGGTCTGGACTAGCTTTATCGAGAAATGCAGTTCCAGGTTCGATTGTGGCAGGGAATCAAATTCTAACTACCATTGCCAATCTTACCAATCTTTGGTTCCAAGCAAAAATATATGAAAATGATTTAAAATATTTATCAGAAGGAATATCTGCAGATGTAATATTGAATGCTTATCCTGACTTAAACTTTTATGGAAAATTAGAACACATTGGCGAAAAAGTTGATCCTGGATCTCGAACAGTTCATGCACGAGTTGTTTTTAAAAATCAAAACAAAAAAGCAAAAATTGGATTGTTTGGAAGGGCAATCCTCAGTGTGAACGAAAGGACAGGAATTCAAATTCCCGAAATAGCAATTCAATCGTACCAAGATTCTAAATTTGTATTTATAGAAACCAAACCAGAAACCTACCAATGGTTAGAAGTCTCAACAGGTAGTACAAATGACAAAATGGTAGAAGTAATCTCTGGACTCAGAGAAGGAGACAAGGTTGTCACAAAAGGTTCCTTTGAATTAAAAGCAATTTTATTCAAAGATACATTTGGAGGAGGTGAATGAAATGGAATTTTTAACTAAAATTGTATCTTTTTCACTTCAAAATCGACTTTTAATCATTCTTTCCACCATCTTACTGGTATTTGGTGGTTTTTTTTCACTAAAACATCTAAAAGTTGATGCTGTTCCTGATATAACAAATGTACAAGTTCAAATCATTACAACATCGCCTTCTTTATCTACATTAGAAATCGAACAATACATAACCTTACCTGTTGAACGTGCAATCACAGGAATTCCAAATTTAACAGAAGTTCGATCAGTTTCTAGATACGGATTTTCCTTGGTAACCGCTGTTTTTTCTGATGGAACAGACTTATGGAAAAGTAGGCAGTTGGTTAGTGAAAAACTAACAGAAGCTTCCGAAAACATACCTGCAATTTATGGTAAACCAGTAATTGGACCAATCACAACTGGATTAGGAGAAGTATTTCAATTTACAATCGAAAGCCAATTCCATAGTCAAATGGAGTTAACAACTTATTTAAATTGGTATATCAATCCCGCTTTAAAGACTGTTCCAGGAATCGTTGAAGTGAACAGTTTTGGTGGAAAAACAAAACAATACCAGGTCATAGTTGATCCATTAAAAGTTGCTTCTTTGGGAATTTCGTTTAACCAAATTATCAATGCAATCCAAACCAATAACCTATCAACAGGCAGTGGATACATTGAAAAATCAAATGAACAACTTATCGTTGGTAGTGATGGGCTTTTAAAAACAATTACAGATTTTGAAAAAATACAAATCGGTAAAATGAAGGATGGTTTTCCCATCTATTTGAATACAGTTGCAAAAATTGTCGAAGGCCCTCGTTTAAGAAAAGGTGCAGCTACTTCTTCTGGAACTTCAGAAGTTGTGGGAGCCGTTACATTGATGTTACTCGGAGAAAATTCCTTAGAAGTAACAAAAGCGGTAAAAGACAAAATAACACAAATTGAAAAAACCTTACCGACAGGAATGAAAATAAAACCGTATTATGATCGTTCCATAATGGTTTCCAATACATTAAAAACTATTGTCTGGAACCTTTCGGAAGGAGCACTCCTTGTCATCATTATTTTGTTTCTTATGATAGGTGACTTTCGATCTGGGCTCGTAATCGCATCTGTCATTCCCCTGGCAATGCTCATTGCGATTTCTTTAATGTTCGTCCGCGATTTACCAGCTAACTTAATGTCGATGGGTGCGATTGATTTTGGACTCATTGTGGATGGTGCAGTCATTCTAATTGAGAACTCTCATAGAAGATTAGGATTAAAAGTAAAGGAACTTAAAAGATCGTTAACACCTATCGAAAAAAGAGATACAATTCTTGAGGCAACCATTGAAGTTAGGAAGGCAACAATTTATGGTGAAATTATCATTGGAATCGTTTATATACCAATTCTAACACTCAGTGGTACAGAAGGTAAAATGTTTATACCAATGGCAACTACAGTATTATTTGCATTGATTGGTTCCTTTATCCTTACACTCACAATTATACCAGTTTTAGCATCTTTCTTTTTACATTCAGACATCAAAGAAAACTCAAAAACTGCCTTTTTCCAAAAAATTCAAAACTGGTACATTCCAAAACTTGAATATTGTTTCAAAGATACAAACAAGATCATGTATTCGACAATTAGTATCTTTATTGTCTCTATTTTCCTCTTCTTCCGATTAGGTGGAGAATTTTTACCTAAACTTGATGAAGGAAATTTACTCATCGAAATTAGTCGATACCCCTCTACTACATTAACTGAATCATTGGCTTCATCTACAAAAATTGAATCTGCAATCTTAAAAGAGATACCTGAAATAACGGAAATTGTATCGAGGACAGGTTCTCCAGAACTTGCGATTGAACCAATGGGTGTAGAAAAAACAGATATGTATTTGGATATGAAACCAAGATCTGAATGGAAACAATCCAAAGCAGATATTGAAAACAAGTTAGAAGAGATCATCCAACGAGTTTCACCACAAGTTGCTTATGGTTTATCGCAACCAATAGAAATGAGAAATAATGAAATCATGGCAGGCATTCGAGCAGATGTTGGAATTAAAGTTTTTGGTGATGATTTGGTAACACTAAAATCGATTGCAGAAGAAATCTCATCCAATATTAAAAACATCGAAGGTGTGGCCGATTTAAGGATCGAACAATTGTATGGATTGGAGTATCTCAGGATAAAACCAAACCGAGAAAAATTGGCACGATATAATTTAAATATAACAGATATCAATCGCATCACTGAATCATTTTCATCAGGTGTTCCAGCTGGGATCGTTTATGAAGGGATGAAACGATTTGATATCGTAGTGAAAACAGACATCAAATCTGATCCTGAACAAATTAGAAACACTCCTGTAAATGTCGGTCAGAATCAATTTGCACCATTTCATGAACTTGCAGAAATTAAAATTGAGGATGGGCCGGTTCAAATTTACCATCAAAACCAAAACCGTTACGCATTAGTTCAATTTAATATCAGAGGGAGTGACATGGTTTCAACTGTTGGAAAAGTAAAAAATGTCTTAGCTGATAAAATCAAATTTCCAGCAGGTTATCATTTTACTTTAGGTGGAGAATTTGAAAAATTCGAATCGGCAACCAATACTTTGTTAGTTGTAGTTCCAATCACTCTTTTGATAATATTTTTGATTTTATACTTTGCTTTTAATGAAGTTATGTCTGCGTTTATCATTTTTCTCAATGTTCCATTCGCTATCACAGGTGGCATTTTGGCATTGTATTTAAGAAATTTACCATTTAGTATTTCTGCAGGCGTTGGTTTTATTGCTCTGTTCGGTATCGCAGTCTTAAATGGTTTGGTTTTAATTAGTTTTATCAAATCATTAGAACATCATGGAAAAAAATTAGAAAATGCAATCAAAGAAGCAGCAATCTCTAGGCTTCGCCCTGTTTTAACAACAGCACTGCTTGCTTCAATAGGATTTATTCCAATGGCAATTAGTACATCACCAGGTGCCGAAGTTCAGAGACCATTGGCGACAGTCGTGATAGGAGGGTTAATCACCGCTAGTGCATTAACCCTCTTTGTATTACCTATTGTTTATTTAAAGTTTTTTGCGAAAAAGTCTTTCATACTTTCAAAAGAAGCATAATCTGCTTTTTCGTTATAAGCTAGGCCGGGTAATCCATGTTTTTCAGCACCTGGTCTAGTGAAACCATGAACCGCACCTGGATGTGAAACAAACGTTACTGGAGCCTTTGCTTCGGTAATTGTTTTTACAAATGTTTCAACAACATTTTTAGGTATAAAAGGATCATCCGCTCCATGGTGTACCAAAACTTTACTTTTAATTTTTTTAACACCTGTTGCTAGATTTTTGCTACCTAACATTCCATGAAAAGAAACAACTCCACCTTTTAGATCAGCACCATCTAATGCAAGTTCAATGACACCGCCTCCACCAAAACAATATCCAATCGCACCAATTTTTGTAGTATCAACATTTGGATTTGATTTCAAAATTTCAATGGCTTTGTAGATTTTTTTTAGGAGAATTTTAGGATCACCATTTGCACTTGAAAGTTTTCCCGCTTCCACATGGTCTTTTGCGAGAATCCCTTTTCCATATACATCCATAACAAAAGCAACATAACCTAAATCTGCTAATTGTTTTGCTCTTTGTTTTGGATACTCATTCACACCCCACCACTCGTGAATCACAAGAATTCCTGGTCGTTTGCCAGTGATACTTGAATCAACAGCCATAAAACCTTCGTATGTTTTACCATCCAATTTATATTCCAACGGACTCAAAGTGACAGTTGATTTGACTGGCAGTTCTGAAGTCGGTAGTGAACTACACTGGAATGCAAACATCATTGCTAATAGGGAAAGGAACAGTTTCATAAATCTCCTTTTGATCCTTGAAATGGTTTAGAATCCAAAGATCAACTTTTCCATTCTTAGATAGAATCTGAGGTGATGAAAGTAGAAATTTTACCTTGTTTTATGGATAATTTTATTAAATTTTCGCCGCTTACAAGATTCCAAAATAAACCAATTGGTCTACTTTTTCAATTTCACAGAGAACCGATCGGTTCACAAATTGTACAAAAATGATATTTTTTTGTTAGTTGGATTTTTTTTATCGCAAGACCTTGCTTCGTTTTATCTTTTTGACCTGAGGACAAAATATGATCCAAAATAATTACTTCCAAAGTAACGAAGACTTAAAAGAACATTTCTATGATTTAATTGATTGGAATGAAATTGTACCCATTTACGAAAATCAGTTCTCCGATGCGAAACTTTATGAAACAACAAATAATGCCAGATTAGAAATGGCTCCGACATCGGTCGAAGAAGCAATCGCTTATTATGAAGAGATACTCAAGTCTTGTGGTGAAATTAGTGGGATGTATGTTTCACAAGTTGCCTCTACAGTTGATGCAAAAGGATTAAAATTTGAAAATGGAGATGTGATCCATCCGAAGGAGATGGTTGATGTCATCCAAATGTATCATGATGCTGGACTTGGACCGGCCGCTTTTAAACGTAAATATGGTGGACTTGGAGTACCAAGTATCATCAAAGCGATGATCGCAGAGATCATGTACCGATCTGATAGTTCCATCACCATTGCAGTTGGAAGTATGGGACTTGCTGCAATCTTAGAAGTATGTGCATCAGAAGAGATGAAACAAGAATGGATTCCAAAACTCATTTCAGGTAATTATACAGTCACTATGGGTTTGTCTGAACCTGACTTTGGATCCGACTTACCGAATATCACAACAAAGGCAGTAAAAAATGGAGAAGAATGGTTACTCAATGGTACCAAACGTTTCCAAACTGTAGCTTGTGGTATCAATGGAAGCCCTGGCATTACACTTACATTAGCAAGAACAGGTACGCAAGAAAGTGGAGCAAGAGGTTTATCTTTTTTTATTGTTGAAAACAAAGATTACCAAATCCAAGGGATCGAAAAAAAATTAGGGATCAAAGCATCTGCCACTTGCGAAACTGTATTTGAAAATAGCAAAGGCCATTTAGTTGGAAAAGAAGGTTTTGGTCTTGTTAAATATGTGATGGGTATGTTAAACGGAGCTCGACTCAGTGTTTCTTCTCAAGGAACTGGAATTGTAACAGCAGCATTTGAAGAAGCACTGAAGTATGCAAACGAACGAATTCAATTTGGAAAGCCAATTTATGAAATCCCAGCTGTAAAAAGAATGTTAGATCGTATGGAGAGAGAACTTGCTGGTATGCGTTGTCTCATGGTGGAAGCTGCCTATTCTGTTGATAAATATTATTGGTATGAAGATGGCCGAGAAGTTTCAACGGAAGAAAGTAAAACAGCAAAATTTTGGGAGAAAGTTGCGAACACACTCACACCAATTTCCAAGTATTATAACTCGGAAATGTGTAATGACTTAGTATATGACGGATTACAAGTATTAGGTGGAGCAGGTTATACAGAAGATTATGATCTTTCTCGATTGTATCGCGATTCAAGAATAACAAATATATACGACGGAACTACACAAATCCAAGTCAATGCAGCAATTGGTGGAATTACTTCTGGGATGAGTGGAACTGGAACGTTTCGTGCTTATTTAGATCATTTAGCAAAAGGTTCAGAAGGAAACAATGCACTCACTGAGATACGGAATCTTTTTGAATCGATTGTTGATACTTTTAAATTAATCCAAGACCAAGGAACAAAAGAAGCATATAGTTTTGAAGTAGTCGAATCAGCTGCTCGAATGGTGATCGGATACCTTATGGAACGAAGTAAAAACAAATCCAAATCTAGAAAAGAACTTCGGACAAAATGGTGCAAAGAATTCCATAAAGACAGTTATGCGATTCTTACATCTAACCATATCAAATTAAAATCCGCATAAAAAAAAGGGCCCTCCATGATAGAGGACCCACGAGAAAGGAAAGGGAAGGTCTTCCTCCATTGCGACGGGGAGGAAGACCAAAAGATTATTCAGATTAAGTGAGTGATACTGTTTTCTCTTCAGTCGGAAGAGAAACTTGGAAACTTGGTTGGCTTAAAACAATGGAAGGTTCTAAATACTTCTTACGTTTTCCCATTACTTTATTTGCAATGTGATCAGGGAATGAATAAGCAATGATCCGTTTCCATACAGAGCCAAATTGTTTCACAAAACTTCCAGTATTATAGTGTTGTCCATACTTTGCACAAATCTCTTTTAATTTTGGTGCAACTTCACGATATCGTTTTGCTGGCATATCAGGAAACATATGGTGTTCGATTTGATGGCTCAAATGACCTGTCATTGTATAAAACAATTTATTTCCATCAAGATTAGAAGAACCTTTCAATTGTCTCAAATACCATTGTGCTTTTGTTTCACCTGCTATTTCTTCAGTTGTAAAGGATTCTGCGTTTTCAGTAAAATGTCCGCAAAAAATCACAGCGTAAGTCCAAAGGTTACGGATTAAGTTTGCTATTAAATTTCCTAAAATAACTTTCGGGAAATTTAAACCAGCAAGTGCAGGGAACAGAATGTAATCTTTCAACATTTGAACTTCAATTTTTTTAAAGAAAACTGCTTTGTAATCTTTCAATGTTTTTTTCTTTCTTAACTTCTTAGGAGTTTCTAAGTATTCAACTCGGTAACCATGAGCGCCAATTCCCCATTGAAAATTTAAAGCTAAGAATAAATTTGTAAAAGGTTGTGTTAGGTGGACCGGTTTCCACTTTTGACCTTCTGTTAGTCTTGTAAAATTATACCCATAGTCATGATCTTTGTTCAAAACATTGGTATAAGTATGGTGCATGTAATTATGGTAAAACTTCCATTGGTGCGCATTACAAACGATATCCCATTCAAAGGTTCTGGAATTAAACTTTGGATCGTTCATCCAATCATATTGTCCATGGAGAACGTTATGACCTAACTCCATATTATTGATGATTTTGGAAATTGATAACAACAATGTTCCAGCCACAAAGGAAATTGGTTCGAAACTAAAGTGAATCAATCCTCTTCCTAAAACTTCAGTGTATCTGTATGTTTTATAGATAAATCGGATATGATCTGCATCTTCCTTTCCTACTTTTACCATCACTTCTTCTCGAAGTGAATCAACTTCTTTTCCAAATGCTTCTATTTCTTCTTTGTTTAATTTTTTGCTAATCGTTCTCATTTTATTATCCTATGATAAATTCTTTTCCTAATAGTCTTAATTTAAAGTTCAAGTTCCAAATTGGATTCAGCACGTGACACACAGATTTGAATATTTTCTTCACCTAACTGTGATTTTTCACCGTTTGATAAATCTGTTACGGCACCAGCCTGTTTTTTACATACACATGTATGGCAAATCCCCATACGACATCCACTTTGAGGATAAATTCCTTGTTCTTCTAGTTCATCAAGAATGGAACGTTCACCTTTCACTTGAATGGTTTTGTGACTAAGAGACAAGTATACATCTACAGTACCCTCTTTTTTCACATTTGTAAGGTTTTGACCAGGTAAGAGGAATAGTTCGGATTTTACTGGTAAACCTTCCAATAGGGAAAGTGCCTTTGTTTGCATTGGTGATGGACCACATACATATACTGAAGTCGACTTTAGATTCGGAACATACTGATCCAAAATTTCTTTTGTTAAAAAACCAGAAGCATAACCTTCTTTCGGAACATCAGATAGAATGTATTGTACGGTTAACCATTGATTGTTTTTTTCTAACAAATCAATTGATGATTTTAGTATGATATCGTCTACCGAACGAACAAAATACAATAGTGTCACTTTGCCGTTATAGTTTAATGCCTGTAAGTCTCTTAAAATTGAATGGATTGGAGTGATTCCACTTCCGCCTGCTAATAAAAGTAATTCTTTTGGGATTACTTTGGAGAGAACAAATTCACCGGAAGCCTCTCCTAATTCTAAAATATCTCCCTTTTTGGTATTTTGATTCAGAAAGTTTGATACCAAACCACCCTTTTGGCGTTTAACAGTGATTTGTAAATACTTGTCATTTGGATGAGAAGACAAAGAGTAAAACCGAGTAACTCTCCTTCCAGCAATTTCAACTGTCACTGGAACATGTTGGCCTGATAAAAAACCTTTCCATAACCAGTTTGGTTTTAAGACAAAAGTTTTTGCATCAGCAGTTTCTTCTTTGATGTCGATGACTTTTGCTTTTGTTGTGGTGACAGAAAACCTAGGATTCAATTCGCCTAGGAAAAAATCTGCCCACTCTTTCGGTTGGAGGAAGTTTAAAAACTCCTTCGGTTGGTTGTAGATAAAAGGAAATGTTTTCATTTTCGCCTCTTTTTCGCTTTTAAGTGAACACGTGTTCACGGAGTTATCTAATAGTGTTAACTTACAACGTTCGATATGTCAACCCAAAAGAGGCAATTTTTCCTTGCTTTTCAAAAAAAAGTGAACAATCGTTTACTCAGTTTACGACCCAAATATGAACAAACGCGACACTCAGAAGCAAAAAACCCACTCCCAACTCTTGGAAAGTGCCCTACAATTGATGGGAGAGGAGAAAGGATTGGGTGATTTAAGCCTACGAGAGGTCACAGCACATGCTGGAATCGTTCCAGCAGCCTTCTACCGCCACTTTAAGTCCATGGAAGAATTAGGACTGCATTTAGTGGAAGAATGTGGGGAAAGGATCCAACTCATTGTTGGTGATGCTAGAAACAAGGGAGCCTATCGTTCGGCACTACAACTCACGATTGGGTATTTTTTTGACTACGTAACCCATAACCGATCCTTGTTTCGGTTCATAGCCAGGGAAAGGACAGGTGGGAATCGTAAGATTCGCGAAAACATTCGAGAAGCCATGCGGAGAATTGCCCGTGAGTTGGCCAAAGACATGCGAATGCCCAAATTGATTTCGATCGAAGATACATTATTTGCTTCAGAGCTTATTGTGAGTATCTGTTTCCAAATGGCATCTGATTATTTGGATTTAGAGGATGATGCACACTCCGAGATGCGGAAATTAAAATTACAAACGATCAAACAAGTCCGGCTCGTGTTCATTGGAACAATCCGCGGTAGAAAACAAAGGCATAGATGAGATTCTAAAATAAGGTAAGATTCGATTCTAATTTACAAAAAAGGAATCAATCAATCTTTGCTGTGTAACGGAAAAGAAATGATGATGTTTAAACCTTCTCCTTTTTTGGAAACCGAAGAAAAAACACCTTTGAGTTGAGAAGTCAAACTTCGGATGAGTTCGTAACCAAAATGATTTCCTTTTTCAATATTGACTGATTCTGGTAATCCAACTCCATCATCTCCAACTGTTAACATTACGTTTTGGTTGGAGATAGACAAATGAATTCTGATATCACCACCTTTCTCATTTGGATAAGCATACTTTAAGGCATTTGTCAAAAGTTCATTTAAGATCAAACCCAATGGCAGAGTACGTTTTAGATCCAACCGAATGTCTTCCAACTTCACATCAAAACGAATTTTACTTGGATTCAGAACAAAAATATCATGCAAACTGTAAACTAAGTCTTCAATGTATTTGCGAAGATCAACAGATTCCAAGTCTTCTGATTGGTATAAATTTTCGTATACCTTTGACATCGACATGATCCGTGACTGAGCATTTAAAAATGATTGTTTTGCGAGTTCATTTTCAACTTTAAAAGATTCTAGATTGAGTAATCCAGAAATAATCGCCAAAGTATTTTTCACGCGGTGTTGTAATTCTTTTAATAATACATCTTTTTCTTCGAGTGATTTTGCTAATTTACCTTCGATATCTAAAATCTTTGTGACATCTAGATTAAACCAAAGAACAAATCGTTCCCCTGCTATTTCAATTGCTTGGCTAAAAACAAGAACTTCATGGTGGACTCCATCTGAGTGATGGATCGACATTCTTTCCCCTGACAATCTTCCATTTTCTCGATAAATTGCATTGAGTTTTTCTATTTGAACAGGATTACTCCAAGCTTTAAAATCATCAGTTTTACGACCAATTACTTGTGATTTTTGAAAGCGAAAAATGGATTCCATCGCAGGGTTGATATCGAGATAGGTTCCATCTTTTATGGTAGAGATAGCCATAGCTATCGGACTGAGTTGGAACACTTTTGCATAAAGGCTTTCACTATCTTTGGGCGGAACAAGAACTGGAGATTCTGGATTTTCTCTAAAAACAATAACTATCCCATTTAAATTTTTGTTTGAATCTAAAATTGGAGAAATTGTTTCTGTAACGTTTGTTTCTCGGCCTTTACTTGAAATGATGATTAAATTATTTCTTCTTTTTGATTCTAAAAATTGATCATTATCATTATCAAATGAATACGAGACACGCATACGTGATTCCGCTTGAACTAAAAATAAAAACGAAGACAAATCCTTGTTCACTAGTTCGTTCTTATGGTAACCTAACATATCTAAGGCTTTTTGATTAATTTCCCTGATTTGTCCCTCAGGAGTTAAAACAATAAGGCCATCACCCATTGCTTCAAACGTAATCCTAAGTTCTTTTTCACGGAATGCCAAACTTTGTTCTGCAGCATGAAGTTTTAGCGCAGACTTAATCATACATTCTACAATGTCTGGACTTGTAATTTTGGGAATAAAACCATAATGTTTTAAGTCAGCAACTCGATTTAAAATCTTTTGGTCAGAATATCCGCTCAAAAATAAAATTGGAACTTCTTTGATTTCTAATATTTTTTTGGCTAATTGGATTCCATCTAACTCATCAGATAAATTAATATCCATTAGTATCAAATCAACTTTTTCATCAGAAGAAATACAATCAATTGCATCCAATGAATTGGATACGTGTTGCACTGAATAACCTTTGATTTTAAGAAATTCTGCCTGTGAGACCGCTAAAATCGCCTCATCCTCAACAAGGAGAATGTGACCTAAACTATGTTTGATCTCAGTGGTTGGCATTGTCGGTACGGGTTCTACCGAAGCTTAAAATTAGCCCTGGGAATTGCAATCCAATATAGAATAAAAAAAAATCAAAAAAAAACGTTCGATATGCAATAAATTGAAATGGATCAAAAATAATGTAACGCCAAAATCAGCGTGATAAAATTTGTTAGGTGATCAGTATTCGATTGCTTTTTTACACAAACATTCGTTTGTTTGTTCCATAATACAAAGCGAAATGGAGTTCCATTTGAAATTTAAAATCTTTTTTTTGGTGAATTGTTTATTTTTGTGCAAGTGTACGGGCTTTAACTTGTTATACGAAACTTCGGCCAACGGAAATACAAACCCGTCAAGGGAATATGCAACAACTGCTCCCATGTGGAAAGGTGGTTTTTTTTACCACCGCAACACTACCCCTGGGCCCATAGGCATTGGAGTGGAACCAAAAGTAGAAGGTCGAGCTTGTAGTAATTCTTACCTTGGCTTGTTCTCTTTTGGTAATTCAAGGATTGAAGCCGCTAAAAAGAATGGAAACATCCAAAAAGTAGCCTTCGTCGATTATGAAAATTCGGGCGTTTTTGCCGGATTTATTTACCACCAATTTTGTACGATCGTAAAAGGTTCAAATTAATGAATTCATTAAAAAGACATAATATTCTATTTTTCGTAATCATTCTATTTTTTCCCCTATTTTATACGGGATGTGCTGTCGGACCTACACATGGGTATATTGTAACGGAGACCCAATTTCCTGGTACATTTAATCCAGAAAATAATGTAAAGGCAGATAAAGAAGCCAAAGGTTGCCAATATACTGTATTGTACTTAGTTACTTACGGAGATGCGGGAGCTGGTAGCATTGCATTCAAAAATGGAATCACCAAAATAGCAACAATTGATCATTCCACCTTTAGTTTGTTTAGCGGACTCATCCGAAATTATTGTACTTTCGTAGTAGGCGAATAAAATGAATTTTATCAAATCATTACTTCTAATTTTTATTCTTTCTTTTTTTACTCATTGTCAGTCAGGTCCATTCCCTGCTTTTATCTATCAATATTCCACACAACATATGATAGGTGACACAACTGGAAACAATCTAACCTCGGCAAAAATTGTAAAATTCGGAAAATCTTGTTCTTTATCAGGTTATATCATCAACTTTTTCTACTACGGTGCAGGAAACTCAATTGAAGAAGCCGCAAGAAATGGCAATATCCAAAAAGTTGCATTAGTTGATAGAGAGTCACTTTCAATTCTTGGAGTGTTGTTCTATAGAGAATGTATTATCGTCTGGGGTGAATAAATTGAATTTATCCCAACGATTTTTATCATTAGCTATCGTAATGTCTTTTTGTTTTGCAAGTGGATTTACAAATCTGCAAGCAAGAGAAACAGACAATATCCATGAAAAACCTCAATTAATTGATCCTGATAATCATCGATTTTATTTTCGTTATGTATTGGGTGCAGCTAGGGGCCAAATTCCTGAAAGGAGATTGGAGACAACCGATAGTATTTTATTCGCACAGAGTAGAATATACCAGTTAGCACCATTATATAACGGAGATTTAGATTTAGGACAACTTGAATTCGAATATCGTTTTAAAGATAAATTTCGATTTTTTGCAGAGAATCGAACTGTGAAAGATGGTGGTGATTATAGAGACATCATGAAATTCAGAGAATTCCAAAAAAGAGTTGGAGTTGGTTACTTTCATCCTGTGTTTAAATTTTTGAGTATTGGTGTTTCCATTCGCGATGCAAATATCAAACAAGATTTTCGATCGGACTATTTAAATTTATACAAATTTGAAAACAGTATCATTTATACGAGTCCAAATGCTGTATCACAACTAAGAACAAAGGGTTGGGTTCCTGGAATTCATATCGAAATAAAACCACTTCGATGGTTTGAAATTCATTTGGGACGAATGTATTATCATATGGGTGGGGACTTAAGTAGAACCGCGCTAAATTTTATTCCTTCGAACGTGGGTGTATTATATGCTCCATTTAATGTTCAATCTGACTTTTTATATTCTGGTGTTCAGGATAAATTTGATATCGTATTCCGATATTCTACATGGTTTGCAACTAAATGGGGTTACACGAGAGATAACATCAATATAAAATTTAACCAATATTATATGACTACATTAGACAATCAGACTACACTTCTAATGACTGCTTTAGGTAGAAGGTCTAGTGCCAAACTTGATTTTGATTCAGTTAATTTTACGGTGGAGTTTTCAAAAAGTTTTGGAGAGGATGCATTTTAATTCGAAAATACATCCCTAACATAAGCATAGTTTCACTTTTAGAGTCAGTGAAACTATGTTTCTGGTTCAAAAAACGCTAAATTTTCTGGTCCTTCATGGATGACAATCCTACGAATTTTTCCCTCTGATTCCTTTACTTCGTTCTTCAATCCAGAATAAAACCAACGTGCTACATTTTCCGATGTGGGATTGATTCCTTTGAAATCAGGGTGGTCATTGATGAGGATATGGTCGATGGAGTGAACAAGTTCCATTAGTTTGTTTCGAGCTGTTAAAAAATCATAGGAGATCCCATCGGGACGGATGTTCGTTTTTCCTTCTAAAAACACTTCTACTTTCCAGGAATGGCCGTGGATTGGCTCGTCAGTTCCATCGGCAAAGTACTGGTAGAGGAAATGAGCGGACTCAAACCGACCTTCAATGCGGACATAAAATTTCCCGTTTTCTTGGGTAAACATTCCATTGACGAATAGAGCATAGTCCAATATTTGTATAGTAATTTCCTCTTGAGGGCTCTAGAAGATGACTGAATCAACAAAACCACGCTTTTTTAAAGAAATGACCGTAGGCGAAGCAATTGCCATCCATCCGGAAGCGGGGCTTGTTTTCTCAAGTTACCACTTAGGTGGATGTTCCCACTGTTCCATCAATGAAGTGGAAACAATTGAACAAGTTTGTATGGGATATGGAGTGGAAGTAGACACTCTTATCGACTCATTAAACAATTTGTTCGCTGAAGAATAGTCGGAACTGAATTTAGGGCTGATGCAATCAGCCCGAGTACAATTTACCCAAATGCAAAAGAAACGTTCGGGATTGATGGTATAACCATCACAAAACCATCTCATCACATAAAAAGCATTGGACCAATTAACTTACAACATTCCAGGTTTGTTATTCCCTGCAATTTCACTTTTGATGTTAGGGTTTACCAATCGATTTTTTGGTTTAGCGAGTTTATCAAGGCAACTTCTTGCAGAGTATGAATCTTCCAAATCGGAAGTTCTTGTAAAACAAATTCACAATCTGCGTTTTCGGATTTCATTGATTTTGTATTCACAAAGTGCAGGAATCTTAAGCCTCATCCTTTGTACTTGTTCCTTAGGGATGATTCCGTTTTATAATTTACTTGCTTGGATCTTTTTTTCGATCTCTTTATTATTGATGGTGATCTCTCTAGTTTTGGCTCTTGTCGAAATCCATTTATCTGTGAATGCTCTTGACATCGAGCGAAAATCGATTTTGGGACCTTCAAACCTATCTAAATTGTAATCACAATCTTTCCAAAATGAGAACCAGATCGTAAGTATTGGATTGCCTCTACAGAATGTTCTAACGGAAACACTTTGTCTACAACTGGTTTTAGTCCAGATTGTTCGATGGCTTGGTTCATTTCAATAAAGGCTTTTCTACCTCCAACGACTAAACCTTGTATTTTTAAATTGTTCATCACTGCAGGAAGTAAATTCAATTCTCCTGATTTACCAGCCAGAATCCCAATCAAGTGGATCACACCAAACGGACGACAGGCGGCAATGGATTGTTCGAGTGTCCCTGCTCCACCTACTTCGATGATGTGATCCGCACCAACCTTATTTGTAATGTTTCTGACTTCTTTTCCCCAATCCTTCGTTTCTTTGTAATTGATACAAAAATCAGCACCTAAGGTTTTTCCTCTCTCGAGTTTATCATCACTGGAAGAAGTGAGGATCACTTTGGCACCTACCATTTTTGCAAACTGTAAAGCAAAGATGGAAACACCACCTGTTCCTTGTACGACGACAAATTCACCTGGTTTGAGTTGGCTATATTGGAAAAGCCCTGACCATGCAGTGAGAGCTGCGCAAGGTAAGGTGGCAGCTTCTTCATAACTGAGATGATTCGGCATTCGAACAAGACCTGTTTCCGGTACAACTGCTAATTCACGCAAAGTACCTGGCAAGGGACCGCCAATCGTGTGGCGAATTTCTGCATGTGTTGCTTCTTTAGAAATCCACTTAGGAGCAAAGGTAAGAAGGACTTTGTCTCCGACTTTCCATTCTGTGACTTGTGAACCAATTTGTAACACTTCTCCTGCACCATCACTGCAAGGAACAAGTGGTAGGGGAAATTTAGGATTGTATTTTCCTTCTACAACAAGCGAATCCCTGTAATTTAAAGATGCTGCATACAATCGTACTAAAACATCTGTCGGACCAACAATTTTCGGTTCAGAGGCCTCAATTATTTTTAAATTTTCAAGTCCAAATTGTTTGATCTCAGCTTGTTTCATAAAATGTATTTCCTTTCTCTCGTTTCCTTCACTCAATATTGATTAGACATTGGATGATTTGTTTGAATTCCACAAATCAGCCACTAACGCACGTTATTGCTTTAATTCAATTTCTCCCTTTTCATTGAGAGGGAAAAACGGATTGTAAGCAACTTCAAATATGTGACCATCAAAATCTTTGAAGTAAGCGCTGTACCCTCCCCAAAACACTTTTTGAGGTTCTTTCAGGATCGTAGCACCTAACTTACGCACTATGTTTATAATTCGATCTACCTCGGCTTCACTCTCTACATTTTGAGCTAAAGTGAGACCAGAATACTCTTGTCTATTTTGAAAAGGGATCCCAATGTCATTAGCCAAATCCTTTTCGCCAAACAAACCTAAGACCAAAGCTCCAATTTGAAAAAATGCTACATTTTCATTGCTCTCTTTCGATTTTTTCCAACCCAGGCCTGTTTCATAAAATTGAACCGCTCTGTTTAAGTCAGAAACTCCAAGGGTGATGAGATTGATTCTTGGGAACATAAATACCTGCTTTGTACAAATATGAACTTATTGAAAGGAAAAATTTGAATTTTAGAATTCCGATTCACAAAACGGAAGTTGTGTGGTAGAAGGAGCCATTGGGTGGCGGGTGGATAACCCCACCCAGTTCGATACGGGCGGGGACATCTACTCTAATTACAAGCTCGGATTAGAATTACTTCTTTCCTAAACCTGTCGTTTTTGCACCAACGAGGATCGACATGTTTCCTGCTGGGTGTTTGTTTTCGCGCATCAATTGGTGGCATTCACCAGTTTGATCGAAAGTAAACGTTTGTGCCAGAACTGGATCCACTTTTTTATCAATCACCAATTGGTTGAGGTCACGACAATTGTCGTCGTTTGCGAAGTGTGAACCTTGCAGACGTTTTTGTCTCATCCATAGATAACGAAGATCAGCTGTTGCATTAAAACCTGTAGTTCCAGCGCAGATCACAACCATACCTCCCGTTTCACAAACAAATACGGAAGTTGGAAGTGTAGTTTCACCTGGGTGTTCAAAAACGATTTGAGGGTTTTTGCCTTTTCCAGCAATGTCCCAAATCGCTTTACCAAACTCACGAGCTTGTTTCGTCCATTCAACGAATGCTTCTGGTTTGTTGATATCAGAAGTGAGTCCGCCCCAGTGTTTAAACTTGTTACGGTTGATCACACCTGTTGCACCTAAGTTTTTACAGAATTCAATTTTATCATCTGAGGAAACCACAGCGATTGGAATTCCACCAGCAGCTTTGACAATTTGGATCGCCATGGCACCAAGTCCACCAGCTCCACCCCAAATTAAAACGACATCACCAGGTTTTACATCATTTGGTTTCCAGTGGTGTAACATTCTGTAAGCAGTTGCAGCAACTAACATGTATGCTGCGGATGCTTCCCATGTTAGGTGTTGCGGACGAGGAAGGCACTGGTGGTCTTGCACTTTACAAAATTGTGCAAAGGATCCCCAGTTTGATTCGTATCCCCAGATGATTTGTGAAGGTGCATACATTGGATCTTTGCCAGAAAGAACCCATGGATCTTTTGGATCCCACATCGCACAATGGACAACTACTTCATCACCCACTTTTACATTTTTAACTTCAGAACCAACTTTGTATACGATACCAGAGGCATCAGATCCACCGATGTGGAATTTTTCAGGTTCACCTTTTTTATTCCGTGCAGCAATGACATCTACAGGGTAACCTAAGGCCGCCCAAACGTTGTTATAGTTCACTCCAGCAGCCATAGTGGCTACGAGAACTTCGTTCGGACCGATCTCCGGAACATCAATGACTTCTGATTGGAAAGAAGTTTTCGGTTCGCCGTAACGTTCCGGGCGAATGACCTGTGCGTGCATTTTTTTTGGCACGACTCCAATAGGAGGTAGTTCCCCTACTGGTACGATTTCTACGTTGCTCATAGATTACCTTTTACGATTAAGATTTATACAGTTTCTTAGAACGTTTTAAAAAAGGCATGAAATGTCAATCGCTTCCCCACTCCATTGAAAAGGCAAAGGTCCAAGCAGACTGGTACAATCGATACTCTCGATCCCGTTGTAATGGATAACGGTATGCCAAACTCATATTGTATTTTTCAGAAAAATTCCAAGAAAACCCAGCACTTGCTTCTGTAAAATAAGATGGATTGTTTTTGTCTTTTTCTTTGGAATAATCGACTCCGTTATATGGATTCCGATACAAAACACCTGTGAAAAGGGAAACTTCTGGCATCAAATAATACGTCACATACGCTGAGATAAGGGTCGTTTTTTTAAATTCATACTCAGGTTCCGGTGGAGTGGCCGAAGGTTTTCGTAAATAAAATGGTATCCCATCGTTGTCTTGTAAATTACTTGGTTGTGGTCTCGAAAGTGGATTCAGTCCACCGATCTTAGTTACAAACGACCATTTTTCATACAGGTATCCAAGTTTGATAAATCCAGTTCCAGTATAATAATTCCCTCCCGTGAACCGATCCGTATCGGGACCACTTGGAAATCCAACAGAACCTTCGATCACAAAAAAGTACGGTTTGTCCAAATCAAAAAACGGTTGGTATTTAAAACCTAAATATGTTTTCCCAATCCTTGCTGCATCTTCTCTTCCTCTTTGTTGGTAATAATTCCAAGGAACCGACGCATTCAAAGCAAACCTTCCATCAAAAAAATTCAACTCAGCAAAGGCGGTAGTGGTGAAGAGATGGCTATTTTCTCTTGTGGATTGGTAATAATCTTGTGTCATCACCAAATAGTTAGTTGGTTTTTCTCGTTTCCCAGTAAATGGATCGACAAACCTTGCAGTTGCATTCGGACTATCCGACGAACCCGTGTGATGTGAAAATAAATTCCCAACTGTACCAATAAACAAAAGGAATCCAATGACAAGCTGTTTCATCTTTCAACTCCCGGGAAACAACCAGGAAAACTAAATACAATGTCTTCTGCTTGCAAGTTCTGTTGCAGGATATTGTATAAACTTACATTGGAGACTTTGGAGATGATGATGGTTCCAGGAAACAACACTGACAACTGTTGTAAAAATCGTATTGGAGAACCTGAAACTGTTCTGTCTTGGAATAGTGAACTTAAAGAGAACAATATTTCTACATTCCCACTCCGACCGTTTTTAATTGGAATTTTGCATTTTGGTGTAATAATTTTATTACCTTGAGGAAGAAGGATTGTAATATCATTTCCATTTACAGTCATCTTAATATAAATCTCTTCCCAACTCACATTGGCAATGGCGACTACCCCAAGAGGCATGTTTGTCACCTTTGTATTGGAGAACAAAAAACTTGCCCCTGTTTCCATTGTGCTATTGAATTGGGTGATATTGGAAATGGTACCTGCATTTAGAAATGGATAGGTTTTTCCATACAAATCGTCTGCTGGCAAATCCAAAGGAACTGTATACGGTGTATGGGTTTTGGCAACAGCCGTACTCCTTTCGGAACTTGTGGTTGAAACTCCAAGCACTTGGTTTGGTGGGTTGATCCGGTAAGTTCCCGTTTCCCAATTGATGTAGGTTCCTGATTGGACAGAAAGGTTGTAAACAACTGCATTACTTGTCAGGCTAAAAAGATTGAGATTATCGTCAGCTTGGTCATCATAACTACGCAAATTGGTTCCAATGGGAATTGTTTGGTTGTTATTGAAAAAAATTAGGTTTTGGAAGATGACTAATTTTTCTTCTTCCCGATTGCCAACGGAACCAAATGTACATTGGGTGATAAGGCCCAGACACAAAACCAGGGCCAATTGATTTTTCATGTTAGGTGCTTTCAAAATGGACTCGCAAATTTTGGGTTCGACAAAAACTCATCATCTGTCAGTGCTAATAAGAAGTTTACCATATTTTCTCTTTCTGTAACAGTAAGACTGAATGGCCGTATCAAAGTTGTATCTTTTGCTAAGGTTGTTTGACCACCTGATTCATAGTGAAGTATAACCTTTGTTAAAGCATTTTTTGCACAATCTCTTTTAGTTTTGCCTAAAGTAATCTTTGGATTTTCTGCATCATCACACATAAAACTTCCATCATGCATATAGGGATAAGTAACTCCAATGTTTCTTAGCGATGGAGCACGAAACTTCCCAATGTCGGATGAAATCCCAGTCACATCAAATAGTCCTTTTTTATCATTCGATAAAGGAGCATAGTAAGCATCAGAATGGATACCATTGCTATGGTAAAAAAATTCTTGCGAACCAGAATTTCCATGAAAAGCAGTGTCAGTAAAATTAAAACCACCATGGCAATGGAAACACTCCGCCTTTTCTCCATTAAATAAGTTCATGCCAAGGACTTCCGATGCATTGAGAGCCGAACGATTGTTTCGAAAATTATACTGATCAAATCTTGAATTTCCAGAAATCATAGTACGCTGAAAACTCGCCAGCGCAAAACGTACATTTTGTTCATTTGCAGTAGGATCACCAAAAGCTCGTTGGAACATAGGTGGATAAATTGGATTCGCATTCAATCGATTGACAAAATCATTGTTTTGCAATCCTAGTTCCACTGGTGAGGCACCAAACATTGGCACGCGAGATTGTATCTCCAAATTTGTCATCAATGGATTGTTCCATGTCAATCGAGTATGATATGCAACATTGGAAAGGTGTTGGGAATTCCTAGGATGAATTTCACCCGTGATTCCGGAAGGAAAAACTTTTGCATCAGCAAATGCAAATTCTTGAATATGACAACTTGAACAAGACATGGATTGGTCTCGCGAGAGTGCTCGATCATAAAACAAAAATCTTCCGAGTTCCACCTTTGCTTCACTCATAGGGTTGATACTAGGAACGACGGGTGTAGGAAATCCTGGGGGTAAATTCCAATTATATCCAGTAGGAATAGCAAATAATAGAAGCAATAAATTCTTATTGTTGTCTTCTTTTTGAAGATTTAATCCATCAAAAAGAAAAGAACAATTAAATTGTAAAATTATAAGTAGAAATAAATAAATTCGATTCATAGTCCCTCCTTTGGGGGATTTTGCCCCCCAAAGAATCATCCTTTTAAGGTTTTAAATAGAAAGCAGAATGAGATCCAGAACTCGCGCCAGTTGCAGAAATTAGACCTGTGCGAGTGATGACCTTAGCACATTCTGCATTAGCATTTCCTGGCATACACATTCCAATCGCCGCCGATTTAGTGTTCGTAGTATCTAATAATTTTTGCACATCAAAATATACTGGGTTTGCCGATGGATTCCAAGTATTTCCTTGTCCAACTGTCAAACGAATTGTTGCACGATTTGCCAGTGTACACGTTACTGCAGGAGCAGTTCCTGTACAACTTGAACTCCCTAAATGATATGTTGATGCAACAGTAGATCCTGAGTCTGTAGTTTTCCAATCAAATTTCATAAAGATAAAACCTGTAAGCCAACTCCATTGCATCTTAGTTACATTAAACGGAGCTGAAGTTGTAGTTTCAGTAATATGATTTAAATTGTAAGGAACTCCAATTTTAAATTCGAGTCCAGTTACGTTACTAGGAGCCCTTGTCGTACGAATGCTTTTGTTTGTATCTGAATTTCCTTCTGTTGCACAATCACTAGTTCCATCTTCAAAATCTAGTAAAGCGACGGAAGAAGTTTGCCATTTCCCATCAGGAATCAAACTTGCATCTACTGTTGTACCATCACTTAAAACATATTTTACATCATGAACATAAAATCTTGCGTCTTTTATATAGAGACCGTCACTCCCGGAAACACTCATTCCTGCGACAGCACTAACTTCTGTCCCACATTTAACACCAGTTTTTCCTGCTGCGACCATTTCGAATGGTATTTCGGTATTCAATGCACTCAATAATACCAAACCAGCAAATAAATTGGTATTTTCTTCTTTTTTCTCATTCAATAAATCACACCCAAAAACTGTCAGGTGTGTAAATGCTATCAAAACAATTAATCTATATAATTTCATTATAATATCCTTTTTTTCTAATCTATCTTTCAATATTGCCGAAAGACTGGCAGTTTTAATTAAGATTAAAAGAGACGTGGTGGTCGGAGTAAGGTAGGTAATTTTCCATCCTCTAGAGTGGAAGGAGACTCAAAAACTAGATAAGAAAACAGAATTGGAACCGTTAGTCCAAATGTAAAATCTGGCCTATCCAAAGTTTGGTGGTGCATCCGCAAAGACATCGCGTCTTTTTTCTTTTTTTTGCAAGAACAAAGATGTGCTTCGCCGGCTTTTGCATCATGACAACTTGGTTTTAAAGCAAGTTCTTTTGTATGTGAGTGATTTGTTTCGTCAGAAGTAGAAATCTTCCCACTTTGTTTTTCCTGAAACAATTGGTCTTCAGAATTGGTATGTTTTTCTTTTTTGGAGCCATGGTTGCATTTGCAGATTTTGGAGTTTGACTCAAGGCAAAACCCAAGCAACCCACTTCCCAAAAAGAAAAATTGGGTGGTAAGTACTAAGGTCAAAAATCCTGCAATCCACCGAAAGGAGACCATCTACCCCAATCTTTTGTCCAGTGTCCAAAAATCGAGACAATTTTTGGACAAATTGAGTGTTCCCCGTCTTGCCCTTTGAAAAGATGGTCTTGGAACCAAATGCAACCAAGCTAGAGGCCCTCACGATGAAACGCACAGAACTGGAACGCAGAGAAAGAGAGCTGCGAAAGGCAGAAAAGAAAAAGATCCAACCCGGAGAGAAGGAAGCAATGAGTGTAGGTGACTACATTGATGCTCTTTTTGGAATGTTCCGTTACGATTCAGATGAAATTTTCAATGCATCCGATGATGAAAACATTCTCGAACTGCTAGAAAACATGAAAATGGAACACCCTGAAAAACAATGGGATGTGATCATTCGAAAAGCAGTGAATAAAACGAAAGTGGAACAAAAAGATAAAGCATACGACGCACTTCGTAACTTAGCTGGAATATCCGTAGCCACCGCATAATTCCTTTTTTTCTTCTACAAACAGATTTACAAAGGAAGGTTCACGTCTTATACTAGTGACCTTCCTGTATGAAACAGACCTTTACCATCATTCTGTTATGTCTCTTTCATACCATATTGGGAGCAGAAGAGAACGACTGCCCCAAAGTAAAAACATTTCCTATTTCAACAAACCAAGGCAAACCCTCTGACCTTTCGTTTCATTTGGCTTTTTCTGCTACGAACGAACCCATTGCAGAACTGAAAGCTGTTTTATCCTTATTCAAATCTAAACCTGTTACGTTAGCAAACGGAGAGGTTCCCAATTTTGGAAACACTGCAAACCAATATTGGTTTTGTTATAGATTGCATAATGATGAAAACCATAATAAACGAACGATCTCATTTATCAAATACCCACTCTTAGATGAAGTTCAATTTTACGCCTTACGTGAATCAGGTGAAATAAACCAAAACATTCAAGGTCGTAAGTTCCCATTTCAGAATCGCGACAAGGATTACCGAGGATTTAGCTTTGAAACTGAATTGTTACCAAGTGAAACAGTCACCTATTTTGTAGGAATCAAAACAGATAGTTCTGTGTCGGTTCCACTTATGGTAGCCGAGGAAAAACATTTTGATTCATACGAATCATTGGATATTCTTTTGCAGGGAATGTTTTTTGGAATCGTTTGTGTGATGAGTTTATATAACTTGTTTGTCTATTTTATGGTTAGAGATAAGGCATATATTTTTTATGTAAACTATTTGATCTTTGCAGCCATTTTATTCCAACTTTCGCTTCAAGGTTTATTACCGGTTTTATTTTTTCAGAATTCACCTGACCTAGTTTATAATGCTCATAACTTTTTATATTTTTTATTCTTACTTTCTTGTTTTCCAATGAGTATTACGTTCATGAATTTGAAGGAGAATGCTCCTCGTTTGTACATTGGATTTATGGCTTTGTCTGTCATTCCAATGGTATGTTTATTATTATTACCATTTTTACCTTACCGTGAACTAAACCAATTTGGTGATTTGTTATCTTCCTTCTTAGCGTTTTATGCCCTTTTTGTATCTTATTATGTTTCGTTTGTAAAAAAATTTCCACCAGCTCGTTTTTATTTTTTCGGTTACTTTATGTTAATCATAGGCGGACTGACCACAGTACTTAAGTACATGGGATTTTTTCCAGTAAATGTTTTTACGGAAAATGCCTTCCAAGCGGCAACAGCGATTGAAGTTTTACTTATGGCATTTGGACTTGGTGATAGGATTTCTGTTGTTCAAAAAGAAAAAGAAAGAATTCAAATTAAAGCTGAAATCAACAAACAAAAGTTAATCGCTTATGGCAAAGAGTTAAAACTTGCACAAAAACTCCAAGAATCAACCTTACCGCAAATTTTACCAAAATTCCCTGGCCTTTCGATCAAAACCGGTTATTTCCCAGCTTCACTAGTTGGTGGGGATTTTTATGACTTAACCGTGTATGGGAAACAACAAATCTGCGGTCTCATTGCTGATGTCACTGGTCATGGTGTTCCTGCAGCAATTGAAGCTGCCATGTTAAAAATTGCCTATATGCAGACATTGGCATTCGCAAACAAACCAGGAAAAGTGTTAGAAAGTATCAACCAAGCCCTTGCAGGGAATTACAAAAACCAATTTTTGACTGCAAGTGCCATCTTTATCGATTTAGAACAAAAAGTATTAAAAATCGCAAATGCAGGACACCCCGCCTTATACAAGTTCAGCGAGAACTCCAAGTCCATCGATGTCATTCGACCAAAAGGAAAACTCATTGGTTTTTCAAAAGAAGGATTATATTCAGATGAGGTTCATTCCATCCAAAAAGGAGATAAGTTATTATTATTCACGGATGGGATTTGGGACCTTTGGGAAAATGGAGACTCAGGAGAAGAAGCTCTCTTAGATTGGTTACTGCAAAGAAAAGCAGAATCCGTTGAATCTTTGTATGGTGGGATTGATGAACACATTCGCCTGCGAAACAAAGAAGGTCCCGCAGACGACGATATTACTTTTCTTCTATTCGAAATTACGTAAATCAGCCAAACAAATATACGGACTAAACGTCCGCATAAATGGCTGCATTGAGTAACCTTGAAATATTATCTAAATTTCTGGAAATATCTCTGTAAAGAAGCGCAGGTAATAGATTGTCTTTTTTCTGATACTTTTTCTTCTTCACTTTGGATTCATTCTTTTTGATCGATCGAATCATTTGGAAACGATACTCACGACTTTGGTTACGCACTTGTGGATTCCCAAGGATATCAAATGTTTCACTTTGTTCCAAGTTCACAAGTAAAATGTCGTAATGGTGTTTGAGTAAGTCCATTTGGTCTTTTACAGAGTTTGCAAAGTTTTTGTCGAAAGAAACTTTTTGTCTGTGTGATTTACGGATTTTTCTTGCGATTGATGCAAAATTATCTCCCATCTCTTCCACAGCTTTCACTCTTTCCATAATCCCTAAAACATCTTTTGCGTAGTTACCAGTGATACCAGATTCTTGGACTTGGTTCAAGTACGTTAACACTTCAGTTCTCACTTGATCGAGTTCTTCTTCTTTTTTCAGAACTTGTCCAATCCTTGCGGCATCATACGGTTGGAGTAAAATTTGTTCTGTCAATCGGAGGAAATCGTATGTATCACGAATGATTTTTTTCGTAAATTCTACGAGTTCCACCATTGCAAGTTCTGTTGTTTTCACAGTCCCTGCTTGCAACAATCGAATGGAATCTTTTTCTTTTCCAGTTTTGGATGCAAGACCATCTACGATCGCACTCACCACTTTGGAAATGGTATTCACAAACCAAATGAGAATGAGAGTGTTAGTGATGTTAAACATTGTATGGAATAAAGATATGTGAAATCTTGTAGATTCTTTATCCGTAAGTGGATCACCAGGAATCAGATCATCAACAATCCCTGTGAAAATTTTAAAGAAAAGCAGAGCCCATACCACACCAAACACATTGAATAATGTATGTGCTAAAGCTGCTTTTTTGGCATTTCGATTCCCTGGAATGGCCGCTAAATTGGCGGTGATGGTTGTACCGATGTTTTCACCAAGAATCATACCATAAGCTGCATCAATTGGGATATAACCAGAAAATGCGAGAGTAATGGTGATGGTTGTAGATGCAGAAGAAGATTGGATAACAATTGTTAGCAAAGCTCCAATCAAAACAAACAACAAGATCGAATTAAATCCCATGTTTGTGAATTGTTGTAAGAAAACAAAACTTTCTGGGTCTTTTGCACTATCAGGTACCGAAGACTTTAAGTAGTCCAATCCCAAAAACAAAAAACCAAATCCGATGAGAAACGTTCCCCAACCAGATCGACTTTCTTTTCTCGAGAAGTTTAGAACAACTCCTGCGGCAATCGCTGGTAAAGCGAAGGAAGCAATGTTAAATTTGAATCCCAGAAAGGAAACAATCCATGCTGTAATCGTAGTACCAATATTGGCTCCCATGATGACACCGATGGCTTGTGCCAGAGAAATCAAACCGGCATTGACAAAACCTACAACAAGCACAGTGGTCGCTGAACTAGATTGAATGGTTGAGGTAATGAATAATCCGCTGAAAACAGCAGACACACGATTTCGTGTCATGGAAGAGAGAAAGGAACGAAGCCTATCTCCTGCCACACGTTGTAAGGACTCACTGAGTAATTTCATCCCATAGATGAAAACCCCGAGCCCACCTAAAACTTGAATGAGTAACGGCCAATTCATAGATATTGATATTTCCAGGGTTCAATTTCTTTGATTACAATTTGGTACCAACCTTTTATTCGGTTGCAGTATTTTTTTCCGTATATAGATTGTAATCAATATGTCAAAAACGATCAGCAAAGGAATGGTTGTAGGATTTTCCTATCACCTAAAGAACGCCCAGGGAGAAACTCTGGACCAATCAGATGAACCGCTATTATACCTCCACGGCTGGCAAAATATCATCCCTGGACTGGAAAAAGAACTAGAAGGTCTAGTGAATGGTGATTCAAAAAATGTCACTGTACCACCTGAAGAAGGTTATGGGACATATAACGAAGCACTCATTTTCCAAGTTCCTAAAACAGAACTTCCACCGGAAGCGGAGTTAGAAGTTGGAATGGAATTCCAAACAGATACACCTGAAGGTAGAATGATTCTATATCTCCAAGAAGTGAGAGATGCAGATGTGATTTTAAACGGCAATCATCCGTTAGCTGGTGAAACACTTCATTTTGATGTCACCATCAAATCCATTCGCGAAGCAACCGACGAAGAAAAACAACACGGACACGTACATGGCCCAGGTGGACACCACCACCACTAAAAACGAAATCCTTCGTTATTTTCCCTCTGAGTCTTCTTTCAGATTGCTTTTTTTAGAAAGGGTAATTACACTGACAGAAGATTCAGAGTATTGTTGATTTTCACCGCCGAAGTAGTCCTTTCAAGCTTGCACGCTGGTAGCTTTCCCAAGTTTTTCCCTGCATTTTTCTGGAGTTCTTACCAAAAATCCCTAAAAGGGTCCCGACGATTGTAAATCTAGAATTCCCGAGTCAACTTTAACAAACAGGACAAAAACTATGTCAGTAAACATTTATGTTGGCAACCTTTCTTACGATATGACTGAAGGAAAACTCAATGAGCTTTTTTCAGCACACGGTGCAGTAACTTCTGCAAAAATCATCACTGATCAGTATTCTGGTCGTTCTAAAGGTTTCGGATTCATCGAAATGAAAGATGGAAAAGAAGCTGATAACGCGATCAAAGATCTTAACGGAAAAAACATCCTTAACCGTGAGATGAAAGTAAACATCGCAAAACCTAAAACTAACAACTGGAGATAATCCAAGTTTGTCTAAAACCGTCGTTTAACCTAGGTTTGACGGCGGTTTTTTTGTGCCTTTTGGTTTTTTTAGACCAAACATTGATTACCTACCTGACTCAAATTGCTCATAAAACCACCTTATACTTCGATTTCATCTTCTCGATTTGTTCGTCTGGAATTTGATGGTTGTTCTTTCCTCCATGCCGATTTTCGACGGTAACAACAGACAATCGATACTCATACTTTTTCGCCAAATCTTCGTAAGGTTTCATTTCCCATTCTAAAGTGAATGTGTGATCGACAATGACAAAGGGAACTCCATTTTCCAATGCATCCTTTGTTTTGGATTCACAATCCTTATATGCCAAATGATTTTTGGTATAATCAAAATGGTATTCACCCTTTTCATTTTCAAAATAAGAATCAATAGAAAAGATTGGTGCCCTACTAAATTCTGCAATTTGTTTGGCAAGTGTGGATTTCCCAGAACCTGGAATGCCACGTAAAAGTAGTAATGTTTTTTGATTGGGTGGTACGAGTGGATGAGAGTTTGGATCTGGCTCCATAACTTCCAAACTATCTATTTGCCACTGGGAATTCCTAGTTCTTTTTCTTTCCCGAGAACTTAGAAAAATCTCGCAAGGAAAACTTAGTTTTGAAAGAATTGTGAGAGTTACAAGGAGTCATTTGTGTCATACGAGGCGTATAAACTAATTCATATTTTCGGAATGTTTCTTTTATTTTTGTCATTAGGTGGAGTAACCCTTTATTCAATCAATGGCGGAAAAAAGTCAGAAAACAAATTCAAAGCCATTGTTGCGATCTCTCACGGAGTTGGTTTACTTTTGTTGCTTGTTGCTGGTTTTGGACTCATGAAATTCCGGGATATTTCTCACTCAGCTCTTCCAGTTTGGATCATCTTAAAGATTGTCATTTGGCTTGCGTTTGGTGGTCTACTGACTTTAGCATATAAAAATGCAAAGTATGCAAAAATCCTTTGGTTTGTATTCCCAATTATGGGACTTTTTGCTGCTTATTTAGCTTTTTACCAACCAAGCTAATTGCCAAACATACCTTTCTCAGTGGAATTTCTACTGAGAAGGGATTTCCTTTTCGATTTGTATTTTTCATTTTCATCTCATCATTATCTTCTCTTATTCAAATTACAAAAACTCTAATGAAGGAATCTCTATATGGAACCAACAAATACACGTATGGAAAAAGACTCAATGGGAGAAATCGAAGTTGAGAACTCTCGTTATTGGGGAGCCCAAACAGAACGTTCCCTTCAATTCTTTCAAATTGGAAAAGACAAGTTTCCAAGAGAGATGATTCGTGCCTTGGGACTTATCAAAAAACACGCAGCCATCATCAATACTGAACTTGGATTATTAGAGGAATCAAAATCAAAGCTAATCGTAAAAGCCGCAACAGAAGTCATTGAAGGTTTGTTAGATGATCATTTTCCCCTTTCTGTTTGGCAAACTGGCTCTGGGACACAAACCAATATGAATGCCAATGAAGTGATTGCGAATCGTGCGAATGAAATGTTTGGAAGTGCACTTGGTTCCAAATCTCCCATCCATCCAAATGATGATGTGAACAAAGGGCAAAGTTCTAATGATGTCTTTCCAACCGCGATGCATATTGCGACTGCAGAAATGATCATCCATCACCTTGTACCAAATCTAAAATTCTTAGAATCGAAACTCAAAGAAAAATCGGAAAAATTCGAGCACATCATTAAAATAGGAAGGACTCATTTACAAGATGCAACCCCTCTTACATTGGGGCAGGAATTTTCTGGGTATACACAACAATTGACATATAGTTTAGAACGGATTCATCGTGTATTACCTTCCCTATACAGAATTGCTCTCGGTGGGACTGCAGTGGGAACTGGTCTAAATACTCATCCAAACTTCCCTGCCAAAATGGCAAAAACCTTGGCAAAAGAAACAGGAATTCCTTTTGAATCAGCTCCTAATAAATTCGAATCACTTGCCGCCAATGATTCGTTAGTGGAAGTAAGCGGGATTCTAAAAACAATCGCTACTTCCCTAATGAAAATTGCAAACGACATTCGTTGGTTGTCTTCTGGACCAAGATCAGGGATAGGTGAAATTAAAATTCCCGAAAACGAACCTGGATCCTCAATCATGCCTGGGAAAGTAAATCCAACACAATCCGAAGCATTGACTATGGTTTGTGCACAAGTGATTGGGAATGATGTCGCTGTTAACATAGGAGGTGCTTCAGGAAATTTTGAACTCAATGTATTCAAACCACTGATTGTCTTCAATGTCCTCAATTCGATTCGTCTTCTATCAGATGCAAGTCTCTCCTTCGCCAAACATTGTGTTGATGGAATTGAGGCAAATGAATCCAAAATACAAACCAATTTAGAAAATTCACTGATGTTAGTCACAGCACTGAATCCACACATTGGTTATGACAAAGCAGCAAAAATTGCAAAACTGGCTTATGCTGAAAACCTATCCTTAAAAGAAGCAGGGATCCAATTAGGATTTTTGACAGCGGAACAGTTTGATACTTGGGTGAAACCAAATGAGATGATATGAAAATGCTTTCTATTCTAAAATACAAACTGCATTCAGTGGGTATGGTTTTCTGTTTGTAATCTCACTTCGTCTGAGTTTTCACTGCATTGCGAATTTTATCCCAATAGTTTTGACGCCAGCTTTCTTCCACATCAGGGATCAGTTCCTTCGGAACACCGCGGTGTGTGAGTATAACTTCTGTTCCGCCTTCAGAAGTTTCTTTCAATGTAAAAGTAGCCATTGAAAAAATTCCTTCGGGAAAATCGGATCTTCTCCATGCTTGCACCATTCGTTTTGAAGGAGCTAGATCGACAATGATTCCTGAAATTTTTCCAGACATAGTGGAAAATGTTCCACCGATCTGTTTGCTTATCAAAGCCGTTTCCCCTGTAAGAGTCGTCAGCTTTTTTGAATCCGCAATATATTCGTAGATAGTTTCAGGAGAAGCTTTGAATTTTACTTTTTGTTTGATTGTTTTACACATATAATTAGGATAAAATATCGATCCAATGTGAATACATCACTCTGCTTCGTTTACTTCTTCTGGTTCCGTTTGTTCAGTTGCTTCTTCTCTTGGACTACAATTGATAAAAGGATCCAATTCTCCTTCCGAAATTTCTTCAAGGATGACTCTCTGTAATTCACTTACAAAGTCGACCCTTCTCATTTCACAAACATATTGATTCCCATCACTCAAATTGAGATCAAAATAAACAGCTTCTTCTGGCATCCCAAAACTAGATTCTCCCATCCGGGATGTACCACTACACTCGAGCTCACCTATCTTACAATTGGTGACAACAAACTCCTTACCGATAATCGTTAACTCTGTTTTAAAATTGTCTTCTCTTGCCACAAAAGTATAAGGTTTTGCAAGCGTTTCTAAACTGACTTGGTAAAACCGAATATCAAACTCGTCATCACTGAGTGAACTTCGTTTCACCCAACCAATTTGATCCTCATATTTGACTTTTACATAACCTAGTTTTTTCGGTAAGGGGTTTGTATTTTCAATCACATCGAAAACAAGATTTTTGGGAAGGTTGGCGAGAATGATTGCATTCGGTGCGGGTTCTTTTAATAGTGAAATTTTTTTTATGTCCAAAGTGCGAAGGCTTTTACTCAAATCTAAATCAAAACGACTGACCAAAATTTCTTTACCCTTCCAAAGGATTCGGTAATAAAAAACTTTTTCTGCAACTTCTACTTCAAATATTTTACCATTTCCATCAGCAAGGACAGTCACTTGGTCAAAAGCAGATGGGCGATCAGTCCAAATAACGGATAAATCTAATTCACGCGCATACAAAATAGAGCCAGGCGAAATGAATGTCGTAAGACATGAATAATTTTTAGGACAATTTGTTGTCTCAATTTTAGATGAAAGATCGGATCCATACAAAAGAGATAGGAAAGAAAGGAAGAGCAAAACATTTTTGAATTGATTGAATGTTTGAAAACCTTTCATTTTGTACGAATCCTAAAATCGAATCAATTGTACACTTTCACAATTAATTTAACATCTGGAAAAAATCATTTCCTTTATCATCAACAACGATGAAGGCAGGAAAGTTTTCCACATCAATGGACCAAACTGCTTCCATTCCTAATTCAGGAAAATCCAATACCTCTACTTTTTTGATGTTTTCTTTTGCAAGCAATGCTGCAGGGCCACCAATCGATCCGAGATAAAACCCACCATTTTTTTTGCAGCTATCGGTCACTACCTTTGATCGATTTCCTTTCGCAAGAGTAATCATCGAAAAACCTTTTTCTTGGAAAACAGGCACGTAACTATCCATACGACCCGCAGTGGTTGGACCAAAGGAACCTGATGGCATCCCTTCTGGAGTTTTTGCTGGACCTGCATAGTACACTGGATGGTTTTTAAAATACTCTGGAAGTGGTTCACCCTTATCCAACTTTTCCTTTAGTTTTGCGTGAGCAATATCACGTGCTACTACAAGACGACCAGACAACATAACGCGCGTTTTAACTGGGTATTTTGAAAGAACTTTTAAAATTTCAGGCATTGGTTGGTTTAAATCAATATGCACTGATTCGGTACTAGAATCGACTTCATCAATGGTAGGTAAAAATTTTGCTGGGTCGTATTCTAATTTTTCTAAATAGATTCCATCTTTTGTAATTTTTGCTTTGATGTTTCGATCCGCACTACAACTTACTCCAAGTCCCACAGGACATGAAGCACCATGACGTGGCAAACGAATGACTTTAAAATCATGTGCCAAATACTTACCACCAAACTGAGCTCCAATTCCCGATTTCTGAGCAGCTGCGAGCATTTTTTCTTCTAATTCAATGTCTCTAAAGGCAGAACCAAATTTGTCTCCCTTTGTCGGTAAATGATCCAAATAACCAGCTGATGCGAGTTTTACGGTCTTTAAGTTTGCTTCAGCAGATGTGCCACCAATGACAACTGCTATATGATATGGTGGACAAGCTGCGGTACCCAAGTTCGATACTTTATCAGCAATAAATTTTTCAAGGGATGTTGGATTGAGTAATGCTTTAGTTTCTTGGAATAGATAAGTTTTGTTAGCGGAACCACCACCTTTTGCCAAAAAGAGAAAACTATACTTATCACCTGGAGTTGAGTAAATATCAATTTGAGCAGGTAAATTGGAACCAGAATTCACTTCTTCATACATCGTTAGTGGGACTACTTGCGAATAACGAAGGTTCCGGTTGACATAGGTATTATAAATCCCACGAGAGAGTGCTTCCGCATCATCCCCGCCAGTGATCACATATTCCCCTTTTTTTGCCATGACAATGCCTGTTCCCGTATCTTGGCAGGAGGGAAGTTGTTTGTCTGCCGCAATCACTGCATTTTTAAGTAGTGCCATAGCCACAAAACGATCATTTGGTGTAGCTTCTGGGTCGTCTAAAATTTTGCGAACTTTTTCAAGATGTGCTGTTCTTAGATAAAAAGAAACATCTTCCATCGCTTTTTCTGCAAGGAAGGTAAGGCCTTCTGGTTCCACTTTAAGAATTTCTTTATCACCAAAGGGGACAGTGCTTACAAAATCTTTTGTTAATAATTTGTATTCAGTGGTGTCTTCTTTTAAAGGGAAAGGATCGGCGTAAAAAAAATCTGGCATGGAAACCTCTATTTATAACTTCTAATTTCGCGGGATTCCTCGTTTCGTAAATGAATTTTTGCGACCACTGCTAGAAACACCAAGGCGAAAGAGGAAAATACGAATGGAAAAAATCGTTTCCATTTTCCAAAATCAGTCTATAACAAGGAAAAATGAAACAGAACCTAATCTATCTATTCCTTGTTTCTGTCTCTTCAATGGTTTTTGCAGAAGGAAGAGAAATGGAACCTCCCTTACTCGATGGAAAAAACAAAAAATCAGAATGGAGTTTGCTCTTAAAAAGACAAACCTACCAATACCTTCCTTACGAATACACCTCCCTCACAGATAAAAATGAATCCATTGTTCCCACTCGTTCCAGTTCGGCACTCAAAGAAAATGGAAAGGTTCTCATTCCCTTTGTATTCAGTTATGAAAACGTTGAGAAACGATTCAAAGTGGATCTTTCTTATTTTGAAATTGAAATTGTAAATGCAAACACCTTACTCTTCCAACAATCGACCCAAGGAGGCAACCTATCACGATTTTATCTTTCTCCCATGGCAAGGTCGGAATTTGAACTGAACCTATACCAAACATTTTTACCTGCAAAGGACTGGAAATTGTATCTGGGAGGTGGGGTTCGGAATATCAACCGTTACCTCTATGGAGATTATTTAGGAGAAGGTACGTTTAAAGAATATTTTTTTACTTACGGCCCACAAGCCTCTGTCCAAACAGTCTACCAACTCACCCAAGAACTGGCATTCCACCTAACAATGGATGTGTTTTATACACAAGGCACTCGATTTTTCAAACAACCTAATCTAATGGAAGACCGTTTCCAATATTCTTTGTCCACTGCCGGCACAGCAGGAATCTTTAGAGGTTATGAATGGGATGGATCTCTTTCCTATTCATTCCATTCGAATATGAAATTTTTTGTGGGTTATAATTTGATCATGTCGAAGTTCTCTTACCTAAATTACAATGAAGTCCAATTCAGTCGGACAACAACAAACATAGGTTCGCAAAACCCTTCCCTCTCTGGTGATTGGGAAATCAATTTACCTAAAAAATCAGAAAACTTTGATCGTTTGCGCGGAATGTATTTGGGAATGATGGTAAGTTTTTAAAGAATTATAATGTACCAAGGATTTGGTAAGAAACGAATGACAGTCTAAACAGAACCATTATGGAAACAAATGTTTTTGACCAATTGGCCAATCAATATGATACCGATGATCGTATCCAATTGGCAAAACGAATTTTAGATCAATTAGGACCCTTCCTTCACAATACAAATGAAAGTTCATTGTTAGATTTTGGATGTGGGACTGGACTATTGGGAATCCCTTTGTCTTCTCATTACAAACATGTTATGTTATGTGACGACTCCCCCTCTATGTTGGAAATGGCAAATTTCAAAATCAATTCGCATGGTATCAAAAATGCGAAAACAATGTCCCCTTCCGATTTGGCTCTGGACCAGTCTTTCCTTGTAGACAATATCCTTTTGTCTTTGGTACTCCTACATATTCCAGATACACAATCGATATTAAAATTTCTTTATGACCATTTAAACCCAATGGAAAATTATACATTGTTGATTTTTGTAAAAATGAAAAGGTATCCCATCCGAAAATTCATAATGGATTCAAACCTGAAGATTTGGAATCCATCTTAAAAACAATCGGATACCAAACAGTGAACTCAAAAGTCATCTTAGAAGAAAAAAAAGTTTTTATGAACCAAGATGCATCTTTATTTTTACTAATCGCAGAAAAGTAAAACGATTGTGATTCGAAACAATTATTCTTTGAATCCAGAAAGACCTTTTGCTTCGGTATCTGCATTGTGAAGAAGGGAACGTAAGTCATCAGGGATAGGCATGGGAGCAAAAATCGGTACTGATGCACTTCCCGTATTTCCAACTGGAATTCGGTTGAACAAACTCCCAATCCAACCAAAGAGCAAACGAATGAATTGACCATAAATTTCTTTAATGTCTCCCTTCCTAATGCCAAAGAGAAACATTCGGAAATGGCTTCCAGTATGAGGGACTGGAAAATATTGTCCAATGATATGTGCCCTTTCTAGAAATCTCCAGGCAGCCAAATCATTGTTTTGCGACATACTATCCCTGTAGTTTTGGATCTCTTTTAGATAGGCAATTTTGAAATTGGTGGGCATCATTACATTTAGTTTCATTTTTAGTTCCTTCAAGAAGAGATTAATACAGGGTATTCATAACTACGAATCCAGGCTTCCGAAAAAATGGGATCTTCGTAAAAATGTTCATTTTCTTTACCAAATCTTCTTTCATACTCTTGGATTTTATATCCGTCTTGATGGCAATGCACTGCCGCATAACATTCGCTATCGTTTGTTTTTGAAATAGTCAAATCATTTGCCTCTTCAAACAAATCCAAGTAACCAATCCTCCATCCATACTGACTGAGTAAAAGTGGAATTACATTTCGATAGGCTTTATGAGCAGAGACAGAACTAGGATTTAGGCCATGTAAATTGACAAACATCTTAAACTTGGTTCCTTTCGGTAAATCTCGAAACACTTGCTTTAATCCAAGTTCCCATTCTTTAACATCCAAATCTGTTACAAAACCAGACAATCGAGTAATGATTAAATGGGAGTCTTTCTCCCACTTCGTAAAATATTCAATTTGCATAATCTTTAGACTCATTCATCCACTTCTATTCAAGAGGCAAAACTTTTTCCCCTTATTTTAACAATCGAAATGAAATCAAAAAGATCCTAAATGAATCCATCTTATCCTATAAATGTCCGAATTATGATTACAAAATAGAATCTATCATTAAAAATTGCTGAAATTGTTTTTCAAAGGTTCAATTTGGTTCGTAATCAAACCCTGTAATGTATTTTAGATTTAATAAAGCCTTTTCATATTCAACTAAGGCATCAATGTATTTTAATTTTGTTTCATTATAGGATCGAGTTGTATCCAAAAACTCTAGTAAGGTGGAACCTCCACCTTTATATGCTAACTCAACAATTTTGACTGCTTGTTGTGATTTTAATAATGAGATTTGTCTCATTTGTTCGAGTGCTTCAAATCTAATCTTAATTTCTTCTTCTGTAATCGCCATTTCCTTTGCTAAGTTTAAATACAACTCTTCTCGAAATATGGCAGCTTGTTTTCTGGCTGATTCACTTTTTGCAATTTCGCCTTGGTTTCTAGAAAATACAGGTAATTCCAAATTTGCAGACATTCCATACATATATTGGTTTTGTTGAACGAGTGAATCAAATAGAATACTAAAGTTTGGTACTGCATTTGCTCTTTGCAGTTTCATATTTGCCAATGCAATATCTTCTGCATTCACTAATGCAAGATAATCAGGCCTTCCTTCAGTTGCTAATTTTAATAATTGGTTCGCATCAATTTTTGGTAGTAGTTTTAACGAATCTAAATTACCAGCTAACACAATATCAATTTCACTCGGATTTAGACCAAGAAATACAATTAGTTCATTTTTTAATTTAATATATTCAACCTGTGCAGAAACTCTCGCTACCGCATATTGATCTTGAGCAACTTCAGATCTCAATAATTCTAATTTAGAAATGTCTTCTCTCTTAAATCTGATTCTGTTGATTTCAACGATATTCACCAAGTTTTTATAATTTTCTTCCGCTAAGAGATAACGTTCCCTTGCTGCAAGTGTTGCTATGAATAAATTTCCAGTGGATATTGATATTTTTCGCAAAGTTTCCAAAAATACCAACTCATCCATCTTTAGTCTTTTGTTGGCGACATTGATCCGTTCTTCCCGTTTGTTAGCAGTTTCAATCACAAATCCTAAACTAACACCATATTGATTTCGATTTGGATCAAATTGTTTTGAAGTTGGATTAAAAGGTAAAACATCGGCTACAATATTCAAAAAAGGATTTGGCCGTAAACCAGCAGTGATTCGATCTGCTTTAGTAAAATCAATTTCAAACTTTGCAATGGCAACTTGTTTGTTATTTGCAAGTGCATATTGAATTGCTTGGTCAAAATTAAATTCTTTTTTTAGTTTATCATTCGCATAAAGGGGAAAACAATTAACAGATACAATCAACAATTGTACAAATCGATTTTTGATTTGATAAAATCTAATTTTTTGCATGAAGTAATTTTCTCTGTTCACTTAAATAACAAAGTAAAGGGATTGTAAAATTTCCAATGACCAAAGTGAACAATAATCCACCCACAATCACTGTTGCCATAGGTCGTTGGATATCAGACCCAATTTCATTCGTAAGCATTGCCGGTAATAAACCAATGATTGCCGTTGTTAGAGTTAAAAATCTGGGGCGAAACTGAATTTCAGAAACATACGAAATTAATTCTTTTAAATCAGTTTCAGTTTTAATCTCTCTATTTTCTTTCGCATGATTAAAATTTGAGACAAATAATACTCCACCCATAATGGAAATTCCAAATAACGAAATAAGACCAACACCTGACGAAACGTTAAAGTGCATTCCACGTAAAAAAAGAAAAAAGAGACCGCCGAGTGCAGCAACTGGAATACTGGACATAACAAGTAAACTATCAGAGATATTGTGAAACATTAAATACAAGATAAAAAGTATAATAACAAACGTTAGAGGAACAGCAACCATAAGTCGCTTACTTGCACGAGTTAGGTTTTCGAATTGTCCTCCCCAATCAATTTCGACATCCGCTGGCAGTTTGATTTGTTTTGTCACAATCTTTTTTGCTTCATTTACAAATCCACCTTGGTCTCTGCCTTCGATATTAATCCAAACAGAAACCATTCGATTTCCATTTTTCCTGGCAATTTTGGCTGGCATTTCCTTCAATTCTAATTTTGCAACAGAAGACAGTGGATATTTACTTTCGTATTTACTTTTGATATTGATATTACCAATCGAGTTAACAGATGTTCTATATTCTTCAGGATACCGAACCGTTATGTTATAAATATGATTATCCAAATACAATTTACTGATCTCTTTTCCACCAATCGCCATTTCGGTAATATCTTGGATGTCAGAAAAATTAATCCCTGCTCTTGCCGCTGCTTCTCTATCAATGGCGATAATTAGTTCTGTATTGGGTCCTTCTTGTTCAATTCCAATAGCTGATACACCTTCTAACTTTTCTAAGGCGGATTCAATTTCATTTGCTTTTTGCCATAATACGGCAACATCTCTACCAGAAAGTTGAACAGACAAATCAGCAGCTGAACCAGTGACCGCTTCTGCAACATTATCCAAAATTGGTTGTGAAAAACTGAATTTTGCCCCAGGAACTAATTTTTCAAATCGTTCCTTAAGAATTTCTAACATTTCCGCTTTTGAATGAACCGTTTTCCATTTGGAATAATCTTCTAATGTAATCAGACCTTCAATTCGATTTGGACCAAAAGGATCTGTTCCATCATCATTCCTTCCTGATTGAGTGATCACAACCTTTACTTCAGGAAATTCACTCACTGCCTCTCGTAGCAAATTTGCAACATTTGCAGTTTTATCCAAATGAATTCCTGTTGGTAATTTACATCTAAAATTGATGGCACCTTCATCCAATTCAGGCAAAAATTCCGTTCCTAATCCCATAAAAACTAAAATTACAAGTAGGATCACAACGGCATAAGTGCGGATTACTAATTTTTTGGAATGGTCGAGGAGAAAATGAAGTAATTGAAGGAAGTATGATCTTGCTTGTGTTAGGAGAAAAAATTCTTTTGTTTGGCGACGATTCTCGTCTTGGAAAAACTTTGAAAAAATAACAGGAAGGACTGTGAGTGAAAATAACAATGCACCTATCAATGTAAATGCCAATCCAAAAGCCATTGGTTTGAATAATTTACCTTCTACTCTTTCAAAAAGAAAAATCGGAAGGTAAGCACATAGGATGACAATAATTGAAAAAAATACTTCTTTTTCTGTGTGGTCAGAAGAACGAAGGATGATATCATCCAATGGTAATTTTTTTTTCGATACAGATGAAATCGCAATCGTCGTTATAATTCCCTCTATAATGACAATCGAACTATCAACAATAATACCAAAATCAATTGCACCTAACGAAAGTAAATTTGCAGGTATTTCAATTAAATTCATTAAACAAAATGAAAATAATAATGAAAAAGGAATGGTGACAGCAACTGCAAGCGCAACTCGATAGTTTCCAAGCAAAAAGATCAATACAATCATAACAATTGTAATCCCTTCCATCATAGTACGCACAACAGTTTTTAAAGTATTGGATACTAACTCTGCCCTATCATATAAAATTCGAATGCGAACACCTTTGTTTTTTAAAAATCCATCCAAACTAGAGAGTTTTTCTTTTACCAATCTTAATACTTCAGATGGATTTTCTCCTTTACGCATCATAATGATGCCCTGGACTCCAGAATTGGTCTCGGTTCCAGTTTGTAACCGATAACCGAGAATCCCTTTGGGAGGATGAGGGATCACTCTTACTTTTCCAATGTCTTTTACATAAATGGGAACATCTTTTTTTTCAGTGACGATAATGTTTTCTATATCTTTTTCGTTTTCGATTGCACCTAACGCACGTACTGGTATTGCTTGGTTACCATGTTTGAATATATTACCACCAGTATTTGCATTGTTTTCTTCAATTGCCAAAACAAGATCGCGTAAAAAAACATTATATTTGTCTTGGTTGATGGGATTGATTTCAATTTGGTATTCTTTGATGTCTCCACCAAAGGTAATCACATCTGCAACACCTTGGATTTGTTGGATTCGTGGAGCCAATTCCCAATCTTGGATACTCCTAAGTTCCATCGTTGGCAATCCGTCACCTTCCACTGCATAACGTAAGATTTCACCCACAGGAGAAGTTAATGGACCAAGTTCAGGAACTTCTGTTCCTTCTGGCAATTGAATTGATTTTAACCTTTCATTAACTTGGTTTCTCGCAAAATATTCATCAGTGTGGTCTTTAAAAGTTAACCGAATGACTGACAATCCAAAAATACTTTGTGAACGTGTTGTGGTAAGCCCTGGAATACCAGTTAACGCCCGTTCCAAGGGAATCGTTACGAGTTTTTCCACTTCAGAAGAGGCTCTACCATCAAATTTTGTGATCACAATCACTTCAGTATCAGAAACATCCGGATACGCATCTATCTTAAGATGTGTGACTGAATAGATTCCAAAAGCTGAAATCATTAAAAAACAAAATAATACTATCGGAGAGTTTTTCAGTGAAAAACGAATGAATCCCATTAGTAACCGAAACTTAGCCCTTTTAATAATGTAGAACCATGAGAAACAACACGATCATTGGTTTGCAAACCAGACAAGATTTGTGTGTATTCATCTGTTTCGATTCCTGTTTCCACTTGTACTCTTTGGAACGTATTCACATCGATTTGTTTGAATAGATAACTTGTATCACCAATTAAAATGATAGATTCATTTGGAACAGACAAAGCTACAAGATTGTCCAATTCAATATGTCCATTTCCAAACATACCTGGTTTAAATTGATTCCCTGGATTTTTTGTTATGATTAAAACTTTAACAGTACGACTGACCGGGTCAATGACATCAGAAATGGAATCAATTTTTGTTTCATAACGATCTCCCGGGAATGCCGAAAACTTAATGAATACTCTTGTTTGTAATTTGACTCGATTTAATTTTGTTTCGGGGATATCGCCAACAATCAAAATATATCCTGGTTTCAATTTGCTTAACTTTTCAATGGGAATGCCTTGCATTCGTAATCGGTTTAAATTTTCATCCATGGATGCTGCCATTTGTTGCAATTGAACATTTGCATCATTCAATTCTTTACCCGCAGCAGCTTGGTTTTCCACCAAGTATTTTAAACGTGAATAAGATTTTTTTGCACCAAATAGTGCTGCTTTACTTTTTAAGTATTCAGAATAAATTAACGACTGTTCTTCGGTCTCAAAATGATAGGAATAATTTGATTCTTTGGAAGTAACACAGACAACTGACACACGAACTGGGATCGATAGTCCTGATCCTAAATTTCGATAAGCAACGTTTGCAATGGAGATTGTTGAGGGAAGTTCACCTTCTGATTTTTTAATGATCACTCCATCTTCTAGAGTATGGAAGGTTGCAATGCGAGGACGATTCTCTTCCGATTTCTGATTGCAAGATACAAAACAAACAACCGTCAAAAAGAGAAAAAATGATTTAGTCATAAAACATCACTTTTTTCAAACTAGGAGTTTGAGAATTGAAATCAACTTGAAAATGTATTTTTTTCGTAAACTCGTATCCAGTCATTAGGATTCATTTTGGAAACAAGTTCACCAATGAGTTTCCAAGGGATGTCTTCCAATTTTTTGAACCGAATGCAACTTTTCCCCATATCCAATTTGGAATGAGAATGTTTTGGGTATTCCGTTTGGAACCATTTTAAGAGAGTTGGATCCGCATAAATCCCCATATGATACATCGCTAGTCCACTTTTTTGGACAGCAATGTGGAGAAACGGTAGTGCAAGTTCTGGGTTGGCATGGTATCCAGCGGGATACGTTTTTTTAGGAACCACATACCCAATCATATTGTATTGGAAGGTCTCTTCAAATCCTTTTGGCAGATTTTTTTTCACGACACTTCGCAATTTGAGAAAAGATTCTTTTTTGCCGTCCGGTAAAGACGCAATGTATTCTTCGATTGTCTGAATCATATTGAAATTATGGATTAAGGATGAAAATCATGAAATTATTTTTTGAAAATTTTGTTCATTTAATTTCCAAAATACATTCGGAGATTAAGCCTTCTCTTCGCTAATCTTCGAAAAGAAGACAAATGGAATTACTTTTTAGCGGATACCCATAAAGGTCCAACAGCAACTAACAATACAAAGATATTAAAAATTGCATTCGAAATATTTCCTGATGTTATTGAGCCAGCGCTATCCAACAAAAACCATGAAATCAAACCAATTAGTACAGAGATTCTCACTTCATTTGGAGCTTTATCATAAACGAAATGAGTCAACATCCATACATTCACTCCCCATCCCAATAAAAATCCACCGGTCAATGCCGATAAAAATCTTGTATCAGGCGATGAATAAGTTGTATTTCCATCAATCGGCCAACTCAACAAATCTAATGTTAGTCTAGCAAGCTCAGAGGTTTCCGGCATAGTTCCCAAAAAGAATACAGGAGCAAACAAAGCGATGACGACAGCCGTTACCTTAAGATAAAATTTTTGAAATTCAAGAGTCATAAAAATCCTTTTATTTTAAATTTATGAACTCATTTGGAAAAATTTCCGAAAAATTCTCAATCGAATATTAATGATCCTTTGGATAATCACTGTACGGTGTCGTACAGAAATTATTTGCCAGCGATACTCAATATTACTGATTTCAATTTAGAAAAATATTCTCTTAACCAAAACTCTGTTAAAATTTCAAAATGAATTTGAAGATAAAAATTTTCCAATGCTAAAGAGAATAATCCATTCCATTGAGACTCAGACATTTCTAATCCTAAGTCTTTTTTCCAAATGCTCAAAAAAGGTATTATTACAACTTCATCTGTCTTAATTATAATTTCATTGAATCTAGGATTGTGACGATTGATTCTTAATTGTTTGTTAAACAATAGATCTATTTTATGTTCTGTTAAAATTTCAACTAAACCGGGATCAATCGATTCACAGGATGATTCTTTTTGAGAGACGATAAAACACTGCTGTAAATGATATTCTGACAAATACTTAGTAAAATTTTCCAAATCTACAAATAAATAGTAAAAGGAAGATTTTGGTTTATCTAATATTTTTGCTAGTTTTTCAATTTTTAATGCTTCAAATCCATGAATAGAGACGAATTCATAACCCTTTTTGATCCATTGTGATCTTGTGTCTGACATGCTAAATTATCCTCGCGCCAGCGATAGAAGCGGAAATCCTTTCCCGTGAGGGAAAGATTGGAGCGGATAGCGCGGTCGGTGATCGTAAAATTTTGATTCGCATAACTATTGCGAGGCGCCCAAAATTTATAACTATCCATTCGAATGAAGCGAACCCATTTTCCAGACATAAAAAAACCCACCAAGAGGTGGGCTTTTATTAGAGAAAGGTCTCTAGGTAAGAAAATCGAATTTCTTATTTAGAAACAACTTGGAATGTCACACGACGGTTGATCGCGTCTTTTTCATCAAAACCAGAAATTGGTTTAGAAGAACCAGCTGCTTTAGTGACGATTCTTTCTGCAGGGATCCCTTGTTTCACAAGAGCTGCTTTTACAGCATCAGAACGGATTTGTGAGTAGTAACCGTTTCCTTTTTTAGCACCTTCCGCTTCTTCTGGACCAGATGCATCTGCATGGCCAGTGATTTCGATTGCATAACTATCAGGAAGTTTTGCAAGAGCGTCTTTGATGTAAGCAACATTGTCTTTCGCCCAAGTTTTGAAATCTTCTGCTTGGATGTCTGCTTGTTTGTAGCTAAATCCTCTGCGACGAACGCCATCCGGGTAACGGTAGTCTTTGAGTGCTACGTTGATTTCGTCCAAAAGAGCTCCATTGAGATCTCTGGAAGCAACTCCCGTTGTGTTGTCCGTAGTTGTGGACGTTGTATCTTTTGGAGTTTCTTTTTCTTCAGAAGACGAACAGTTCGTGAATGAAATAGAAAGACCTACGAGGAGGATGAGGCTTAAAAAAAATCCTTTTTTCATCAGTTGACCTACCTTAATGTTTCCATAGTTTAGTTCTTTTCATTAGATAACAACCGAAAATGCAAATATTTGTAACTGTTTCCGAAGATTATGACCAAAGTCGCTTAGACGTTTTCCTAAAAGACAACGCTGGAGACGATCTTAGCCGTTCAACCGTTCAAAAATGGATCGATTCTGGCTTTGTGACAAACAAAACAAAGGACCAAACCGTCCATAAAAACGGTTATAAGGTGACTTTAGGAGAAGAGTATGTGGTGGATGTCATCGCAAGACCACCTTCTCGATTGGAACCCATCCCGATGGATATCCCAGTTTTGTATGACGAAGAAGAGTTTATGGTGATCCATAAAAAAGCGGGGATCGCTTGCCACAGTGGACCGGGTGACGACTCCCCTTCTCTTGTGAATGGACTCCTCCACCAATTTAAAAATCTTTCTGGCACTGGTGGTGAACGCCGTCCAGGTATTGTCCATCGTTTGGACAAACCAACGGAAGGGGTTCTCATCATTGCCAAAACAGACAGAGCCCATGCTGCCTTATCCAAACTCTTCCAAGATCGTCTTGTGGATAAAACGTACTATGCATGGGTGTTACAAGCACCTGTGGAAGCCGAAGGGACGATTAGTATGCCGATTGGCCGCCACCCCGTCGAACGAGTGAAGATGTGTGTACGGGAAGATGGGCGAATGGCGATCACCCACTACAAAACAGAAAAAATTGTACAAACACAAACAGGGCGAAAGTTTAGTTTGATGAAACTCGGTCTTGAAACGGGGCGAACCCACCAAATCCGTGTTCATATGGCAAAAATAGGATGCCCAGTCGTGGGGGACAGTTTGTACTCACGGTCTGCAAAGGATTACACACAATACGGACTCCTTCTCTTTGCCAAAAAATTAGATTTTCCTCATCCCTTTGTACCAGACAAACGAATTGTTGTGGAACTTGAGTTTCCTGAACGATTTAAGATCTTTGAACGCAAATGCCCTAGTTACTGATGCGATTTCTAAAGCCGATCCTTTTCCTTTTGGTTCTTTTTGCCAGCTTTCATCTGTTCTACGATGTTGTGTATGAAAACCATTTAGGTGAAGGAACGGATAGTGATGTTTTATATCCCTATTTGTTTGCACGGGATGTTTGGACTGGGGGATTTGCTGGCATTCGTGGTTGGAACCTTCCCCCTTGTACCTATCTTTTTCCAGAGATTCTCATCGCAATTTTCTTATTTCCTTTAGTTCCCTCTGTGTATGGGTTCCATTTGGTTTTTGGATTTATTTCCTTTGTATTGCCCTTTTATTTAGCGAAACAATTGGGAATGCCAAAACAATATTCCTATTTAGTGGCACTTGGGTTTTTGGTTTTAGCAGGGTACGATCCCAATTTATTCGGGCAATTTTATTTGCCAGGGTTCCACGCGATGATCTTTTTCTTTGCGACATGGACTTTGGTTTTATTGGAAGAATGGAAACAAACAAAAGCTAAGGTTTGGTTTCCATTGTTATTCCTCATGACAATGGTTTGGGTTTCAGAGTATTGGTTTTTTGTCAATATCGCTCCCTTTTTGATTTGTTATGCTGTCCTTCATTTACGATGGAAAAGCCTTGGACCATTGAGCATCGGTCTTGCGGGAATGTTGCTTGCAAAATCCATTGGGAAAGGACTTCGTTTTTTCGGAATTGGAATTATCAGCACAGACAATATACAGTTACTCTCCAAACTCAATTCTACCTTTCATTCCATTGTCTTAGATCCAAATGTAGTTTGGCAAGGTCTCGTACAATCCGTTTCCAAACAACCTCTCCTCTCGGAATGGTTCCAATGGTATTTGGTGATCGGAATTTTTTACCTCTTCATTTCACTTGTAAGGAATCAAAAGAGGGATTTCCTACTTGATTTGATTTTGTTTTTATCCCCTTACATCACTGTATTTTTTTTATTCCTCATCGAAACAGAACTTAACATACGTTATCTGTATTTTTTGCCTTTTGGAATTTTATTTTTTAGCTCTCGGATTTTGGAACGGATTCCCTTCTTCCGATTTGGAATTCCGATTGTGTTGTATGTTGCTTGTTTTTTATTTTATCTCGGAAAACATTCGGAACTTGTCGCCAAAGTGAGAGAAGGTGAAGGAAAACGAAATCACCGAATGGAGTGTTTGTCAGAATTTGATCAAAAAATTCCGGGTGCTGCCACCTACTGGCCAATCAAATACAGTTATGCATTTTCTAACAAACAGTGGACTCTCGTCCCTTTCACAAAAGACGGTGTGTACTACCCTTGGATTGCCAATACCACTTGGGATGGTGATTTCAAAAACCAAACGTTTGATTCGTTTCCTTGGGGTGTGACGGAAAACAAAGAAAATTTGAAAGACTGGAAGGATGTTACCATCACAAGGGAATGTGAAGGTTGGTATTTTTTTCGAAGAAATGAACACGAAGTAAAATCTAAACCCAAGAATTCGATTGATTCTAGTTTTCCTTAGATCAGTTTGGGTCGTGTCATGATAGTATTTCTTTCCGATCCAGCACTTTGGCTTGCCCTACTCACCTTAACCTCTTTAGAAATTGTTTTGGGCATTGATAACATCATTTTCATTTCGATCCTTTCCTCCAGGTTACCCAAAACCAAACAAAAAAAAGCAAGGCAAATTGGATTGATACTTGCGATGGGAACAAGAATTTTACTTTTATTTTCCTTATCGTTTATCATGAAACTCACCACTCCCCTATTTACAATCTTAGAACAAACAATCAGTGGCAGAGACATCATCCTAATTTTAGGTGGACTTTTTCTCATTGCAAAGTCGACAACCGAAATCCATCACAAATTGGAAGGTGACTCAATTGTCGGTGATGATTCCAAAAAACAAATTTCTTTCACCCAAGTGATCCTTCAAATTTTGATTTTGGATGTTGTATTTTCATTGGATTCAGTGATCACCGCTGTTGGAATGACAGACCAACTTGGTGTGATGATCACAGCTGTGGTTTTATCTGTTGGATTTATGTTATTATCGAGTGGGAGTATCTCTGACTTTGTAGACAGACACCCTACCATCAAAATCCTTGCACTTAGTTTTTTGATTTTAATTGGTGTGGCTTTATTAGGTGAAGGACTCAGGTTTCATATCCCGAAAGGATATATCTATTTTGCGATGAGTTTTTCCGTGATCGTAGAATTTTTGAATATGAAATTACGTTCCAAGTCGGAAAAACCAATTACACTCAGAGGTAAATGAATATGAAACGTAGAGAATTTATCAAACGAACTGCTCTTACAATTAGCATCGCACAGCTTCCATTATTCGGAGAATCAAATGATGGAAAAGAGAAAGACAATATAACAAATGATGTTACATCTCCTTGGTTAGAAGCAGAAGATTTGGAAGATTACAAATCACTGGTTTCTGCATATCTAACAAAACCCACAGAATTAAAATTACAAGGGAATTGGTCAGTTGGTAAGATGTTTGCCCACTGCGCTCAAAGTATTGAATTTTCAATGAAGGGATACCCGGAAATGAAATCTTCTCTCTTCCGAGGGTCCGTGGGAAAAATTGCTTTTTCTGTTTTTGCTTTTAAAAACAAAATGAACCATGGATTGGAAGAACCGATTCCTGGTGCTGAAGAAATTAATAATGCAACTGAAATCAAAGTAGGTGCCAAAAGATTGTTACAAGCAATTGAACTTTTTTCCAAAACACCAGAGTCATCTTTACGACCTCATTTTGCATATGGAGATCTTACTAAGGAAGAATATGACGTAGCCCATACTCTCCATATCAAAAATCACATGGAACGTTTGTTAAACTAAATTCATTTCGATCTGTTGGCACAAATCTTCTGCTTTGTACATTTTCGATAAATAAGCAGATACGATTGTTTCCAAACCCTCTTCCTCAAGAAAGGAATTTCCGCCAGAAAGAGGTGCATCGGAACTTATCAAAATGATTGGAATTTTTTGGTTTTGATTTCGTTTTCCTTCCCATTCATGAATCAAAGAAATTCCATTCATTCCTGGCATGTGTAAGTCAGTAATGATGAGTGATGGAGTGATCCTTGCCAAATGAGAAAGAGCTTCTTCCCCATTCCCCGCTTCAATTACAATCCATTGGTTCCTTCGCATTACCTCTGCTAAATCAGATCTAAAATTACCTGAATCATCTACAAGTAAAACCGATTTGTTACTTCTAGATAACGAAATCTCAAATGAGGAACCGACACCAAGTACTGATTTAATCCTCAGTTTTCCAAAATGGGCTTCTAGTATATTTGTACATAACTGTAAACCAAGCCCAGTTCCACGTTCGCCTGCAGTTCCTGGTGTACTTTTGATATTTTCTTCGCCTGTTAATTTATGGATTTGTTCTTCACTCATTCCAAGGCCACGATCACGAATTTCAACAGAAAGCCATTTCCCTTTGAAGGAAACACCTACCCAAACTTCAGAATTGAGATATGAATATTTAATGGAGTTTGTAAGGATATTTTTAAACACTTCTCCGATCAAAGTTCGATCTGCAATGATTTCTGCTTGGATGGGAGTGTCTTTTTGGATTCGAATTCCTTTCAATGTTGCCAATGGTTCCACTGATTCAATGATTTCGTTTAACAACTCATTCACTGAAAACCGAGTTTGCATCAGTTTGGTTCCAAATGCATCAAATCGACTAACATCCAAAAGTTGTTCCAACATTTTTATAGATTGGGTCACACCAGTTTTACAAATCTCTAAAAATTTCTTTTTTTCCTCTTCTGATGTTTCACTAAAACTAAAATCGATTACATCTAAAATTTGGTTCACACTATTGAGCGGCGAACGTAGGTCATGCGAAATTAAGGAAACAAAATTAGCCTTCCATCGGTTTGCCTTTTCCAATTCTGCAGTACGGGCTTTGACTTTTTTCTCAAGTGCTTCTTTTCTTTTGTAAAGTTCTTTCGAGATAGACTCAGATCGTTTGTAAACACGTACGAGTCCAAATGTCACACCAAGTGTTTGTGGAATGATAAAAAAATACAAAGAAAATAATCCCATTGGCCTAAACCCAAAATTAGGATGGGAAATTAAAATGATATCAATGACACCACCTAATACTGCGAGAAACAAACTAAAAAAATACAATTTACTTTCTTTTCTTTGGAAATACAAAGCGAGTGAAACCGAAAACAAACCTATCAGAACAAAAATCGCAGAAAGATATTCAAAATAATAACTAACTAAAGCTAAATGTTTTACAGGTGTTAGTATTGAAACCAAAAGAAATGTAAGTGAGTATACCTTCAATAACACTAACATTTTCTTAAAGATACGCATTTGCGCTAAATTTATTAAAACACTCCCGCCAAAAAACAAAACGATCACAAAACCAATTCTTGAAAACCGAAACAAAGGGATACAGTAGTCATCAGAAAAAAAGTTAAAGAGGATTCTTGTTTCTGTTAATGTAGCACTGAGAATCAAAATTCCCAAATAAACAAATGACATTCGTAATGCATTTTTTTCTGATCGATTGATTAAATACACTAACGCATGATAGATGGATAGGATTCCCATAAAAATTAAAATGATACAAGAAGCAGAATGGTAATTGTTCCAAACCTGGATTATATTCTGTAATTTACCAAATCGAATGATCCCATGAATCCCTGCGAATTTATGGGAGTAGTTGGATATATGGATCACCAAATCTACTTTTTCTTTAGCATTTAATATGGGGACAATTTTGGTATGAAAGGATGGAACATGAGTTTCACTATTTTTTCCAATGGATCCATTTTCAGCGACCAATGTCCCGTTTGCGTATATTTTGTAAGCACTATGGAGTACAGGCACAAGGAGAGCGTATGGTTCTTGGTTGGATTCACCTTCAGGCAAAAGGATTGTCAATCGATAGGTAGCATAACCAAAACTTGGATAATCTTCCCCATCTTCATTGTGTTGGGAAAACCAAGGAACACCCACTTGCATAAAAGATCGATTGTTGGGAGAAGGAGTGTTTGGTTCTAAAAATTCATTCCAGTAAAATTCCCACTTCCCAATTAGGTTCACTGTGTCCGTTGCCAATTTCAGATTCCGGCCATCCAAAACACCATCTTTTGCAAGTAAGGTTGGGGAGAGTTCCAAGTGACAGGAAGAGGTGAAGAGGAGAACCAATCCAAAAATTAAGGGATAACGACAAAATTTTACTGTGGCAGAAAAAGATTTTTGGATAGATGAGAAGGAGACTCTGAAAATCATAAGGTTGTGGAATCCGTTAAAATTGCCATCTTAGAAGACCATTCCGTTGTCACTGAAGGAATCATATCTATCCTGAAATCCAATCCTTTCTTTTCCCTTGCCGGAGAATTTCGAACGGCTGCGGATTTGTTTCAATTCATCGAATCAAATCCAATTGATTTGTTGGTTCTCGATATTGATCTTCCCGACCGTAATGGCATTGATGTTTTGCGAGAAATCAAAGAAAAACACCAACCCACAAAGGTGATCATCTTCTCTTTGCATGGCAGTCGAGTGTATGTGGAAGATGCTCTCAAATCCAAAGCAGATGGATACATGCTTAAGTCAGACCCCATCTCACAACTCCCTGAAGTGATTCAACTTGTGATGAAAGGTGGGTCTTTTGTATCCGATGGAGTGAGCAAAGTGCAACTTCCATTTTCACCATTCCAAATGGAAATCCTAAACCTCTTAGTCCAAGGACTTTCGCAAAACGAAGTGGCTGACCGGATCCAAAAATCCAGGAAAACAGTAGAATACCATTTAAACCAAATGAGGACAAAATTTTCCTGTAAAAATAATAACGAACTCATTTCCAAGTACGAAAAAGAAATACAAAAATAGCGATTTCGTTATTTCCCTTTGGGTTGTTTCAAATACACTATTCGTATGAAACATATCTATTTACTCAGGCATGCTAAGTCTGAATGGGATGAACCTTACGATACGGACTTAGATCGATCTTTGTCCAGAAGAGGTCGAATCCAATCAAAAGCACTACGTGACTATTTAAAAGAAAGTCGATTTGAGTTTGACCAATGTTTGGTCTCACCTGCAGAACGAACTTTAAAAACTTACTCCTCACTCCGTAAGGAAATCCTTCGATTCCCCAAACCCGAAATCAGTGAAAATTTATATGATGCAGACAAAGAAGATCTAATGTTTGTTTTGCATGGATTATCATCTAGCACTCGTTCTGTTTGCCTAGTGGGACACAATCCAAGTTTGGAAGCATTTGGCTCTGCCCTCGTTTTGGGAGACAAAGAACAATCCCTTTTCCATAAATTCCCGACAGCATCCTTTCTCGGACTCAGTTTTTCTGACGATTCTTGGAAAAATCTTAGTTGGGGAAGTTGCCAATTAGTAGTATTCTGGATCCCTGGGCAAATAGGAAAAGAATGAAACCACTCTATTCAGAAGAACGAATCCATCACCGTGTCGAAGAATTGGCACGGGAAATTTCTAGAGATTTTTTAAGCAAAGACCTGGTTGTCATTGGAATTCTCAATGGAGGGTTCATTTTTACCGCGGATCTTTGTCGTGACATTCTGATCCCACATGAAGTAGACTTTATGGCCGCGTCATCCTACGGGGACGGAACTTCTTCTGGAGACTTAAAAATCACCAAACAACTCAAAAAATCAGTTCAAAACAAATCAATTTTGTTAGTGGAGGACATTGTTGATACAGGAAAAACATTAGAATATTTACTCACAGAAGTCCAAAAACAAAATCCAAAAGATCTAAAAGTAGCAGCACTCTTTTGGAAACAAAAAAAGGCAAATCCACATATCATTGTGGATTATCCAGGTTTTATCATTGAGGATGAATTCCTGGTTGGTTATGGATTAGATTACCAAGGGAAATATAGAAATTTACCGTATGTTGCGAAGTTAGAGGGAACTGAGTGAAAGATGCAATTGTAAAACAAAAATTTGATACACTCAAATCGTTTCCAACAATCAAACATGAAATTTTAAAAATAGCAGAAAATTTTGTTCACCATTCCGATGATTGGAAATTACTGAGAGTGAATCCTCTCAAATTTGCCACAGATCATAAGTTAGACGAAAACGATTCCGTAGATTTTTTTGTACATGCTGCAAAGGTTGGATTATTCGATTTTGCTTATAATTTGATTTGCCCAATGTGTGGTGGAATTGTTCACAGCCATCACAAATTAGATGAAATTGAAGGAAAAGAATTTCATTGTGTATCTTGTAATATCGTTGTTCCAACTCTTCTAGATGACCAAGTAGAAGTTGCCTTTCAAATCCATCCATCGTTACAAAATCATCAAATTGATCCCTTTGTTGATGTTACAAATTACTTTCGTTATTTTTTTTCCGAAAATTTTGATAAATCAACTGAACTAAAAGACTGGATCCAATCTTCAATCAAAGACTATACGAAACTAATCCCTGATGGATCCTATAGTTTTGAATATCATGCAAAGTATGGGGAACTTCAAGGTCATCTCATTCAATTTGTAAGCATCGACAGAAACACAATGTGTTTATTTTCTGTTGATCCCAATTTACCACCTAATAATCAATCTTACTTGGTTGACTTAATGGAAAGTGGTATGAAACCAAATATGGTAACTATTCCCGCTGGCCATCACCATTTTACGATCCATAACCGCACTCGGTTTACAGTGGGACTCAATGTATTAACACCCAATCCTAAAGAAATTGAAAGGATTGCCAATTCCTACCCAACCATTCGGCATCAGTTTCTCACAGCGAAGATGTTACTTAATAACCAGTCCTTTCGGGATTTGTTTCGTATCCAAAAACTTTCACCAGATTTAAACTTGAATGTGAAATCACTGACGATCATGTTCACAGACTTAAAAGGTTCTACAGAAATGTATGACACAGCAGGTGACATCTTTGCCTATAAATTGGTTCAGGAACATTTTCGCATCCTAACAGAGATTGTGCGAAAGTACAAAGGTGCCATTGTTAAAACCATGGGAGATGCCATCATGGCAACTTTTTCCACTCCTACAGAAGGACTATTAGCAGCCCTTGAAATGATGCGACGCATTGAATTGATGAACCTAGAATGGAAAAAAGAAGGTTATGAAATTGGGCTGAAAGTAGGCCTCAATGAAGGTTCTGCTTTAGCAGTCGTGAATGATGAACGACTCGATTACTTTGGCCAATCAGTGAATATTGCAGCTCGTGTCCAAGGACTTGCAAAATCAGGAGAAGTCTGGTTAAGCGAATCGGTTTGGAATGCTACAGGACCGGAAGATTTAGTCAAACAACATGGTTATTACTTTCACAAACAAAAAGCAACATTAAAGGGTGTAGGCACACCTGTTCCTGTTTTCCAATTAAGTCGAAATCAAATAAAAGCACCTTCCAAGTGGAAACTCCTTTTTAACAAAGGATAAAAAAGGAAAACGTAGAATGAATTTTGTAAATAAGATACAGATTTCGGTCAGCTAAACATTGCTGACCGTATGGAACGATTTGGTTTCGTATTTTAATTTGAGAGGTTATTACCTACCCCTATTTCACTGGCTCTGCAGAAACTTCCACTTCGGGCAACGAAGACCTTAGATACCCTGATTGTAACACAGCCACCTGCCCTTGTTCGCTTGTGAGATACGTCACGAAGGCATCTATTTTATCACCTTGGTCTGTTTTATAGATGATAAATAGTTCACGAGCTAGTTTGTATTTACGATCATAAACATTACGAATGGATGGAGTCACATAAGGTTCATCTTTTGATGATGTTTTTGCATACTCAAGTGCTTTTAACTTATCTTTGTGATCCACAAGAGCAGAACCCATTCCCATATAACCGATGCTATTTGGATTTTCTTGGATGTACTTTGCCATTTCAGCATTGTCCTTCACAATTTTAGCATTGGGTGAAAACACATTGGATTTATAGGTATTAAATTCTTTATCACCCAAATCCCTTCTTTTTAGAATATGATTTTGAAAGTAGTCTTGTGTACCAGATTTGTCATTTCGAATTACGATGGAAATAGGTGCATCTTGGCCTCCTACTTCTTTCCAGTTTTTGATTTTCCCAGAAAAAATATCAGATGTTTGCACCAGGTGGAGTTTGGAAACAGGATTGTTTGGATTCACAACAATAGCCACACCGTCGTAAGCTAGACGTACAATTTCCAGGTTTCCAGTTTTTCGTAAATCATCATACTCAGCTTGGTTTAGTGCTCGAGAAGAAACTGCCATATCAATTTCTCCCTTTCGTAATCGGTCAATTCCAGATTCCGAACCACCACCTTCGACTGTTACACGAACATTTGAATTGACCTTCTCATATTCAGTACCCAAAAATCGCATCATACTATTCATGGTTTCTGATCCAGCCACTTTAAGGGTTTGTTTGTCCTTACATGCGACAAAATTAATTGTAATCAAAATGTAAAAAAGCAGAGAAAGGTTTTTCATCGTAAATCAGGTAAAGCCCAAATTCAATCCTCCGTCAATCGCAAAAACCCGTTGTTTTTTCCAAAACCCCTCTCAGTTTTTCGAAAAAAACCCCGATCTTTGCAAAGTGAAGACCAAAGGCCATTCGATCCTCATTTGTTTTGTAACAATCCTACCATTCTTGGAATTGTTTGCAGGCCCGCCTGAAAAAACCCAGTTCCAGTGGAAATGGACCAATAACCAAGTATTGGAACTCAATGAATACCATGATGTTTTCTTTCGTGTAGGAACAAAAACCGTTGAACGAGAAGATAAAAACCGAGTTGTGATGAAAACCAAACAATGTTCGCAAGACTCTTGTTTGGTGAATGCTTGGTTTGATACTTATATGAGGTATGGTAAAACTTCAGGTCCTTTTTGGAAGGACAAAGAATTTTTATCCGATTTTACACTCTTTCGAAATGGTCGTTATGAAGTACCAAACGAATTTATCATGCCAAACCTTCGTAGTTTTCCTTCCTTCCCTGAAAATGCGGTTTCCGTATCCGATGTTTGGAAATTACCTGCAGAAGAGTCCTTTGACTTTTCTAGTGAACGTATCCGAGTCAAAGTCACACCCGAATATACCTTCCAAGGAATTTTTCCATGGAAAGAAGGGAACTATTCAGGTAATTGTGAAAAAATCACTTACACATATCCAATTTTTTATTCAAAATCTGAATCAGATAAAATGGCACCTAACGTTCCTTATAAGATATTTGGTTTTGCAACAGGAACTGTTTTTTTCAATGCAACCAAAGGTGTTCCCGAATTCAAAGAAGTTAAACTTTCTTATACATTCATTTATCCAAATGGCACAGTCCAAGAAGCAAACTTTCATATCAAAGGAGTTTATTTTTTACGGAACCAAGTGAATGCAAAAGATAAAGAATCCATTCGTGAGGATATCCTAAATGATTTGATTGTAGGTTATACAAAAGATGGATACCCAAATGGTGTTCCAATTGGACCTTCGAATCGACCAGGAAATCAAAATCCAGATTCAAATTCTCCTTCTAAACCCATAACCGATGGAGAAGACCCAAACAAAATTGCAGACCAATTGCCTGTAAAAGTACGTACTTCCGAAGATGGGATCGTGTTTTCATTGGATTCCATTTTATTTGATTTTAATGATAGTAAATTAAAACCAGATGCAGAATCCGCAGTTGCCAAAATTGCAGATATTTTAAAAAAATACCCAGATCGTGAAATTAGAGTTTCTGGTCACACCGACAATATTGGAAAAAAAGAGTACAATCAAAAATTATCTGAAGAGAGAGCAAAGTCCGTTTTACATTCATTAGTTGATAATTACAAAATGGATGAAAAACAGATTTCCTTTCGAGGGTATGCTGATGATTTGCCTGGCATTCCCTACGAGTCAGAAGACAATCGTCGCATGAACAGAAGGTTTGAAATCGCACGCCTTCTCGACTACCCATTTTGTCAATCAAGTCCCACAGAGTATGGTGGGACTAGAGGTTCACTTTCCTTTTTACCACGTTCCATTAGTTTTTCCATTTCCTTTCTGATATCACCAAGTAACAAGTGATAACTATCTTTTTTGTTTGTTTTGTATTTTTCAAAATAAGGAGTAAGTGGAATGGAACGTGATGCGTAAACATAGGCCTTTTTAGCTCTCATTTCTGATTTTCCAAATATATGCCTTTCAAAACTACAAATCCATTCCATAAGGCGTTCTGCCGATGGCCATTGGATGAGATTTTTGGGCTGGGTGATGAGAAATGCATAGGCAGTCTCTACCAATTGTTTGGCTCGGCGGATATTTTGATCCGTTAGGTGTTTTGGGGTAGATTCCAATGGAATGCCCGCATCAATTCGGTCCAAAGCATGGAATAAAATTCGGATCTTTTGGATGGCATTGTCTGAATCTTGGAATTTGATATGTAAAATTTGGCCTGCCAAGTTCAGAGCAGTGTGCCTTGCCCTTCCCAATCGATAATCAAAATCCTTTCCATTGATTTCTGATTTTGGGATCCCAAGTTCAAATTCCGTTTCTTCTAACATTACACGACCCACAGTCAAAAATCTGCGAAGAACCGTCCTCCCACCTGGGTATAATTTTAACTTACGTTCGATCCGTGATAAAGATGTTTCAATGTCTTTTAAGATGGAATCTCGTGTGCCGGAAATTTTATATTTCACAAAGGTTGGTTGTAAAAAAAGTTCAGCATGTGGATCTTTTTTTTTGGCTTCTTCCAATCCCCAATATATGAGTTGTGCTGTACTCGGTAAAAAGGAAACTAAATTATCATTTTCTCCTGACATGATCCCTTCAGGATACATAACAAGTTTTCCGCCATTTTCGGATAATATTTGTTTGGTGGTTCTAATCATCTTTCGATTGGAACTTCCATGTAATACAGAAAATGCTCCAACACGTTTGATGAGTTCACCAACAATTCCAAATCCCCAATTGAAAATACTACGTGATGCCATATAATGAAATCTTGTTCCAATTGAATTGGCAACTTGGTAAGCGATGATGGATTCCATATCCGTGGGTTGGTTAAAAAGATACACAACTCGTTTGTCTTTTGTTTCTTTCAGACGAAGTTCATCTTCTTTGGAAATCACCACTCCATCTAAGTTAAACAATAGTTTTGTGAGAATGGGAAAACCCAAATCCAATCCCAAAGCAACAGGAAATTCAAAACGAGGAGCGATAAAGGTATCTTTCATAGAACTGTGTAATTAGACTAAGGAAAATGCCATATTCTCTACGAGCAATTATTCGTGAATATATCCCCAGGTTTCTAATATTTTTTTCACTTCCTTTCCCATCTCTTTTTGTACTTCCGACTCACCTGATCCACTGAAAGCTCCATCGTTGTAAACCCATGGAAGTGGTGATGCGTACAAACCATCAGGTTGTCGTTCCGATACGATTAAGTCTTCGATATGAGTCATTGACTTTTGGAATTCCAATCCATACTTTCCAAAACGAACAGGGATCGTTTTTCCATTCCGTGTGAATTGGAAGTAGGCACCGAGTTCGGGGTTCACTGTCCTCAGAATGATTTCTTCAGACAGATCTTGTTTTGGTTCTTGGGATGAGGCATTGGAACCCTTACGATCCTTCGATTCTTTTGTTACGGAAATTGTTTTGGCAGAACCAGAAGCGATTTGCACTGTCGGAGGTGCAACCCAATCATAAACAGAACCTTGTACACTCATTGACATAAAATCACGACAGACAGTTTCCTCACAAGGAGGGATCCAAATCCGAAGTCCATTCCGTTTGAGAAAATTTTCATTACGGAAGTCCGCCCTTGCTTGTTGCAAAAGAATTTCCCCTTCTGTTCCAAGACTTAAGTTTCGTAACTCCTTAGGATCTTGTTTTAAGTCGTAAAGTTCTTCTGCCATGGTATGAGGTTCACCTGCGGAAGTTCGCCTAACAGTCGTAAATCCAGGATACCTGCGAATGTATTTATAATTCTCAGTTCTAACAGATTCTGACATTCGTCCCTCTGTATAAATATAGGTCTCCTTGGGACAAGGAGTCGAGTTACGAATGCATGATGCATAATCGACACCTTGGTAAGTCGAATTTTTAGGCAATAAATCCAAAAATCCTAATATGGTAGGTGCTAATGATAATAGAGAAGACTGGCCTGAAATTCGAATTTGTGAGTTCTTTCCTATGTTATCGACAATGGACTTAGGCAGTTTGATAAAATATGGCACATTGATTTCTTCATCATAATGAGTTTCCCCATGACCAAACCTTGTTTGCATAATGAAGTGGTAACTATAATCATGTTCGGGACTAAAGAGTTCCCCGTGGTCCCCGGTTACAATGATCATCGTTTCATCATAGGTTCCAAGTTCTTTCAATTTTCTTACTAACCTGCCAATTTCCCTGTCCGTATAATGCATTTCACCTAAGTAACGTTGTACGGGAGATTCATATCGAAAAAATTCCGAATCAGGGATAATACTTCTCACTACCTTCATATCTTCTGGAGGAGGTGAATAGGATGCATGTGGAGTGTTCAAATTAAAGTGCAAAAAATATGGGATGTCTTTTTTTTCAGTCACAAACTCAATCGCATGGTTTGTGAGAATTTCTGTATCCACAATGTCCATCCCTACTTGGTAGGAATTGTGAAACCCCAAATCCAAACCCACAGTTGTATAATCCAAAAAGAAAACATTATTCATAATGGTCTTTGAATAATAACCAGCTTCCCGAAAGGTTTTTGCTAAATTATCTCTTTTTTTACCGTAATACACTTTTCGTTGGTATGGTTTTGTCGAAAACCATGAATTCCCCAAACCAAGGTTAGATGAATATTCGGAATGGAAAAAAGACATCATGGAAGGTTTTGTCCAATTTCCATTGGCAAAAGGATTTTCAAAAAACACTGATTCTTTTGCCATCTGGTCAATGTTAGGAGTTACGGAATGGCGAAATCCGTATGCTCCAATAAAATCCTTCCTTGCAGAGTCAATGACAATGAGAATTACAGACTTAGGTTTTTGAGCGGAAACCAGTGTATCTAACCATTCCCATGGGTATAACAAAGGTTCGCCGATATACAAATCACTATCTTTACTTTCCCAAACGAGACGTAAATCACCTTCGAGTGTAACTAACGTTTCCTTCTTATTCCATTGTTCTTTAGCGGCGCCAGTAAAATCCCATTCTTCGAGGATTTGGGACTGGGTATATAATTTCAATTTTCCGGAGACAGAGGGTTGGAATTCTTTTTCGCCTAACAAACCAACAAGTGATGAAAATTTGTATTTCCCTTTTGGAAGGGTAAATTGGTATTCTTGGCCTGGTGGGAAATAAATGGCATCAAGGGAATGGTTTAAAAAAATCTCTTTGTTTGTATTGAAGGTGATTTGCGTATTTTCCCATTTTCGAGAAAGAGGAAGGCCACTTTGCCTACCTGGATTTTTTTTCCAATGGTATGTGCGATTGTCTGTTCCGATTTTGAATTTGGACTTAGCATTTTTTAATTCCAAAACCAAATCCACTGGGAAACGGGATTCCGATTTGTTCAAACACTGAATGAGACAAAAACAAAGGATGGGGGCGAAGGTTAGGATCTTTCGCATTTGGAACCAGTTTGCAAAACAGGTTTCCTAAGAATAGGAAAAGTTGTTTCTTTTTAGGTTTCCATCATCCATCCTTGACATCTATGAGTAATTGGGAACAAGCCTACTCCCGCGTGGAGTCTACCTTTCTAAACAAAGATGGTGGTAAAATTTATTACCAGATCTACCGACCTAAGTCAGGAGTCAAACGTGTGCTCGTTGTCCACCATGGGATTGGGGAACACGGCGGACGTTACAATTTTTTGTTAGAAGCAATGGCGGAACGTAATTATGCCATTTACCTCATCGACTGCCGAGGCCATGGTAAATCCGATGGACGCCGAGGTGTCATTACCCATTTTTCTGATTTTTTTGCAGACTTAAAACAACTCATTGATATCGCCAAACAAAACGAAGGTGTCAGTAAAGTTACCTTACTTGGACACTCAATGGGTGCTGCGGTTACGTTTCTTTATACAGCGACTGACAACTACCAAAATGATTTGGATGCTTACATTTGTAGCGCCCTTCCCATCAAAGTCAAAACTGACCTTGTGATGGACATTAAAAAAGCAGCAGGTGGTTTTTTAGCAAAAGCTTTGCCAACTCTCACCATCCCAACGGGACTCAATGTGAACCTCATTTCACGTGACAAATCAATTGTGGATGCCTATGTCAAAGACCCACTCGTACATGGAAATGTATGTACGTATCTTGGTGATTACCTTCTTAACTGTTACACACTTGCTTTGGAATCTGCAGAGAAAATCAAAGTTCCAATCTATATGTTCCATGGAAAAGAAGATCAAATTGCTCTTCCAGAAGGAACTGTGGATGCATTTGAACGTGTCGCCTCAAAAGACAAAACCATGAGACTTTTTGATGATTTATACCATGAAACCATGAACGAACTTCCTAAAGACAGAGCTCTCGTCTTTAAAGAGTTAGTTGCATGGATCGACAAACACTAAGGAGAAAATGCCAATGGCAATAACAAAAGATATAGTTGGAAAAAAACTAGATCGTTTTGATTTCACAGTGGAACGAGGAAAAATTAAAGAATTTTGCCTCGCCATCAACGAAAAAAACCCAATCTATTTTGACGTAGAAGAAGCAAAAAAAGCAGGATACTCTGATGTTCCCGCTCCCCCTACTTTCCCTACTGTCATCATGTTTTGGGGTTACCCAAAAATTTGGAACGATATGGCGGAACTCGGTATCGACCTTTCCAAAATCCTTCACTTGAAAGAAGAATATACGTACCACAAAATCCTTTATCCGGGCAAAGTGTACGCACAATCTGAAATCTCCGACGTAAAAGTGGGAAGAGCAGAAATTGTAACTTTCAAAACAACAATCTATGATGAAAAAGATGATCCTATCCTTTCAGCAGAGATGGCGATTTTCATTCGTAAGGATTAATTCCAAGGAGGCAAACTATGGCAAAAATTCAATTTGATAAAGTAGAAGTTGGTCAAACTCTTCCTCCACTCGATATCCCTGTGATCGAACATGCAAATTTAGTTCGTTATGCGGGAGCATCTGGAGATTTTAACCCAATCCATAACGACCCTGATTTCGCAAGAAAAGCAGGACTCGATGGAACCATCTCACACGGTATGTATGTGATGGCACAAGTGGGAAGACTTTGTACTTCTTGGGCTGACCAAAAAGACATCGCTTATTTTGGTGTGACATTCAAAGCGATGACAAAACTCGGCGAAAAACTCACAATTGTGGGAACCATCAAAAAGAAATTTGAAAAAGATGGTAAAAAAACAGTAACCGTACTTGTAGAAGCAAAAAACGAAGCTGGCGAAGTAAAAGCTGGTGGAGATTTAGTCGTTAACGCAGTATAGCCAACTAATAGCACGCAGGTCATGGAATGGATTAAAAACTTTTTCATGATTCTGTGTGTTTGATTGAGAAATATTCTTACTACAAACAATCATCGTAGATTCAATAGAGTAATGGAAAACAAATACCAAGGAATCCTACATGTTAAGCGAAAACACAGTCAAATCTCAAATACTTTCCCTCATCTCTCACCTTCCTCATCTCAACATTGATATATTATACCTCTACGTTCCAGAGTTCAAAATCCTCCACCAATTCTTAGAGGAAGATGAAATCGTCGATGGTTATACCATAAGCATTCTTGAAACCAAACAGAAACGCTACAGTGCAGGAAAATGGTTATTCGTTTTAACAAATAAAAGGTTTCATTTGTTACGGAATCCAGCCTTTAGCGAGCCAACTCATATTCCAATGGAATTCAATTCGATCAAAACTTGTAACACAAAAAAAGGATGGTTCTTTGGAAAAATCTTTCTAGAAACTCAAGGTGAAACATTTGGATTGATCCAAATTGGCAAAAAAGATTATTCCTTCTTTTTACCAGTGTTGACACCGCATCTAAAATAACGATTGTGGGTGCGAATCACAATAAGGAAATTTTGAAGTCAATTTTAGCTTTTATTTTCTTTTAAATCATCCATTTTAAAATTGTACACCAATATGCTTTATTTACCCCAGTTCCCTCTATTGTAACTTTACCGTCACCGATTTCCCTGTTCGTTTCACTTCCACACTTCGTTTTCTAGAATCAATGGTTAGGATTGCCTCATATTCGATCGGTAGGACTAGTTTTCCTTTTTTGTCGATCAGCCCAAAAAGACCTCCCTCGATTCGTTTATGTTCCCCTTCTGGTATCAGCTGACATCCGTTACATACTATGGCATATCCATTTTCAAATGGGTAGGCAAAATCATACTTTGCCTCGATGACCTTTTGACAACGTTCATTGTGAAACCCCATCTTTCCCTCTTCCACATACCGTGCTCGCGATTCAACAATGTAGTCAGGACCATTGTCATAGAGAAAACTTTCTAATAAAAGTTGGTTCTTTGTATTGATACAGACCCATTTGTTTTTTGAAACCACAAAGGCCACACCCGATTTGGTAAATTCCATAGTTTGTTCGTACTGAGGTTTTATGACTACTTTGCCTTTTTTGTCTTTGAAACCATACAATCCACTTTCTTCAAAGGAAGTGATCCCTTCTGATTGGGCAAACAAGGAACCAGTCAATAGCAATAACGAAATGAAAAAATACTTTTGTAACATTTATTTCCTCGATAAAACTAATCTTCTAATCTTTCAAACGGAATGTCCAACACTTCAAATCCATTACATTCCAAAAAATCAAAATGCCACCATTCTGTTTTGTTCACACGAAAACCAAATTGAGATAGTACTTGGATGAGGGTATCTCGATTTTTTTTGGTAATTGGATCTGCAACAGGAGCCTCTGCCCAAGCTGCTTTCTCAAAAGAATCATATTTGGTTGGCATTTTGAGTTCTTGTTTTGTATTTGTATCCACTAAAGTTAGATCAATCGCACAACCTTTGTTATGCCTTGATCCTGTTTTAGGTGAGGCAACATATCGGGTATCTTTAATGATTTCATAAAAAGTAACAGTTGCTCGGTAGGGTCTATAGGCATCATAAATTTGTATAGAATAACCAAGTTTTAAAAATTCCATTTGGGCATTGTGTAGGGCTTCGGCCACTGGTTTTCTCGCAAATGCTTTTGCTACTTTATAAATCTTTTGCCCCGTAAAATTATCAGTTGTTGCATATTTGATATCCAATAGAATCTCAGGAATCGTTTCTAAATTGACTAACTCTCGATTGGGATCATTTTGATAAGAGGATTTGTATTCTTTTTCTCCGAATACAAGAAGACCTGTTGGTTTTGGTTCTGCCTCTATCGAGAAAATGATGAGAATAATCATTTGGAATATTCTCATACAAACGGAGATCCATCTACATTTTATATCCATCATCCTTCTATTGCCAATTCCATTTGTTTTGTTTGTGAACCATTCCCATTTTAATTGATTTTAGTCAGAAGTTGAGACTTTGGTTTCTTTAGACTCTAAAAGAGGTTCATACATCATCCAAGCGATGTTTTCAGTCACCAATTGGTCCTCGATCATTCCATTTGTTTCTTTGGAAACTACCTTCCTACGAATGGTATTTCGTCTTGTATAACCACCCCACGGTTCTGCACAAAATGCATGGTAAGATTCATACACGGAATAAGAATAAGGAATCTCTAATTGGGTTTTCCATTCACCATATAACTCATCTTTGTCGATCCAAAGGTGGAGGACAAATGGTTGTTTTGTTGTGTTTTGGATTTGTAAATCAATGTAATTATAAGATAATGTAGCACCTGATCCAAAAGGAAGTGTACGATTGGAATCTGGAAAGATATCAAAACTATGGCGCCATCTTTCTTTTACAGTTAACGGTGTGTGGAGTGTCATCCAATAGATTAAATTTGCCATCTGGCAAAGTCCCCCACCCGTTCGTTCTACAAAACTTCCGTTTTTCAATTGCATCCCTGGCAGATATCCTTTTTTTTTCGTAGGTTTTCCTACCAGATACCAAAAGGAAAATACTTCGCCTGGCGATAATATGATTCCATTTAACTTACTTATGGCGATCGAAAGATTTACTTTTTTGTTCTCTTGTAAGTACATAGGTACATCTTTCAGTTTACGGTAAATGGGAGAATGATGAGTGAAGATGGAAATAGGATACTCTTTTTCCAAACGGTCCGAATGAATACGATGAGTTGCAAATGTATTTCGTTCGCATAACCAACGCAAATATCGTTTCCACTGAAAATAAAGTTTTCCTAAAAATAAGCGAAGTTCACTTCTGTGTAATTTTTTTGGAAATACTGAAGAAGAACGATTCCAGATTCTAAATTCCATAATTTTGTTTTCTCTGGATAAAACTAGGTCGTTTACGATAGGGATTTTTCCAAGACTTGGCCACAGAAAGTAGTTTTGAATTTCTTTTTTCCAACCAATGGATATAATGATTCCATTCGTCTTCTAAAACCAATTGGTACTCACCTAAAGGTTCAATATAAGAAAAAATATCCAAACCATTCTCCTTACTTGCTCTAAGGTTTTCCATTCTGATTCCATATACAAGACGATAAATCTTTGTCTGAAATGGCATTTCGCGAATCGCCTTTTCATCTGGTTCCCATGACATACAGTCTCTTCGGAAATGGAAATGATAGTACTCACAAAAACCATGGTGGGCAACTAGTAAACCATTGTCTGGTATGGATGCTGCTTTTTCTCCCGGATTCCACATTGTTTCATAGGGATAACGAAACAGATGTGGGTATTGGACCAAAGTATACACCCATAAGACAAAACTCATCAGAATGATGAATGCTTCTTTGCGGTTACTTACTGTAAATAATGAGCCAATGAGTAAAACAGAAATTAAGATCCGAAACTGGATATCGGCAAAATGAAAGATTGGGACAACCAGTAATAATCCCAAAAAAGAAATGGTTTTGTACATTGGCTCATAAGTTAATAGAATATTTTTTCCAAAAACAAGACGCACCCAGTCCCATAGTATCCCAAATCCAACCATACCATAGGCTGCAAAGATCGGAAACGTTTTAGTATCTACCACCAAACGTTCATTTGTTTCTGATTTAACTAAGAGAGGTAAAACCAAAGCAGATAGAAAAAGAATCATATCATACTTTCTTGGGAGATGGAATAATATCCAAACTCCAAGTCCTAGTACACCAACCATCGCGTGAAACCATGTAGCAAAAACTAAAAATATCAATGAACCAATCCATCTGATGATAGGTCTTGAGATCAATTTTGAAAAATATAGTGCGATACTAAGAAAGAGAAATCCAAGAGCCCAGGCTTGTTTTGGATATAAAAAACCCAAAACAAAAACCATGGCAGAAGGAAAAACATTCCATTTGTCAATCGGTGTCTTTAATAAAAAACGAGAGAGATAAAGACAAAATAGGAGCCAAACAACCGTTACTAATTGAAAGTAAAATAGGTTATCTTCACTCACTCCCATAAGAGAGAAAAGAAAGGCAACAATCCGAAAAACAGGAGACCTATCTGGTGAATGCAATTCCCCCGTTTCTAAAAGGGAAATTGCTTGGACACCATACCAATAAATATCTTTTCCAAACAAAGGTATTAATTCGAAATTTGGACTTTTTTGCCGACCATCTGGATGCCATTCCCAGATTTTTTCACAAGCAGGGTATCACCAAAGATCACTGTCGATTTTTCTTCAGTGGTTTCTGAATAAGGGCTGTTTACATCCAAACTTTGGGTTACTACCTTATGATCCCTGCCAAAAATTTTGATTTTGGCTTCAGTGGCATTCGCCTCCAAAAAAACCCAATTTCCATCTAACACACGTTTCTCTTTTAAATCATCTAACCAAATCACAAATGAACCATTTGATCTAAATACATAATCCATTCTGCCTTCTGGTATATCTGCAAAGTAAGCTTTGTTGACAATGCCTGCCAAAATTGTGTTTTTTGATTTTTTCAAGATTTCATCTTTGAATTGATTTGCATTTTGGTCCATCACAGTGAAACGTTTTCCATTTTCACCTAAGAAAATGATCTCAGCAATGACCGTGTCTTTCCAAGTTTTTCCTGTCCTTACCTTTTGAATGGTAAATGTGAAAGTTTTGCCAGAAAGAATTTTAGGAAAAAATATCCTTTGCCCACCTTGTTTGTCAGCGATCGAAAGCGTAAAAGAATCAGTCCCATTTGAAACAAGTAATTCCGTTACAGATCCATTTTTATAAAAAAGTGCATCTAATCTTTGGTAACCGTTAAAGATTTCGATTCCAGCTAAATCAATTTGTTTCTCGAGTTCTACTTGGAAGGATTCACCAACTCCATCCGTTTTTACACCTTCCACCCAAGCAAAATCGATACTTCCATCAAACATACCATAGGCGGGATAATTCGGAAGCGTACTACTTGCTGTAACTTGTCCTTCTATTGGTTCTGGGTATACAACATCGAGTTTTTTTCCATTTTTAAAAAAAGAAACAGTTTTGATTCCATTTGCTCCATCGGGCAAAAGATAAATGACATGAATTCCATTGGATTTGATTTTTAGAGGAGTTTCTTTCGAACAATCAAAATTAGTAGCGTAACTTCCATCTTTGTAAAGAGAAACATATCCTTTTTTCTCTTGGCATTCAATGGAGATTTCATTGAAGTAAGCACGACCATCGGTTTTTCCTGCTTGGTTCCATTTGGCACCATTGGAAAAAAAGATAGTAATCCCATCCAAACTTGTCTCCGGTTTCCAAAGTTTCCCTGGAATGAAAACATTGATTGGATTTGTTCCATCTGCAGATGACGCAGCTTGGATCCGTTCAATGACAATCGAAGTTTCGATTGGACTGTTTTTACAAATTAAGATAACAAATGACAAAAGAGTAAAAATTACTTTCTTCAAGAAGGATTACCTCAGCAGAAACAAAGTTTCTGATTCTCTTTTGTTTGATTCAAGTAAAAAAAGATTCGCTAAATGAAACCACCAAAGACTTTTTTAAACTCTTCACTTCGCATAGCACCAGAAATACGATGAACTTCTTTTCCATTCTTAAATAAAATGAATGTCGGGATTCCAGAAATTCCATATCTGTTTGCAATCTCTTGTTTTTCATCCGTATTCACTTTAATGATGGAAACTTTCCCTTTCCAATCTTTGGCAAGTTTTTCAAGTTCTGGAGCCACCATCTTACATGGTCCACACCAAGGTGCCCAAAAATCCACAAGGATTGGTTTCTCATGAGTTTGGAGTAAGGTTTCAAAACTTTTGGGATAGGTTTCTGACATATTCTCCCTCCTAAACATTAGACTATATACCCATAAGGGTATATAGAAAAAATCGCAAATCCATTCCTTTAAAACAAATCAATGGATTCAAATCCTTGCAATAACTGAACTTGGATTTGATCCTTGGTTGTCCTTTGTAATAAAATATTCATATTCGAATCAAAATCATCACCTAATTTTAAATTAGGCTCCAATGGTTTTGCCAAAGGTAAGAAAAAATTATCCCAATGGATGGGTATGACCAGACTAGGTTTTAATTTTTGTACCGTTTCATTATAATAAGATTCTTGAAAGGTTATCGGTTGTAATGACAACTGCGCTATGCCTAAGAACAGTACGTCTGCATTGATTCGATCATAAGCTCCAGCTAGGTAATTAGTGCTACTTTTGATCACGATTCTGTGTTTCCCATGTTGGATGAGAAAATCAAATGTTCCTCCTTCTATGTATTCCGTTGCTTTCAATGGTTGGGAAAGAGGTGAAGTGATATCAGGAAAATTTGGATCAGTGGCATTTGTTTTTCCAAAAATCTTAAAAGGAGGAGTGTGTTTTGATTCTAAAACAGTAATGGAAAATTTTCCTAGTTTGATTGATTTTCCCAATTGGAATTTTTCCATATTTTCCTGATTTAAACCAGCACCAATTCCAACATTAATCGTGGAACTGGAGCCATATAACTTTGCATTGGTGAACTTAGCAACATAGGGTGCATCCATGACATGATCATAATGAGAATGGCAAACAAAAACTCCTTTTAATCGGTAGATCTTTGCTTTTTCTAAAACTGATTTGATGAGATGAGGATTAGATTCAATTTTAGAAAAGGCAGTTTGCCACAAAGAAGGTCTCGAAAAAAAACCATCCGTCAATATTTGTGTTTCACCATCATCTAATAGGATCGATGAAGTACCTAAGAAAGTGGCCCGAATTTTCCCTTTTCCAATAATTGTATTTGAATTTTCATGAGGAAAAAATGATTCATAAAAACTTAAGTTCCCAGAAGCCTGAAAACTACATTTTACAAACAAAAATAAACAAATTCCTAGGAAAAGAATTTTCGTTGTTAGTTGATTCATTGGCCTCATTTGTATTTCCCTTACTTGCCTTCAGCCCAAGATTCTTCTCTCGGATCAGCTACACCCAATAATCTATTGTTTTTAGTATCATTTAACACAGCACAAACGGCACCAAAATCATTATCAAAATGGCCTTTTTCATAAACCTTATACCCTTTTTTCTTCAATGCATCGGAAACAGATTGGTACAAAGATGATTCCAATTCAATTCCTCCAGGTCTATAAACATGTGGAGAAAAACTATCGGGCCAATTTACAGAACGAAACCTTGGAGCTTCTACTGCTTTTTGAGGGTCCATTCCAAACACAACAATGTTTAAAAAAAACTGAATCATCGCTTGGCTTTGTACATCACCACCTGGTGTTCCAAAACTCATCCATAACTTTCCATTCTTTAAAACCATTCCGGGGTTAGGTGTAATTCGGGGCCGTTTGCCAGGGAAAAGAGATGATGGATGATTTGGGTCCAAACGAAATTGAGTCATACGAATGCCAAGGGTAAGACCCGTTCCAGGAACCATTGGTGACTGAGGAAAATCACTTGGAGTTAAGGACACTGCATTTCCAAATGAGTCAACGATACTGATATATGTAGTATCTTTCCCATATTTAATTTCACTTACAGAATGATTCTCTTCATTGTTAGATGGAATTGTTTTAGAGTTTGGTTTTTGTTTGGAATACAACCAAGGATTTCCAAATGGAGGAGTTTTACCAAATGCAGATTTTTGGAAAAGTAAACGTCGTATTTTTGCATACTGTTTTGATAACAAACCATCCAATGGAACATCAAAATACTTTGGATCCCCAAAATATGTTTCACGGTCGGCTATTGCAAGTTCAATGGCTTGTGAGACTGTGTGAATGTATTCAGGAGAATTATGACCCATTGATTTTAAATCGATACCATCTAACATTTGCAAAACCATAGGAACAACTGGACCTTGTGTCCAAGTTTGGTTTGCTAAAATTTGGTAATCACGGAACTCACCTACAACTGGTTTTTCCCATCCTCCAGAATAATTTGTGAGATCTTCTTTCGTAAACAGACCACCCTTTTCTTCGTGAAGTTTGACAATCACATCGGATATTGGACCTTTATAAAAATAATTTCTTACAGCTTCTAATGCTTGTTTTCTGGAATTTCCTTTTTTAAGTGCTAACTTCTCTTCATTTGCCATCAACTTCCATGTACTAGCTAAATCACTTCGTTTTGTTAGTTCACCTTCACGAATGGAATACCACCATTTTTTTTCTAAATACACTTCGGAATTATATGGCATTAAAATTGTGAAACCCAATCTTTTATACAAAGGTAAATCTAAATTCTTCACAAGGATTTTGTTTGCAGGGAAACCCTCTTCTGCCGTTTGGATTGCTGGTTCCACTAATTCAGAAAACGATTTGGTTCCATGATCCTGTAACAAACGTACGATGACATCCGGTGATGCAGGTAACAATTGCGACAAAATAGAATTTTTTGGCATCACCTCATAACCTTTCTCTTTAAACCACTGAATCGTTGCTTTTTTGGGAGCTGTTCCTGCTCCTATATAGCTTTTAACTTGTCCCGATTTTTTATCGTAAACCAATGTTGGTGCAACTGATGGAAAACTAGCGGCTTCACCATTTGTTACATTTAACACTAGTAAGGCCGCAACAGCAGCATCCACTGCATTACCACCCTCTTCTAAAACTTTGATAGCCGCTTTTGTCGCTATCGGATTTCCAGTGGCAACCATATATTTTTTGCCAACACTCACATCTCTTGAACTACCTTGAGGATCCACATAATTGGAAACAATAGGTCTCCTGCTCCCTAAACATTGGAAGAAAATCAGTGAACAAATAATGAAAAAGTTGTGTTGGATCAATCGATTCATAGGTAACCTATAACTAGAAATTCCTTAATTCTCTAAGTGAAATTTATTTCATGTCGAATATTTTTTTGGGGCGCCATTTCCGGCTCTACGCTGCAATCTTTGTTTCACAAAGGATTTCCGCTGCGATCCGGGGCGCAAGTCTACCATTTAACTTTGATTTGCAAGCGAGAGGGATTTGGAGGACTTGGTTTCACTTTGCCACTTGGTGGAAAAGTGAAACGGGAGCGAACGCGGACTCCGGAAAAGCCCGGACCCACCGGGTCTCGCCAAACAAAAACAAACAAAAGCAATTTTTGTTTTGTATGATCCCATTCGATTTACATTCGGAAAAGGAATGAATTGAGTCTAAATCATAATATGAAATCGATCAATGCAGAAATGCCCGTTGTTGTCACTGGAGGTTCAGGATACATTGCTTCCTGGATCGTTAAATATTTGTTAGAAGATGGAAAGAAAGTTAAAACTACAATTCGAAGTTTAAAAGATACTTCTAAAATTCAACATTTATTGGAATTAAAAGAAAAGTTCAAAGACAATCTAACCCTGACTGAAGCTGATTTAATGTTGGAAGGTAGTTTTGATAAAGCGATCGAAGGTGCAGAGTTAGTAATCCATACTGCATCACCTTTTTTTGTGGCAGGAGTCAAAGATGCAAAAAAACAATTAATTGACCCAGCCTTACAAGGGACAAGGAATGTTCTGGAATCATGTAATCGAATTCCATCTGTCAAACGAGTTGTTTTGACTTCGAGTGTTGCCGCCATTCATGGAGACAATATAGATTCTTTGTTAGTTCCTAACCAAACATTTACGGAAGATCATTGGAATACAACAAGTAGTTTGACTCACCAACCATATGCTTATTCCAAAACATTAGCTGAAAAAGAAGCATGGGAAATTCAAAAGAAACAATCACGTTGGGATTTAGTAGTCATCAATCCTTCCTTTGTGATGGGCCCATCAGTTTCCAAACGTTTGGATGGAACTAGTGTTGAGTTTATGCGAAACATGTTAAAAGGAATTTTTCGTACGGGTGTTCCCGATACAAAAATGGGATTTGTGGATGTAAGAGATGTTGCAAAAGCTCATATCTTAGCAGGCTTTAATCCTAATGCGAAAGGAAGGCATATCACTTCTGCCGAAGTATTGCCTATGTTAGGTTTTGCAAAAATCATTAAGGAAAATTTTGGAAACAAATATTCTGTTCCAACTGGTACACTTCCAAAAGCACTCGTTTATCTCATTGGTCCATTTTTTGGTTTATCTTGGGGTTATACCAAAAATAATATTGGGCAACCTTTAAACTTAAGTAATGAATATAGCAAATCGGATTTAGGACTCACCTATCGTTCGCTAAAAGATACAATTATTGACCATGTCAACCAAATGGAAACAGCTGGATTGTTGTAACCTTTCAACGTAACATACTTGGATTAGGTTTGGTGAAACTGCGAAGTTTTCTTGAAAATTTTAGGTAAGTTTGAATTCCCAAGAGACAAGCGTTAGATTTTATGGTAGGAGTTCGGGCAGGAAATTTCACCCACAAGCCCACCTCCACCACCCAATTAGGGTGGGGGCCGGTAACGGACACATGAGACATAATATGCAATCGTTAGAAACCAATCCGTTTTTGTTACCTGACTACTTGCAGATGGGAAATCCCAAACAACAAGAATTGTGGGAAGATTTAGAGAAATGGAAAATTCTAAAAAACTTAATTGGTTTTAAACCTACTCTTGCTGGGACAATCCCCATCGGAATTGATACAAAGACCAGTGATGTTGATATTTTGGCGAAATTCAATGTTCCTTCTCATTTACAAAAAATCTGTTATGCAAAGTTTCGAAATTTGCCCAATTATTCCTTTTCCGAAAAAACAATCTCCCTTCGGGTAACACTGATTTGTCGATTCTCCACTCCTAAATTTAATTACGAAATATTTGCACAGTCTATTGAACCAACTGAGCAGTATGCATGGATTCATATGATGGTAGAACAAAGATTTTTAAACCTTGCGAACCAATCATTTCGCGAAAATATTCTTCATTTAAAAGAAAGTGGTAAAAAAACAGAACATGTTTTTTGTGAATTATTGGGTTTAAGTGGAGATCCTTTTAAAATACTACTCCAATGGAATCAGAAATCGGATGATGATTACAAAGAATTATTATCCAAACGAGGATATTTAAACTTCTAAACAATTCCAAATTGGCGAAAGGTCAAATTGATCCTAGGCCGTTTGATCTTGAGAGTTTTTGGTAAAGAATGAAGCCAATGGCCTTGGATTTCATCTTTCATTAGCAGTAAACTTCCTGGTTCCAATCTCAATTCCACAAGAGTATTTTTTTTCTTATGTTTGAATCTAAAAATACGCTCTATACCCAAACTCACAGAAGCAATCGTTGAATTTTGTTTGAGAGAAGTTTCATCATCACTATGCCACGCCATTCCCTCCGATCCATCATGGTATAAATTTAAGAGGCAAGAATTGAATGTTTCATTTGTTTTTGTTTCAACTTTCTCTTTTAAACTGAGAAGTTCTTTTGTCCAAGGGATGGCTGTTTTGGTTGTTCCCGAATACCGATACGAAAATCCATTTTCCGCATACCAAGCAACACTCCTTTTCGTGATGATGTGTTTGCCATACAAGATCGCTTCATCTTGTTTCCACTCGATCGAATTTTGAAAGGTCTCAAAAAATTTATGGCTCGTTTCTGAATCTAAAAAATCTGGGATGTACAACAAAGTTCCGTCAAAAGGCAGAAGATTGGTTGTTGGATTTTGTTGGAATAAATTCATATGCCTAAGGTTTTTTCAGAATATGGAAAATGAGTTTGAGATTGCCCTTGAACAACATACTAGAAATCACTTAAATTTCATTCCTTTTTGTGGAAAATTTTAGTTGGATTCCCTTCGATCCATTAGAATCTATACGATAGTATGACCCCTACGCGAACAATACAAGCTTTCATCGATGCCAAAAAAGAAAACACCACACCTTCCGCAGAGGTTTGGAATTCTTTAAAAGGATACCGCCAATGGAACGAACCAGAACTCATTGGGCTAAGGAATGCTTCCGGGTATTATCCTGATATTTACTTTGAAACTGGAATGGATGAAACCATTTCCAAACTACTCGCAAAATTTAAAGAGAAAGTGGTACCACACAAATTTTAATGAATCCCATCACCCCAAAAGTTTTATACCAAGAAGCAAATCCTTACGGTTCATTCACTGCCTTCCTAGAAGATGATGGAAGAACCATTTATTTATACTTACAATCACATAACAATCCAGAGTGGCCGATGAAAACACTTTGGGTTCGTAACTTAATCGATGCACCTGATGCGAGAAAAGAAGAAGATTTTGATTTGGGACTTGCTCCAGTCTTAACTCAATCAGAAATCACTGATCCAAAAGCGCAGTCTACTCTATCGGAAGACCAAATCCATTTTATTTGGTCAGAAGAAGGAGATGCAGTCGCCTTATTTGTTGATGAAGAATTACAAGCGTATCTTCCCTCTTGGTCTGGGATTAAAGGCATTCATGGTTATTCTAAGTTTGCGAAAGAAGAAGCACCCACTGCGTCTCCACTCGGTGATCCTAACAATGGTGTGATTGCAGAACGTGTAAAAGGGAATCGTAAATACTGGGAATCTGTTGCTGAGAAAGACCATTGGAAAAAAGCACAAAAACTAAGATTGGAGTTTTTAGAATCCAAACTTGGAAAACACGAGACCTATTGGTCTGCAGATGGAGGAAAGTATCCATCACTTGGAATTGCTTCCTTTTTACCGAAAGAATTTCCTGGGATTAAAATTTTTTCAACGATTGGGATGAGTGTACAAAACCAACCAAGTATTGAACTCTATCACAAAGACTATGAAAACTTTTCACGTATAGAACTTGTATTTGCCATCCAACTCTTAAAAGATTCTCCAGATAAATCAGAAACATGGATCCAACATGTTTTAGGTGAGATGGTGAAGTTCCCTTGGAATACAGGCATTTGGTTTGGTCACTCACATACGATTCAAAATCCACGCAAAGATCCTGATCAATTGTATTTGGATTTCAATTGGTTTGTGTTTAGAAATATCACAGATGAACTCGACCAAGGTTCGAATGAAGTGTTGCCAAAACTGAACGGACTCATCACTGAGAATGGAAAACGTGCAAACTTTCTTTTTTTAACTCCAATATCAACTGAAGAACGAATATGTTTTATGAGAGAAGGATCACAAAAGTTTTGGGAGACTTGGAAAAAAGAAGGTTATACTTTTTTTCATGATTCCGAAAGGCGAATGTTAGAATTCTAGTTCTAATTTTTAAAAAAAATCCGAATCAAACTCTAAAATCTGTCCGTTACTCAATATGATATGGCAGAGACGTATACAAAGTATTTCAATTTAGAGTTTGAACCCTTTTCTTTAGAAAGAATCCTCGAAGAAAGACAAGATTCCGCAGGATTTTTCCTCTCTACCGTATTCCAGAAACGGTTTTCGGAAGAAGTGAATCTAAAACGCCACGAAGACCAAAAATTATGGATCCAATCAAAGAATCTTCGTTACGTAGTTCTAGATGGAATCCAAAAAATTTCTGATGAAAATGGCAGATTAGAACCAACCAACATCCTCTATTTACTTGTTTTTTTTGATTTTAACTCCATCACTGAGTATGGATTCAAAGAAGTCTGTAATG
>JACVCB010000014.1 GCA_016742255.1 Leptospira sp.
TACAGCTACCAAGATAAGTTATGGAAGAGTCGTTAGATCGAAGATGGAATGATTGTTTTTTTTTTCAAGCAGAAGACGGCATACGATATTGCAAAAACAAAGTCATCAAGTGAAATTTTGGAGATCTTACAATAACCGATGTCTTTAGAAATTGAATCCGCCTATCAGATATTAAAACCAATCATCAATCAAACTCAGTTACAATATCATTCTCGATTGTCTGAGTTGTATGGTGCCAAAGTGTATATCAAACGGGAGGATTTACAAGTTGTTCGTTCCTATAAAATTAGAGGGGCTTATCATATGATCCAAAGTTTAACTTTGGAGGAACGAACAAATGGCGTTGTCTGTGCAAGTGCTGGTAATCACGCACAAGGGGTAGCTTACTCATGTAAATTACTTCAAATTTACGGAGTCATTTATATGCCTGAAGTCACTCCCAAACAAAAAATCAACCAAGTACGTATGTTTGGTGGTGATTTTATTGAGATAAAACTTATAGGTGATACATTTGATGAATGCCAAAAGGAAGCAATTGCATTTGCAATTGAAAGGAAAATGTCATTTATCCCTCCGTTTGATCATAAAAAAATCATGGAAGGGCAAGGAACTGTCGGTAAAGAAATTTTAGATAATCTATCAAAGATTGATTATTTGTTTTTACCAATTGGTGGGGGAGGTTTATGTGCTGGAGTAGGTTCGTACTTTAAAATACATTCACCACACACAAAGATAATTGGAACAGAACCAATGGGTGCACCTTCCATGAAAGAGGCATTAAAAGTGGGAAAACCAATCTCTTTGGAGAAAATCGATAAATTTGTCGATGGGGCCGCTGTTAAAAAAGTAGGGAACCTTACGTTTCCAATCTGCCAATCTGTTTTGAGTGATTTGGTCTTAATACCAGAAGGAAAAGTATGTACGACAATTTTAAATCTTTATAATTTAGATGCCATCGTGAGTGAACCTGCTGGTGCTCTTAGTATCGCTGCCTTGGATGATTACAAAGAGACGATTCGTGGTAAAACGATCGTTTGTATCTTAAGTGGTGGAAACAATGATATCGATCGGATGCAAGAAATAAAGGAAAGGTCCTTACTCTTTGAAGGTTTGAAACAGTATTTCATAGTTCGATTTGCACAGAAACCAGGAGCACTCAAACAATTCGTAAATGAAATTTTAGGACCGAATGATGATATTGTACGTTTTGAGTTTATCCAAAAAAACAATAAAGAGTCAGGTCCGGCACTCATTGGTATTGAGTTAAAATCAAAAGATGATTTCCAGAGTTTAATAATGCGGATGAAAGAATACAAATTGAATTTTACTGTTATCAACGAAGATGAAAATCTGTTTGAATATTTAATTTAATCTAGAAAATCGATGTATTTAAATTTTGGAATCGTGAATCTTACCAAATCATTTTTCCTATTTCGAATGAATTTCCTAAAGGAATTTCAGAAAAGATCGATATATGAAATGATCCTTTGATCGCCGTACAGCTAAGAAACCCGGAGTGATTGCCGGGTTTTTTTGTATAAACGTGAACTTTTCTTCTAGAAAATTTCAGTGAACCAAGTTGTTGTTTTATTTTTTGTGAATGATGATAGGTAGGTCGTATTGGGTGGCGGGTGGATAACCCCACCCAGTTCGAATAGGGCGGGGATGGTATACCTACCGAGTCAAGGAAGCTATTTCCCTAAGCAACGAATCCTGTTTTACTATTTTGTTCGATTGTAAATTACTTACGATTAAGCTCGTATGACAAATAGAGCAAGCGTAGCAAATAGGTTGGGAAATAACTTAATCTGACGAGTGCGATTGAAAAATGCCTTGTGTAAGATTTTGATACGTTCGAATTCACAAAAGTCCTCAAAGTCCTTTCCTGAAAGATAATGTAAGTTTGGGGTGTCATACCAATGGAATGGCATTAAATCTGTTACGGGTGTTTTTCCACTTAGCAAAATCGAAGTTCTGATTTGCCAATGCGAAAAATTGGGAAACACAATGATGACTTGTTTACCGATACGCAAACATTCTTTAATGATGTCTCCTGGATTTAATGTTTGTTGTATGGTTTGGTTTAAGATGACAAAATCAAAACTGTGGTCTAGATGATGTTTTAATCCATCATCAATATCACCATGGTGGACATATAGGCTTTTTTTTACGCATTGGATGATACACTTATCGTCTTTTTCAATGCCTTGAACACGAACTCCTTTGTTTTTTAAAATCAACATGAGTTCGCCATAACCACATCCCAAATCTAAAACTCTTTCTCCGGGTTTGATGAGATTTGCAATGTAGGAAATATCAGGTCTATTTTTTAAATCTAAACCAAGTGCTTCATTTGTATGGATATTCAAAAGAACCCTCCTTCATCTGTAGCACTTAAAAAATCTCTCAATATAGAATCTTGTTCTTCACTAGGCAGTAAAAAACTATCATGCCCAGCGGGATTATTAAGCTCAATGAAACTTACTGGGACAGCATTTACTTCCAGTGATTTAACGATTTCTTCCGATTGGTAAGGTGGGTATAACCAATCAGAAGTATACGCTATCACTAGAAAACGGCACCTAACTTTAGATAATACTTTTGTGAGTTCTTTCCCTGTACCTAAACTGAAATGGTCCAAAGCTTTTGTTACATAAATATAAGAATTGGCATCAAATCGATCAACAAAGGATTCCCCTTGGTAAATCAAATAACTACCCACTGCAAAATCAGTAGATTGGATGTTTCCTTTCGGAGGTTTACGACCAAATTTTTCACGCATCATCTCATCACTGAGGTAAGTGATATGACCCATCATACGTGCAAGGGCGAGTCCCTTTGCTGGACGTTTTTCTTGGGTATACAAACCTTGGTTCCAATTTGGATCAGATAAGATCGCTTGTCTTCCTACTTCATTAAATGCAATTTGTTGGGCAGAGTGTTCTGAAGAAGACGCCATGACAATGCAGTTTTTTAGTCGATCGGGATAAGCAACTGACCATTGTAAGGCTTGCATTCCTCCCATTGACCCGCCAGCAACTGCAAATAATTTATGAATTCCAAAATGGCGGACTAATTTTTCCTGTGCATTGACCATATCACCTATTGAGACAAAAGGAAAAGTTGATTGAAAAGGTTTTCCTGTTTTGCCATTGAAACTCAATGGCCCACTCGATCCTTTACAACCACCTATGACATTAGAAGAGATAATAAAATAACGATTTGTATCAAACGCTTTGCCGGGACCAATGTAATAATCCCACCAACCAGGTCGTTTGTCACCTTCATGGAAACCTGCAGCATGTGCGTCTCCAGATAGAGCATGGCAAACTAAGATAGCATTGTCTTTTTTTTCGTTGAGAGTGCCGTAAGTTTCATAAGCAATCTCAAGAGGAGTGATGGTTTCACCCCCCTCAAGCGTTAACGATTCAAACGTAACAATGTTTGTCTGTACGACACCTACGGATCCGTGAAAAAATTCATTTGTTTCGGAGGTAGGCATAGTATTAATCAGATATTTTTTAATGCCTCTTCTAAGTCTACTAGAATGTCATCCAAGTTTTCTAAACCAACACTGAGTCGGACAAAACCTGGAGTCACACCGGCAGAAATTTGTTCTTCACTGGTTAACTGTTGGTGTGTTGTTGAGGCTGGGTGAATCGCTAATGATTTCGCATCACCGATGTTAGCAAGTAAACTAAAGAGTTCGAGTCCATCAATGAATTTTTTAGCTTTTTCCACACCACCTTTGATTTCAAAACCTACAATTGCTCCAAATAATCCACGTTCATGGTACTTTTTCGCAGTCGCGTAGTTTTTGTCAGAAGGAAGGCCTGGATAATTCACCCACTCAACTTTTGTATGTTTTTGTAAAAATTCAGCCACTTTGAGTGCATTATGGGAATGACGTTCCATTCGAAGTGGGAGAGTTTCCACCCCTTGTAAAATTTGCCAAGCATTGAATGGAGAAATGGCAGGACCTAAATCACGTAAACCTTGGACACGTGCTTTTAAGATAAATGCAATGTTGACACCACCGAACGGTTCAAATTTTCCAAACACATCCCAAAATTTCAATCCATGGTAAGATGGATCTGGCTCAGTGAAATTTTTAAATTTTCCATTTCCCCAGTTAAAACTTCCACCATCAATGATGATACCACCAATGGATGTTCCATGGCCACCTAAGAATTTTGTTAGGGAGTGAACTACGATATCTGCACCATGTTTCAGTGGGTTCACCAGATATGGTGAAGGCATTGTGTTATCAATGACAAGTGGAACTCCCACTTCTTTTGCGACTTTACTAACAGCTGCAATATCAAGTGTATCTAATTTTGGATTTCCTAAAGTTTCCGCATAAAAAGCACGAGTTTTGTCATTGGATGCTTTTTTGAAATTTTCAGGATTGGAAGGATCTACAAAATGAACTTTGATTCCCAATTTTGGAAAAGTATAATGGAGTAGGTTATAGGTTCCGCCATATAACGAAGAAGAGGCGACAATTTCTTGACCAGCTTCCACAATATTAAGAAGCGCTAACATCTCAGCACTTTGACCAGAAGCGGTTGCAAGAGCAGCAACACCACCTTCCAATGCAGCAACACGTTTTTCCAACACATCAGTTGTTGGATTCATGAGTCGTGTGTAAATATTTCCAAACTCTTGGAGACCAAATAATCTCGCTGCATGGTCAGTGTCTTTGAAAACATAGGATGTTGTTTGGTATAAAGGCACAGCACGAGACGTTGTGGTTGGGTCCGGCTCTTGGCCTCCGTGGAGTGCGATAGTTTCTGGTTTGTATTGGCGTGGCATAGATTCCCCCGATGGTATCGCCTAGTTTTCTCGTGCATTCTCATTTGTCAATAAAATCTCCAATAAAATAGAATTTATTTCTGTTTTATTGGATTCTGCCGGCAGAGATTATTTCTTATTTTTGATAGGAGATCATACGATAATGAACGTATCGTGGGTAAGTTGTGTCGTTATCTTTGTTTAGGACTGGTTACGCAAATTCTTGTAACACAGACTCTCATCGCCCAAGTGTGGGTTCCCACTGGTACAGAGGGAAGAAGAGCCTCTGCTGTCCAATTTGATGCTGGTGGATCTAGTTTTCAGAAAGATTATTACGGATACATCTCTCCTAATTTTACATTCAATCATGGTAGCCAATTTGGTTATTCCTTTTCACTTCCCATCAATGTTCTCGCTGTTGATAAAGAACCTCTTCAGTTAGAGAGTAAAACTGGTAAAATTCGTGAAATGGATTACAATAGCCGTAACGATTATGCTAGGGTTCTCAATTATATATCGTATGGAACATATAACCAACAAGTTCCAGGAAAGGTAACATATTCTGCTTATACGGGAAAGATGGTAGATGGTTATATCGGACATGGAACGATTGTTAACAAATACCAAAGTTCTTCTCGTTTTGATTCCTATAACCCTGGTGTGATGGCAGATTTGAATACTGATTATGGTGGTGTTCAATATTTCGCAAATTCCGTTGTAAATTTTGAAGTGAATGCCGCAAGGGTATATATCAAACCACTTGCGATTGGAAGATCACTCTATTCTTTATTTGATAAATCAGCAGATCTAGTTTATCTAATGGACTTAAGAGGAAATGTTCTGGATGAATCGGGGCGACTCAGTGTAGAAGAAGAAGCTGGTGCTGAAGAAATTCAAAAGAAAAAGGCAGAAGAACTTCGCAAAAAAGAAATCCGTCCAGTCAGTAAAGATTCACGTATGGAACTTGTAGACAATGACCCATGGTATAACCGATTGACTATCGGTTATACACAAGCTTGGGATAGGCAAGCACCTGTTCAAATGGCTTACAACACAAATGGTTCGCCTGTTACGGAAAAAAAATTAGACAACCCAAAAACAACAGAAGTTACGAGAGCTTCCATTGAGGGAATGGACATTGAATATAGATTGCTGAATCTACCATTCGTTGAATTTACACCTTATGTAGATTTTAATAAAATCAAAGGATTGGATGGTGCACAAGGTGCCCATTATGGTTCTATCTTTCGATTGGGGACAAAGGATCTGAATGTCATTTTGAAACCTGAGTTTCGCCAAATGACTGCCAATTATGCTCCCATGTACTTTGATAGTTTTTATGAAGTGGAACGATTTCAAAAATTTCCAGTATCTGCTCCTATCCGACCTAAATATGAATATTTAGAAAACCAATCCAATGCAAAGGTGACTGGTTATTATCATACAATTTATGTAAATTTTTATCATCTTGGATTTGAATTTGCTGTGGAAGATTATGGAATCAAAGGAAACAAACGTGTATTTGCTGCCGCCTATATTCCTTTAGGTTCTTCTTTTCTCATGTCCTTTTATTATACAAAGAAAGGTTTTGATTCGCAAGGGAAAGCGTTTGAAATGGATAATAATACACAAGCTGCAGCTGAAATCTCTAAAGCATTTGGTCCCATTGTCCTAAGGCTTCAAAATTATCGTAAGTATTATCTGGACTCGAGTGAGAAAACTTTCCTGAGTATCGATGAGATTCGTTTTCTTGTATCTGGTGGAATTAGTTTCTAAACAAAAGATACAATAAAGAAGAGAATGCAAATTCTGTTCGTAGATTGATATTCCCTAAAGTGATTGTTTTAAATGTTAACTGGTCAAAATATTTCTTATCGTTTTCATTCCAACCCGATTCTGGACCAAAAACAAAGAGAGTGTTTTGCCTTTGATCTAATGGTTCCTTGTAGGTTTTGAGATCAAATTCACCCATTCGATCCAAAACAATGACGTTTCCTTCCCAAGTTTCTAGAAACTCTTTCCAATTTTTCTTTTGTCCAAACTGAACCATTGGGAAATGTACATTGCCAGTTTGGCTCATACCTGTATGAACCCACTGGTTCCAATCCTTTGTGTAAACAGGCGAAGTCCAATATTCTTTGTTTTTTGTTTCCGTTGCAAAAAAATCAAGTGAGTTAATTCCGTATGCGCCCGCTAGGTGAAGGATTTTTTTCGCGGTCTGTGGTCTAGGTAACGAAAAAAAACAGTGAATCGGTAAAGGGTTTAATATTAGCGAAAGGGATTCTTTTTTGATAAGGATTGATTCGGTTTCCGTGATTTGAAGGACTCGAAACATAAAATTCCCTTCATTTTGAATCACAACCTGTACCTCATCATCAGGCCTTTTTTTTAAGATAGTTCTGATATGGATATGGCGATCGTCTGTTAGGGTTACTGATTCATCAAAATGTAACTCTCCCTTTTGAATCAGTATCCAATTCAAAATTTAAATCTCGATACTTGGTTTTTTGGGTTCTGAAGGTAATATTTCTTCTTCCTCTGATTCGACAGGTGGTCCTTCAAAATCAGGAGAGAAATCTTTTGGTGATTCTTCTTGGAAAAATGGTTCTTGTTGATTGCTTTTTCTTTCCAGATTAGCTTCTGAATTGGACCATTTCCATACATACAAAAACAGAATGGAAAAAAGGAGAATTGGTATCCATGGAAATTCTTTTTTCTGATTCCCACGTTTTGATTTTAGATAATCAATCGGTGCATATAGTAAATCAAAAATCAGATCTTTATAATTCTGGAATGTTGGTTTAAATTGAAAAGAGGGAATTTCGACTTCACTTACGCTGAAACTATCTTCTAATTCGATTTCAGGATCAAATGTAAATCGGTGAGAGCAGACGGGACATTGAACCAAAATGGTTCCCTGCGTAACAGGGAACCGTAACATCGTGGAACAATTCGGACATTGTTTTACGCGATTCAATTAAGAACCTGTATGTTCTTAGTATTTCAAAGAACTTTTCAATGCTTCCACGTTTTTCTTATAATGTTTGTTTGAATCACGATCATTATAATCAAAGATTTTTGTGAATAGTTTATCAAAATAATCTAGGTTTTTGAAATAAAATTGTTTTTTAAAGTTATTTCGGATTGGGTTTGATTTTGTGTTTTCCACGTTTGCGAGAATGTATTTACCAACGCCTTTTTCAGAAGGTGTTTCTGGAGTTCCCCAAACTGGATAATCATCGTGTTGGTAAAACAATTCAATTTTATCATTATGTGCTGGATCACCATTAGGAGCAACGTCAGCAATCACAGAAATTATCTTATCTTCTAAAACAAAATTGTTTTGGTAAATGTAAGTTCTCACCTTTGTAAGGTTACGTGGTTGTTCTTTTCTTGGATCTGGATCTGCGTTGTTAGATCCTTCAAAAAAGAGTTCCATTTTTTTGAATTTTGCACCTAAGTTTTTAGAAGATTTTCCATCTTCACTTCCAACAAAATCAAATACTTCAAGGTGCAAACAAGTGTTATCTTGAGCTTCTTGTTTATCAGCTACTTCACAACGTTCTCCGTCTGCACTTGGTTTTCCTTTGTACAATACAGTTTTGTGTGGAAGAGTTCTTACTTTCATTTTGAAAAGAACAGTATGAAGGCGAAGGCGTTTGTTCACTTCAGAGATATTATCATCGAGTTCTTTTTCTGTATCAGCCATCGATTTCCCTGATTGAGAAGGATCGATTCCTGCAGAAGTAGAGCCTGTTTCTGAGCTACCAGTTTGAGCGAAAACCCCAATGCTAAGTAGTAAAATGGGGAGAATTAATTTTATTTTCATGTCCGAATCTTCCTAAAAGGTTAATTTGAGGATACCAAGGAACGTCCCATGGGCGTAAACAAATATCCTGTAAATAGTATCGGTAAAATCCTGAATAAGATTGAAGCCGAATCTCTCTCTTTTTAGAGTTTCCATCCAAAATCTGGAAAGGATTCCAAATAAAATGGCAAACCTGGGGCGGTCAACTGTTCCAATTGTTTCCAATTTTTGGTGATCCAACGCCTTTCCACATAATCGCAGAAGTCTTTCAAATTCCTCCCGGAAGCACCTGTTAACAAATCGGCAATCTGTTCCCTTTCCTTTTTGGCCAATTGTTTGGCATATCCTTCGAGGATTTTGGTCCTTTCCTCCCGGTTGGGTAGGGGAAATTTGATTTTTCTGTCAAATCGGGACAAAAGGGCAGAATCAAGGTCTTCTTTTCGATTGGTTGCCCCAATGGTGATGGTGCCTGTTTTTTCTGCGAAACCGTCCAGTTTTCGAAGTAATACACTCAGTAAATTCCTAGTGGCTTCAAAAAGTCCGTCTTCTCGAGAAGTTGCAAGGGAATCAATTTCATCTAAGAACAAAATACATTTTGGAAACAAAGCGGATGCATCAAATACCATCGCTAAGTTTTGAGAGGATTCTCCATAGTACTTACTCAATATGGATTCGATGGGAACATAGACCATGGGCACACCACAAAGATGGGAAACTATTTTTGCCATACTGGTTTTTCCAACTCCAGGTTCCCCTTCAAATAAAACCGCTCTCGGTAGGTTTCCTGTAGGTTTCATTCGTGTGAGTTTTGTGATTTCAAGGAAAGGTTCTGGTTGCCTGAGCGGGAAAACCAAACTTTCCAAGATTTGTTCTTTGACAGAATCATACCCAAAAACTGAATCAAAACCTAAATCATTCCCTTTTGCTTTTTCTAATATAGGGTCATACACTTCCACACCGAGAGGTTCCAAAATAGACCTAGGATCTTTTGTTGTACCTCCTTCCAATTTCAAAAATTGAAATAGATGGATGATGGTTTGTATTTCTTTTGTGGATAAATCTCCTAACTTCGAACATTCCACTTTGAGGTCCGATTTAAACGAAAAACGAATGCGAAATCTTGCAGATAAATTCTTTTGTGGTTCGAATAAGTTGTCACCTAATGTCTGTAAACTTAAGTATCCTTCTTCAAAATTATAAATGCGGAAATTTTCAATGTAGTTCCTAACAATTCCTAGGCAATCTAGGATTTTTTCCTTTCCCACTGCATTTTGGCGAAACCGAAAGATGGTTTCTTCTTTTTCTTGTACAAATTGGTAATTTGCCTGTTTTAGCTCAGTGGCAAATAGGTCTTTGGCCTTAAAAAAATCCAAGGCAGGGGTGGAATTGGACATAAGGAACAAAATAGGGAAGATTGGCTTTTTTTTCAAGGAAGGATTTTGATTTCCTCCGACGAATACATTGTAGAGGTTGTAGGATTATGGGTGAAGGTTCACTATCACAAGAAGACATAGACGCGCTACTCGGTGGATTTAGCGGCGGAAGCACACCTGCGGGTGGTGGTTCTGGCGGAGGTGGAGGTGGACTCGACGACCTGGATGCATTGGTGGGAGGTGGCGGAGGGGATGACAATGGACCTTCTTTTGCCGACATTGCAGCTGCCCTTGGACCAAGCGCAACTCCAGCACCTACAAGGGCCCAGTCAAAAGCCCAATCCAGCTCAGGTAATAATACTGCAAACCTCAACCTTCTTCTGGATGTAACCTTACAACTGACCATTGAGCTTGGTAGAACCACAATGTTCATCAAAGATGTATTACAACTCACAGAAGGAACAGTTGTTGAACTCGACAAAAACATTGGAGAAGAACTCGATATCCTTGCCAATGGAAAACTTGTAGGGCGAGGGAAACTCATCGTGCTTGATGATTATTATGGAATCCAAATTACCCAAATTGTGGATCCAATGGAACGATTGGGTGGTCCTGCCTTTTTATAAACCTATTGGCTTGATTTTAGATTAAGAAGGATGTTTCAAACTTGGAAACAAATAAGTTCGAATACAAAATCGAAAGGATTACCAATCCTTCTGAATCTTTACAGGAAGACCTTTGGAAACGTTTGCATGATTACAGCATCTCCAAGTTAGGGGATGAGTCACTTGCTTCAAAAGAATTTTTTGCCATTTTAGTCAAAGAAGGGGACACACTCATCGCAGCCTCTCTTTGTTATCTCTTCTTCAAGGGATTAAACTTACAATTACTTTGGGTTGCTGAAGAAAAACGTGGACAGGATTTAGGAACAAAAGTCCTGCAAGAGATTGAATCGGAAGCCATACGATTGGGAGCAAATTTAGTATTCGGATATTCCTTTGGGTTCCAAGCTCCCAAATTTTATACCAAACTCGGTTATGAAGAAGTAGGCATGATTCCCAATTACCCAGAAGGCCAGAATTGTTATTTCCTTTGTAAAAAATTGGCAAAGGATTCTCCTTGACGAAAATTCTAAAACATAACAGCTTGTAAATCTATGTTAACTCTAGCCATTGTGTAGACCGCCAAAACGGTGATCTTGTTATGGATACCCCGCCTAAATTACATTAGGAGGCGGCTATCTTTGCGCAGGCGGTTTATTCCCTCTCATCCACTGTTTTGGTGTACCTTTTTGTTTTGCCGCAAAAACTGGGTATGTCACGTAATATTGACCAAACGAATTTCCAAAAAATTTCTAAGAAAAAACGTTTTGAAGACGAAGACGAGGAAACTTCATTTTCTCATGTCAAAAAAAAATCTCACCGGTTTCGTTCGGATACGGAAGAATTCAGATGTGTGGAATGCAAACAAATGGTATTCCCTCCAGGGTTTGGAACCGAGCAGCGAAACCATTGTCCCAATTGCCTAACTAGCCTTCACTTGGACAACACTCCTGGTGACAGAGCGGCAATCTGTGGGAGTAAAATGGAAGCAATTTCCATTTGGGTAAGAAAGGGAGAATGGGTGATTTTACACCGTTGTAAAGGGTGTGGAGTGATCCATGCGAATCGAATTGGACCTGATGACAATGAAGCTTTACTTGTGTCACTTGCCGCACAGGCCATGGCCAAACCAAGTTTTCGATTGTTTTCTGAAAGTCCGGTGGATGACCCACCGGATTTCTTAAGTTAGGCGCTATAATTATGCCTTTGGTTTTTTGGCTTCTGTTAAGTTGGCAATGAGAGTTGGTAAATTCATCACATCTGCTGGGATGAGAATTTCCGTACTTTCTTTTGCAACGTGTAAGAAGTTTTGGATAAAGGCTTTGGTGATTTGCAGTTTGATTGCCGAAGCACCACCTTGGTCGGAAATGGCACCGGCAATGGCTTCAATCCCTTTCGCAGTAGCGACAGCAAGAGCCTCAATCTCAGTTGCCTTTCCTTCAGCTGAGTTGATCCTTCTTTGTTTTTCCCCTTCCGATTTGTTCACTGCTTCCTCTTTAAATCCAAGGGAACGGTTGATACGAGCATCTCTTTCCCCTTCCGACAAAAGCACTTGGGAACGTTTTGCAATTTGTGCTTTTTTCTCTTTCTCCATGGCATCTAACACAGATTTAGGTGGAACAATGTTTAAGATTTCGTATCGATTCACTTTGATCCCCCAAGGTTCTGATGCTTGGTCAATCGCTGCAACTATGGTCGAGTTAATTAAATCTTTTTCCCCGATAGTTTTGTCAAGTTCCATGGTTCCAATCACAGAACGCATTGTTGTTTGTGCGAGTTGGATGGCAGCAAATTGAAAGTCTTCAATTCCATAAGACGCACGCACTGGATCGATGATTTTTAAATAAATCACACCATCTACTTTTACTTGTACGTTATCATGTGTGATACAAATCTGTGGTTGGACATCAATCGATTGTTCTTTCAGAGTGTGGTAATACGCATCTCTGTCAATGAACGGGATGAGGATATGAAACCCTGCTCGTAAGGAACGAGAATACTTTCCAAGCCTTTCCACGATGAGAACATCTTGTGCAGGAATGATACGAATGCATCGGAAGATTTTATAAATCAGATAGATGGCAACAACGGCCCAAAATGCTAAATAAACGAATTCCATCTTATTCTCCTACCTGTGGGATTTTGGTTGTGATTTTGGAAAGCCCTTCAAAGACTCCACCGATATTGGCCAAGGTTTCGGGAACCACAGTTGTTTTGGATGTTTTTAAGATATGACCGAGGGCATCCAAATACTCTTGTGTGATTTGCAAACTCACTGCTTCTTTTCCACCTTTTTTACTAATGGCTTCTGAGATGAGTTGAAGTCCTTTTGCAGTTGCATTGGAGATGAGAGTGATTTCCTGTGCACGTCCGTCAGCTTCATTCACCAATCGAATTTTTTCCCCTTCGGAGATATTGATGGATTCCTGTCTTTCTCCAACGGAATGATTGACTCGGGATTCTTTTTCTCCTTGTGAAATGGTAATCTCAGCTCGGCGTTCCCGTTCTGATTTCATTTGGTTTTCCATCTCAATCAAAATTTGTTTTGGTGGAGTGATATTTCGGATCTCATAACGAGTGACTTTGATACCCCAAGGGTCTGTGGCTCTATCAATATTAGAAACAACACGACCATTGATTTCATCTCTTTCGGAAAGTAAGTTATCAAAAATTAACTTACCAATTTCAGATCGAAGTGTGGTTTGTGCAAGTTGGGTGGTTGCTAACATAAAGTTATCAATTCCGTAAGAAGCCTTTTCACCATCGATGACTTTTAAATACAAAACTCCATCCACTTCTACGGAGACGTTGTCTTTTGTGATACAAACTTGTGGATCGATATCAATGGTTTGTTCTTTCAGGTTTTGTCTGTACCGAATTTGGTCGACAAATGGGATCATAAAATAAAACCCCGATTTTAAAACTCCATTCAAAACACCTAATCTTTCTTTAATAAAAACACTTTGTTCTGGTACGATGATGATTGTTTTTTTGATGATATAAACTACTACCAAAAAGACGACGATGACGGTTGCGCCCATTGTTTCCTCCTTTGTGACTTGGAGACTGTCAATGGACTTTCGCAAGACACAAGGCTTTTTTTGAATACCCTTAAAAAAAATGAACGGTAGGCTTTATGATTCTACTTTTTCGACAGTGAAAGTCAAATTTTCACGGGAGAGAATCTTTACATATTCGCCCTTTGGAATTTTTGAATCTTTCGAAATTGCATCCCAAACAGTTCCTTGGAAACGGATTTTTCCGCCATGGCGGTTCACTAAAATATCAGTTTCAACAGGTACAATTTGGTTTAGATAATCATCTTGGATAAATGGATCCACACTTGATTCTGATTTAAAAAACTTTTTAATTAGCGATCCTCCAAGCAGGATCGAAATCAAACTAGAAACCACCCAAATAATGACTTCGGTATAAAACTCCATGGGAACCAAACGGGAAAGGATCCCGGTAAAAATGGCACCAACTCCTAAAAACATCACAAAGGTTCCAGGCAAAAGGAATTCAGAAAAGAGGAGGACGATTCCCATTAAAATCCATAAGTAAGCTGTGTTTGCCAAAATCAAATCCAATGTGTGATCCTCTAAGGAAGTAGACAGTTCCAATCAGTTCATGGCAAGAAAAATAATACTTTGATTCATGAGATAGGGCAAAGAACCTGTCTAGTGTGAAACGAATATTGTACCTTCTTTTATCTGTTTTCCTATTTTTCCAACTGTTTCCTGTACCCAGAGAAAATCCACCAGTGACATCTGAAATTGTTGTTTCTGATGAAGTGAAACAAATTCTAAAACGAAGTTGTTATGATTGCCATTCGAATGAAACCACTTGGCCTTTTTATTCCTATGTGTTTCCAGTTTCCTATTTGGTCTCAAACCATGTGACCGAAGGTAGAGAAGAATTGAATTTTTCTGAATTTGGGAAATTGCCAGAACGAAAACAAAACAAAAAAATATATGAAGTTTGGGAACAAGTGGATGAGGGTGAAATGCCACCTATCGATTACCGTTTGATGCACCCAAGTGCCAAATTATCCGAGAAAGACAAAGAGGTTTTAAAAAACTGGGCAAACCAATTCAGTGAGGAATCGGAATGAAGGAAAAAAAATTATGGGGTGGTCGATTTGATGCCCCACCTTCTTCTCTTATGATTCGAATTGGTGAATCTATTAGTTTTGATAAAGAACTCTACCAACATGATATTGTTGGTTCCATATCCCATTCTCGTATGTTAAAACGAATCGAAATCCTTACCGAGTCGGAACAAAGAAAGATCGAAACTGGACTCAATCAAATCTTGAAGGAAATTGATTCAGGTAAATTTGAATTTAAAATGGAAAATGAAGACATTCATATGTCCATTGAGTCTCGCCTAACGGAACTTCTTGGAGACTTGGGGAAAAAACTCCATACAGGCAGAAGTCGTAATGACCAAGTGTCACAAGATGTTCGTTTGTACATCAAATCAGAAATTCAGTCCATTTTGGTTCTCGTATTCGATTTGTTACAAGTTTGGGTGAAAAAAGCAGAATCTCATGTAAAAACAATTATCCCTGGGTACACTCATTTACAGATTGCACAACCCATCCGAGCCTCTCATTATTTTTTAGCTCATTTTTGGGCCAACGTACGAGACTTCGAAGATTTTTTAGCAGCTTATGATAGAGCAGATGAACTCGTGTTAGGCTCAGGTGCTTTGGCGGGAGTCAATTATGAAACCGATCGAGAATTTTTAAGAAAAGATTTACATTTGAACCGATTGTCTGAGAACTCAATGGATGCAGTAAGCCAAAGAGACCATATTTTTAAATTTTTATTTGCCTCTTCCCAATTTATGATCCATGTTTCCCGGTTCTGTGAAGAAATCATTTTATACACTTCACAAGAATTTAGTTATTTTAAATTGCCTGACCACCTAACGACAGGTTCATCGATTATGCCTCAGAAAAAGAATCCAGATGTGGCAGAACTCATTCGTGGGAAAGCAGGGCGAGTGATCGGTAATCTAAACCACCTATTGGTTATGTTAAAGGGAACTCCCTTATCCTATAACCGAGACTTCCAAGAAGATAAACTCCCTCTTTTTGACACCGTTAAACAAATCAAAATTTGTACGGAAGGGATTCGGGATATGGTGGAAGGGATTCAAATTTTCCCTGAGAATGCCACTCGGAGTTTGCGGAATGGATTTGCCACTGCCACAGACCTAGCTGATTGGCTTGTGAGTAGCAAGGGAATTCCTTTCCGTTCTGCCCATGAGATTGTGGGAGAACTTGTGAAACATTGTTCTGCAAAAGGAGTGGATTTATTCACAATCCCTAGTGGGGAAAGGGGGCAAATCCATGCAGTCCTCACTGACCCTGGTTATGAAGCTGCCATTTCACTTGAGACCTCTTGTGATAAAAAAGATGTTTATGGAGGCACAGCTCTCCCTCGTCAAAAAGAACAGATCAAAAAGGCCAAAGCCAAGTTAAACGAATTGACCAAAAAATTAAAGGCGATAGAATCCAAAGGTAAAAAATAATTATGAATCGAGTTTCCATTTCTCATCTAAAATCCCTTTCCGTTTTATTCCTACTTATGAGCCAAACTGCTTTTTGTAGTGACCAGACGTTTAAAAAAATCACATACGAACCTTTGGCATACTCACCAACCAAAGTTTTAGTCAAACGAGCCGACCAAACTACCGTTAAACTTCCAGAAAAACCTGCCATTTACGCCGTGGTCCAAACAACACAAGGTGACTTAGTCATTGAGCTTTACGACCAAGCGGCTCCTAAAACAGTTCAAAATTTCATCGATCTTGCCCAAGGGGAAAAAGATTTTAAAACGGAAAAAGGTTCCGAAAGACGCCCGTTTTACGATGGTTTAAAGTTCCACCGAGTGATCGAAAATTTTATGGCCCAAGGGGGATGCCCTAGAGGGGATGGAACGGGTGGACCTGGATTTCAATTTGAAGATGAAATCAATGGGAAGGCTCTCGGGTTAGACAAACTCAAAATCAAAGATGCACCTGAATACCAATCACAATTACAAAGGGTAGTGTTGTCCGAATTTAATATCAAATCACGCCAAGAATTCGAAGAAAAAAGAACTGAGGTTGAAAAAGCATACCAGGAAGCAATGGAACTCCCTGTGTTAGAAGTTTTATACCGAGTTGGCTATCGATTCAATGAAGTGTTACCGAGTAAAAAAGCAACTCGGGGAGCACTTGCTATGGCCAATGCGGGACCCAATACAAACGGTTCTCAGTTTTTTATCAACCAAGTAGATACTCCTCACCTAAATGGACTCCATACGGTGTTTGGATTTTTGGTCACTGGTTATGATGTCCTGGATAGAATCATTGAAAAAGGGAATCTCCAAACCACAATTCGTAAGGTTCTCGTCATAGACAAAAGACAATGAACTACTTAGAAGGCATAGAGGTAATCCAAAAGTATACATCAGGTTCTTCCGTAGAACCTGTGTTAAAGTTTATTATGACTGTTCCTCATAATGAGGAAGCCTTTGCCAATGCCTTGGACGAAATAGGTGGGATCAATAAATACCCAGATACGTTTGTTGGTTTGCTTAGTTTTATCAGTTTCATTTTAGGACAAAAGTCCAAGATGAACCATTTATATGAAACGGCTCTTGAAAAATACGAATCCCTAAACCAGATCACTTCAAAAAAAAGACCAACAGAAGAAGAAGCAAAAATCAAACGAACACTTACTGATTTTATTTTAAAAATCGAAAAGGTTTTTGAAATACAAGACTTAACGGATGAAAGTTTGGTGAAAGAACTCAATCGATTTGTTTCGGAAGCAAATCTTTATGGAGTGACTGATAATGAAATCAAAAACTTAAAATTGGCCTCAAAGACGGTTGCCCTTGTCGAACCTCATTTGGATAAACAAAGGGAAAACTATTACCAATACAAAAAACTGGGTTCCGTCATGGTCCGTCTGATTCGAATCGCAGATTATATCCTAGATGAAGCAAAAATGGGAACCAGTTAAGCACTCCTTGGGGGTTGAAAATCCACTAAATTTTCTTTCGGAAAATTCCTCCTTTGCCGAAATTGAATAGTGAATGCGCTCTTTCCAAACCTTCATTTTATTAGGATTCTTGGTTTCCGAGACCCTTTTTGCATTCCCTGACAGAGATGCGAGGGGGGAAAGGGTTGATAATTTTGTCGCTCTCCAATCCAAGATAAGCTTGACTCTCACCAAAAGAAGTTATGAAGCAGGGGAGAGAATTCCACTTACCTTTACGGTTACAAATACAGGTAAGGAAGTTGTAAGGATTTTCCCATCCTTTGATTTTCGTTATTCCTTCCAAATCATCGTGAAGGATGAAAAAGATCGAATCCTCACACCGATTGAGGACCCTGATTTTCCAGACCCAATTTTAAAAAGGCGAACCACGATTGTAAACTTGGTTGGTGATGAAAATAAAGAGATTAGTCTCCACAGAAATGAGTCATTTTCCAAAACCATTTATCTGGATGAGTACTACCAGTTTTTGCCAGACCAAAAATTCTACATCACCGGGTATTTTTATCCCAATTATACGGAAGATAAATCGGCATTTTTAAGGTCACAAAATACAGTTGGATTCTTGTTCCAAAATTCCAAACAAATCAAAAAGGAATCAGTAAACCGTCAAATCACAGAAAACGGTGGCCTTTCTCCTGAAGAAATTATATTCTTATTCCTCGGTGCTGAGATGAAAAAACGCTGGGAATACCATTTTAAATGGATCGATTTTTCGGAATACATCTTAGCGTATGACAGGTATAGCAGTGCATATGCAGAAGCGAGTGTTGGCGAGAGAGAAACAATCATTGAAGATTTTAAAGAATATTTGACGGAATCACCATCAGGTGTGTTAAAATACTTTAAAGTAATGAGTGTTGACTTCCCTTCCAAACGAGATGCACGTGTGCAAGTGTATGTAGAAAGAATGATGGGTCGGTTCAAAACAAGGTACGAATATATATACACCTTGCGACAAGAAGAAGGAAACCGTGTTGGATTTTGGCAGATTAAAAACTTACTCGTAAAGGTAAAAAAATGACGGAAATCCTTTCCCAAGATGAAATTGATGCCCTGTTAAATGCCATCTCCTCCGGCGAAGTTTCGGAAGATGAATACTCATCTGTTGGGGAACAAAAAAAAGTCAAAATTTACGACTTCAAACGTCCGGATAAATTTTCAAAAGACCAGATTCGTACATTACAGATGATGCATGAGACCTTTGCCCGTTTGGCAACCACAGGTCTTTCTGCACAGTTACGAGCATTAGTTGTTGTCCACGTAGCTTCGGTTGACCAGTTAACATACGAAGAATTCATTCGTTCCATTCCGAATCCCACTACACTTGCTGTTATCAATATGGATCCACTCCGAGGGTCTGCCATCCTAGAAATTGACCCTTCGATTTCCTTTACAATCATTGATCGTCTGTTTGGTGGTAAGGGTGAGTCTTCTAAAGTCAATCGGGAACTTTCTGATATCGAGTTATCGGTTATGGAAGGTATTATTGTTAGGATCCTTGGAAACTTGCGAGAGTCTTGGTCAACGGTGATTGACTTACGCCCAAGGCTTGGAAACATCGAAACAAACCCACAGTTCGCACAGGTAGTTCCTCCTAATGACATGGTGGTATTAATTACCCTCGAAACAAAAGTAGGGGAAGTAGAAGGGATGACAAACCTTTGTATTCCTTATATCACGATTGAACCCATCATCAATAAACTTTCAGCCCAGTACTGGTATTCCTCAATTCGTAAAGGGGAAGTAGACGAAAACCGCGCTGTCATCCAAGAGCGACTCGACCAAGTGAAAATCCCTCTGATTTCGGAAGTAGGGAGTGTTGACATTTCATTAAATGATCTCATGAACCTACATGTAGGTGATGTGATCAAACTCGAAAACACACCTATCAAAACTGATTTAATGGTAAAAGTGGGCGATCGAAGTAAATTCAAAGCAACTCCTGGACGAGTTGGAAATCGCCTCGCGATCCAAATTGGAGATAGTATCGAGGACATTCCAGATGAACTTCTCGGTTCCACTCGTTCCGAACAAGAATATTAATCATTTTCGCTAAACACATATTATGCGAATTTCCAAATTTTTGAATCACCACATTGGATCAGATCCATTGGTTTGGAAGTTCGTATTGAGACATTCGTTCAGGAATAGTTTGGTTTTTGTTTTTTTGATTCTTCTACTTTTCAGTATAGGTGAAGTTAATTCTTTAGATGCAAGGCCGAAAAAACATCAGAAAATAGATTCAAATGCCAGACAAATCCGTTCCGTTCGCCAAACGATTGTGATTTCAATCGATGGGTTTCCTTCTTATTATTTGACAAATCCAAAATACCATTCCTATTTTCCCCATTTAGTCGAACTTTTCCAAAAGTACGGAGTTTCGGAAATAGAAACAGTCAATCCTTCTGTCACGTATCCCGCGCATACCTCAATGGTGACAGGGAAGGATCCAGGGGAACATGGAATTTTGAACAATACATTGTCTGATCCTTTTGAAAAAAATGATGGGGGATGGATGTGGTATGCAGAGGACATTGTAGTTCCAACTCTTTGGGATCTGGCAAAACAAAATCAAAAAACAACTGCGAATGTATTCTGGCCTGTTACAGTTGGAGCAAAGATCAATTGGAACCTTCCCCAGTATTGGAGGAAAAAAATACCTGAGGATGATAAACTTCTCCGTGTAATTTCTACATCGGGGTTACATAAGGAAGCCGAGGTTGCCGTTGGTTCTCCGTTAAACGATGTAGCAAAAGATGAAGTGAAGTTAAAAACAGCTACTTGGCTTTTCCAATCCAAAAAACCACAATTAATGTTTGTGTATACGACTGATTTGGATACCATGCACCATGGTTTTGGACCCGGTTCCGAAAGAGCATTGGCACGATTGGCAGAACTTGACACAGCCATTTTTACTTTTTTAGAAAGTGTAGGTGTTTTTACCAAAAACGGTCCGAGTATTGTGATTGTATCTGACCATGGGTTTCATTCCGCTGAGTCAGTCTGTGCACCCAATGTTCTCTTAAAACAAAAAGGATACATCAATGAGGAAACTGGCACCTACACTCTAACGTTTAAAAGTTCCGGTGGAATCTCGATCCTTTTGCCAGGAGCAGATATAAATCTTCCAAATGAAACCATCACAAATCTTGTGACGGAAATTACGAACTCTTGTCCAGGTGCCGAATGGTTGGATTTTGCAAGTTTGCCTAAGAGCGAAACATTTCCTATCAGCGAAAGTACCATACAAAGATTGAGGTCTCAAATCCATCCACGTGCTTTGGGAATCCTCCGAACCAAACAAAACTTGTTTTTTAGTGGGACAAGAAAAGGGGATCTGTTCCAATCATCAACTAGTAAAATCCATGGACATGGGTATTGGAATGAGAATCCAGAAATGAAAACCATTGGATTTGTCTATGATCCAACGGGAAAAAAACACCAGTTTCACTCAGTAAAAGATGTATTTTTTATCGTAAAAGATTTGTTAGGTTTAAAAGAAAGGAAATCCAAAGGGCCAAGAGTTCCCACAAAACCTTAATGTAAAAATGGTTAAGCGATTTGGTTAGTGTTTTTTCCAGTGGATACATTCCCCTGGGCATTCATCCATTTCCTTTTGGACTTTTTTTTCGTCTTCATCAGGGATCATCGCATCGTTGATCGTTTCTCCACCAATATGGGTTTGGGACAAATCATCATCATCCATCATAAAGTACTTAGGTAAATTATCTGCACATTGGTTACAGGAAGTACAATTGTCTTTGTCTACATAAGCCTTTCTCATGTTTCTTTCCCTTCATTGATTTTATAGTATAGAATGATTGTTACAAAAAATAAAGTGACTACATTTGCGAGGATAATCGGAAAATCTGATTTTAAAATTCCATAAACAAACCATAACACCACACCGAAAAAGAACATGATGTACATATTCCGGCTAATGTCCCTAGTTTGTTTGGTCATGACAACACGAAGCACTTGTGGTAAAAAAGAGACCGTAGTCAAAAAAGCAGCTACATACCCAATTAAGTTTTCCATTTATGCTTTGTACTCTCGTTTTACGACGGTTTTTACACCACCTCGAACATTATAATCGCCTATCACTTTGACATAAATGGGGTCCACAGCCTTCACAAAATCTTCCAAGATTTTATTCACCACATTTTCATGAAAAATGCCTACATTCCGGTAGGACATCATGTATTCCTTGAGGGATTTTAGTTCGGCACATTTTTCTCTGGGGATGTATTCGATGAAAATGGTTCCAAAATCAGGAAGTCCTGTTTTTGGGCAAACGGCCGTAAATTCAGGGATCGTAAATTCGATATTGTATTCTCTGCCTGCATAAACATTGGCAAACCACTCAATGGGAGGGGTGGTCCAAGACGGGATATGGTCCTGTTTGTCCTCGTAAGAAGATTCTGATTTTTTTTCCGACATTTGTTTACCCCGACATTAACAAAAATATTTTGGAACCATCCCATGAAAAGTGATAAAAAAATCGCAGTCGTCGATTTCGGCGGCCAGTATGCTCACCTCATTGCTTCCCGTATTCGCAGGCTTGGAGCTTATACAGAAATCCTTTCCAACGAAGAACCCTTGTCTGTTTACGAATCCTATGCCGGGATCATTCTTTCTGGCGGACCCAGTAGTGTTTATGAAGCAGGTGCACCCCAATTACCCTCTGGTTTTTTTAACACTTCTGTTCCAGTTTTAGGAATTTGTTATGGCCATCAACTTATGATGCGTGTGCTTGGAGGAGAGGTTGTTTCCGCCAACACGAAAGAATATGGACCTGCCATTCTAGAGATCGAAAATGCCAATTCAGAATTATCAAAATCGTTATCGTTAAAGACTAAAGTATGGATGAGCCATGGAGATGAGGTAATTCGGCTTCCAAATGATTTCCAAGTGATCGCACAATCGGATCACTGCCGTTATGCGTTTGTTTCCCATACTTCCAAAAAATTGTATGGGATCCAATTCCACCCAGAAGTTACCCACTCAGAAGAAGGGGAAATTTTACTCAAAAACTTTGTAGAGTTATGCGGTGTTTCTGCTACCTGGAGTATATCACAGTTCTTAGAAGAACAAATCCAAACCTTACAAAAAAAAGTCCCATCTGGGAAAAATGTATTTTTACTCGTTTCAGGGGGAGTGGATTCTTCTGTTGCCTATTTACTCCTTGCCAAAGCTTTAGGAAAAGACCGTGTTAAGGGACTCCTTGTTGATACCGGGTTTATGCGGAAAAATGAAGTTAAAGATCTGATGGACAATTTACACCAAGTGGGTTTTGACCTTACCATTTGGGATGAAAGTTCCGTTTTTTACAAACACTTACAAAACGAATTTGAACCTGAGAAAAAACGAAGGATCGTTGGAGATTTATTCTTAGAAGCACAAGGTAAGGCGACAACCTCTCTTGGACTCGATGCCGAACATTGGTTACTTGGCCAAGGGACAATCTACCCAGATACGATCGAGTCTGGCGGAACCAAACATTCGCATAAAATCAAAACCCACCACAACCGTGTTCCTCAAATCGAAGCTCTGATCCGCGAGGGAAAAATTGTAGAACCAATTGCGGACCTTTATAAAGACGAAGTTAGGGATTTAGGTAGAAAACTTGGCCTACCGGAACGATGGATTGAACGCCACCCTTTCCCAGGGCCTGGCCTTGTGGTACGTATGATCGCAAGTCCGAAAACAAATCCACCCCAAATCGATTTTGGTGCCTGGATGGAAAAATTTCCAAAAGCAGAGATTCAAATTTTACCGATTCTATCTGTTGGTGTTCAGGGAGACCAAAGGAGTTATGCTCACTGTGCGGTCCTCAATGATTTTACTTCCGATTGGAAGGAACTCGACCAATTGTCTGTTGAAATCACCAATACCAAAAAAGAAATCAATCGTGTGGTATTTGCCCCAGGTATCACTCATTTTGATAGAGAATTCTTTTACACAAAACTTTCGTTAGACAAAGATCATGCAGATATTTTGCGAGAAGCAGATGCGATTGTGAACCAAATCCTTTATGAAGAATCGATCCACAACGAAATTTGGCAGATGCCAGTTGTGCTTGTTCCTGTTGGATTACGTGAAAATTCCTATGGAGTGGTTTTACGACCTGTTGAATCTACAGAAGCGATGACTGCCAATTTTTACCAAATGAACCGAAACATTTTGTCTCAGATTACAAACAAATTGTTAAACCTACCCAGTATCTCTCTTGTGATGTATGATCTTACCCACAAACCTCCAGGTACCATTGAATGGGAATAGGAAGTTTGTCTTAAGATTTTGGTTTGAAGTTGAGTTTTAGCAGAAAGGAATTTTCTACTTTCGTTTAAGGGAGTAGGATCCAAAGTAAAGCCATCCCACCCATTGCGAGCTCAGGAAGACGTTTGGAGAAGAAACTTTCGTTTTCTTTCCCTTCTTTGGATGTTTCTTGGTTTCCTTCTGCTTTTTGCTCCGCTGATTTTTGTTCTTCTGAATTCCCTTTGGAGGCAAATAATCCTGAAAAAAATCCAGGTTTTTCTTCATCCTTTGGTTGTTCCCAAACAACAGGAAGTGTTGTGACTTCTACTGCATTTTTCTTAAACGCTTGTTTGGTGCCATCTTGCGATTCCACTAAAACATAATTAGCAGTTGGAGAAGAAGTCTTTACATTTTCTAATACTTCTTTAGTCGCTTTTACTTTTACTGTGTCTGCAAGAAGTGGGTGAAGGAAAAATGATAAAATGGTTACAAAAACAAATCTTTGGAGCTTCATATTTGCATTGCACCTCGCAAAAATTGGGGGAGCAATTTGAATTTTGGAAGAAATGTTACAATCCGATGAAAAGTGAATTCAGTTTCCATTTGACACCTAGGTCTCCTATTTTAGCCTATCCAAAGTCACGATTGGCGTCGTGGCCAAGTGGTAAGGCATGGCTCTGCAAAAGCTTGACCGCCGGTTCGAATCCGGCCGACGCCTAGTCTTACAACAAACGCCTGGATGGTGGAACTGGTAGACACACAGGACTTAAAATCCTGTGGGAGTAATCCCGTGCGGGTTCGATTCCCGCTCCAGGTATGATTCGAACGACTACATGCAAATAAAATGGTAGCCAACCCGCGTAGGGAGCGTGGAACCATTTTTCTTTAGGACAGGATGTTCGAAGTCGCGAGTCGGACGGGCTGAAAACGAAAGGCCAGGATGGTCGAAGTTTGAAGTGATACCCTCAAATTAATTCAACTTAACTATCGACAATTATGATTTACTCACAATTCCCTGTGATTTGGATCCTCGGCAAGTAAGGTTCGTTTCCCTCCCACTCATACCAAAACCCAAAATCCACAAACTCTGGTATTCCCTGTAGCATATCACTTGGATCTACGGAGACCAGATGATCATTTCCTGTGATTGGAAGTGAGCTCGTTTTGAGTATGCGCTCTCCGTGAACTCTATATTCCTTGTCTTGGTCAAAACTCTCTCGTTTTCGAATTTCAACAAGAATGGATTTGGGTAAGTGTTTCTCAAATTCCTTGTCCCAGAGAATTTTCACTTGGATTGGCTTTTTTCTAACGACGGGTTCGGTTCTAAAATTCAATTCTTTGTCCAAACAGCCTGAAAGTTTGAAATACCATTCTTTGGGAGAACCTGGTAAAGGAATTGGAGTTTCTGCACCGATTGACATTTGTGAGAATGGACTTGGAAAGTTATCTTTGGTCCTTGTTCGGTGAATAACCAAATCCTTATCTTCCATTTGGCTCCACAGATAGGTGACAGTCAGAGAGGAAAAGAGCCAAAGTAAAATCATTCCGAAGGAAACGGGAATGAAATTTCGATTAAGAAAAAAAGTTTTAGAACTTTTCTCAAGTTGATCCTTAATTGTGGATTGGAAATCAAATTTGTTTTTTCTCAATTGTGGGAGAATCGATAATAAACCCATAAAAGGTAATAAAACTTCATCATCTAACAAATAACACTGAAAACTTCCCGCTAAGAGAACTACAAAAATTCCGATCGAAAACAGAAATTGATTTTGAGTGGATTCGATTTGTTTACAAATCACCCACAAAAAACTCAAAAAGAAAATAAAGGCAAAACATCCTCCAAGTAGGATGTCATGGAAAAAATCAAAATGTGCATGTGATTTGGGCGTTATGAATAAATCATAATAGAGTTCTGGAAATTGATCGATGATGGGAATGGCAGAATCAATAAATCGTTCTCCATAGTTCCCAGCACCAATTCCAAAAAGAAAATTTTCTCTAACCAAAATGAAATTGATCTTATGGATCCAAATCCTTTGATTCTCTAGCGAACGTTTGGTGAAGATGTCATCAATGGCCCTTTGGAATATCCAATTGGTATGATAAAAGCTGATAAAGATTGCCAGAATCAAAAATATTCCAAATACGAGCCAAGGTAGGATTTTTTTTAAAGATGGTTTTTTATTTTGATACAGAAGGATGGAACTAAACAAAAAACCAATCCAAATTGACCGGCTTTGGTTTAAAAATAGAAGTAAAATCCCTAACAAAGAGAAACTAAAAAACAACAAAGAAACTTTCCACAAATGGATTCGGATTTTTTTCTTTTGGAAGAGAACAACTGTTTTTTCCAAAACCGAAGGAAGGTATAAAGCAAGTAGGCCACCATAGGTTAAATGGGTGCTTTGGAAACCGATTGGTAAATAAATTGAAATTCCATGTAGAATTGCGAGTAAATGAGGAAGTCGTTTTCCCTCGATATAACGAAAACCATCCATTACATAGGGAGCAAGTCTGTAGTGGAAAAAACAAGATACAAGTCCTGAAAGGATCAGGAAAATCGCTCCCAAAAGAACCGCTTTTTGTAATTTTTTTTTCTGTAAGTTTGTAAGTGATGTTTGGTGGAGGAGTAAAAAAGCCATCCATAGATCACCAAATTCAGATTTTACGATGTCTTTTTTCCAATGGATCTCTTGGAATTCGATGAGGGGAAAAATTAAGAAACTAACATAGAGTCCGATCCAAAAAAGAAGTGCATTGGGGAACTTGGGCAGTTCTTTGTTTTTGATTTGGTGTAAGAATAAAAAGAATAGGGATAGCCCCGCGAAGATTTGGCTAAGGCTAATGGAAAAAGGGGAGAAAGCCAAAAAAAGCCAGAGAAAAACATAGGAAACTTTATGAAATGTTTCTTTCCCAATCATATTTGGTTCTAAGAATAGGTTTTAACTCCTATGGATGGCAAGAGAAAAAGAAAATTGTCAGTAGCAATCATCACCTTCAATGAAGAAAAAAATATTGGTGATTGCATTCGATCCGTAATCACCTTTGCAGACGAAATCATCGTACTTGATTCATTAAGCACAGACAAAACAAAAGAAATCGCAACATCGTTCCCCACCGTTCGATTTTTTGAAGCTCCCTTTCCGGGCCATGTCGAACAAAAAAACAAAGCCATTTCCTATTGTCAAAATGATTGGATCCTATCTTTAGATGCAGATGAAAGAGTAAACGAAACACTCCAAAAATCAATCATCACGTTCCTAGAAGCGGCTGAAATCCATTGTGAAGGATTTAAAATCGCAAGGCTTACGTTCCATTTAGGTAAGTGGATCCGTTACAGTGGATGGTATCCCCAACGCCGTTACCGATTGTTTCAGAAAGAAAGTGCAAATTGGGTAGGTGAAAACCCTCACGACTATATAGAATTAAAAATGGGATCTCGAGGAAAGGTAATGAAAGGTGATATCTTACATTATAGTTTTACCGATTTTAGCCACCAAATCAATACGATCAATCAATTCTCAAGTATTGTTGCTTACACTCGTTATGCGAAAGGAGAAAGGTTTTCTCTTCTAAAAACAATTTTTAAACCCTTTGGAAAATTCTTTGAAATTTATGTATTTAAATTTGGTTTTTTAGATGGAATCCCAGGACTTTGGATTGCTCTTGCATCTTCCTTTTCTACCTTTCTGAAATATGCGAAATTATATGAATTGGACAATTTGAAGTTGGAACGACCTTCTAATGTAAGAAAAGACTATGGCAAAAAATAGTTCACCAAAGAAAAGGGGATTTTGGAAAAAATTCCTCTCCCTATTCCAATCAGACCAAAGTTCCAAAGGAAAGGATTCTGAAAAACGGAAAAAAGAGCCAAAATCGTTTCTTATGGAATGGGTTACAGCAAGTGAATCTTGGAAAAAGAAACTCCCCACAAAACAGGTAAGCTCAGGCCTCGTTACCGAAACAAAAAAGTTTCGCTTAACAAAAACAAATGAAAAACTATTTCGAATCGAAGGTGAAGATTATTCGATCATCTTAGTTACCGATAACCATTTGTATAAAAATAAGGATGGGAAATGGGCAGGTGTGTTATTTGTTGATGAGGGTGATTTGAACCAAAATCTAACCAAAGAGATTGGGAATTTAGATGACTTTCTGAATCAATTTGCCATACCAAAAGCAGATCTATTTTTAGAGACCGATGCTCCCAAAGATGATTGGCGGGTTGTTCTTGGTTGGGAAAGATTTTGGCAGGAACAATTGTTGTTACAAATGTCACCGAATTCAATGGCACTTGTTATGTTGGCCATCGGAGAAGAGTGTAAAGATTTTTTTGTTAAAATCGCAACGGAAAGGCAAAAACGCCTCGTTAGGGACGAGTTATTCTATTTGAATTTAGGTGTTAGTAACCAAAACAATCCACACTCCAAAACAAAAAATCTTTATGGTTTTGGTTCTGCATTAAAAGAATTTGGTAATAAAATCAATCTGATACAAGAAAGAAGAGAAAAGGAATTAGAACATGGAGCATAGTACAATCATCCAATCCCAAATTGAAGAATCCATACGAGTCAAAGAACAACTCCTTCCTTCTTTATTACCAAATATATCCGCTGCAGGAAAACTGTTAGTGGACTCATTACGAAATGATGGAACTTTGTTTTTTTGTGGTAACGGTGGATCTAGTTGTGATGCATCTCATATTGCAGCAGAATTGGTTGTACGTTATAAATCAGGGAATGAAAGGAAAGCAATTCCTGCCATTGCTCTGAACAGTGACCAAGCAGTGTTAACAGCTTGTTCCAATGATTATGGATATGAATTTTTGTTCCAAAGACAAATCCAAGCGTTTGGAAAACCGAAAGATGTATTTGTTGGCTTAACAACTTCCGGAAATTCGCAAAACATCATTTTGGCGGTAGAAGAAGCTAAAAAAATTGGAATGAAAGTTGTATTACTACTTGGTGGAGACGGTGGAAAGTTAAAAGGAAAAGCAGATGCGGAAATGATAGTTCCTTCTAAAGTCACTGCAAGGATTCAAGAATCCCACATTTTAATTGGACATATACTTTGTAGTATCATAGAGAAGGAATTGTTTGGACTCGACTAATCGTAACGTCATCCAAATTAAAAATGCCTCGTTAATCACTAAAGAAGGCCATTCCATTTGGAGATCCATTGGAATGGAAATCAAAGCCGGAACCATCCATGGAATTATCGGCGAATCTGGATCCGGAAAATCGACTCTTGCACTAGCTTTATTTTCCATTTTACCTGACGACAGCAAAATCAGTTATGATTTATTTTCTGTGTTAGGTTGTGATGTTTTCTCCAATGAGTTTCCAGAGAAAAAGAATGTTTTCCTCGTCCCTCAGAATCCCAATTTAGCCTTCCATCCCTACCGAACGATTGGGAGCCAAGTTTTAGATTTTTTAAAACTCTCTAAAGTAAACCATGTCACTGAAGAAATCGTTTTATCTTATTTTGATCAATTGTCCATCCCTCGTGGGCATTGGAATCGAGTGGCAAAAAACCTTTCAGGAGGTGAAAAACAACGGATCTTACTCACGTTAGCCTTCCTTCGTTTTCCAAAAATTCTAGTTTTGGATGAGCCAACAACGGGGCTTGATGCTTTTTCTGAAAAAATTGTATTGGAAACTGTTCAAAACTTTGCAAAATCAGGGATGACAGTTGTTTTTATTACACATGAACTTAGGATCATCGAAAGTCTAGCATCCCAAGTTACGATAATGAAAGAAGGGGAAGTGATTGAGACTCTTCCCATAAACAACCACCAATTGGAGCCAAATTCGGAATATGGGAAACAACTCAAGGAAGCATCTGTTTTATTTCAATAGGATTGTTTTCCTTTTCTTTTTTCTTTTGCCCTTGTCTCTATTTCCGGAGGGCCAAGTCTCCTTTCGTTCCATTGACCTTAGATCCTATCCAGATGTAAAACTCCGTTTGCATGTAAATGGAAATTTAAATACTGGTGGTTATACCCTCCAAGAACAATTGGGGAATACGGTAAGGCTCACTGAAGACATCCACTTATCCCAACTTGAAACTAAAAACCCAATCTATCTGAATATTTCCATTCCCAGTTACACAAATGCGGAAGACAGAAGGTGGTTACTCCACCTTGTCCAACAACTTGTCAAATTATCGGAACAAAGTGGTGGCCATTCTAAACTCCATATCCAGTCGGACCAAACATTTCATGTGTTTGAACGGATTCGTTCCCAAGTTTTGGATGTATCATTTCCCTTCCCAAAGGAAAATAACTTACAGTTTCCGATTCGTAATTGGGAACGATTTGTTGATTCGATTCCAACGAATGAAACCAAAGAAGATCATATCTTATTGCTCGTGAGTTTTGCAAAGGAATGGCCTGATCGTTTTGAAATTCCAGAGTTTGCAAGGCGTATCAATGACAAGGACTTACGTTTGATTGTGCTCTCCCCCAATTCATTGGAAGCCAATAAACTTGTGAGTTATACAAAGGGAAATTTTTATCCAATTTCAAAGTCGGAGAGTTTTGAATTTTTATTTTCTGATCTTAAAGCAACGATGAGTCCTGATTGGTTGATTTCTTATCCTTCTCCATGGAATTTATCTTTGTGGAAAGAAAATGAAATTTATGGGACTCTAACATCTGTTACAAATGGTGTCAGGTTTGAATACCAATATGAAATTTCTCCATTCCAAACTTTATATCTCAAAATTTCAGATCCTTTTGTTTTTTTCCCCGTGAGTCTATTTCTCATTTTACTATGCATTGCATCCCTTTATTATTTAAGAGGATTTGAACCCATTCAGAATGAACGAAGGAATGGAATCGAAAAAACTGCTATCCTCGTCCCTGAAGGTGAGAACTTGGAACGAAAAGAGGAACTTGCCGTTTATGATCGTATGTATGGAGAAACCTTAGAGAAGGCGGCAAAGGATAGAGAAATCGCTCTTGTGACCAAAGAAAAGGAGATTTTGCCAGGAGTTTCCTATACCTATGCTGTCATCCAAGTACGAGAAGGGAGCCAAATGTATGAACCTATTCCTTTACAGTGGGATGAGATGACAATTGGCAATTTTGAATCCAACCATATTGTCTTACATGATCCAAATGTTTCTGGTTTCCATGCAAAGATAAAAAACCGAAGGGGAAAATATATATTGTTTGATTGTCTTTCCCATTCGGGTGTATACTTAAACGGCAAAAAATTATTACGTCCAAAAGTTTTGCACAATTTGGATGAAATTCAATTGGGTAAAACCATCCTTACGTTTCGAGGGAGATACTAAAATGGAAGCAGTTGGAAAATTGAGAAAGGTAACGCGTTTCGCTGTTTGTTCTGTTTCCCTATTTGTATTTTTATTTTGTTCTGGCGAAACGAACAAAAATGATACGGCTACTTCTCTTTATCTCGCGAAGGAATCAGGAGCCAGCGGTTGCACTGTGGCCGGACTTGGTTCTCAACTAAAAGCAGGTTATACAGGGATCACAACGAGTTCCCAGTCGGTTTCTTTTTTACTCGCAGGGGATACCTATTATGCCGTGATGCAAATCAAAGGTGCTCAAATTGGGACAAGGGTAGTTTTGTCTAGGGTGACAAAAGTGGCAGTGTATTCGTCCACAAGTTGCCCTTTGGAATTGAATGTTGCTCCACTTGCCAAAGAAGGTACAGAATACACCAAAACAGACTCGACCCAAACCATCATTAGTTTCACAAAATCAGGAAGTTACCTCCTTTACGTGTACCAAAAAGAAAGTGGCACTGCCAATCCCTTGTCCGTGTTAACGGATGGGACAGCGGTACAAACTGTTTCCGATTCAGACCTCACTGATTTATTGAATGGTGGTTCCACCAAAACCTACAAATTTGCTTGTGCCATAGGTGGTGGGGTTTGCCAAAATTATTATGGGTATTTGACAAGTTGCCTCTCGGGTACAAAACAAACAGCTAAGTGCACAGAGACTGGTGTGGTCGGATCCTGCAAGGTGACCCAATCCAGTGTCGGGTACATCATCAGTGTGTACACAGCGCCTCTTACTGGTGGGGCTGGCACGGCAGCCGCCCATTGTTCCAGTATCTCAGGGACGTATGTAGACGGCTCTACTGTCCAAACACCTTAAGAATCAATCTATTTTTTCAAATTCCCTGGACACAGACCCCCATGTCCGAGTTATGACTGGAAGTGAGGGAGTCTAGTTATGAAAACCATGTTTGAGAAGATTTGGAATGACCATTTGGTTCACGAGGAAGATGGGACCTGCCTAATCTATATTGATAGACACCTGGTGCATGAGGTAACAAGCCCACAGGCCTTCGAAAGTTTAAAATTGACCAACCGAAAGGTGAGACGTCCCGATGCAACTTTTGCAACGATGGACCACAACGTATCCACAAGGACTAGAGATTGGAAATCCGTGGATCCCATTTCTGTTTTGCAAATGCAAACATTGATGGATAATTGTAAAGAAAACGGCATTACTTTATTTGATATCAACCATCCTGATAATGGAATTGTTCACGTAGTCGCACCAGAACTTGGTCTTACCCATCCTGGAATGACAATTGTTTGTGGGGATTCTCACACAGCAACACACGGAGCTTTTGGAGCCCTCGCGTTTGGGATTGGTACTTCAGAAGTAGAACACGTGTTAGCAACACAAACCCTTGTCCAAAAAAAACCTAAAACCTTAGAAATCAGAGTGGATGGAAAACTTTCTCCACTTGTATCCGCAAAAGACATCGTACTTGCGATCATTGGAAAAATTGGTACAGATGGTGCGACTGGCTATGTGATTGAATTTACGGGTGAGGCCATTCGTTCCCTCAGTATGGAAGGCCGTATGACCATTTGTAATATGGCAATTGAAGCTGGTGCAAGAGCAGGTCTCATCTCACCAGATGAAACTACCATCAACTACATCAAAGGTCGGGACTTTGCTCCAAAAGGAGAACAGTTTGAAATTGCGGTTGCTAAGTGGAAAGCCTATGCCACAGACCCTGGGGCTAAATTTGATAAAACTGTTATACTCAATGCAAACGAAATTGCACCTATGGTGTCTTGGGGAACATCCCCTGGCCAAGTGATTCCAGTCACGGCAACTGTGCCTAGTCCTAATGATTTTACCGACCCAGTACAACGTAAATCCGCAGAATCAGCGCTTGCGTATATGGATTTAAAACCAGGGCAAAAACTTTCCGATGTGAAAGTGAATAAAGTATTCATTGGATCTTGTACCAATTCAAGGATTGAAGACCTGCGTGTTGTTGCAAACACGGTCAAAGGGAAAAAAGTAAGTAAAGACGTGGAGGCCATCATTGTTCCAGGTTCTGGCCGAGTGAAACGCCAAGCAGAAAGTGAAGGTCTTGATAAGATCTTTTTAGAAGCTGGTTTCCAATGGCGTAACCCAGGTTGTTCGATGTGCCTTGCTATGAATGACGATGTATTGTCACCGGGCGATCGTTGTGCTTCCACTTCCAACAGGAACTTTGAAGGAAGACAAGGAAAAGGCGGAAGGACACATTTAGTAGGACCAGCAATGGCAGCAGCAGTTGCTGTTGAAGGTCATTTTGTAGACATTCGGGAGTGGAAATAAGATGAAAGCATTTACGAAATTAAAAGGGATCGCAGCCTTACTTGACAAAGCAAACGTAGACACAGACCAAATCATCCCCAAACAATTCCTTCGTAAAATCGAAAGATCAGGGTTTGGACAACATTTATTCCATGATTGGAGATTTCTGGATGATGCAGGACAAAAACCAAATCCTGATTTTGTTCTCAATGCACCTAGATACCAAGGGGCAACCATTCTTGTCACTCGTGACAATTTTGGATGTGGTTCTTCTCGTGAACACGCACCTTGGGCATTAGAAGATTACGGGTTTCGTGCCATCCTTTCTCCATCCTACGCGGATATTTTTTACAATAACTGCTTTAAGAACGGAATGTTACCGATCGTTTTACCAGAAGGACAAATCGAAGAAATATTCCAAACGATTGATAAAAAACCTGGTGCCAATTTGGAAATTGATTTGGAAAACCAAGTTGTGATCACAGAAGAAGGGAAAAAATACCCTTTTGAAGTCGATGCCTTCCGTAAACATTGCTTACTCAATGGTTTGGACGATATTGGTCTTACCCTCCAAAAAGCAGATTTTATTCAAAAATTTGAAGAAAAGAACCAAAAAGATGTTCCCTGGTTGTACAGAAAGAGTGTATAATTAGCCACATGAAACAGTTATTTTTAACTCTCAGTTTATTTCTATTTGTGACAGGTCTTTCTGCAGACGAACTTCTCATCCAAGACACCAAACAAGGGTTAGGGAAAGAAGCGATCCGTGGAACGACAGTTGTGGTTCATTATACGGGAAAACTTACCAATGGAAAGGTATTTGATTCATCTGTCGACAGAGGGGAACCGTTTAGTTTCCAATTGGGACAAGGCCAAGTGATCCAAGGTTGGGAACGAGGGATTGTCGGTATGAAGGAAGGTGGAAAACGGAAACTAACCATTCCACCAAAGTTTGGATATGGTGACAGAGCTGTGGGTCCAATCCCTGCTAACTCAACACTTGTGTTTGATGTTGAGTTAATCAAAGTTAAATAAATGATAGATCCAATTTCCAAAGGGATTGATGACTTTGGCAACAGTTTGTTGCAAGCGCTTAACAATGTACAAGGTATCTTTGGAAAGGAACTTTCCGTTGCCAAACCGATCAAAGACAATGTCTTACAATTGATTGGCAACACCCCGCTGATCCGATTGAATCGAATTGGTTCCGAGTATTCGGGAGTTCAATTTTATTTAAAAGCAGAGTTTTTAAATCCCACTGGTTCTGCGAAGGATCGGACTGCCATTGCGATGGTATTAGATGCCGAAAAACGTGGAAAATTAAAAAAAGGAATGCCTATTATCCTTTCAGGTGCTGGTTCTTCCTCTGTTAGTTTCACATGGATTGGAAAGGTAAAAGGTTACCCTGTTTATTGCCTTGTTCCACTCACAACTTCCCCAGAACGAGTCCAACTCCTCAGGAGTTATGGTGCAGAAGTGACCGTGACAAATGAATCTGATCCTTTGAAGTTATTGGAACTTGCGGAAGAAAAATCCAAAAAAATGGGTGGTTACTTGCCTGATGAATTAGAAAATCCAGCCAATCCCAATTTCCATTTTAAGACGACGGGTCCTGAAATTTGGCGCGATTTACAAGGGAAGGTAGGTGCTGTGATCTCGGCACCAGGTTCAGGTGGGGCTATTACAGGAATTGGTCGTTACCTGAAGTCACAAGACAGAAGGGTTAAGGTCATCATCGCTGGAAAACAAAACTCTCCTTTTATGGAGTATGGAAAAACAGACAATCCAAAAGAAAGAGAAAGGATCCGTCTTCCTGCAGTGTATGATCCAAAACTCATTGATCATTATTTCCATGTGACAAAAGACGAAGCCTTACACCTGCAAGCTGACTTATATGAAAAAGAAGGTATTTTTGCTGGTCTTACTACTGGTACTGTGATTACAGGTGCCCTTCGATTTTCTGAAACACTTTCGGAATCAGAAAAAAATGAAAGAAACCCTTTTAACATTGTGATTTTATCCCCTGATCGGGATTAATTTTTTTCGCTAAACAGTTGTTTGATTTCTTCGAGTGAACTTTTTGTCACTGTTTCTCCTAGTTCAATAAACTCCTTACTCCTCCAAAATTCAAACCAATTTGAATTGGGGAGGATTGGATTTAAATACACATCTGCTTCCTGAGCGCTATATTTACCGATTCGATATTGTAACGAATACAAACTGTTCACAATGATATCGAGTACATTTAAGTTGAGGAGTTTGTTTGTTTTCATTTCATCTTTGGAACTCGGCATAGAATTGATTGCGATGATTTTTTGGATTCCTTCTTGGGTGAGTGCAGAAACAGGGAGTGGGTTTACAATTCCCCCATCTACATAGGTTTTTCCATTTTCTTGTGGTTGGGGTACAAAGACTCCAGGGATGGAGATACTTGCCATGACAGCATCCAATACCTTTCCTTCCGATAGAACAATCTCTTGTCGAGTTGAAATATCACAACTAATGAGCCTTAGTTTGATCGGCAAATCATCAAAGTACAAATCACCTAAGTATTTTTCGAGGAGTGTTCGAACATGTTTTCCATGGAGTAATCCTTGTCCTGGAAAGGATAAGTCTACCAGTTTGAACATTTTAAATAGACTATCAATTTCACCGAGTAAGGGAAGGATTCCTTTGTAACCTAGACCACTGGCCCAAAATGCTCCGATGATCGCACCAATACTGGTTCCAGCGATCATGTCTGGAATGATACCTTCTTCTTCCATCACCTTCATGATCCCAACTTGTGCAAGGCCAAGAGCAGCTCCTCCACCGAGGGCAACTCCCATTTCAACCCCTGAAAGTTCTCTTGCTTTCCTACGAATGAAAATTTCCCACTTACCGTGGTATAGGATATCCCTGATATTGGTTTCGTGGTAGAGGATTTGATTTTCCTTTGCATCTTTTGTGATCGAATCACAAAGATTTGATTCTACATCTTTGGAAACAAAATTTTCAATATGGTCAGCTTCATCGAGTAACAGTTGTTTGAGCTCGGATTCTGTGTCAGGAAATACTTCTAAAAAAATAAAAGAATGGCTCGCATAATGTTTGCCTAAGGTTTCTTTGATGCGGTCTGCATCTTTGAATTTGTAAGATTTCGCATGAGGAATGGGCAGATTGCCATTTTGGCCAAAATGTAGGATGACTGCTTTTTTACCCGATTCTCTTTCAATACTCGTTACCAGTTCTTCGGAAAACTTTTCTTTTGCGATCGGATCGGAATGGACAAGGCAAACAACAGAATTTCGAAAGTATTCCTTTCCACCTAACAGTTCCCCACGTAAGGATTTTGTCAGCATTTTGGAAAATGTGATGGAAAGGTACGGGATTTTTTGAATTAATTTTTGGAATTCTGACTGGGATAAAACCAAAAATCTTGATTCAGTGACGGTAACAGCCGTATGGTTGTGTTTTTCGCCCGTTAATAGAGCTTGGATTCCAAAATATTCTCCTTTTTTTAAGTATTGAACTTCTTCTTCCCGTTTGCCTTCTCCTTTTTTGGGGAGAAACAATTTAATCCCACCAGAAAGAATTAAAAATAAACTCCGATCACTATCACCAGCAGTGAAAAGGATTTCGTCTCTTTCTCTTTCTACAATGTGAACTGACTCAGCCACCCAAGTTTTTTCTTTTTTCGAAAGACTGCGGAATAGGGGTAAACTTGAAACGAGGTGGATTTTGCCTTCAAGATCTTTCATAGGGTGCCTTTTCCACCAGGGTTTCAAAAAGGAAGGGAAGAGAAATTGAGAATTTTTAAGTTTTTCAAAAAATTTCGTTGACTACTTATATGTTAAGTAGTAACTGTTTGTATAGCAAACAGGAGTCTATATGATCACACATTTGAAAATTAAGGATTTTGCCCTTTTTGAATCTCTTGAACTTTCCCTCTCGGATGGTTTGTCCGTCTTCACTGGAGAATCTGGTGCTGGAAAATCTTTAATTTTCGATGCATTGGCTTCGCTTTTTGGTGGAAGGTGTTCCACTGCCAATATTCGGCAAGGAAAGGATCGTTATTCCTTACAAGCCGTTTTATCCCTCACTGGCCAAAACCAAACAAAAGATTATCTGATGGAACAAGGGTTTCGTTATACGGGTGATGAAATTGTCATCACAAAGGAACTAATGAAAGATGGAAAGGCAAGAGTGAAAATCGGTGAGAGTCTTGCTTCCACCACTCATTTACGAGAACTCGGCAAAACAATGGCGGAGATCCATTGTCAGAACGAACAACTTTTTCTTTTAGAAAAATCCAACCAATTGGAATTCCTTGATCGATTTGGAAATTTGGAGTCACTAAAATTTAAATTCAAATCTGCCTTACAACAATACCGTCATTGGAAACAAAAACTTTCTGACTTTGAAGAAACTCGGAAAACTATGTTAAAACGAAAGGAAATTTTGGAATATGAAGTAGAAGAAATAGAAACCATTGCTCCGAAAGATGGAGAAGAAGAAAGCCTAAGTTCCGAAGAAAGTTTACTCGCCAATGGAGAAAAATTAGCAGAAAACTACCGTTTGGTGTTAGAAGAACTTTCGGAAAAAGAAAATTCCATCCTCAAAGTATTCCCAAGCCTCATCCATGCCATCCAAAAAGTTACCATTCTTATCCCTGAAAAAAGAGACATGTTAGAAGAATGGGAAGAGGTGTATGACAGGCTTAAGTCATTGAAGTCAGTTATCCGTGAAGAAGAGGAAGAATTATTTTTCAGTCCGGAACGTTTGGACATGGTGCAGGCAAGGCTCCAAGACCTTAAAAAATTGAAGAAAAAATACAATGGAAGCATCGGAGAAATCAACCAACTCTTAGAAGAGAAAAAATCGGAACTCGAACGTTGGAAGGAACAAGCTGGTGATGAAGATTTTTTACGCATCAAAAAGGACCAATGTTTGTCGGAACTCAAAGAATTAGGATTCCAACTTTCAAAGTTAAGAAGGAATGCCATTTCCCAATTCGAAGAAGAGGTACAAAAAGAAATGGTGGATTTAGGTCTCGAGGGAGGGAAACTCCAAGTGGTACTTCGATGGGAGGAAAATCCTGAAGGTGAAGTTGAGGAAGGATCCAAGTCCTATTTTCTTTCAGAATCAGGGCTTGACCAAATCGAATTCTATTTTAGCGCCAACCCGGGGGAAAAACCTCGACCTCTCCGCAAAGTAGCCTCCGGAGGGGAACTGTCTCGGGTGATGCTTGCACTTCGAAGTGTCCTTGGCAAACAAGCACCTTCGCCCCAAATGTTGGTTCTGGACGAAGTGGATACGGGACTTGGTGGTGAAGCGGCAGAGGCCATGGCCATAAAGCTTAAAAAACTAGCACGAAATTCACAAATCCTGCTCATCACTCACACCCAACAAGTGGCAGCGGCGGGAGACCACCAAATTAAGATCGAAAAACGGCAAGAAGGTGGTCGAACTGTCTCGGAAGCATCAGTTTTGGATTTTGAAGAGAGGAAACGGGAGCTGGCACGGATGATCGGAGGAAAACAGGTGACTTCTGCTGTCCTCAAAGCGGCAACTGACCTTTTGATGAAAAAAGCTGGTTAGTCCTTTAAAAATAGTATTTGGCGAAAAAGGGAAGACTGAAAACTCTATTCGTAATCCTTCAATGGGGTCTCATTCATGTCTTTTCCTTTCGCTAAATCAGATTCAATCATTTCATCGGTTCCTCCACAAACCATTCCCATCTTGATCATTTTTGTATCCATCGTTGGTTTTACCATCATCGTGGAACGACTTGTATATTATTGGAGATTAAAAAGTATCCCACAAGATCACTTTCGTCGGGTAAGAGAACTTGCCAGAGAAGGTAAGTGGGACGATGCAAAAGATGTCCTCACTCAAGACGTACAATCCCCAGCGGCAATCTTACTTCGAATGGCCTTTGACTTAAAACGCCGTGGTGTTTCGTTTTGGGAAGAAGATATCAAACAAGAAGGATTCCGACAAATTTATTTGATGGAACGTTACCTCACAGGACTAGGGACCATTGCAACCATTGCACCATTGTTAGGAGTTCTTGGAACTGTGATTGGTATCGTCAGGTCATTTGCAGAAGGTGCGGGAACACAAGGTGCCGAAGTGGGTATCTCGGAAGCACTCATCACAACAGCTATGGGACTTGGAATAGCGATTCCTGCTTATATTTTTTATAATGTTTTTTCTAGAATGAAGGAAGAAAAAATTACGGAAATGGAAAACGTAACAGATTTAGTTCTTCCTCATTTGAACAAACGATAACAAAAAATGAAATTTCGTAAAACGACAAAGTCATTTAACAATATCGAACTTGCACCGCTTATCGATGTAATTTCTTTTATTGTAATTTACTTTCTAATGAATGCAACATTGGAAAAAAATACTGCTTTAAAAGTGGAATTGCCAAGATCTTCAAGTGTTGCAAAAGAAAAACAGAAAGATGAACTAGTCATCACTGTTGATAAACAGGGCAAAATTTATTTGGATCAAAATTCCGAACCAGTTCCTTTAGAAGGACTAACAGAAAAAATCAATGGTTTTTTAGGACCTGAAAAAGAGAGAGATCCAAAGAAAAACAAAGTGATCATTCGCGGAGATGGTGGTGCGTCCTACCAAGTTGTTGTTAAAGTGATTGATGCAGTGAATGCTGCAGGTGTTAGTCGCTTTAATCTTGCAATGGTAAAAGGCACTACTAAGTAATTTTTGAAACTTCGTAAAAATTTAAAATACCTTAGCCTATTTGTATTGTCTTTGCTTTTGATTACATCTGCAGAGTGGGTATCCTTATGGTCTAACCGCTCTGTATTCATCGATAAAGTCATAACGAAAATAGAATTTAAGGGAAACATAAATACATCTTCGGATGATATTTTGGAATTAATGGATATGAGACCCGGGATCCAACTTTCCCAGGGTTTACTCAATGCTGACATGCGCGCATTGTTTGTTTCAGGTTTTTTCTACCACATCGACATCCAAGGGGAAGCAGATGGTGATGGAGTTAAAATCTTAGTCCTAGTAAAAGAACGACCTAGGGTTAAAGATATTGATTTTATCGGCGCTGATGAAGTTTTCCCTTCTGACCTAAGAGATAAAATTCCATTGAAGGAAAATGAAGTCATAACTCCAAAGAAAGTGACTCTTTCAAAAGAAGTGATTTTGAAAAAATACCGAGACGAAGGATTTTTTCTAGCCTATGTTCGTTTTGAAACGGAACCAGTGAATCCGGAAACAAACACAGTTAAGGTGAAGTTTATTATTGATGAGGGAGAAGAAATTCCAGTCAGTAAAATCAATATCTTTGGTAATAATGAAATCGATACATACGATATCCAAGGAATCATGGATTTAAAGGAAAGTGGTATCATTGAATCAGGAGTATTCAAAGAGTCTGCTTTTGAATCAGATAAACAAAAAGTTGCTGCGTATTTAAAATCTAGGGGATATGTAGACGCAGAAATAAGTAATGAAGGCACAAATTGGGAAATCCGTTGGGAAAATCCCAAGAAAAAAGACAAAAGGGTTGTTATCGTTAATTTTAAAATTATTGAAGGTGAACAATACTTTTATAACGGTTATACAACGAATCATGACCTAACCATTGCTCCCAATGGGATGCCACAGTTTTTAAATAAAGAAAACAATCCTATTGGAACTCCAAAAGAGGAATGGTCTCCTGTTTACCCCGTCAAGTTTTTAGAAGATCAGTTTGAGTTTGCACCTGCCGACGTGGGAGAAGTTTTTGATGAGACAAAATTTCAAAAGGATAGATCTTCAATTAACGAAGCTTATTCGGCAAAAGGATACTTGTTTGCTCAGGTAATTCCAAGAAGAAAAGTCATCGAACTTAGCGATGGATCATTGTCACGTTACGAGAATTGTGATAAAAGAGGAAATCCGGATGCAATCGCTGATTGTAATGAAGAATACAATCGATTGAATGTGGCAAGGCTCAGAAAAATATATGAAGAAGATCCTAAGTTGCGTGGTAAAAAATTCATCCATGTCGATTTTACGATCCGTGAAAATAACTTAGCATTCATTGAAAATATCATCATTAAGGGAAACAAAAAAACCCAAGACCGAGTCATTCGGCGCGAATTATTATTTAAGCCTGGTGATTTATTTAACTCAACTCTCGTGAACCGATCTAGGGAAAGGATCTTTAATTTAGGTTATTTCAAAGAAGTAAACTTCAACATGAGACCAGGTTCAGATGAGACAAAGATGAACCTAATCATCGAACTTGTAGAACAACCAACAGGAACTGTTTCGATGGGGGGTGGATACGGAACTATTACTGGATTTTCCATCTTTACACAGTTAGGTGAGAATAACTTAAATGGATCAGGGCAACAAATTACCGGAAGGGTGGAATTTGGTCCCATTCGTAGATACTTACAAATCTCTTGGACAGAACCATGGTTTATGGACAAACCTTGGTCCTTAACTCTTTCTGCCTTTTATTCTTCACGTACTTTGTTTGTGGGAGCTACTTCCATTACAGAAAACAACAACCAAGGGATCAAAGAAGTTGCTTCTTATGAAAGATCGGGGGTGGGTGTCAGTGCAGGTATTGGACACAGGTTTCTCATTAACTGGACACATTTCCATCGTTATTCCCCATCCTTTTTTGCCTCAACTAGGCCTACGTCTCTTGTATCTGACCAGGTACTTGCCGAAGTGGATCGTGGGTGGCAATTTCGGTCACAGTTAACGAATGGTCTTGCTTACGATAGCCGTGATAACATTTTTAACTCAACACAAGGATTTCACTTAATTTTTTCAGTTGATAATGTGGGTCAATTTTTAGGTGGAGAAAGCCATTTTGATCAATTTAGCCCTATATTAGAATATTATCATACATGGTTCGATTATACTTTTTTTGGTTTAATCCGAAAAAATGCTCTGAGAAGATGGAGAGTTGTCCAACAATTTAGAACGTCTTCTGTCTTTACGTTTGAAAGGACTCCTAAATATAGAAACCAGGACAAAGAAAGGATACCATATATCCAAGTACAAGACCGGCTATTTTTAGGTGGTTATGAGTCCTTACGTGGATGGTTTTTTGACGATAAATACTATCCTGATGAATGGAAAGATGGTGCTTCTAGTCGGGTTTTGTTTACGTCTGAATTAAGGTTTCCAATTGAACCAACCTTATTGTGGTTTGTTATCTTTTTTGATGCAGGTTCGATGTATGAGCAGATCAATCGTGCTGTCGGGGAACGAAAGGAATTTTTTAAGAACTATGATAGTTTGGTTGCATCTCAAAGGTCAACGGAACCGGTCGAAACATACTTATTCGAAAACTATAATTCTTTTGGTAAAAAAATCTACGATTCTCCACTTGTTGTGAATGATCCAGGAAATTTGGTGCTTTCGAGTAAAAACCTATCCATGTCTAATTTTCGATTTTCTTGGGGTTTTGGTCTAAGGATCCAAATTCCTGTACTTCCACTTCGCTTGTATTTTGCACAAAAGATACGTTATACAGGAGTAGAGGATAGGCCATTTGGATTGTATCCTGATAATAATAGTTTCCAGTTTGTATTTGGAATTGGGGACATGCGATTCTAAGTGGAGTTAGTTGGTCTAAATGCAGAACAAAAACTAGCTGTTGAAACTGTCGATGGACCACTTTTGATTTTGGCTGGTGCGGGTTCTGGCAAAACAAGAGTTATCACCTACAGAATTGCAAATTTAATCCTCAATCACAAAATTTATCCAAACCAGATTTTAGCTGTTACATTTACCAATAAAGCTGCAGAGGAAATGCGATCCAGGTGCAGAAGTTTATTACTAGATGGAACCTATGAACCCTTTGTTCGTACCTTCCATTCCCTTTGTTTGTATCTATTGAGGAGAGAAGGTAAGGTATTAGGGCTTGGGAGTAATTTCACTGTGTATGACAGTGATATGCAAGAGTCACTGATCAAAGAAATTTTAAAGTCAAAGGAAATGGATACAAAGGAATTTCGTCCATCAAGTCTTGCGAATCAATTTTCCCAAGCCAAAGATTCCTTTTTAACAGCCGAAGAATTTGCTAAAAAAAAGGCAGATGATGCTTATACAAAATCAATTGCTTCCGTATTTTTGGAATATGAAAAAAGGAAATCATTACGTAACGCATTGGATTTTGGTGATTTAATTCTAAAGACAGTGATATTATTTCGTGATTTTCCAGTCATTTTGGAGAAATACCAGAGATTATGGAAATACATCATGGTAGACGAATACCAAGATACGAATAAAATACAATACCATTTGGTTCAGTCACTTTCTTCCTTTCATAAAAACTTATGTGTGGTTGGTGATGATGATCAGTCCATTTATTCTTGGCGCGGTGCTGATATATCGAATATATTAAATTTTAAAAAAGATTATCCTGATGCCGTTGTTGTCAAATTAGAAGAAAATTACCGGTCCACAAAAACCATCATCGAATCTGCGGCTGCCTTAATTGCGAATAACAAACAAAGAACCAATAAAACCTTGCGCACTGAAAATCCGTTAGGTGATAAAATCAAACTCACTGCATACCAGAACGAGATGGAAGAGTCGGAAGGAATTGTTCAAAAAATAGTAACCGGATTCCGAAGAGGAAAAAAATATTCAAACTTTGCTATCTTTTATAGAACCAATTCACAATCCAGATACTTTGAAGAAGCACTTCGGAAAAAAGCAATCCCATATAAAATTTTTGGCGGGTTTCGTTTTTTTGACAGAAAAGAAGTAAAAGATCTAATTGCCTATTTGTCAGTCGTAGTGAATCCAGTGGATTCAACATCTTTACTTCGTATCATCAACTCTCCTCCCAGAGGAATTGGAGATACTACCGTCAATCGGCTTCTGACCCATTCTGTAAAAGAAGGATTATCCTTATTTGAGTGTTTAGGCCAACCAATTCCTGAAATCAAAAAAGGAACCTCACAAAAATTACATTCGTTGTATCGTATGTTTGAATCAGCAATGGAAGATTTAAGAAAAAAAACTCCTTCCGAAATTGCTTACGATGTTTTAGAACATTCTGGTTATCGTGAATTTTTAGAAAATGAAGGGACTGAGGATTCGTTTTCGAGACTATCAAATTTAAATGAATTTGTGAATGCACTGAAAGAATTTGAAGAAACAAACTCTGAAGCAACCTTAGAAGAATATTTAAGTAATATTTCGTTGATTACAAGTGAAGAAAATTCAAAAGATCTTCCCGATTATGTTATCCTTATGACAGTTCACAATGCGAAGGGATTAGAATTCCCTCATGTATTTATGGCTGGTATGGAAGAGGGAACGTTTCCTCATTTTCTTTCGATTGATTCACCAGAGGGAATCGAAGAAGAAAGAAGGCTTGCATACGTTGCGATCACTCGAGCACGCGAACATTTAGAGATTAGTTTTAGTCGGTTTACTCGAAAATTTGGAGAAGTAGATGCTCGTTTACCATCCCAATTTTTGGAGGAGATTCCAAAAGAATTTTTGGAAGGGGAATTTACAGAAAATCGATATGGTGTTAGAAGGCCAGATGTTGCTCCGCGTGCGGAAAGGTTTCAAAAATCAGAAGAAAAATTTGAATCAGTTCTTGCGAAAACAGGAGACAGTGATTTCCAAATCGGAATGAAAGTTAGACATAAAGTATACGGAGAAGGACGTATTTTGAGTTTGTCTGGTTCTGGGGACAACCGAAAGGTAGAAGTGAGATTTGGATCCCATTTGGATAAAAAATTCTTATTGGCATATACACCATTAGAGATAATATCATGAGGAATCAGGGGTAAACTTATGAAGTTTTTGATGAAAGTATTGGTAATCGTGAGTTGCAGTGTAACAGTTTTATATTCACAACAAAGCACTGGTTTGGCGGAAGAGTTTACCAAATTAGAGGACCATCTAAGAAACCCAAAACTCACTGAAGAACAAAAGAAAAAAAACTTTGAAGCCAATATGGTAAGTTCCGTTCGCAGTACATTATCAAAACGGTTTGCAAATCCTAAAAAAGAATTAAAAGATTTAAAATTCCAAGACCTACAAACGGAACGTCCAGAAGGGACAAATACTTTTTATGTAAAGTATAAGAACTATTATTTTCAATACCAGTTCCCAGTGGATCCAGAAACATATGTGACTTCACCTGTAGAAGAAATTGTATTAGAGAAACCAGAAGGATTGGATTTAAGTTCTGGTGCACATAAAGAAGAAAAAAAGAATTAATTAGGTCCAGAAAAAAGGACGGAATGGAAGAACAAGAGTTTCAGGAAGTATGGAAGTGGGTTCTATCAGTTGGGGATTCCATTTTAAGCATTTATAAAACTGATTTTCAGATTCGTGATAAAGGTGGTAATGATCCTGTTACCGAAGCGGATTTGTATGCGAGTGAATTTTTGTATGAAAAAATTTCCAATCGATTCCCTGGACATGGATTTTTGTCTGAGGAAAGAGCAGATACCGTTTCTCGTTTGGATAAGGAATGGGTATGGATTTTAGATCCCATCGACGGTACACGTGAATTTGTCAAAAAAAATGACCAATTTGCACTCAGTTTGGGACTTGTTCGGAACGGTGAGGCAATTTGGGGGATCATCTTTAACCCTGCCACAGGTGAATTTTTCTCGAAAGGAAAAAATAGTTTTTTTGCAAAACTGCAAGCGCCGTACGCTACGGAAGATAATTTTAGAACCTTACTTGTTGAAAGTGGCTCCGTATTACATCCGTTACAAGAATTAAAGGGACAAAACAAAAAACCGGTATTAATTGTTTCGGCTTCAGAAATGCGAGAGGGACTTTTTGATGATACTTTTTGGCATGAAGATTTTGAAATTCGATCCATGGGAAGTATTGCTTATAAACTTGGTTTATTATCCGCAGGATTTATCGATTTAATTGTGTCCTTAAAACCAAAAAATGAATGGGATATCTGTGGTGGGATTGCTTTATTAGATGAGGAAAATTTTACATTTTTTCCTTTAAAAGATAAACCTTATTCCTTTAACCAAAAAACAACATTAACTTTTGGGCTTGTTGCCGGAAAAAGAAAAGCTGTAGAATATTTGGAAAGCAAAATTGATTTCCACCAACTTTCACTTAAGGTGAAGGAACGATGGTGAAAACTTTTAAAATCGGTTTGGATGCACGTCCTTTATCCACTAGAGTTTCTGGTGTAGGACGTCTCATTGCAGAAACCTTAAAAGCTTTTCCCAATCAAGAAAAATATGAGTTTTTGCTATTTTCACATTTGCCGATTCATCCTGATCATAAAGCTGTCCTTGAATTAAAAAATGTTAGGTGGGTAGAGGGTGGAGGTTTTCTAAAATGGAAAGGTGGCCTGTATTATAATCTCTACATCCCTTTTTATTTAATGACCCATCGATTGGATTTGTTTTGGGGTTCACAGCAGGTGTTACCACCTTTTTTGCCAAGAGAACTTAAGGCAGTACTCACGTATTGTGATTTGGTTTTGTATTTATATCCAAATACAATGCGTTGGATTGCGAGATTACAACAAAGATTATTCCAAAGTTATTCCGTTAGGCGATCGAGTTTTATACTATCCATATCCAAACAAACAAGTGATGATATGTGTAAAAAATTTGATTATCCAGTTGAAAAAACTGGAGTTGCTTATCCTGGAGTGAATCCAGTGGAAATGACAAAGTTATTAGACTCACCCATGTCAAACCGAGTGAAAGACTTGGGGAATGGTTATCTATTGTCTGTTTCCACTATCGAACCAAGGAAAAATTACCCCTTTTTATTAGAAGTATATCGAGAATACAGAAAAAAAAATCCCCACCACTACAGACCATGGGTGATTGTTGGAAAAATCGGATGGGAATCTCCCGAATTCATTGAAGAGTTAATCCAGGAACGAACACTCTACAAAGATATTTTTATTTTGGATTCAGTTTCCGATTCAGAATTACAACATGTGTACAAACGAGCAGGACTTTTTGTTTTTGCGAGTAAATATGAAGGATTTGGAATTCCGATGGTGGAAGCTTTATTCCATAAGGTTCCGTGTATCGTATCTGATATTCCTACCTTCCATGAAATTGGGAAAGAAGAAGTATGTTATTTACCAATTAGTTCCAATGAAGATGCTAAACATTGGGCAGAAGCCATTGATTCATTCTTTCAGAATCCAACTCCTGTGAATGTTTCCATAGATGAATTTCGTTGGGAAAATGCTGCCAAAATCACAGAATCTGTGTTTCGATCTGTTTTAGAAGAAGGATAAAAACCCTTTCTTTTTTGTCACGACACCAGAAAATAAAATTTTAGTTTTATCTTGTTTGGGAACCACATGTAAATGGAATCGTTCCTTTGTCATGGCTTGGATTTCGCATTCCCAATCTTCAGCATTGGCGAATAGTTTGATCCGGTCACAGAGAATGGAACCTTCCACTGACCAATTGAGGTGGTATTTTGTTTTCCCGCGAGAAAAAACGGATTTGATTTGGTTTTCTTGAAACTTCCACATAACGAGGGTTTCATCACCAGATTCATAAGGTTCTGTGAAGGAAGGAATCATCGAAATTCCTTTTCCTTTCCAGTTTCCCTTTACGTAATCATTCCATTCGTCTAAGTTGGAGAAGTAGTTATAAATCAATGATTCCAAAAAGTAAAACCGTATTCTCCCAATTGATATCTTCCAGATTTTATCTTCTCGTTTTCCTTACTTTCTTTTTTTGTAAACCAGAAGCAGGAAAAGTAGATTTTTATCCAGATCCTTTGCCAACCATCACGGGAACCACAGAGGCATTGTCAGATTGGAAAGGCAAAGTGATTGTATTGGATTTTTGGGCAACATGGTGTGAACCATGTGCAAAGGCAGTACCTACGATCAATGAATGGAAACATTCTGTGTCCGAGTCAGATTTTGTTTTTCGAGGGATCAATACAGACACAACGGAACCGCTAGAAAAAATTAAAGAAGATATGATTCGATTGAAGATGAGTTATCCCACCTTACTTGATAAAGACTGGAAAATGACAGATTTTTTCAAAGTGGAAGGGATTCCATGTGTTCTTGTTTTTGATCGCTCCGGAAAGATTGTGTACCGACAGTACGGCTTGGAAAAAGAAGACCTAACAGGGCTTGTCATCCGTTCTCATGTTTGGTCCAAGTCTGATCTGCCATAATTGTGCAATGCCAAACAAAGATTTGCAGGTTCCTTGATTTCAATGGCAAGAATGAAAATGTCTTGACTCATGTTCGTTAAAAAAGTCCCTTAAAGATACCTTTTACCGTTTTCTTTTCAGAAAGGAGTCAGAATCATGCCAGCCAATTTGCCCGAACTCTTCCAGCAGAGTGCTGAAAAATTTGGGAACCGCCCCGCGTTCGTTAGTAAAGACGAATCGAAGTCCTATAAACCAGTCACCTTCAAAGAAGTGTATGATCTTGGTATCAACTTAGCAGAAGCTCTTATTGATTTAGGTGTGAATGCGAAAGAAAATGTAGCATTGCTTGCCGATAACCGATTGGAATGGATTGTTTCCGATTATGGAATCCTCATGGCAGGTGCTGCCGATGTTCCACGCGGAACCGATATTACCGATTCCGAAATTGTTTATATTCTCAATCACTGTGAAGCAAAAGTTGTTTTCTTAGAAAATGATAAAATGTTGGAAAAGTTCCAAAAGAACCGTTCCCAACTCGAATTTGCAAAAACACTCATTGTGATGGATAAAAAATCCACAGCAACTGGTGTCTTAAAAATGTATGACCTCATTGAGAAAGGGAAAGAACTGAGAGCCAAAGGTTCCAAAAAAGCAGAAGAAAGAATGAAATCCATTCTTCCGGATGACCTTTTCACAATCATTTATACTTCAGGAACAACAGGAATGCCTAAAGGAGTTATGTTAAAACACAGTAACATGCTCCACCAAACAAGAGTCATTCTTGGTAGTATGATCGAAATCAAAGCCGACGAACGAATGTTATCCATTCTACCAGTATGGCACGTATTTGAACGAGTTTTCGAATACCTTGCGATTGCTGCAGGTTGTGCAACCTATTATACGAATGTTCGCGATCTACGGGATGATATGAAAAAAGCAAAACCAACGTTTATGGCATCTGCGCCTAGACTTTGGGAAAGTATCTATAATGGTATTTATACCAGAATCAATGATCCAAAACAAACTCCTGCAATCCGCAGAGGTTTATTCAATTTGGCATATTTTTTCTCAAAACACTTCAATGCGGCGACTCGTTTTTTGAAAGGAAACCAAGTTGATTACGTTGGACGAAATCCAATTGTTTCTCTTTTTAAAGGTGTTTATTACCTAACAGTTGCTATCGTTTTGGCGATTCCATACTTTTTACTCGATTTAGTGGTCCTTTCGAAAATCCGTGAGGCAACTGGTGGTGAGTTAAAAGCATCTGTTTCTGGTGGTGGTGCTTTACAAAGGCACGTCGATGCATTTTTCAATGATATTGGAATCAACGTATTGGAAGGATATGGAATGACGGAAACTTCTCCAGTGATTTCAGTTCGTACATTCAAACGATTGGTACAAGGTTCCGTGGGGGTGATCACTCCTGAAACGGAATTACAAATCCGCGATGATTTGGGTAAAGTTCTCACTCACATTGATGCCAACCAAAAATTGGTTTCTGGATCTTATGGCAAACGTGGTGTCATCCACATCCGTGGACCACAAGTGATGAAAGGTTACTACAAAAACCCAGAAACCACAGCAAAAGTTCTCAAAGATGGTTGGATGGACACAGGTGACATTGGGATGTTCAATTTCAAAAAAACCCTTACCATTACAGGCCGTGCAAAAGACACAGTGGTTCTTCTTGGTGGTGAAAACGTTGAGCCAGTACCGATAGAAGACAAACTCACTGAGTCTCCTTTTATCTCGCAGTGTATGGTGATTGGCCAAGACCAAAAGAATTTGGGTGCCATCGTGGTTCCTGATTTTGAACAGTTGACTGCATGGGCAAAGGAAAATGGAATCGGTGAAACTGATAAACAGAAACTCATTGAAAACCCAAAAGTCCTCGATTTCTACAAAAAAGAAATCAAAGCTCTGAACAATACCAAAACTGGATTTAAGTCCTTTGAACAAGTGACTCCATTCATCCTCATCACAAAACCATTTGAAGTGGGTGATGAATTGACAAACCTGTTCAAAATGAAACGCCACTTAATCACAGAGAAATACAAAGACAAAATCACTGCCCTTTACGCAGGAGATTAATTTCTCGTTTTCTAAGTAATGAGTTCCGCCTCGATGAAGGGGCGGAATTTACTCTTCTCTTTTCCAAAGTCCGTCGATACTTTTTATGTGAATCGTTTAGATGGATCAGTATTTTCTTCCCAACCAGGGGTATTTTACCCTTACCAACACCAAGATTTTTATGCTATGGATTCCTTGTTTTTATCTCCTTTCAAAGAAGAAGAAATTTGGGATTTCCAATCCATTCCGCAAGTTCAGATGGGATTTCTTGGATTTTTAACCCTTCGTGGTTTCATTCGAGAAGATTTAGAATTACCAAAACTCCAAGTACGAGGTCTTTCGAAACACTGGCGTTCTTTCCTTGCAAAGGAAAATTTTTTAGGGAAACAAATACCTTGGGAAACTTCTGATTTTATTCCGAATTTGGTTGGAGAAAATCCAACACCTGAATCTGGTTTTGGAAAAAAAGGACATTGGTCAAACGAGTTCCATTTTGAGAAACAAGAAGGAAATTCCACTTCTTTGTTTTTCATCGCAACGAACAAACAAAGTGAAACTGATGTTGCCATCAGTGATTTAATGAAAGATTTTTTATTGTATTCCCAAACCAATCATTATTTGGAAAGAGCTTACATCCGCAAAGAAAACTCTAGTTATTTGTATCTAAACGCAAAAGAAACAAATCCAAGAGTATTTTACCGAGAAAATACTTCAGAATTTCCATCCTTTTTGTTTTTGGTGGCAGAGTTAAAAAATAAAACAGTTATTCTCCCAAATTAAGACCCATTAACACTTGTTTGAGTAAATTTGCCTTAGTGTCTAAATTGGTTGTTTCCAGAATGGTTTGTTTTGTTTTAAAATCAAAATAAATCAGTGAAGCAATAAAATCCACAGGAAATGGGTGAACTAAAATTTGGTTCATTTTTAAAATTAGGTCTTCCTCAGCACCTTCAGCAAGTAAGATTCGTTTGGTGAGCACTAACAATTCTTCTATTTTTTCTTTTAGTTCCTCGGAGACATTTTTATTCCGTTGGTGTTCTCGTTTGGATACTTGTGCGATATAAAAGGGTTCGGTGGAAGTTAAACTGACAATCTCTGCCGTTCCTAATCCCTCTAAAATAATATTGGATCTTCCATCAGGCAAAGATTCCTTTTGGATGATATGTCCAAACCCTACAACCTTAGGAATGGGAGGTAATCCATTTCCCAAATACCCTTTCGGATAAGGTGCCATTCCCATTTCTCCTCCATTTTCCAAACAAAAATCCAGTAACTTTCTATACCTTGGCTCAAAGATATGTAAGGGTAAAAACATCCCAGGAAACAGAAATACATCTGGTAAGGGAAATAGAGGTAAGGGGAAGGTTGACACAGAGAAAGGTTTTAGATTCCATGTTTAGTTGTAAACCAATTCAAGGATTCGGCTTTGTTGAAAATCAAAAAATCTTTGCTACACCAAACCTTTGCCAAACTTTCCCAAATCAAAGTTCTCGTCATAGGAGATTTGATTTTAGATGAATACTTAATTGGATCAGTGGAAAGAATCTCTCCCGAAGCGCCTGTTCCCGTTGTTTGGGTTAGAAGCGAAAAACAAACTTTAGGTGGATCTGGTAATGTTGTTCAAAACTTATCATCCATTGGAGTCAGAGGGATTGTTTTTGGAAGGATCGGGGAAGACAAAGCAGGTGAAAATTTAGAATCAATTTTACTTTCGAATTCAGTAGCAAAGGAAGACTTAGCCTTATTAAAATCCAAACAAATTCCCACGATTCTAAAAACGAGAATCATTGCCTCTCACCAACAAGTTTGCCGTGTGGACAGAGAAGAAATTGTCCCACTGACAAATGAAGAAGAAAAACAAATTCTGGAACGATTAAAAGATAAAATCAAAGAGGCTTCTGCTGTGATCCTCTCAGATTACGATAAGGGGTACTTAACACCTTCTTTGATCCAATCTGTGATTTCTCTTTGTAATGCAGAAAATAAAATTGTGACTGTAGATCCGCAAGTAAGCCATTTTTTCTTATACAAAAACATTCATATCATGACACCAAACCATCATGAGGCGGGTAAGGCATTGGGTAAAAAACTATCCAGTGATTCTGAAATTGAACTCGCTTGTCGTGAGATTTCAGAACGTATTACACCCGATGCGATGATGATTACTAGAGGGGAAAAGGGAATGTCAATTTATGAAAGGACATCCAATCGTTTTTACCATATCCCAACTGTCGCCAAAGAAGTATTTGATGTAACAGGGGCAGGGGATACGGTAATCACCACCTACACTGCATTTGTAGCTAGTGGGATGAGTATTGGAGAAGCAGCCTTAGTCTCCAATGTAAGTGCGGGGATTGTCGTTGGAAAATTGGGTGCGGCAACGGTGACACAATCTGAGATTGAAGAGGCTCTTCGGACTTTAGGTTATCTTGAGGAATCAAAATGAGTTTTTACGAGTCACTACAAAGTAAAATCATCGCACAAGACACGATCGAAACAAAACGTAAGTCCCTCGAAGGCAAAAAAATCGTATTTACGAATGGTTGTTTTGATATTTTACACCCAGGTCATGTGAGTTACTTAGCACAGGCTCGTGATTTAGGAGATTACCTTTGGATTGGTGTGAATTCAGATGAGAGTGTGAGAAGGTTAAAAGGGGAATCTAGGCCTATCAATTCCTGTGAAGACCGAATGATGGTACTTGCGGCTTTATCTTCCGTTGATTTTGTTTCTAGTTTTCCTGAAGACACTCCCTTAGAAATTTTAAAAAAAGTAAGACCCTCCATCCATTCAAAAGGTGGGGATTACCAAATTGAGACCCTCCCAGAATACAAAATTTTAAAGGAGATGGGTGCGGATATTCAAATTTTACCTTTTGTTTCCGGAAAATCCACTACCAAGATTTTAGAAAAAGCCAAATCCCCTTCCTAAACGTATTGATTTTGGACCCAAATCCCAACAGTCTGTAAAAAACATTCTTTTTTGAGGTCCAGTTTGTCCAAGACCAGATATATATTCATTACCGGTGGTGTTTCCTCTTCTTTGGGAAAAGGGGTCACTGTCGCCGCTCTCGGTTGTTTGTTAGAAGCCAGAGGTTATACCGTCTCTTTACAAAAAATGGATCCTTATATCAATATTGACCCAGGCACAATGAGTCCCTACCAACATGGGGAAGTGTATGTGACCGAAGATGGAGCCGAGACGGATTTAGATTTAGGTTATTATGAACGGTTCACCAAGTCAAAATTTTCCCGTAAAAATTCTGTATCAACTGGGCAAATTTACCATGCTGTCATCGAACGGGAACGGAAAGGGGATTACCTTGGAAGAACCGTACAAGTTGTACCACATATTACAAATGAGATTCGAAATCGTATATATAACCTAACACGTGACCAAGAAACAGATTTTGTAATTGTGGAAATTGGAGGGACAGTTGGAGATATTGAATCCATTCCATTTTTGGAAGCAATTCGCCAAATGCGATATGAACATGGTAGTAACCAGGTATTATTCCTCCACCTAACGCTTGTCCCAACAATTACAGCAGCTGGTGAAGCCAAAACAAAACCAACCCAACACTCAGTAAAAGAGTTATTGGCACTAGGGATCCAACCAGATGTATTAATCTGCAGGATCAATAAACCAATGTCAAAGGAGATGAAAAATAAGATCTCTCTCTTTTGTAATGTGAAAGAACAAAATGTAATTTCAGCTGTCGATATCACAACATCCATTTATGAAATTCCTCTGATGTATCGAGAAGATAAATTGGATGAAGTTGTACTGAATGCACTTGGTATGGATTTACGAAAACTGAATTTTTCCCAGTGGGAAAACATGGTTAAGAAAATTCGTAATACAAAAAAGACCGTAAAAGTGGCGTTAATTGGAAAATACATTTCCTTACAAGATGCGTATCGATCTGTTTACGAATCCTTGGCTCATGGTGGAATTGCCAATGATGTAGAAGTAGAAGTTGTCAAAATTAATCCTGAAGATATTGATTCTAAGAATACTAAAGAACTCTTAAAAGGTGTTCATGGAATTCTCGTTCCAGGTGGGTTTGGAGAACGTGGGATCGAAGGAAAAATTGCTGCCATTCAATATGCGAGAACCAAACAGATTCCATTTTTTGGAATTTGTTTAGGAATGCAATGTGCAGTGATTGAATTTGCGCGCCATGTTTTAGGATTCAAAGATGCTAATTCAACTGAATTCAAACCAAATGTTGAATACCCTGTGATTTCAATGATAGAAGAACAAAAAGAAATCGAACGTATGGGTGGAACTATGCGCCTTGGTGCTTATCCATGTGTTGTCAAAAAGGGAACACTTGCTTATAGTGAATACAAAGCTGATCGAATTTCAGAACGTCACAGACACCGCTTTGAATTTACACTTCGATTTAAGGATGATTTTGAGAAAAAAGGAATGAATTTATCTGGTTTTTCACCTGATGGTAGTTTGGTGGAAATTGTCGAAATTCCAAATCATCCTTGGTTCATTGGAGTTCAATTCCATCCAGAATTCCAATCGAAACCAACAGATCCACATCCACTCTTTGCAGGTTTTATTAAGGCTGCATCGAAATTAGCGAAAAAATCGGAGGATTAAGATGTACGATTTAATTGAAGAAAGAGAATTTTTTGGAAAAAAAATCGGAGGACGTCAGCCGTTTTTTTTAATCTCCGGGCCTTGTGTGATGGAGAACAAAGACTTACTTGATCGTGTTTGTGGTGAAATGAAAGCCATCTGTGATGAGTTAGGGATTGTTTATATTTTTAAATCTTCTTTTGACAAAGCCAATCGTTCTTCCATCAATTCCTATCGAGGTCCAGGATTGGAAGAAGGACGCAAACTCCTCGAGTTCATCAAACATAAATACAATGTACCTGTATTAACAGACATCCATGAAACCATACAAGTAGATCCTTTAAAGGACACAGTGGATATCTTTCAAATTCCGGCTTTTCTTAGCCGCCAAACAGACCTTATTGCCAAAGCTGCCGAAACTGGAAAGTGGGTGAATGTGAAAAAAGGTCAGTTTATGGCACCTGATGACACAAGGCATATCAAAACCAAAATCCAAGAGTCTGGATCTGAAAAGTACATGGTCACCGAACGTGGTGCGAGTTTCGGGTATGGAAACCTAGTGTTTGATTTACGAGGCATTCCCATGATGCATAAACATGGAATTCCCATTGTATTTGATGGTACCCATTCCGCACAGTTACCTGGTGCTGCTGGAAACATAACAGGTGGTTTACGAGAGTTCATCCCTCATATGATGCGTGGTGCAGTTTCTGTTGGTGTGGAGGGACTTTTTATGGAAGTACACCCTGATCCTGAAAAAGCTTTATCGGATGCAACAACCCAATTTCCTTTGGCAAAAGCAAAGGTTTTACTCACTCAATTATTAGAATTGGATCGTTTGGTAAAAACGAAATTCTTAGAGGTCTAGTCTCTTTCCAATGAAAACGAAGGTATGGACATTGTGTTTCCTCTTGGTTTTTACTACATGTAAAGACAAGGAATACCTTCGCATCGAAGTTGAAAAGGAATCTGGATCCATGGTTTCGATGAGAAACTTTAGCCGTGCTTCCTACAAAGAATCTGGCGAATTGGAATGGAAACTAAAGGGAGCGGAATCGTATATTTTTCCTAAAGAAAACAAAACCATCGTGTATGGATTTGAATTCAATCAGTTTGAAAAAGGAAAAGTTACGTCTCTGATGACTGGGAATCGAGGTGAGATCAACCACCAAACTAAAACTGTTGTTTTAGAAGGAAAGGTTCGCCTAAGAACGAATGATGGAAAATTTATCGAATCAGAATCTCTTACTTATAATTTAGAAGAAAAAACTCTCGCTTCAGAAGCGGATGTCCTTGTTTATTCTGACGGAACAACCATCCGTGGAAAAGGATTACGGGCTGATAAAAGTTTAAATAAATTCACAATCATCCAACCAAAGGCAGTTACTGTCGGTGGATCCAATCCACTGAAGGAAAAACCATGAGGCAATTGGTTGTCCTATCTATATTCTTTGGATTTGTTTTACAATTAAAAACATCACCGATTCCTATTTTGTATGGGAACGATGATTTTTTTAAAGCAGATGAGACAATTCTAAAGAACGAAGATAAAAAATCGAAAAAAGACAAAATCCCGATCATTTGGGGAGGAAGTAGTCTCACTCAAGAAGAAAGGGTTTTGAATGGGTTTCCAGTCAAAGTATTTATCTTAGGTGGTGGTGCTTATATCATGCATAAGTCCATCAAACTCAGTGCCAAGGAAATTGAAATCATTGGAGAAGAGGCGCTCATAGGAAACCTAAAAGGCCAAGTGATCGTAGAAGACTTTCAGAATGGAGTGACACTTACTGCAACTAAAGGTGTTTATGATAAAGTTTCAGGTACTGTTAGTTTAGAAAACCATCCAATTTTAACTCAGAAAAAAGATGGAAAAGTAGTTAGGATTAAATGCCAATCCATCCTTCGCAATTTGGAAGAAGCAAAAACAACTCTTGCAGGGAAAGTAGTCGTTACCTCGGAAGAATTCCAAGTATTTGGCGAAGATGCAGTTTTTTCTGAAAAGGAAGATCGTATCGATTTAAAAGGAGAACCGTTTTTGTTCTCAGAAAATCGTTTTCTCATTGGACAAACTCTTTCTTATTTTGTGAAAGAGGGAAGTATCCAATTAGATGGTGATGCAACCATCTACCAAGTGAGTTATGAAAATAAAAAAGACAAAGAAAAAGATACTGTCACAAAAGAGAGAGTCCTGACTTTGTTTTCAGGCAAAACTTTGACTCACTTAAATAAAGGCAAAGAAACCGTTACTTCTATGAACGGTGATGCATTTATGTACAGAAAAAATTCTGAATTTAAAGCTGATTTATTAGAGAGTAAAAAAAGTAATAAGGAAATTAAAGCTACAGGTAACGTAAGTTATTTGGATAAAGAAAATGGTTATCGAATGGAAGGGGGAATCCTTTTTTATGATAAAGAAAAGGGTTATTCATATTTAACCGAAACTCCCAAAATTGTTTTTTTAAATAAAAAAGATTTAGTAGAACGTGGACAATTAACATCTGTCTTTATTGAAAGATTTGATGATAAAAATGAAACTGTTGCCAGAGGTGATGTGCAAGTAGAAACACAATCCGCAAAAGCCACTGGTGAGTTTGCCACATATTATGAAAAAAAAGATGAGCTAGTATTGGAAGGAAATCCAACCCTTGTAAGAGACTCAACCAAGGTATCTGCTGGGAAAATCATCTTGTTTCCAAAATCGGACAAAGCCCTGTTAACTGATGGGCTAAAGGTAATCCCGAATGGTGAAAAAAAGTAAAGTAGCGGATAAAAAGAAAGAAATCGATCCAAATGTAAAAACATTTAGGATGGAAAATTTAGTAAAGATCTATAACAAACGTAAGGTTGTAGATGGAGTCAGCTTTTATATCCGAAAAGGTGAAATTGTAGGACTTCTTGGACCAAATGGGGCCGGAAAAACTACAAGTTTTTATATGAGTGTCGGTTTTGTTACTCCTGATGAAGGTCATGTATTTATCGATAACGAAGACTTAACGAAAGCACCAATGCACATCCGTGCTCGAATGGGTGTTGGTTATCTTGCCCAAGAAGCAAGTATTTTTCGTAAACTGACTGTTGCTGAAAATTTGGAAGCAATTTTGGAAACGATGAATTTACCTGGTGATGAAATTATCCGTCGTCGGGACGAACTTCTCATGGAACTTCAAATCATGCGAGTAGCAAATCAAAAAGGATATACACTTTCTGGTGGGGAACGAAGGAGATGTGAAATTGCCAGGGCATTAGTCACTAATCCCGACTTTATTTTGTTAGATGAACCTTTTGCAGGTGTTGACCCGATCGCAGTGAAAGATATTCAAAATGTAATCCAATCCTTAAAAGAAAGAGGGCTTGGGATTTTAATTACAGACCATAACGTTAGGGAAACTTTAAAGATTACTGATAGAGCTTATATTATGTATAGTGGAAGGATTCTGATATCTGGAACTGCGGATGATCTCATCAACGATCCTGAAACACGTCGAATTTATTTAGGTGAGGATTTTAAACTTTAGATGAAACTCGGGGCTTCACTTTCACAACGCCAAACGCAAAAACTGGTGATGACCCAGGACTTACGTCAGTCCATTGAACTATTATCTTTATCAACTCTAGAATTATCAGACAAAATTCAAAACGAATTATTGGAGAACCCACTCCTTGACGAAGTGGGAGTAGACGAAAAATCGAAAATGCCGGAGCTTTTTTCCATTGATGAAGTAAAACGATTGGAAAAACTCAATCACGAAAAAAGTACAGATGTTAATTGGCAAGATAGTTATTCGTTAGAAGGCCCACGAACCTATGATACCGAAGCAAGTGATCGAAATCAGAAATACATCGAATCTTCAACACGTGGAGAAACATTAGAAGAACATTTGCTGAACCAACTGCGACTCATCAAACTCACAAAATTGGAATTTGAAATTGGTGAAGTGTTAATCAGTATGATAGATGAAAAAGGTTTCATCACTGATGATTTGACACTTGTATCCAAGGAAATGGGTTATCCTGAGGCCAAAGTTCGTAGGGTATTGCAAGTGATCAATGAGTTGGACCCAATTGGAATTGGAGCCAAGGATATGCAAGAAACCCTTCTCATCCAAGGAAGGATTTTGTTTCCTGATAATATCGTATTGCACCAACTGATAGGGGAATTTCTTTCTGATTTAGAAAAGGTTGATTATAAAAAAATTGCAAAAAATTTAAAAATCACTGAAGAAGATATTCTAAGTTTGGCTAGGTTGATTAAAAAATTAGAACCATACCCTGCGACAACTTACCAAGGAAGAAAAATTGATTATGTAGTTGCCGATGTTGTTGTGAAACAAGTGGGAAACGAGTTTAATATTTTTATCAATGACGAATGGTTACCAAAACTCACAATCCAAGAAGAATACAAAGAATTATTAAACCATAAGCTCCCTCCAAAAGAGAAAGAATACTTTCAGACAAAGTATAGTTCCGCGCAGTGGCTCATCAGGTCCATCCAACAAAGAAGGCAAACCTTACAGAGAGTTGTTAGTTGTATTATCGATTTCCAGGTTGATTTTTTTAGAGGTGGAATTGGTTTTATCAAACCTCTCACACTCAAAGAAGTTGCTGAAAAATTAAATTTACATGAATCAACAATCTCTCGTATCACCACCAATAAATACATCCAAACCACTTGGGGAATTTTTGAATTAAAGTGGTTTTTTTCCTCTGGTGTAAAATCAGCGGAAGGTGGAAAAGAGAGTTCTAAAAAAATACATGAAATCATTCGGAATTTGGTCAAAGAAGAAGATGAAAACAATCCTCTTTCCGACCAAGATATCGTGGAACTGATGGAGAAAAAAGGTATTGAAATTGCGCGTAGGACTGTGGCAAAATACCGTAAGGTCTTACGCATCCTTCCATCCAACGAAAGAAAGCGAATCAGTTCACTCAAGGGGTAATCGATGCCAGTTCCAGGAATTACAGTGGAAACCATTCTTCGAGACCATGAAGACTTACAACTTGTATTGGTTACTGGAGAGGTTGGACTATCGAATCGAATAAATAGTGCAGAAATCAATCGACCTGGTCTTTCCCTTACAGGTTTTTTTGATTTTTTTGCCAATGACAGAATCCAAATTTTAGGTAAAGGGGAATGGGCATATCTCAATTCATTATCACAAGAGAAACTAAACGAAATCACTGATAAGTTTTTTGAGTTCCATCTCAATTGCATCATCTACACACATGGGAATGAACCACAAATTCCTTTTGTGGAAAGAGCAAAAGAAAAAGGAATTCCGTTATTCAAAACAGAAATTGCCACCCATCGATTCATTACCTTGATTTCGCAAATTTTAGACCGAGCCCTCGCACCAAGGACCATGCGCCATGGAGTACTCATTGAAGTGTTTGGGATTGGAACCTTACTCACTGGTCGATCGGGTGTGGGAAAAAGTGAAACAGCACTTGAACTCATTGAAAGAGGCCACCGTTTGGTTGCTGACGATATGGTTGAGATTAGACGTCTCAGTGAAAGTTATTTGATAGGTTCGTGCTCCGATTTACTCCGCCACCATATGGAAATTAGGGGACTTGGTATCCTTAACATCAAAGATTTGTTTGGTGTTGGATCTGTTAGGGATCATAAACTCATAGAACTCATCATCAATTTAAAAGAATGGGAAGAACAAACATCTGGAGATTACGAAAGAACAGGTATTGAACAGAGTATGGAAGAAATTCTTGGTGTATCAGTTCCTTATATCGAAATCCCAGTTAAACCTGGTAGAAATATTCCTATTATTGTGGAAACCGCAGCTATGAACCAAAGATTACGTAAGATGGGGAAAAATAGCGCAAAAGAATTTTCTAATAAACTCAATACCTATATCCAGCAGAGCACCATTGAAACAAATCCAATTAAAGATTAGAGAAGATAGTACAGGACTCCATGCAAGACCAGCATCTTTATTTGTAAAGGTAGCTGCTAGTTTTCCTTGTGAAATTTTTGTTATGAAAGATGACATCGAAGTGAATGGGAAATCGATTATGGGTCTTATGATGCTCGCGTTAGGACCAGGAACTGTGTTTTCCGTAAAAGCTGATGGAAAGAAGGAAGAGGAGGCATTACAAGCTTTAGAAACTCTTGTGACTCAGAATTTTGAAACAAATGCCAAGTAAATTCTCTCGTTTCTTGCCATCTCTTTCTGACGAAAATCGTTATTATGTCCGTGATATTTTTATCTTTTTTTTGACGTTAGCCATCTCCGTTGGTTTTTCCGAACTTGTATTCTTTCGGGAAGAAGAAGATATATCTTTCTACTCAAAATTAGATACTTACGTATTCATCCTCATTCCGTTTTTTATCCTTTCTTTAATTTTGAGTTATATCTATAGGAACCGTAGGAATCGTGAAACTGGTAAAATTCGAAGTTCCATTCGGTACAGGCTCACACTTGCTTTTTTATTTGTAGCTCTTGTGCCTTCTTTACCTATCTTTATATTGTCATCGAACCTAACGGGAAGGCTCATTGAAGGTTTTTATCGAGTTGATATATCGAATGCGTTACGTTCCGCAAATTTACTTGTCCACCAAGTAGAGAGAGAAAATCAAAATTCTTTTTTGGAACTAGTCTCTAAGTTTCGTTCGGCACTACTCCGTGAAAAATCCGAAGGATTTACGATTTTTCAGAATGGAATCAAAGATGGACTGATTGAAAAAAATGAATACTATTTAGGTTACCGTGAAAAAAATAAAGTTCAGTTTGAGTCCAAAAATTTATTCCGCCAATTTTCTGCTTTGGAGTTTGTAGAATCTGAAAAAAGTGGAATCTACTTAAGTCGTTATTATGATCATGAAAAATCCTATTTAGTTGCAAAATTTGATTTAGACAATGACCGAACTGTCATGATAGCAGAGCGAATCCATAAAGGAATGGAGTCAGATGTATTAAATATCATCAATGCAACTTCAACCTATGAAAAGGTAAGTTTGTGGAAAGAAAAAATTCCGTTCAGTGTTCGCATTACAATCGCTAGTTTTTCTTTTTCCATGTTTTTAATTGCAATCTTGTTTTCTTTTTTATTTGCGAGGCGAATTTCGAAACCCATTATCGATTTGGCAAATGCTACAAAAAAAGTTTCTCTTGGTGAATCTGATGTCAGATTAGAAAAAACCGAGGAAGGAGAAATGGGTATTTTGATTGATAGTTTCAATCAAATGGTTAGTGATTTAAAAGCAAAATCCGATGAGCTCATGCACACACAACGGATAGCCGCCTGGAAAGAAGTGGCACAACGGATGGCACACGAAATCAAAAATCCACTCACTCCCATTCAACTCTCGGCACAAAGGATCCAACGAAAATTCCAAAATCCGAAGAAGGAAAATTTAGAATCAGTGATCTTTGATGCAACGGAAACTATCATTGGACAAGTACGTGTTCTGGAACATTTGGTGAAGGAATTTAGCGAATTTGCTAGAATGCCAGTTCCTGTCCTCATCAACCAACACATCAATCCTATCTTGGAAGAAGCAGTAGCCCTTTTTCGAGATACATCTGATATAGAATTTGAACTAAAGCTTGCGGAAAATTTACCAGAAGTATTCCTCGATAAACGATTGTTTCTTGGTGTGATCAATAATCTTATCAAAAATGCTGTGGAAGCAATATTGTCGCATGACAATTCAAAAGAAGAGATGGACATATTAGAAACAAAACGTAAAAAAATTCGTGTCATGTCTAAATTGCAAAAAAAAGCACTTAGGAAAAGTGTCATCGTTGAAATTGACGATTCTGGTCCTGGTCTTAAGGAAGAATGGAGGGAAAAAATATTTGAACCCTATTTTTCAACGAAGGAAAAACATGGATCAGGAATTGGACTAACCATTGTCCAAAAAACAATCATAGATCACCATGGTCACATCTCGGTTGAAAACTCAAAGTTAGGTGGGTGTAAGTTTCGAATCGAACTTCCCTTGGAACTTTCCTGATGCAGAAATTGATTTATATATTAGATGATGAGAAAGAAATTCGTAAATCATTACGAGTCATTTTAGAAGACGAAGATTATGTAGTTGAAGATTTTTCAAATGGAAAAACTTTAATGAAAGCTTTGTCCAAGGAAAGACCTTCCCTATTATTATTGGATGTTTGGGTTGGAAAGGAAGATGGTTTAGTCATATTAGATGAATGCAAAAAACTTTTCCCCAGTCTTCCCGTCGTGATGATTTCCGGTCATGGAACGATTGAACTTGCCGTAAGTGCTACAAAAAAAGGCGCAATCGATTTTTTGGAAAAACCATTGTCCATTGAAAAGGTGATCCAAACAATCGAAACTTCAATTGAAAAAACAAAAGATTCTGGACTGCCAGATTTTCAGCTTGAGGTAGATCAAATTTTAGGTGAATCACCTTCCATCACTCGTGTTAAGTTTTCTGTTTTCCAAGCTGCAGAAACAAATGCCCGTGTTTTTATTTTTGGTGAAAATGGAACAGGAAAAGAATTAACAGCTAGGTCAATCCATCAAAATTCAAAACGGAAAAATGAACCTTACATTGAATTTAATTGTGCTTCCTTACCGGAAGATACAACTGAACAGGAGTTATTTGGATCTGAATTTGTCCAAGGGGAACCAAACGAGATAAAAATTGGGAAATGGGAACTTGCCCAACATGGCACTCTCTTTTTGGATGAAGTATGTGATTTGAGTTTATCCTTACAATCGAAAGTATTAAAAGTCATTCTTGACCAAAAATTAGAAAGAGTGGGTGGTAAGGAAACCATCCCTGTAGATGTCCGGATTATTGCGGCTACCAATTCAAATGTAGAGGAAGCAATCCGTGAAGGTAAATTTCGAGAAGATTTGTATTATGCACTCAATGTAATTCCAATCGAATTACCGCCGTTACGTGAAAGAAACCAAGATATTCCTCTCCTTGCAGAATTTTATTTAAAAAAATCCATATCAAAAAACAATTTATCTGCTAAAACCATTGATCGAGAAGGTCTCGATGCTCTTTCTTCCCATTTCTGGCCAGGGAATGTAAGGGAACTTGCTAATATCATTGAACGATTGAGCATCTTAGTTCCAGGTGAAACCATCCGAGTTAAAGATGTCAAAGAAGCTTTACACGGATTCAAAAAAGCAAATGAAATGGTGGCAAGGGGAGACTTAAAACATGCAAAAGAAGAGTTTGAGCGCCAATACATCATCAAAACCTTACAAATTTGTGAAGGAAATGTGACCCGCACTTCAAAGGCACTTGGGATCGAACGAACACATTTATACAGAAAATTACGTTCCCTCAATATTTCCGTGGAACAATTGATAGAGGGATAATATGAACCAAAAAACAATTTTAGAAACATTTTCCGATATTTTAAAAGAAACAAAATTCCTGATCCAAAACCAATCTGTTTCCGTGTTTCGTTTCCAAAATGAAAAAGATCCTAATGATTTTGTATTTCCCTGGAAATCAAAGGTTCCAGAATCTTTGGAAATTCAGAAAAAACAACAGAAGGAAAGCCAAAGGAAAAATAGAGAACTTATCAATTTCTCTTGTACATTATGCCAAGGAAAACTAAGTGGAGTTAGGCAGTTTTTACACAAAGGAAGAAAACAAATTTTAGTATTACATTATTCAGGTGCTACCACAGCAAAAGAGAAACCTTTTACAAAAACAAGGCCCAATCAGATCTTTAAAGACAAACTAACGGAAATCAGTTGGGATGGAATTGTTAAAAAAGTATTTGGATTTTCGTATGAAGAATTTTATTATGAAGAGTATCCAGCTTGTACATTTTCTCATACAGATTCAAAAGATTCGGATTGGAACACTCGTTTGGATAACTGTAAGTTTCATGTAAAAGAAACCGTTGAGGAATTTGGAATCAAAGCAATCGTAATCTTAGGATCTTCTGCTAGGTTACTTTTTGGTGCAGAAAAAGCAAAGGAACAATTGGGGAAAGTGATGGAATGGGAGTTAGGTGGAATGAAAATTCCATTATTAACAACTAGGTCACCAGAAGCACTTGTTTTCCTTGGAGAAAAAGCGAAAAAAGCAGATTCTGAAACCAATCTTTTCCAGTATGGTAAAGAAAAACAAGACTTGGAAGATAGTTTTATCTCTCACTTATCCATTTTAAAACCTTATTTATAAAATGATCCAATATGCGGAAATTGCTCTTAATTTATCTTGGGAAAGTAAAACTTTAACTTATATAGTCCCAATTGGGATGACAGGTCTTAAACCAGGGATGAGAGTCCTTGTTCCACTCAATGGAAAGGAATGGGATGGAGTTGTCATTGAACTCCACAAGAACGAACCAAATTACGAAACCTTAACCATTCTCAAACAAATTGACAATGAACCCGTTCTTACTAGCGAACAATTAGATTTAGCCACTTGGATGGCTGACCATTACCTTTCTTCCCTTGGAGAAGCATTGTTTTTAATGGTACCGAAAGGCAAAAAAAGGAAAATTGAGAAAGGAACAGATTTTGTCATCCAATCTGATCTTTTACATCCGTTAAATGACTCACAACAATTAGCATTCCAAGAGATTAAAACTAATAAGGCTTCCAACACACATTTGTTATATGGAATTACGGGGAGTGGAAAAACAGAAGTATACCTTCATTTGATATTGGAGATATTGAAAGAACCTAAAGGGACAGTCATTTTCCTTGTACCTGAAATTTCACTCACCTTTCCAACCATATCTAGGATCGAAACCATTTTTCCTGGCCAAGTGGCTGTTTTACATTCTCACTTACGGATCTCCGAAAAATTTCAAAATTATTTGGATTTAAAGGAAGGGAAAAAACGAATTTGTATTGGTACAAGATCCGCCATTTTTGCCCCTGTTTCTGACCTGAGGCTTGTCATCATGGATGAGGAACATGATGGTTCCTATAAAGAAAACGGATCCCCTCGTTACCATGCCCGCCAAGTCGCATTACAACGAATCCAAAAATCAGGTGGCAAACTTTTACTCGGATCGGCAACACCAAGTGTTGAATTGTATTACTTTGCTAAGTCAGGGCAAATTGGGTTTTCGAAATTGGAAAAACGTGCGAATCCTTTGGCAAAACTTCCACAGGTAGAAATGGCGGAAAAACATGAGGACAAAAATCTCATCGTAGGTGATTTACAATTTAAGATCGCAGACAGACTGAAAAAAAAAGAACAAATCATCTTACTTCTGAATCGGCGTGGTTATAATCCGTTTATATTTTCACCTAACACAAAAGAGTTTATCCATTGTCCCAAATGTACAGCAACTCTTTGTTACCATTCCGACCAAACAGTACGTTGCCATTTGTGTGGGTATAAATCTAGTTTTCGTAATTTAAAACAAATGATGGGTGAAGATTTGGAACTTTTTGGTGCTGGGACACAGAAATTAGAAGAGTATTTACTTTCTTTATACCCACAAGCAAGGATTGAACGCCTTGATCAGGACAGTTCCAAAAACAAAGATGTGACTCGTTCCGTATTAGAAAAATTAGGAGAAGGGGAACTTGATATTTTGACAGGAACCCAAATGATTGCCAAGGGTTTAGATTATGCGAATGTGACCTTGGTTGGAATTCTTAACGCCAATCATGGATTAGGTGTCCCTGATTTTCGTAGTAGCGAAAGAACGTATGCTCTTGTCTCTCAGGTGGCTGGTCGTGCCGGACGAGGGGAAAAATCAGGAGAGGTCATCATCCAATCGAACGATCCCGAACACCCTGTACTCAAGATGGCAAAGGAACAAAATTACCCTGCTTTTTTTGAATGGGAATTACAATTTAGAAAAGATTTATTTTACCCACCATTTGCTAGGCTTGCAAGACTAGTCTTTCGTTCCAAATACGAAGAGGTAGCAAACAAACAATCTGTGCTTTATAGCGAATTGATCAAAGAGATGAAAGACGATTCCGTTATCATGTTAGGACCAAGCCAATGCCCATTTTATAAAATTGATAATAACTTCCGATATCATATTTTGCTAAAAAGCAAATCAATTTCAACACTCCGCAATTTATTAAAAGAAACAAAACAAAACTTCAAAATGGATTCTAAATGTTATATTGAATATGACTTGGATCCGTTGGAACTTGTATAAGGAAAACGCATGAAACTCTCCATTGGATATTTTGGTTCCCCAGAACACTCTAAAGAATTACTTCGGATGATTCTCGATGCGGGGATACAGGTGGATTTTGTAGTAACCAATGTGGATAAACCTGTAGGCAGAAAACAAATCATCACTCCCACGCCAGTGAAAATGTTTGCAGAAGAAAAAGGAATTCCTGTGATCCAATCACCTCGCCTTCGCACTGATGAAGAAGCACAGAAACAAATTCTTTCTTACCAGTCTCCCGTGCATGTGGTCTATGCCTATGGATCCATTGTGCCTGACCTTGTGTTTTTAGATCCCAAATGGGGGAGTATCAATTTACATGGAAGTCTCCTTCCCAAATACAGAGGTGCCTCTCCTGTACAAAGTGCTCTTCTAAACGGGGATGAGGTTACTGGGTTTACGATCCAATACCTTGCAAAAGCTGTGGATTCAGGGGATATCATTTCCCAAAAGTCTTGGAAGATCCCGATGGAAGAGACAACAGGATCTCTTTTGCAAACCATCACAAAACTGGGGGGAGAAGAAATCATCCAGCTCTTAAAAACTGTAGAATCGACTGGAGAACGATTGATCGGTACTCCGCAAAAGGAAGAAGAAGCCACTCATTGCCAAAAGATTACGGCAAACCATAGGCCAGTTCTCTGGACAAAATCGGCAAAGGAGATCCACAACCAAATCCGAGCGTTATCCCCAGATCCGCTCGCTACGACGGAATTCCGAGAGAAAAAACTAATCCTTATCTCTTCTTATTTACCTCTGGAACAAGCTGAACAGATCCCGATCCCGGAGGGAACAAAACCGGGTTCCTTTTTTCTATACCAGAAAAAAAGGCTTTTCTGTCTCTGTGGAGACGGAAACCTGCTTGGTATAGATACCTTACAACCCGAAGGGAAAAAACCCATGAAAGGTTTTGAATTTTTTAATGGGGCGCGGGTTTTGGCCGGAGAATCATTTACGTGAAAGAAAAGTTTCTTAAAATTTTACCTTACAGTGGTTATGTTCTATTTGTTTCCTTAGGACTTTTAGTATTTTTTGTCGCTGCCTTCCTTGTTGTTGTGGTTCGTACCAAAGAAGAACAAAAGGTGATGATGCCTTATGTGATTGGGAAAAACTACATTGAAGTGCATAACGAATTGCAACGTTTGCAACTCAAAGTACGATTGGAATCGGAACGGATTCCGGAAAAAACAGATGGGATCATTTTAAGCCAATCCATTGATGCGGGAAAAGAAGTAGAGGCCGGATCTAAATTGTACTTAACAGTCAACATTGGGTTTGACCGAGTAACAATCCCCGATGTGAAAGGACAAGATCTCAAACGGGCAAAAGCCATTTTGGAAAAAGTATTATCTGGTGAAGTTTATGTTCCCTTACAAATTGGTGGGATCACTTATGTTCCTGCCGTGGGAGATGAACCAGCTGATACCATCATCGACCAAATCCCTGCACCAGGAAAAGAAACCCATTCTGGTGAAAAAATTTACCTGCTTGTGACGGAAGCGAATCCAGATAAAAAAACCAACCAAACTTTAAAAGATGGTTCCGATGAATCCAAGTTAGTTGGCATTCCAGTGCCTTTTGCCGTGGATTATTTACAAAGGAAAAAAATTCCCTACCGCATCAAAGAAGCCACAAAACCTGAGTTTCGTGAAGGGCATGGACTTGTTTCTTCCTTAGATTTAAAACCAACAGGTGCCGAAATTGGAGCATTTTATCTAAAACCTTCTACCTCGCTTGTACAAGATTACGAATTTTTAGAATACGAAATTGATGATGATGATATTTATTCTGCTAAGGTAAGTTACACGAAACCTGGTGAAGACGTAGAAATCGAAAAAGAAATTCTAACAAGCCAAAGCCTAAAAGAAGATGAAATTGTACGTTTGGTTGTCCATCGTTTCGCCAATACAAAAGTCACCCTTTTGGGAAAAGAAACGGGTGTTGCCAAAGTTTGGAAATTAAAAGGAAAATACTAAGATGAAAATATCTGCATCCATTCTTGCCGCAAAACTCACTGGTCTTTCCCAGGAACTCCCTACATACAAACAGGAAAATATTGATCTCATCCACATTGATGTGATGGATGGGAATTTTGTACCACAAATTTCTTTTGGGGAAGCTTTCACAAAGGAAGTGAAGTCTCACACAGACATTCCCCTCGACGTTCACCTCATGGTGAGTAATCCAGAACTCCATGTTCCGAAATACTTTGACCTAAAACCGTATTGTATTACTTTCCATATTGAAACGACAAACTTCTCGGTTCGTCTTGCGGAAGAGATCAAAAAACAAGGGATCAAAGTAGGTGTTTCCTTAAACCCACAAACCCCTCCTGAATCCATCTCACAAATTTTACCGTATTTGGACCTGGTACTTCTCATGACAGTGGACCCTGGGTTTTATGGACAATCCTTTGTAAGATCGGGTTTTGAAAAAATCGCCGCGGTTCGCAAACTCACAAAACCATACAATATTGAATTGGAAGTGGATGGGGGAGTGAACGAATCCAATATGGAAGAACTCGCAAAACTGGGTGTGGACATCACTGTTGTGGGCTCTGGGCTCTACAAAACAGGTGATCCTAACGCTCAGGGTAAAAAATTAAAGGAACTTGCTGCAAGTGCCAGAACTCGCTCTTGACAGAACGTCCCTATTTAAAAAACTCGCTAGAAAAGGGGTATTTTTCCTTGGTTAAATTAAGATTACAAAGAACGGGAACAAAAGCAGACCCGCATTATCGCATTGTTGCAGCAGACATTCGTGCACCACGAGATGGAAAATTCATCGAAGCGATTGGTCACTTTCACCCAACTGCTTCTGCTGTTAAAAAAGCGACTTTCAACGAAGAAAAAACTCTTTCTTGGTTAAAAAAAGGCGCACAACCAACTGAGACTGTACTCGCTCTTTTGAAAAAAGACGACGTTTGGTCAAAATTCAAAGGTTAGTCTGTACATGGATTCCTTAGTTCGTTATATCGTGACATCTCTCGTTGACCAACCAGACCAGGTAGCGGTCAACCAAGTACCCGGAGAGGAAGAAACTGTGATCGAACTTCGGGTGGCTCCAAAAGACCTCGGGAAGGTGATCGGAAAAAACGGAAGGATTGCAAAATCTCTTCGTACGGTGTTACAAGCCGCGGGAACCAAACAAGGCAAAAACTATACTTTAGAAATTGTCGACTAAACCAAGTTTAGTGAAAGTGGGGGTCTTTGGATCCTCACATGGAATCAAAGGGTCCATCAAAGTTTTCACAGAAGGGGAAACACTGATTTCTCTGAAAGCTCCTACCACCTGCACTGTCCAAGACACTCTAGGCAAAACTTCAACGATTGAAATTGAATCGATCAAACCCAATGGGAATCATTATCTCGTAAAGATCAAAGGGTATGACACTCCAGAAACGGTTGTGAAGTATCGTGGATTCTCCTTGCTTTGGAAAAAGGAAGACCTTCCGAAACCAAACGATGGGGAAATTTATACAGAAGACTTAATTGGTCTCGAAACCATCTCCAAAGAAACCAAAACACCACTCGGATACAAAGTCACTGACGTCATCGATAACCCAGCACACCCTATCTTAGAATGTAAACCCATCTCAGGCGAAGGGGAAACCATCCTAGTTCCCTTTCTCAATCGATTTGTGGGGGATTGGAATTTAGATACAAAAACACTTGAAATGATCCAATGGGAGCAGTGGTTTGAGGTTTAATTTCATCACCCTTTTCCCAGAAAAAATCACTTCTTATTTTGATACAGGGATCCCTGGTAAAGCCGTCAAACAAGGGGTTGTGGAAATCAACACCGTGCATTTACGAGACTTTGCCGACAACAAACACCAGAAAGTAGACGATACCATTTACGGTGGTGGTCCAGGCATGTTATTGCAGGTGGGACCCATTTACCGCGCTCTCGAATCATTGGGTGAGAAAAAAGGGAAGGTCATTTTGCTTAGCCCTTCGGGGGAACTATTCAACCAAACCTTGGCTCGTGAAATTTTTGAATCATCTGATACCTTTACCTTGATTTCGGGGTATTATGAAGGGGTCGACCATCGTGTCACGGAGCATTTAATTGACAGGGAAGTGGCCATTGGAAACTATGTTATTTCATCGGGGGATTTAGCTGCTCTCGTTGTGGCAGATTGCCTGTCTCGGTTTGTACCGGGGTTTTTGGGGAAGGAAGAAAGCCTTCTCGAAGAATCACACAACGAAACGGAAGAATTAGAATACCCCCAGTATACAAAACCCTATGATTTTATGGGTTGGACTGTTCCTGACGTGCTCCTCGGTGGACATCATGAAGAGATCCGGAAATGGCGGCAAAAAAACCGCAAAACAAGAAATCATTCTTAGAGGAAGCCATGAATCAGATTCTAGAAACAGCACTCGCAGGCGAAGCAAAGAACGAACTTAATTTCGAAATTGGTGATACTGTAAAAGTTCACTACAAAATCGTTGAATCTGGGAAAGAACGTGTTCAGGTTTACGAAGGTGTTGTGATCTCCATCGCGAACAAATCACAAAGCAAAACTTTCACTGTAAGACGTGTTTCTTACGATATTGGTGTGGAACGAATTTTCCCACTCCATAGCCCAAGAATTGCAAAAATTGAACTCGTTCGGAAAGGATCTGTTCGTCGTGCAAAACTCTTTTATCTCCGTGATAAAAAAGGAAAAGCAGGACGTATCAAAGAAAGAAAAGGCGGACAAGCAATTGTTGCCAAAGACAAAAAGAGACAGGACGAAGCTTCTAAGGCAGCGAAAGCAGCCACTGCAGAAGCACCTAGCGCATAATTTCTTTCGATCTAACGGCCATCAAACGGCCGTTTTTTCCTGAATTCCAAATCCCCGAATTAGTCACTTTTTCTTTTGATGAAGCTGGCCGTGGCACACTGGCAGGTCCAGTATCTGTTGGTTGTGTTTCCTTCGAAATTGATACGCTAAAAAAAATTCAGTCAGGTGAGATCTTAAAAGGCCTACGAGATTCCAAAAAAATACCCGAACCCAAACGCCTCGAACTGCGGAAGGAAATTTTAAAACATGTCCAGTTTTGGCATGTATCCTTTGTCAGCGCAAAATACATCGACAAGTTCAATATCAACCAAGCCATCTTTTACGGGATAAACCGTGCATTGCCAAAAGGTTCGACCGCGATGGGACGAACCAAACAAATTGGGAATCTGATTCCCAATTCACAAAAGGAAAGTTTCGATTCCGTTTCGACTGGCGAAAAGAAACCATTCCTTTTTTTGGATGGAAACTACAAACTTAAAATCACGAATCCCATCGAAGGGTATCTCTCCATTCCTAAGGGAGATGATTTAGTACCATCGATTTCTGCGGCTTCTATCCTTGCGAAAACCTACCGAGATGAATACATGGAACAGATGGATCGGAAATACCCTGGGTATGGTTTTGCCAAACACAAAGGGTATGGCACAGAAGAGCATAGGGAGGCACTCAGGAAACTCGGAATTTCTCCCATCCATCGGTTGAGTTTTTGTGATTTTCTCCGAAGGGAAGGGAGTGAGCCCTCTCTTTTCTCCCATTAATGTTTCTGGTACTGCCCTTTCCCAACTCCTACGTTCGATCGGAAAACCACTCCCACAAGATTTAGAAACAAACGGAAGTTTGGTCAAAAAACCAATCCACCCAATCCAAAAACAGACAAGGAATCCTGCCCTTGGGAAGATTCTTGGAAATGAAAAACCCATACCAAAAGAGAAACTTACTGTTTCCCATCATTATACAAATAGCAAGGCCAAGGAATTATCGCGTTGGGAAACCTATACAAAATATAGCGGAAGTGACTCTCGAACCAGTGAACCCACTTCCTTAAAAGGTATTTGGAATTTTTTCCTCGGAGAATCGAAGGGAACAGATTTTCTATCCGTTCATAAACGTGAAAAAGAAGAGAACTTGGAGATGGTCGTGGAACCCAATGAAAAAGGATGTACACTCTATGTGTTTTGGAAGGCGGAGGGGTTTGGTCCATTGGGGATTCTTTTTTATTATGATCCAGAAAACCAAAATCCTGTGAACATCGAGTTTGTGAGTCATGGAATGGAAAAGGACGAAACTCAGTCGGTTTCACCAGACCTCAAACAGAAGTTACAGGATTTAATACGGGACTTCCCTCAAATTGGAAGTATCAGTTTTGAGGAATGGAACCAATCTTCCTTTAACGGGGATTATAGATGAAAAAGAAAATGGTAGCCCTTGCCTACAACCCTAAAGAACAGATGGCACCAAAAGTTGTCGCCAAAGCAGAAGGGAATTTGGCAAATCATTTAGTTCGAATTGCAGAAGAGGCAGGCGTCTTCATTGTGAGGGATGAAGTGATGGTAAGTACACTAGAACATCTCCCCAATGGGAAAGAAATTCCGAGAGAATTGTATGAAGTGGTCGCAACTGTCTTTCGAATCCTGGTTTTAGAAAGAGAAAAGAAAAACAATTGATGTTTCTACGCTTCCTACTAAGATTTACGCAATTATGCGGAAAATCTCCATACGTGACTTAGAAGCTGGTTCTAAGTTTACCAAGTCTCTTTACCTGGATAAGGATACTGTTTTTGTTGGAGCCGACCAACCTATCACACAACAAGACTTAGACCGCCTCGTGCAATTTGGAATCACGTTTATCCTAACTGATGGAGAAAAAGTCACAGCGGATCAAAATGACAAATCTTCTGCTACCAGTGGGCCTGGTTATTTTGATACCAACCTTCCATTTTACCAAGATGATGAAAACTCCACTCGGTACAAATACCTTCTAGAAAAGGCCAATTCATCCAAGGTTGAATTTAATGCAGTATTCAAAGATTGTTTTGACTTAGTTCAAAAAACTTATAAATCAGCATCGGAAGGTCGTTATACGGAAATCCGAGAGTTCAGAGAAATTGCAGAACGAATAGCCGATCACACTAAAACTAACGCACAGATTCCGATTTTACTTTTATCGCATTCCCACTCGGGGTATTACCTGTATACTCATATTTGTTATGCGACGTTTTTTTCAGTGATGTTAGGAAACTTCTTAGAGTTCTCAAGACCCAAACTCATTGATTTGGCCCTTGCTTCTCTTTTTGCTGACATCGGAATGGTCACTGTCCCTGAAGAAGTTTCTGAAAAAAAAGGCAATCTTACAGAACTAGATTTAAAGACCATCAAACGCCACCCAGTCACAGGATACCAAATCCTTACCCAAAGGTTAAAATTAAAGAACTCACTGGCGATTGTTGCTTTGCAACACCATGAAGCACTGGATGGATCAGGTTACCCACAACGAATCCTTGCCAACCAAATTGAAGAACTCACAAAAGTTTTTATGATTGCCGACCAATTTGCGGCTATGATCCACCCAAGGCCCTACCGTGCCGCCATCCTTCCTTATGAAGCGATGAAGATCATGATCAGTGAAAATGTGAACCGTTTTGATTTAAAAATGGTAAGGCTCTTTTTAAATAAACTTTCTATGTTCCCAGTGGGTTCCGGTGTTGTACTTTCTGACCTCAGAATGGGTATGGTGATTGAATCCAATAAAGACAAACCGCTAAGACCTGTTATCCGAGTCACAAAGGATGCAGATGGCAAACGACTCAAACATCTGGAATTTGTAGATTTAATGAAAGATTTAAATTTATACATCCAACAAGCCATTCCATTCTCTCAGATCTATTAGAGATTCGTGAATCGATCATTTTTCCTTTTCAAGAAAATGAGAAGGAGATAAGCTGAAAAGGTTTTTAATTTGAATAAAACAACGATTGGAAAACTCGGGGAAACGTTTGCTCGTGAGTTTTTAGAATCCCAAGGCCATACGATTCTCTTCCTAAATTACCGAAAACGGATCGGTGAAATTGACATAATTAGTCTTACGAACGAAACCCTTCATTGTTCGGAAGTCAAAACTTGGAATGAAAAAAATGGGTTTCATCCAAAGGAATGCCTTCATGTGACAAAACGTGATCGAATGCGGAAGGTGTATTTTCATTTATTACAGGAAATTCCTGCTTTTTACCACCTAACACCTAGTTTTAATTTGCTCCATATCACCGAAAAAAAGGAAGTGCGTTTTTATTCGTCAATCTTCTAAATACTTCATCAAGGGAATTTTGTACCGAACCGATTGGTCTTGTATCCCACAAGGGAAACGCTCTCAAGGATGAGAGTTTGATTGTTACAAGGAAGTAACCACATGAGTCAATTTAGTGTATTTGGGAATTTAGCAGAAACCGATGAATTTGGACCAGATCCTGTACTCCTTCGCAAAAGGGGAATGGCATCTACGATCCAAAAAAAATTTGATACCTATAAGAAAAAAATCGATGATCCTGCCTATATGGATTATGCAATCAACAAGATTGCAATGGAAATATCACATTTTATTTCCAAATAATCATCCTAGGCTATAAATCCACTGGTATCCCAAAGTATAATCCAAAGCCTCTTGAATATGTACTTCCTTTGTTCTAGGGGAGAGGTTCCAATCTGCGATGGTCCTTGCGAGAGAAACAATTTGTTTTTTCTTTCGTAAGGATAAATGTTTTGTATCTTTACCCATTTCCAATTGTTTCAATATAGAAAGTGGTTCTTCGGAAGGAATGGATTTTTCCTTTTGAAAACTGAATCTTTCTTTTACGATTTGTTTTAATCGAATTTCTTCCAATCGTATATTACGTTCATCAGAAGTTTCAAAGAGTGTTTGGAATACAGTGATACGATCGATAAAAGCTCCGCTAATTTTTTGAAGGTACAATCGAATTTTTTGTAAGGAACAATGGCAATGGTTTTGGCTTTGGTAATTTCCACAAGGGCAAGGATTCGAAGAAAGTAGGAGAGTGAAATCTGTTTTGATTTTTGTCACTTCATTCATCCTCGTGATTTCAAGATAAGAATCTTCCATTGGCATTCGTAAACTCTCTAAGATTCGGTCTTTAAATTCGAGAGCTTCATCTAAGAATAATATTCCTCCTTCTGCTTTTGTGATTTCGCCAGGTTGGTAGGGAAGTCCACCACCAATTAACCCCACTTCGGTGGTAGAATGGTGAGGTGAACGAAAGGAGGGTTTGTTTGTGGGAACCTCAAAGTCACCTTTTGATGTCCAACTTCCAGTGTTCTTGTAGAAAGAAGGGATACGGGGTGGAAGGAGCGGTTCGAGTAACCTGTGTAACATGGTTTTGCCCACACCAGGACTACCAAGTAAAATGCTATGGTGGTTACCGAGAATGGCATATAACAAACCTTGGAAGACTTTCATCTGATAAGGATTTAAGAGTACTTCCTCCCAATCTAGTGTGTGATTTGTATCGAATGTTTGGTTTCGAATTTCCGGTTTTTGGTTTCCGATCGATTCTAAATCTTGTAAGTGGGAAAGGAAATAATACTCACCTTCTGGTAACGGAAAGAGTTGTAAACTCGTCGGAATACAAAGGATTTTTTTTTCGTCTTTTTCCCTTTGCCAAAGGAATGGGAGGAGTTCTTTTCCTCCGACGAGGCTACCATCAAGGCCCAAGTTTCCTAAATAGAGGATGTTTGGGTCTGGAATTGGGATTTGGCCAGTTGCTTGTAAGATTCCAACCGCAACTGCCAAATCCAGGGAAATCTTCCTCTTTTGGATGTGTGTGGGTTTTACATTGATGATGATGGTTTCGATAGGAAAATCATAGGAAGAGGCTTCTATGGCCAAACGGATGCGGTCTCTGGCTTCCTTTGCCTCTTGTGGGACATTGCCCAAGATTTGAAAATGGGGGAAACCCCTCCTGATCCCGACTTCGACTTGGATTTCTTTTGTTCCATTCCATTCATATAACAAACTTCCAACTTCTGCTCGTTTGGGGCTCACATGGAAAAGAGGTGGAATGAATCGCTTTTGGTCCAAAAAATAAAAAAGACTTTTCATAATTAAGGCATCATGGTGACTTTTCCTGAGAGTTTGCTTTGGTTTGTAGTATCATTCGTGTATTTCCCCTCGTTCTTGTCCTTGTGTTCAGCCACTGTTCACAACGACTGATCAAAAAAGAAAAGTTAAGGGAGATCAATGAATTCTATGATGGAAAAACATACGCGCTGCGTGATGAGATCAAATTTTCCCAAACGGAAGTTTGGAAAAAAGGTACCCTCGTTAAGATCTACATCGAATCAACTCCCTCTCTTTTAAAACTGAAGGTCTACCCAATCCAAGAGTCTCGTGAGTCTTCGGTGGGAAAACTTGCAGACTATATCATCAATGATGATGTGAAAAAAAGAGAATATGACTTGGCGGATGTGGAAGAGTGGGTGAACCAGAAATTCACACTCGTAGAACAAAACGCCAAAAAAACAAAGAAATAAAGGTTTGGGATGCTCTCATTGTTCGATTATTTTGATTTTCCAGCTTTCTTTCTTTCTCATTCAAGAATCTTCGGTTTAGTTCCCGATAGGATATCTGTGAAGGTTCTTCGGTTGGTAACATTCGTTTTGTTGTTCGTAGGGGGGACTGGTCTTTCTGCCAATCCATTCCAAAAAATCCACCAAGAAATCAATGATAGCCTTCCTTCTGGGGATGGGACTGTATTTCGCCTTTTTAGTAACCAATCCCAAGAATCGGAAGTTCACAAATTATTCGCAGTTGGTGTGAACCAAACATCGGAAGAAGAAGAAGTGGAACTTGCCTCTCTTGACCTTCCCAAATACATTGATGTTTCCCCTGTTGTCAGTAACACAGTCGTTCATGAATCAGGGATTGTTGTGAAAAAATACACCGTCCAAAAAAAGGACAATCTTTCGAAAATTGCCCGTTCCTTTTCCATCGATGTTGCGAAATTGAAGAAAGCAAATTCCCTTACGAATGACCAACTAAAAGTAGGGCAAGTACTAGAAGTGCCTGTCCAAGTCAAAAATGCTTCTTCTTCCAGAGTTGTTTTAAAAAAGATTTTCATTTTACCTGTACCACAAAGCCGAGTTACATCTCGTTTTGGACGCCGTGTGGACCCGTTTAACAAATACAACCGGGTGTACCACTCTGGACTTGACCTTGCTGCGAAAGTGGGGGCACCCGTCCTTTCAGCTGCCGATGGTGAAGTTGTATTTACGGGCCGAAATGGTGGGTATGGAAATTCCGTGACCATCCAACACAAAAATGGGTATAAAACAGTTTACGCCCATTGTTCTCAGATTTTAGTTGAGGTTGGGGAAACGGTGAAGATGGGCAGGGTAGTAGCACTTGTCGGTAGGACAGGAACTGCAACTGGAGCACATTTGCATTTTGAAGTGTTCCGAAACGGGAAAATTATGAATCCTGAATCAGCTCTTGGCATGACAGAAAAACATGTCACAAAACTTCCCAAATCTGAAGTAGCTGGAATGTAATCGGAGTTTTTCTCCGATTTGTGGGGAGCATGAATTTAATCCTTCAAAGAATCCAATCGAGTCAGTTTTTAACATTGATTCCGGTGGTTTTGTTATTTTCGTTTTCCCTTGCGTACTTATTAAAACTTGTCCTTCTCCTTTTATTTTCTACTGAAACTGGGATGAATGTAGGAAGCCAAGTCCGTCCCAAACAAACAAGACAAGAAGTGATCCTTGCTGTTAGTACCTATGAAGATATGGTGACTGGGAACCTCATACGAGGTCAGGTGTTTGATCCAAACGATGCCACAAAACGGGGTGCGGACGGAAGTCCCCTTGACCCTGAAATCGCCCAAGACAATGGAGATGATGACCAGATGCTTGTCACAGGTACTTTGTCTGGACACTGGTCCTTTGCACGGGTCACCATTCGGGAAAAACAAAACAACGATTCGGAAGAATATGGTGTAGGTGAAATGGTAGGTGGTTACAAAGTCCAAACCATTGAACAACACTACGTGGTGCTTAAAAAAGGAGGCCTTAGCCTTCGAGTCAATATCGGGGAAACTCCAGCGCAAGCTAAAGAGAGAATACGGCCAAAAGATGCGGCGGCTGTCTCCAATATGGGTCCTTCGAGCCAAACCATTCAAAAAGTTCTATCCAGAGAAGATGTCAATCGTAAGCTAAAAGACCCGAACACTATTTACAAAAATGCAAGGTTTGGTCCTCATTTGGTAGACGGAAAGATCGAGGGTTACAAAATCTATCAGGTGGCAAAAGACCATGTCTTTTATTCACTTGGCGCGCGTGGTGGTGATATCATCAAACGAGTTAATGGAATGCCACTCAATGAAACAGAGAAAATGTTGGAAATTTGGGGTTCAATCAAACAGGCTCCGAAAATTACAGTGGATTTAGAACGACAAGGCAAAATTATCACATATGAATTTATCATTCGGAATTAAAATGAGAAATCGTCTCCCAATCGTTATACTATGCATTTGCCTTTATTTAATCGTGACACCCAATTTCTCACAGGAGAAAGGGAAACCAAAAGCAAAAACTTCCCAAGAACCAGCAAGTTTTACAGCAGATTGGCGAGACACGGAACTCAAAGACTTCCTTATGGGAATGAGTGCCATCATCAAAAAGAACATCTTAATTGATGATGCAGTGAAAGGTAAAAAAATCACAATCATCTCTCAGAAACGTGTGCGAATTGAAGATGCGTTTGGATTTATGAAGTCCGTTTTAGAAACACAGGGTTTTGGTCTCATAGAAGAAAACGATTTGATCAAAGTTGTTAAAATTAAAGATGCACTTGCGAAATCTCAAATTGTTAGGATTGGAAAAGAACCTGTTTCTGAATCAGAAGTTGCATTAAACAAAACTATTACTCAAATTGTTCCATTAGAATTTTCAAATGCGATCGAACTTGAGCCCATTCTCAAACGAGTGACAAGCCCTGATACTGATATTATCATTCCTAAAAACCAAAACACTCTTATCTTTTCTGGATCAACTGCTGACATTAACAAGTTACTAAAGTTAGTTGATAATTTAGATGTAAGAGCTGATGGACCAGGGTCCATTTCTTCTGCGGGTGACATCCATATTTATACATTGGAATACAATGAAGCAGAAAAACTTGCAGCCATTCTTGTCAAATTGGATATGCCAGATGCACCTGTGGCTCCAACACAAGGGCCACCTGGAGAAGCGGGTCAAGAAGCAAAACAAACTCCTCCTCCACAACAAAATCCCCAAGCACAAAGAGTGCCTGGTAAACAAGATAAAATCAAAGCGGTTGCCCATAAAGAATCAAACTCTCTCATAGTAACGGCAACCCCACAAGAATGGGAAGAAATCAAAAAGATCATAAAAATATTAGATACCCCAAGAAAACAGGTGTTACTCGAGGTACTCATTGTGGAACTCAGTTCCACAGATCTAAATGATTTTGGTATCGATTGGCGTTACCAAGAACTTGCCTATGGACAGTTTAACACTGGTCTTGCGGCACAAGGTGGTGTGATCGATAAAAACGGTAGACCAACAAACGTAAACACTCTTTCTGGATTTTCACTTGGGTTTATCAGACGGGGTGGACAACAAATCATTGGTATCTTAAACGCAAACTCAACGAATGAAAACTTCAATGTATTGTCCGCTCCGCAAATTTTGACCTTGGACAACCAAGAAGCAGAAATTAATGTGGGTCAGGACGTTCCAGTACGAACCCAAAATAGAAATGCGGGACTTGGGGGTGACAACGCGGTTACAGTGGCAAACTTTGAATACCGCCCAACAGGGATTAAACTCAAATTCACTCCCCACATCAATAAAAACAACCGAATCACTCTTGATTTGTACCAAGAAATCAAAAACGTAGCAGGGATTTCTTCAGAAGCAACTGGAGGAAACCCAACCTTCAATAAACGTGATATCAAAACTACCATTGTTGTGGACAATATCCAAACCATTGTGATTGGAGGACTTCTTTCCAATGACAAACAGAAAAAAGTACAAAAAATCCCAATTTTAGGTGAGATCCCACTCCTTGGAACTTTGTTTCGCCGCACTACCAATCAAAATCGAAAAACCAATTTGATGGTATTTTTAACTCCGCATATTCTAGATGATCGAGATAAATCGGATCGTATGACCATCCAAAAGAAAAATGAACAAGAAAGGATGGTGGATGAACGAGAAAAGAAACTGAGATGAGAAAAAGTTTAGGTCAGATTCTTTTAGAAGATGGAATCCTTACGATTAAGGATTTAGAAGACATTTCCAAACAACAGGAAAAAACAAATCTTCCCATCACTCACATCATCCAAAAAAAAGGTCTCGCTTCTGAAACCGATATTCTAAAGGCACTCGCAAAACTCCATAAAATGGAGTTCTACGACAAACTTGAGTTTGTTGCCAGTGACGAAATTTTTAGCAAAATTCCTCTCAAACTTGTGCAACGTTCCAAAATTGTTCCCTTCCTTGTAAAAGGAAAGAAAGTTTTTGTTGCGACAAGTGATCCAACAGATCTCCATCCGATGGATGATATGCGTTCCTTCTTAAAAGGATATGAAATCCAATTCGTTCTCGCTACAGAAAACGAAATCATGCGCATCGTCCACTCTCAGTTTGATAAAACAACTGCAGAAGCAAAAGAGATGATGGATGAGATGGACGGAAGTTTCGGAGATCTTTCCGATGCCTTTGAATCCGATGCCCTAGATTTATCCAATGAAGCACCTATCATCAAAATGGTGAACGTGATTTTATCACAAGCTGTTTCTGAAAGGGCCTCGGACATTCACGTTGAACCTTTTGAAAAGTCTGTTGTGGTTAGATACCGTGTAGATGGTGTTTTGCAAAAAGTCTTAAATCCACCAAAGTCATATTTGGCGGGGATTTCCACTCGTATCAAAATTATGTCGAACCTAAACATTGCGGAAAACAGACTTCCTCAAGATGGTAGGATCAAACTTAGATTAGCCGGCAAAGATGTGGATGTGCGGGTATCGATCATTCCTTGCCAATTCGGAGAACGAATTGTAATGAGGATATTGAATAAAACAGACCAAAAATATTCGATAGAAACCATGGGATTTAATCCTCAAATCCTAAAAGAATTTAAAGAACTCATATATAAACCGTATGGAATTATTTTAGTAACTGGTCCAACTGGATCGGGAAAATCAACTACCCTTTATTCCGCACTTTCGGAAATCAATACGGAAGAACGAAACATCATCACTTGTGAAGACCCAGTGGAATACCAAATGGATGGAATTTCCCAAATGCAAATGAATGATAAAATTGGTCTCACATTTGCTGCAGGACTTCGTTCGATATTACGCCAAGACCCTGATGTTGTGATGGTAGGGGAGATCCGTGATGAAGAAACAGCTAGGATCGCCATCCAAGCATCGCTTACAGGTCACTTGGTGTTTTCCACCTTACACACGAATGATGCTTCTTCTGCTGTCACAAGGCTTGTGGATATGGGGATTGAACCTTATCTCATCACAAGTTCTGTACTTGGATTTATGGCGCAACGACTTGTACGTGTCATCTGCAAAGATTGTAAAACTTCATACAAACCAACTGACAAGGATTTGGCGGGCCTTGGGATCCAAAGAAAAGAACTGAAAAATGGTGTTTTGTATCGTGGAAAGGGTTGTAGTTCTTGTCTCAATTCTGGATACAAAGGACGAACTGGTTTGTATGAACTTCTCACCATGAATGATGAAATCAAACGTGCGATTTTACAGGGTGCAGATGCCAATCGGATCAAAGAACTTGCTGTGAAAAATGGTCTTTCCACCTTACAAGAGTATGGAAAGTATAAGGTCATAGAAGGAGTTACCACTCCGGAAGAAGTCCTTCGGGTATCGTAAGTTTTATGCCACTTTATACATACGTTGCCTTTAATAAAAAGGGAAAAGAAGAAAAGAACATCATTGATGCTGTCAATTTACAAGCAGCACGTAATAAACTAAAAGCAAAAGGCCTGTATGTTCGTTCCATCCAAGAAGACCGCGAAAAGGAAGAACGAGAATTATTTCCTTTTTTATCCAAACTACTTTATCGAATTCCAAGAAAAGAGGTGGGACTTTTTTGTAAACAATTGGGAACTCTGATTGGAGCAGGAATTCCACTCGATAAGTGTTTGTTATCCATCATTGACCAAGTTGAAAATATCTATTTCAAAAAAGTTTTGATTGAGATGCGGGCGGATATCACGGAAGGGTCAAGCCTTTCAGAGTCGATGAAAAAACACAAAACTGTGTTTCCCGACCAATATCCCAGTTTGATTTCTGTTGGTGAGTCCACTGGAAATTACGAAAACACCTTGCACCGGTTAGCGGAATTGGAAGAAAAATCTTCTGAATTAAAATCGAAAGTGCAAGTGGCAATGATTTATCCGATGATTATGGGTCTACTATCACTTGGTGTATCGATCTTTTTACTTGTTGTTGTGATTCCCCAAATCGAACAATTATTTGCATCCTTTGATGCAAAACTTCCACTTCTCACACGAGCTGTGATCTTTTTATCCTATGTCTTAACCAATTATTGGTATTTTATTTTGGGTCTGATTTCGTTTAGTTTTCTTGGATTTTTGAAATGGAAAAGTTCTCCAGAGGGAAAAAAAGTTTGGGATAAGTTTTTACTGGGACTACCTGTAATTGGAACCTTACTCCGGAAAATCTTAGTATCCAATTTTGCTCGAAATCTGTCTATTTTACTCTTAAATCGAGTTCCCTTAATTGTTTCACTGAATATTGTATCGGATGTGGTTGGGCATACGGTTTTTAAAGAAGAGATTGATGCAGCGATCATCAAAATCAAAGAAGGTGGAAAATTATCTGATTCCTTACAAGGTTCACAAGTGCTTCCGCAAATGGTTCTCGGGATGCTCAGTGCTGGGGAGGCTTCTGATAAGGTTCCGGAAATGATGAACAAACTCTCAGAAATCTACGAATCTGAGGTTGATACAGCAATAAAATCTTTGACCCAATCCTTAGAACCCATGATGATCATTGTAATGGGTGGAATTATTTTTACCATTATGGCGGCGATTATGACGCCAATGTATAAACTAACTCAAGAAATCCAGGGGATGTAGAGTTTATGAAAATGAAAGGAAAAAACAGAAAGATCCGTGAGGGACTCACTCTAATCGAAATCACAGTGGTGATGCTGATTTTAGGTTCCCTGATGGCGATTCTTTACTCAAGTATCGGTAACCGAGGTGAAGGGGAAAAAAAACTAAAACTGAAAAATGACAGTGCTGTTTTAAAAACTGCATTAGAACGTTATTTGGAAGTTTATGATAAATACCCTTCGGAAGAACAAGGTTTACAAGCGTTAATCGAAAAACCAGATGATGACAAAATTGGTGATGATTATGAACCAATCATTCGGGAAAAGGCAGTCTTAAAAGACCCTTGGAAAACTCCGTATGTATTAAAATTTGAAGGAGCAGTTCCACAAATTTATACATTAGGTGAAGATAAAAAAGAAGGTGGAGATGGAAAAAATAAAGATTTTAATATCCTATCTCCTGATGATTATCCAGCCGCATTCCGATAAAAAACATTTTCCGAAATGGAAAAGACAAATCCGCGACGGTCTCACACTCATTGAGATCGTCGTTGTCATTTCTATACTAGGGCTTCTCATGGTGATTGTGGGTGGTTCCTTACGAAACCTCATCATCCCGTCTACTGAGGACATTTCAGTCAAATTACAAGAATCTTTTAAATTTGGTTATAACAAAGCGCAACTCACAAACCAAGCTGTGCTCTTTGAATATGATTTTGAAAAAAGGGAATACCAGTTCTTTTTACTCAAACGAGAAGAAAGTGGCTTAGAAGAAGAACCCATTTTAAAAAAAACAACTCTCCCTTTTTATTCCAAAATTGTCAGCGTACGCGACTTAGGTGGTAAACCTAGAAACGAAGGGAAAATTCGAATAGTCTTCACTCCACAAGGAACCACAACAGATTTATTCTTATATATTGGTTCTGATACAGAAATCAAACGTACGATTCAAATTTATCGATATGGTGGAAAAATCAAAATCCATAAAATGGAATTTTTCCCAGAATCTGATACAAATTCCATCCAAAAAGTATCTTATGGTTTGGATGAACGTGACGAACAAGTAGATTCCAATGCAAAAACACAACCTCGTTAAACAATCCCGTAATGCATTTACCCTATTTGAAGTCACAATCGCCATGGCGATGGCAGCCATGGTGATGACCTATACCTATTCTATGATAGCGGAAGGAATTTCGTACCAAAAAAAAGCTGTCTTACTTGCCAACGCAGTTCATTTGGCAAAAATTAAAATGGCGCAAGTGGATTCCTCCACCACCATGCAAACGGACACTTCCCGAGGTTCCATCGATGCATTCCCTGGTTATACCTTTGAAACAGAAATCAAAGAAGAAGAAATGGACTTACTCAAACTTGCTGGTGGTCCCAATGCAGAGGAACTTCGGAAAAAAGCACCAAAAGATATGTTAGGTGATAAAGACGTAGGTCTTAGTGACCTAATGAAAAAAAGAGGACAGAAAAAAAGTTTTGAAACTGGGGGAGTTTTAAAAGTTTTCCGAGTGAAGGTTTCCATATTTTATATGGATGGAAACAAAAAAGAAACCTATAGCGTTGAAACGTTCAGGAGTGCAAAATACTAATGAATGTTTTATGGAAAAAGCTTTCTTTGAATCAATGCAAACAAAAACGTAAAGGGTTCACACTCGTTGAAATTTCCATTGTTGTGATGATCATGGCTGTTATTTTTACTGGGATCTTTTCCGTTTTTTATACTGCCAATAAAATCTCCAAAAAAGGAGCTTCGAATAAAGGGGCAAATCGTAAGGATATTTTGTATGCTATGGAAAATATCCGAGGAACTTTAGCTCGTACCTATTTTATCGATAACCAAAAACGAATTTTATTTGTGGGAAAACAAGAAGGAGTGACTGGAGCAAGGAACGATCGGATAGTTTTTGCGACTTCCAATCCCAATTCAGAGGAAGAGGGCCAAGCATCTGTCAGGGAAGTATCCTTTTATTTACGAAAGATGCCCAATCCAAAAATGGAAGGTTTGTCCTATCTCATTCGGAGAGAAGACGAAATGGTAGATACCTTTCCCACACAAGGTGGAGTTGAACATGTGTTACTTGAAAATGTCAAAAGTTTCCAAATGAAATTTTCGGAACGTGGTGACAAATGGGTAGATGATTGGAATTCTCGTACAACTAAAAAAATTCCAAGGCTCATTCGATTTGAAATTATATCATTAGTGGGGAGTGCCTTTGTTAAATATGAATCACTTGCGCATCCGGTTATTCTCTACAAATAAAAACGCTAAAAAAGGATTTATGGTCTATCTCCTTGTGATGGCCATCGGAACCGCGTCTTTGTTTACGGCTTCCAAATTTTTTGAAGATGCTGCCACAGAATACCGAGTGGCTAGGGCACAGGCAGACGGGTTTCGTGCACATATGTTGGCAAAGGCTGGGTTTATGGGAGCTGTTGGGGCATTAAAAAAAATCCCAGAAGAGGTTTTGTACCAGTCAGGACTTGCCATGGATCCTCCTCCCATTCCACTCGGGGGAGGTGTGATCTATTACACAATGAGCCCCGAAGATGGCAAAATCAACATCAACTCCCTTGTTAAAATATATGATGACCAACCCAACCAAAGGACAATTGAAATGGTCACTCGGTTGTTCTACCAGTTTGGCCTCAAACGCGAGATGATTTTTCCGATTTTGGATTGGATTGATGAAAACCACCAAGAAACAGGGGGTGGAGCGGAACAGTATTATTACAGTCGTTTGAGCCCTCCAAGAAAGATCAAAAATGCTCCTTTTTATTCCCTTTCTGAACTTTTAAATGTGAAGGGCTATGACCGCTCCGTGGTGTATGAAAGTTTAAAACCTAAGGATTACGACAAAAATAATTCCAAAGACTTTATGACAGAAGAGGAAAGGGCACTTCGTTCCGATAAAGACTATGTGCTCTCGAATAATATCACTGCCTATTTGCCTGCGGGAGATTCGTATGATGACAGGATCAATATCAATACGGCACCCTATTTTGTGCTCATTTCCCTTTCTGATTTTATGACCAAACAAGCCGCCATGAAAATTTTGAAACTCAAGTTGCAGAAAGGAGGCTATATTAAAGAATTGAAAGATCTGGAGACAGAACCTGAGTTCCAAGTTAAAACCACTGGTGATCTTACTTTGTATAAGGAACTAGCAGGGGAAGGAACCGATGTATCGGGTGGCCGGATTAAAACAAAAGGTGAAGTTTACAAAATTACAGGGGTCGGGATTATAAAGGATAAAGTGGTTCGTAAGGTAACTGGATTATTTGATCTTACCAACAACCAGATGTTATACTATACTGAAGATTAATTATGTTATCATTTGACCAATACCTTGCTATCGATTATGGATCTACCTTCCTGAAGGGTGTTTTATTCAAAAAAGTTTTAGGAAAGGTGGTTATCCTCAGAACTGAAAGTTTACCTGTTGTGGAACTAGATGAAAATGAAGGGGATCCATTCGAATACAATATCATCCGATTTATCCAAAGTTTTTTTCCAGAGGAAAATCGTTTTTTACTCAATTTAGGGATTCATAATTTATTTGTAAGGGACCTCACAGTTCCTTTGGTTTCAGAAAAAGCCATCCAAGAAGTTTTACCATTTGAAGTGGAAAATTTAGTTCCTTATCCTATGGAAGAACTGGAAGTTATTGGGAAAACTTGGAGAACAGGAAAAGAAAATTCTGATGTAATCACTTTCAATGTTCATCATTCCGAATTATTTCGAGCTCTAAAACCTTTTGCAAAAGGTGATTTGACATTAAGTTGTTTATCGTTAGATTCCTTTGTACTTTCGGCTCTTATTACTAAAAATTATCCTTTGTTAGTTGCCGAAAAATCAATCTTACAATTAGATTTAGGTGGACGTTATTGTATTTTAAATGTTCTCCATGAAGGAAAATTAAGGCACACTCGGCAAATTTATATCGGTGGGGAGGAAATTACCGCAGAGTTTGCGAGTATTCTCAAAATTGACTTAGAAGAAGCAAGACTTATCAAAGAATCACTTCCAATTGGATTTTTATTTGATTCTATGGATAAGGTTGAAGAAACAAAATTTTTAAATCAGTTTCACATAACTGCCATCCAATTTAAGTCATTACGTAAATTCATTTTAGCAAAACTTGACCAAGTAGTTCACGAAGTTGAGAACAGTATTTTTTCCCTTCCAGAACAAGAGAGACCAACCCTCATTTTATTATCTGGTGGGGCAAGTCTCTATCCGAATCTTACTGGTTATTTGGAAGAAAAATTAGGAATCAAAACAGGTAGGTATGAATTCTTAGGGATCAATGATCCAAGTTTTGTAACGTCTGTTGCAACTGGCGTTCACTTTGAATCCCGAAATCGTGTGAATTTTTTAGAAACGGGTTTTGCTAAAAAAATTCATACCAATCGGTTCAAACTCGCTGCATTCAAACCACATATTATTTTGGTGAGTATATCTCTTATTTTACTCTTCGGTGTATTTTTGATTGGGATCATTTTGGATAAACGGAAAATCGCTGCCAACAAACAAATATTAATCGAAAAATATAAAAATGGAATTGGCGGAGAGTTAGGTGAAGAGGAAGACCCTCTTGATACCGCCAATAAGAAACTAAAGGCAGAACGTAAAAAAACTGAAATTTACAGATTGTTTTTGTCCCAAGAAAGTGTTCTTGATGTATTGAATGAAGCAACCGAACAATTTCCTTCGCCCGAGGTTCTACCTTTTATTTTGGATCAGTTTAACTTTGAAGAAAAGGAGATCCAAATTTACGGAAGGGTAAACGAATTTGGTGAAATTGGAACCATCCAATCTGCTTTAGAAAAATCAGAAAAGTTCACGAATATCCAAATCCAAAACAAACGTCTCATCACGGGTGTGAATAAATTCAAAGTTAGTTTTAAAATCAAAATGGATGTTGTGACACCAAAGGATGAACCCTAATGTTTGATCGTTTGAATGATAGAGAACGAGTCCTTGTGATTGGACTCATTAGTTTTGTTTCGCTACTTGGTGTTTATACGATTGTGACTTTATTATCTGATTTAAGAAATCGATTATCAGATGAGATTTTCGAAACAAGATCACAAGCTGGTGAACTCGACCGAGTGATCCGAGAATACAATTATTTACGTGGATTACAATCTGGTGGCAGTGAAGAAGACGTAAGTGTTATGTATTCTAAACTCGATCAAATTTTGGTTCGTTATAATTTGAAAGACAAAGTCCAAACCATGAAGGATACTAGTAATGTCATCCAAAAAGACTATAACAAAATTACAATCGATGTATCCTTTCGTTCTGTTTTATTGCAAGATATCATCAAATTAGTTTACGACATCGAAAAAAACAAACAAATCCAAGCAAAAGTAGACCTACTTAGTTTTCGTAAACCATTTGCAGAAAAAGAGATATACGATGTCAATTTGAAAGTATCATCTTATAGTCGTTTGTCGAAAGGGAAATAAAATGGCAAAAGAAAACGAATTTGAAGAAGACTTTGATTTAGATGATGATGATGATGATGTTGCCGTTCAAGAGTCACTCTTGGAAGAAGATAGTGAACTTTTTGATGAAGATTCCGATGAAGAGCACTCGAAAGTAAATCAGAAACAAATTCTAACTCTCATTGCGATTTCATTTGTTTCTTTTCTATTGTTTACGATTTTTATTTTCCCTCTCAATGAAATTGTTAGGTCTGTCCTCATTAAAACAGGCAAAGAAACAGGGATCTTAATGGATGCAAAAGAAATCCATTTCCCCATGATTGGAAGGAAATCTTTTGATAGTTTTGTTGTTAGTTTTCCCACTGGAACATCATTAAAAGCAGAAGAAGTAAGCCTTGGTGTTTCTGTATTTGGAATTTTACAATCCCGTTTGGAAGGGGATATCAATATAGGTTATTTTAGTTATGAAGGAAGTGATCTTTCGATAGGGATTCAAACCTTAGATTTACCGATTCGTTTGTCGCCCTTAGACGATAAAATTACCAAATGGAATGGAGAGGGGGAAATTACTCTTTCTGGTGGGAAAATCAAGGAATCGATGGACATTCCTTTTTTAGGAACTTTAAAAGGAACTGATATCAAAAGAGCAAATTTACTCTTTAAAATTCGTTCGGGGAAACTTCTCATCGAAAGAGGAAGTCTTGATTCCAATTTGGCGAAATTTCAATTCCAAGGTGTTGTTCGATTGTCAGATACCATTTCGTTTTCTCAATTGGATTTAAAGGTTTGTTTTTCCTTAACTGAGAAATTTGCCCAAGAAAGGCAAGATTTGGTAGGCATGGTGGCCTTATTACCACAAGAAGGTGGGAAAACCTGTATCCCAGTTCGTGGAACTTTATCGTCTCCTAAAGTAGACCTTCCCAACTTAAACCAATTAGGTGGTAGTGCTCCAAAACCAGAAGAAGGTTCGATTGAACCGGCTCCCACTCCTTAAACTTCTTCACCTAAAGTCTGTTTGAATACCTGAAATCGTTCATTTACACACGTATCAAATTTTGCTTTCAAATGGAAACACCTGCTAGCAAAAAAAAAGACCGAATGTTCGGTCCCTTTTTTAATATTTCTTCATCCGTTATGTGACCTTCTCAGGTCTTATTTGGATTCACCATCTAGTTTTTTGCAAACTTAGATGGTGATTGGTTTTCTTTATTATGAACAACCTGTTGTGGATCCACAAGAGATACACTTGAGACAAGCTCCGTTTCGTACCATTTGGAAGGAACCACATTCGGTACAGGAATCTCCTGTATAACCCTTGGTTCTTGCTTCCGCAATGATCTTCAGTGTTGCCGCAGCGGATTGTGCTTGGGTTGGTTGTTGTGGAGTTTGGCCTGCCACAGCTACAACTTCAGCTTTGTCTTCGAGAACCGATTTCATAGAAATTGCATTTACTTGTAGCGGAGTACGAGGACCGCTACTTTCCTGCTTTCCCACAGTATCTCGAGTCGGTTCTGCCTTTCTTCCCACTTCGTCAGTTCTTAAGTCTTCCGGTGATACTTGTGCCAAGTCGTATCGACCAAGATAAGTGATCGCAAGTTCTCTAAAGATGTAATCGATTACTGAAGTAGACATTTTGATATGAGGGTTACCAGACACCATACCGTTTGGTTCAAATTTAAAGAAGGTAAATGCTTCCACAAATTCTTCCAATGGAACGCCATGTTGTAATCCAAGGGAAACCGCAATCGCAAACGCATTCATAAGGGAACGGAATGCCGCTCCTTCTTTATGCATATCGATAAAGATCTCACCGAGTTGGCCATCTTCGTATTCTCCTGTTCGGAGGTATACTTTGTGACCACCCACCATCGCTTTTTGCGTGTATCCTGCACGTCGGTGTGGAAGTTTCCTTCTTTCCGAGATGTATTTATACACCAATTTTTCTGCCACTTCAGTTACCGTTTTTGGAGCGGAAGTAGTGTTTAGTTCTTCTTCCTCTTCTCCCACTGCACTTAACAACTGAAATACGGAGTTAAGTGGTTGAGAAAGTTTTGATCCGTCTCGGTAGAGAGCGTTTGCTTTGATCATCACTTTCCAGGACATGAGGTATGCATTTTTTACATCCTCTATGGTTGCCTCTTCTGGAAGGTTGATCGTTTTGGATATCGCACCCGAAATGAATGGCTGAGCCGCCGCCATGATTCGGATGTGTGATTGATAAGACAAAAAGCGTTTTCCGTATTTACCACATTTGTTGGCACAATCAAAAACAGGAAGATCCTTCTCTTTGATAAAAGGTGCGTTTTCGATGGTCATCGTTCCGCAAACATAATCATTTGCTTGTGCGATTTCATCTGCAGTAAATCCCAATGTTTCAAGTAAATTGAAACCCATGGAATTGTAAAGGGAAGGGTCAATGCCCAATGTTTTTGCAAGAAAATCTTCACCTAGCGTGAATTTGTTGAAAGCAAATTGGATATCAAATACAAACGGAAGTTGTTTTTCCAATTTCTCTAACACATCTTCAGTGAATCCTTTTTCTTTCAAACGAGCGGTGTTAACACCCGGTGCACCATTGAATGTAGCATGGCCTTTACAGTAGTTCACAATCGCATCTTGTTCTGCTTGGCTATAACCCAATTTTTTCAGTGCTGCAGGCACTGATTGGTTGATGATTTTGAAGTAACCACCACCTGCCAATTTTTTGTATTTCACAAGTGCAAAGTCAGGTTCGATTCCAGTTGTATCACAATCCATGACAAGACCGATGGTTCCTGTTGGAGCAATCACTGTAACTTGTGCATTGCGGTATCCGAATTGTTCTCCGAGTGCCAATGCTCTGTCAGAATCTTCTTTTGCTG
>JACVCB010000015.1 GCA_016742255.1 Leptospira sp.
TCCCAGTTCCACTCCGAGAAGGTTACCTAGAAAAGGGGCACCACCAACGGCGACCGCTGCAACAGATGTAAACAATGCCCAAGCATAAACCCACGCGGCCATCCAAGCAAATTTATCACCAACAAGTCGCAGTGACCATGGGTAAATCCCCCCAGAGATTGGGTACTGGGATACCACTTCGCCAAAAACCAAACAAACTAAAAATTGACCGAGTCCAACAAGGAGATAGTTCCAAATCATGGGTGGTCCACCCGCCTGGATGGCTAGGGCAAATACGGAATATACACCTACAACGGGAGACAGATACGTAAAACCGAGGGAAAAGTTTTCCCAAAAACTCATACTCCGTTCAAATTCTGATTTTAATCCGAGGCTCTTTAATTGTTCGGCGTCTCGGTCTAGGGATGTTTGGTTCATTCCATTACCTTTTGTTTGGTCGTAATTGGTTTGGTTTTACTAGAGGGTCTCTTTTCTACAAACGATTTTGTTTTTCCATTGACGAAACGAGAATCGGAAGAATCATCTTTTACTTACGGTACATCGAATGAAAAAAAGTATACTCTTCCTATTAACATGTGTGTTTGCGCTTTCTTGTGCAAGTTCAGAATCAAAAGATGCTGGTTCCAATGAACCTGGTCTTATGGATAAATTGATCGAAAAGGCAAATTCCGAAGAAGGCCAAAAAGCCATTCAAATGGGAAAAGAAAAACTCCAAGACCCTGAAACACAAGAAAAGATCAAAGGGATGATGTCTAAGGACAAAAAGAAAAAAGACCCAACTGCCATTCCTGGCCAATAACGATTACAGTTTGGTTTAGGCTCCAATGGGAACGAATTCCAGGGAGCCTTTCTTTTCAACCAAATCGTACTAGATCAGGATCATTCCCTGAGATTTCAAATATCTGTTTTAAAATCCAGTGTCTAACGTTCGTTATATCACCCGTCTCACAAAAATAAAACAAGGAAAAACTCACTAACTTTGTATCGTTCACCAAACAAAGTTTAGAATCAATTTGGATCAAATCTTCCCAGTTTGAAAACGGATACTCCTTACCATACCACTCGATGGATGTTTTTGTGATGGAAATTTCCTTCGCGCGTTTTTGTTGGTAAAACACATATAAATAAGGAAAAAATCCTAAAACTAAATTTAGAAATAAAAATACCAGTTGTCCTATTGACGGAGGAAACATTTCCCAATGAGAAACAGATAGGGAAAAAAGATCACCGATTGCAAATTGTATAATGAGTGTTAGGGCAATGCTGACACATAACGCAACAAAAACTAAAATTCCTTGTTTATAATTCGATTTCAGTGTGACCTTTTGGTTTTGTTTTACAACTGATAACATGGAATCTTTAGAAAATTGAATCTCTTGGTCCAAAATGGTTTGAGGGATTTTTCGTTTGTGAATCGGCAAATCGAATTCAGAAGGTTGAATTGTGAGTCCATCGGAAGTGAGGATGGGTATATGTAAATGTTTACAGATCTTTTCCCCATCAAATCGTAATTTTGAATAGTTAGTTCCTTCAATGAGTTGGATTTTTTCCAAACCTACATTTCCTAAAACCGTGTAAACCGTGACGGTTCGGCTTCCATTTTTTGTTTTTACTGTATACGAATATTCAGAATAAGAAATGGAGTTAATACTTTGAAAAGGTAAGGTTTTGACTTCCTTTTTTCGTTCAAACCAATGGATGGTTTTTGTGGTTAAATCAAAAACAGTTTCTTTCGGTTTGGTAGTAATTGCCAAAAGAAAATGGGGGAGTGCAAAAAAAAGAATCATAAAGATCCCAACAATTCCAAAACTAAGAAAGTCAGTTTCCTCAAATTCGGTCATGGAAAATACAACCCCAATGACAATGAAAGTGAATAATTCAGAGACCACGAGTATGACTCGAACCAACTTTAAATTTGTCGATTTATGATCGTACCAACGTAATTCTTTTTCCATCGGTAAAAACTACCTAATCCTTTATAATTTGAGACTAGCAGGCTCTGGAATGGAAGCAGATGGTTTCATAAACAAATAACCTTGGGAATACTCAATTCCTAAGGACTCAACTAAATCTTGTATGGCGGGGCGATCTACAAATTCAGCAACTACTTTTGCGCCAATTCCTCGTGCTAAGTCAACAATACCTTGAACCAATAAATATGCTGTTTTGTTTTCAGGTAAGTTTTTGATAAACTTTCCATCAATTTTTAAATAATCTGGGTTAAATTCCAATAGTCGAGCAAGGTTGGAAAATTGTACCCCAAAATCATCGATCGCTATTTGGCAACCTATGGATTTTAAATCTTTGATTGTAGATAAACTATGTTTGTGTTCTGAAAAACTGATGTCTTCTAGGATCTCGAAGGTCACACGTGTTGGATTAATTTTATAATGGGAGAGTCTTGATTCTACCCATTTGCTAAAACTTTTATATTCTAATTCTGATTCGGTTAAATTAATCGAAAAATCATAAGGGAAATTGGAAAAGTATTGCATGGACTCATCAATCATTTGTAAGCCAATCATACGAATGCTTCCCGTGACTTTTGCTAATTTCAAAAATACATCTGGTGTTAAAATTGTATCTCTGTCTTTAATCCTTGCTAAACATTCAAATTTTCGTATTTCCTTTGTTTGGTTGTCCAAAATTCCTTGGAAAAAAGGCACAATCTGTTTATTGGAAATGGCAGAATGGATTTTTTGACTCAGTTGGAAGTTTTGTAAGTGGTGGTCTGTTGATAAATCTTCCGTATAGGATACAAAATCCATTGAGTTTTGGATTTCTGCTTGGAAGAGGGCAAGTTTTGCTTTGTAATAACAATCTTCCTGTCCCGTAGCTGATGCATACCGACAGTCCAAATGGAACCCGACACCATCCAAATAAAATTCATCAGATTTGAGCATCATTCGGAAACTTCGAATTGTATCAACTAATGCTTGTTCGGAGAGATTCGAAAGAATGGCAATTTCATCCGAATACAAATGGAATACCTTATGTTCATTTTGCAAATGTACCGTGAGAAGTTGTAATAATTTGCGAAAAATCTTACGATACACTTCGATCCCAAAGGTTTTGATGATTGTTGGGAAGGTTACAATTTTGATAAGCAAAATCGATTGGTTTGTGTTGGAAATATTATTGTTTTTGAGTTCTTTTGCTAGAGATTCAAAATTAGGAAATTTTGTGTCACGGTGGAAATAGAGAGAATCAGCAAGTTCTTTGTTTTTTTCTTCCAAAGACTTTTCTTGGAAAAAAGCATCGATTGCCTGTTTGATGGTCAGTTCCAAATCATGTGCATCCCATGGTTTGGACAAATATCGGTACAAACAACCATGATTGAGTGCATTCCCTATGGCTTGCGCGGGAGCCTGTCCCGTTAACATGATTTTTTTGGTACGGGGATGGGTTTTTTGCATTTCGATGAGAAATTCATCACCTTTTTGGCCTGGCATCACATGGTCGCAGATGACAACTGCTAAATCAGCCCCACTGCTATCAATTTCTTTCATGATTTCTTTGGCAGTTTCTGCACTTTCGGCAGTTTCTATGGTAAACCCTGAACCAAAGACTTTCTTTAGTTGTTCTTTCAGGTTCCAAAGGATAAAGAATTCATCATCAATGCATAAGATGTAAGGTTTTTCGTTCAAAGGGCACCCAGGAGAAGCGTTTTAAATGAATCCCAATCTTCCAGATTATGCAAGAATTATTTGCAGTTGACAAGTTCACGTCTTTGGTTCTAATTTAGCCGTTCCAAGGTACTTGGGGCATGCATTTCTTTTTAAGAGGACAGGAATGGTTTCAAATAAAATTTATGTAGGGAATTTAAAATTTTCCCTCAAGGAAGAGAATATCCGGCAAATTTTTTCAGTGTATGGAGTGATCCAAGATTTGAAAATGATACATGATCGAGAGACTGGCAATTTTAGAGGGTTTGCCTTTATCACTTATGCAAATCCAAGTGAGGCGGAGGAAGCAGTGGCACAAATGAATGGCCAACCTGTAGATGGTCGCAACCTAAAAGTTACGTTTGCCGAGGACAAAAGAAAAGAAAAACAGAACTAAAATTCACTTTTCTTACTAGTACTACCAAATAAAGAAGGAGGATGACCTCATCCTCTGCATCTCCTGTTCATAAAATAGAAGATTATTCTCCCTGCCTTTGGTTCACGCCAAAGGTCCATTTGCGGTTCGATTTGGACCCTCACCATACAGTTGTCAGAGCCGATTACGAGGTAAAGTCCAATGGGAATCAAATTTCTCCCTTATTTTTAAATGGGGAAAATTTGGAGTTTTTATCGCTACGTGTGAACGGAAGGGTTGTTGACCCCTCTGAATATAAAATCACAGATTTAGGTCTGGAACTCATGGAACCACCAAGTGAGGTTTTCCAACTCACGGTTGAGAACCACATTTGCCCCAATCAGAATACAAGTTTAGAAGGGTTGTACCAATCCGGATCTATGTTGTGTACACAAAATGAACCAGAAGGCTTTCGTAAGATTGTATATTCCATTGATCGCCCAGACAATATGATGCAGTTTACGGTTACCATTGTTGGTGACCCGAGTTATTTTCCTGTTATGTTGTCGAATGGAAATTTGAAAGAGGAACACCCACCAGTGAGTGGCAAAAGAGAAGTGGTTTGGGAGGATCCATTTCCAAAACCAACATACTTATTTGCCCTTGTTGCGGGAGAATTGATCGAAACAAAAGATGAGTTTGTCACCAAATCAGGAAGGATTGTCACACTCAAAATTTTTGTCGAAAAAGGAAATGAAGAAAAAGTCAGTTTTGCATTTGAATCCTTAAAACAGGCAATGAAGTGGGATGAGGATACCTTTGGACTAGAATATGATTTAGATTTATTTATGATTGTCGCCGTGGAAGACTTCAATATGGGAGCGATGGAAAATAAAGGTTTAAATCTTTTTAACGCAAAACTCGTACTCGCTGATAAAAAATCAGCAACAGATGAAACCTTTGAATCAATCATGGCTGTGATCGGACATGAATACTTCCACAATTGGACAGGGAATCGTGTCACCTTACGGAACTGGTTCAATTTAACGTTAAAGGAAGGGCTTACTGTATTTCGTGACCAATGGTTTACGGAAGACATGACAGACCCTGCCGTCAAACGCATCAAAGACATTTTGTTTTTGAAGGAACACCAATTCCCTGAAGACCAAGGTCCTATGGCTCATCCCATCATTCCAAAATCATACACAGAAATGAATAATTTTTATACGGTGACAGTCTATGAAAAAGGGGCAGAAGTCATACGACTCGTTTCCCAAATCCTTGGAAGAGAAGGATTCAAAAAAGGCCTTCAGGATTATCTGACTCGTTTTGATGGCCAAGGTGTCACTTTTGAAGAGTTTATTTCCAGTATGGAAAGCGCACATGGAAAACCAATTCCTTATCTAAGGAACTGGTACCATCGGAGTGGAACTCCTATCTTACATGTTGAGGAGGAATTTGACCAAAGGAATCAAGATTGGGTATATACGATTAAAGATAAATCGGATACGAACCTACCTCTTGTGTTTGTCAATTCATACGCAGCGTTTGATTCTAATGGGACACTGATCACTGAAAACAAGCGAATCCATGAAGGAACAGAAGATCAAATCAGAATCAAAACTTCAAATGGTTCCGAATCAAAACCAATTGTTTCTTTTTTTCGAGGGATGTCGAGTCCAGTTCTTTTAAAATCAGAAATGACAAAGGAAGAGATCCGGATTTTAGCAGAACATGAGCCAGACGGTGTCTCTAGGTTTTTTTCCTTTCAAAACCTTATATTTTTATGGATGTCCGAGGCATTAAAGGATGGAAACAAAAAAGAGAACCTAACCGATGTTCTAGAAATCATTCAATCGAGTTTCAAAAAAGGTTGGGACAAAACATATTTTAGCTTTTATTTAACCTTTCCTTCATTGATGCAGTTTTGTGAACACCTTCAATTTTTTGATTACAAACAAGTGGAATCTCTTCGGAAATTTGCAATCAAAACCATCGCAGATACATTTACGAAAGAGTTCCAATCTTTGTATGAAGAAAATCGTAAAACAATTCCAAAACAATCCAAAGAAGAAATTGGAAAACGAAGGTTAAAAAATACTGCTCTTTATTATTTGTTACACCATCCGAAAGTTTCGTTTGAAAGCCTTGCCATTTCACAACAAAGAGAAGCAAAACATATGAGTGAAGAAATTTTTGCTCTTCGAAGTCTTATTGAAATTGGGTCCAAAGAAAAAGAGCAGGTGATTTCCCTTTTTTATGATAAGTGGAAACACGATGCGTTGGTATTGGATGTTTGGTTTGCTGCCCAGGTGGCCACTGGTGAAAACCATATTTCTGACTTGGAACGATTGGAAAAACACTCCAAATTCAATCTTAAAAATCCAAATAAGGTGAGATCCTTATATTTTAGTTTTGCGAGAAATCCATTGTCCTTTCACGAAAGAGAAGGAAAGGGGTATGAAGTGATTGCAGAGCGAATCAAACAATTGAATGGAATTAACCCTCAAATTGCAGCAGGACTTACAAAGTTGTTTTCACAGAGTTCCAAACAAATTGGGGATTTACCAAAGATCGCCAAAAGAGAGTTAGAGGGAATCCAAAACCTCCCCCAAATTTCAAAAGATTTAGGAGAGGTCGTAGGGAAAATCATCAAATCACTTTAGTTATACATTGATTTGATGAGATCTTTGTACTTGTCATGGATGATATTTCGTTTCATTTTGAAAAGGTTGGTGAGTTCATCACCAACTTCCATCGCTTTTGGTAAAAAACGAAAATCAGAGAGTTTTTCAAATGATTTGAATCCATTTTCAGAAGAGATTTGTTTTTTAACAATGTTTTGGTAATACAACCTTACATCCTTATTTTGGTTGAGGTCTTCACCATCTTTCCATTGTAAACCGGCTTCCTTCATTCGGTCTTTATCAGGCCAAATCAGTGCTGTTAAGGATTTTTGGTCTTGGCCTACTACAATCACTTGGTTGATCAGGGCATTTTCTAAAAGTAAATTTTCAATAGGAACAGGTTCTACGTTTTCACCACCAAGTAATACAATCGTGTCTTTCACTCTTCCTCGAACAGAAAGTGTATCATTGAAGGAAATAAATCCTAAGTCACCCGTATTCATCCAACCATCGACAATGGCTTTTTTTGTGGCTTCTTCATTTTTGTAATACCCCTTCATCACTTGAGGCCCTTTGATATGAATGACACCCATTTTTCCTTTGGGAACAGATTCCCCTTGTTCATTTACAATTCGGACAACAGTTCCATCTGGCCATTTTCCAACAGATCCTTGGACAACATGCCCAACAGACCTAACAGAGATAATGGGGGCACATTCTGTCATTCCGTAACCTTCATAAACAGGGATTCCGATGACATTAAAAAATTCGTCTACATGGGAAGGTAAGGCACCGCCACCAGAAATGGTTCCAATCAATTGGCCACCTAAAACATCTCTGATTTTTGAGAACACGAGTCCATCTAGAACTTTTGCTAGTAAAAATAAATTGAGCACATAACCAATGGAGACGGTAGTGTTTTTCATCCTTTCGAATGGAGACTCTTCTTTGGTAAGTAATTTGTTTCCTGCTAAATAATCTTGACCATCTTTGAATTTTTTACAGATATCATATGCAAAATCAAAAAGTTTCTTTTTGTTTTCTGGAGCCTTTTCCAATTTTTGTTTGATACCTAAGTATAAGTTTTCCCAAAGTCTAGGTGCGGACGCCATAAAACTTGGTTTGATTTTTTGGAAATCATCTCGTAGGTCTCTAATGTTTGTATACGCGATGGAAGCACCTTCCGCAATGATCGCATAATCAATGGCCCTTTCAAAGATATGCCATACTGGTAGTATGGAAAGTGTTCGGTCAGAGGACCTAAGGCCGACTCGAGGCGGAACCTTTACCACATTGTACACCATATTTTGGTGTGTTAACATCACACCCTTTGGCATTCCTGTTGTACCGGAAGTATAAATGATGGTAAATAAATCGTCAGGTTTTACTTGTTTGGATCGTAATTCTAACGAAGGAAGGTTTTTTCGAAGTGATTCTCCTTCTTTGACAAGAGAGGTTAAACTCATCGCAAAAGAATCTTTGGATACGAAGTTTGGATCTAAGATGATCACCTTTTCCACTTTTGTATTGGAAAAGATTGGTTTGAGCATGTCGTAAAGCTTTTCATGTTCTACAAAACAATACTTACTTTCGGAATGGCTTAAAATGTATTCGATTTCCTGTGCAGTGGAGTCGGATCCTCTTGGAACATTGACTGCTCCATTCAAAAGAGTGGCAATGTCTGCAATGGCCCACTCAGTTCTGTTATCTGCCATAAGACCGATACGATCTCCAGGTTGTAAGCCCATTTGTAAAAGGGATAAGGCTAAATTTTCTGCTTCGTGAAAGATGTCGGAAAAAGTACGTCCTTTGAAATTTTTTGCATTGTCTTTTGCAAAGAACATCTCCTTGGAACCATAGGTTCTTTTGGCATAATAAAATACATCATTCAGCGTTGTGAAATTTTTCATGAATCAAATCTATCTCCGTAGGGACTAAACTCTCACGGCTTTCGTACTTTATTCAAGTAATATTTTGATCGGTAGGTCTTACCACTTGGAGAATCCAAAAAATTGAGAAAAAGTGGGTCTCCTTCTAATTTTTGGAAGAGGTCTAAATCGAGGTAAAGAGCTTGGTCTAACCAAAGTTTTCCTTCACTTTCACGTTTGGTTGCGTAAGAAGCTCTCGCTAATTTGTAATACACGATGGGTAAAAATACCTTTTCTCCACCTAAAATCTGTGCTCGTTTTAAATTGGTATAAGCCTCATCAAAATTGCCTAAACTCAATTCACAGGATCCTCTATAATAAAAAAGGAAAAATCTTGGATAAGCCATAAGCCTTCTTGAATTAAGTTTTTCCAGACTCGTCAAACAAGCTTTAGGTTCCTTTGACATCAAATAAGCATATGCCAAGTTGAGTGAAATTTCAGGACTAATTTCGCCATGAACCTTACGGTAAATATCGGCCGTTTTTTTATAACTTTCCTTCGCAGAAGAATAATCATTTAATACATAAAGATAATAATAAGATTTGTAAAGAAGGACATCCAAAGAATCGGATTCACAAACGCGGTAGGAAAAAAATTCATCCAATGTTTTTGTAAAAGAATGAAATTCCCTTTCATTGTATTCAATGTTTGCGATTTTTCTCAGTAAGGAACAAGTACGAAGGGTTCCATTGGGAACTTCCTTTTTGTATTCGGCTAGAGACTTTCGATAAAACTTAAGAGCCTCCTTCCATTTTTCTTGTGATTCTAGTTGTGTGGCTTCTCTTTCTTCTTTTTCACCTACACCTTCACAATAGGTTTCTTTATTGTTTTCAAAATAACAGATTCTTTCCTTATATCCATTTTCATTGGCATCATACTCAATTCTAACAAGTTTACAATTTTGGTAGTACCACCATTCATCTATACCTCCAAAATCATTTTTGTCTTTTGTGATTTCTTTGGGACAACCATTACTTGCATAATAGGTAAAACTATCCTTTTTACCATTTTTGGTTTCATCTTCTTCGGTCAGATACAGTTGTCCACTTTGGTTAAAATGATCATACCGGTAGGGGAAAAATTCGTTTTCGTTTAGGAAAAAATGAATTTTTAAAAGAGAACTAGCATTTTTCCACCCTGAGAAACATGTGAAACTTGTTTTACCACTTAAAAAATTTTGGGAAAGATCTCCATAAAAATCGTTTAGGTGGGAACGTATGTCTTCTTTGAGCCTTGGATAAGGGTAGCTTGAGTGGTATTTTTCGATGTACTTTTGGCAAAACCAAAATACTTCATGATTAAAGGTTTCTTTGTGAATGAAGGATGGACTTTGGTTGGCAAAACCAAACCGAAATCGTTTGGGACTATCATCTTCTAGTTCAAACGTTTCTTTTGATTTTTGAATGGCATCCCAGTAACCCTCTAAAAGCGGATTTGCATTGAGAGGGATTATCAATAGGAAAAGAAACGTGACAAAGTTTCGGAAATAGATCAAGATTTACTTTTCAAATACAAATCGTACAAAATCGGATTTTCATAAGGATTTCCCACTTTACGGATGGAAAATAATTGTAGGAGCGGAGGTCCGTTTTCTAAATAAAATGCACCGTGTTCGTGATTGTATCGTATAATTCCTGTATGTTGGGTAAGGTTTCCACCTTTGGCAACTGTATGTTCAATGATATCCTCTTCGTACAATTCTTTGTCATACTTATCTTTTAAGCCAGTGAAACAATTAATCACATAATTATCTTCGTTTGGAATGGGTTGGCCAAACTTAAGTAGTTTTCCATCTAAGGTTAAAGAAAATCCTTTTTGGGTGAATTCTTTCTCTTGTTTGTCCCATACTCGGAATCGAATTGTGAATGCCATAACAGGAACCAATTTAAGTAGGTCGAAGTCCTTTCCAAGGAAAATTCAAAAAAAAATCAGTGGTCAATGGATGAATTCTAGAGGATCTTAGCCCCATGAAGGTGATTTCAGTTTCCAATATCAAAGGGGGAAGTGGTAAATCCACAACAGCAGCCCACTTGGCTTGTGCTTTAGCAAGAAGAGGGAAAACTCTCATTGTTGATATGGATATGCAGGGGGATTTAACTGATTTTTCTTTGCCTGATTTGGATTTATCTGCATTAGATGAATCCAATGTCATGAGTGTGCTTCTCGGAATGAAAAAAATTTCTGACTGTATCCGCAAAACAAAACACTTTGATGTGTTACCGTCTACACTGAGTTTGGCAAAACTCACAAAATACAATCCTGATTCCACAAGTTTGTGCCTTCAGTTCAAACGTTCATTAGAAGAAATACGTAAAAATTACCAATTTGTTGTGATTGATACTCCAGGTTCGGCAAAACATGAGCTCACAACTGCGATCTATAATTCGGAACTTATTTTGATTCCTGTGACACCCAGTAAATGGACCATTAGGGCCGTCAATCTTTTGTTAGATGAAATTACACAAACCGAAACTGTTTTTAGTCAAAAGAAAAAAATTGCCTTTGTGCCTTCTTGGTTTGGTCCTTCCAAAAAACATCGAGAACTATTGGAAAAATTAAAAGCGATCGAAGAAATTCCTACTTTAGGAGAGATTCCAAAATCTGAATCCATAAAGGCAAAAACGGAAAAACAAGAATCCTTAAAGAAAGACACAAATGCTTGGTATGCATTTGATCGATTGGCAGACGAAACCATTGCCCTTGTTGATCCAGAAAATTCGATTTCCCAAATTCGATTGTAACAAACAAAGTTTAATCTTTAGGTTCGAAACTTGTTTGGTGTTTTTTTCGTTCAGCTGCGATTTCTTGGATATGTCCTGCAAAACTAGGATGGTGTTTTAAGATCTCAGTAAAGGCATCTCGACTGAGTGTATAAACATCACAATAAGATCCCGCTTTGATAGTGGCTGTCCGCAAAGAATCATCAATCAAACTCATCTCACCAAAAAAAGATCCAGAATTTAAAGTCGCGAGTAGTTCTCCCGATTTTTCTTTGATCACTTCTACATGGCCCTTTGACAAAAAATACATATTATGAGGGACATCACCTTCGCGGAAAATCACATCTCCCTTCATATAATAAGCAGGTTTTAATTCGAGAACAACTTCTCGTTTTAATTCTTCTGGTGCATGTTTAAAAAATGGAACCACGGAAATCAGATGGTTGTGTAAAAACATCGATACATCAATTTTGATTCCCGATGGAAGTTGGTCCCAAATTTCTTTTTCATCAATTCCGTGTTTGTTTTCCCAAAGATTGATGTAGTAGGATCTGATCCTATTTGCTAAGTGTGGAGGTAATTTTTTGTATTTAATGAAGGAATTAATTGTATTTAATTTTTCTTGGAACGTAACGCGAGAAATATCCAGATTCGATAATAAGGTAGCAATGTTACCAATCACATAACCATAAATACCAACACCTAAAATCATCACACCCATCGTATAAATCGTTTGTCGGTTTGTAGTGGGAGTGATATCCCCATAACCAATGGTTGTAAGAGTTGTGACTGACCAGTACAAAGAACGGATATAACGTGTTGTCATATCTTTGTCTGGTAAAAACTCAGGACTCAAATGGATCCAACCACATGCGACCCAGTGAGCAAAAAGGGAAGTCCAATACACAAAAAAAATCAATCGAAAGGTCATTGGATTGATCACATCCAATAATTTAAATCGATCTTCCGACTCAGCACCAAGCGCTAACATCCTTAAGGATTTAAAAAGTTCAAAGACTCTAACAGATCGTAACAATCGTAAAATTTTTAAACTGTCTGTCACTCCGAAGTATTGGAAAAAAAATCCACCGAATAAATCGAAGGGAAAGGCAGATAAAAAATCGATGAGGAACCAGGATTTTAAATACGTTTTGGCTACGATTTTTTTGTTTTGGATGAGGAGCCTGTCCTTCAGGATCGCAGTAAAAAAATGGAGAATTAAGTCGATTCCAAATACGACTTGGATGCCTCTCTCGAAGTTAGTAACACCTACTGATAGTTTATGAGGGAATACAAGGCGAAGTGGGACTTCTATGGCAAAGTAGGTAATACAAATAAAGACAAAAAGATCCCAGATTCGTTTGTAGGGAGAATTTGGATGGATCATATTCTATAGTATCGACAAGCTATGTTTTATATTTGCGTTCTTTCAGATAAAAAAAATCCTGAATTGGATAAGAGGTGATTATGTTCGGTGGAGCCGGTGGAAACAAGTTTGATATGCTCAAACAGATGAAAAAAATGCGTTCGCAAGTGAAAACCATGGAAAAGGAACTTGCTGGCCTAAATTTTGTGGGAATTTCTAAAAATAAACTTCTATCCGTTACTTTGGACGGTAAATTCCAAATGAAATCGATCCAAATTGAAGATGAATTATTGGAAAAAAAGGATAAAAATCTTCTCGAACGTTCCATCCAAGAAGCCTACACAAAAGCATTACAAGATGCGCAGGCTGGGGCAGCTAAACAAATGCAAGCGATGGGTGGATTTCCAGGACTTGGAATGTAAGCTACAAATTTGTTTTAGTTCATTCTAAAAATGGAAAAGCCTACAAAGGAATTCTTTGTAGGCTTTTTTTATGGGATTTTTCCCTTTTTCGTGGTTACTAAATGTAATTAACTTGCTGGTACAATTTCCACTTCAACACGTCGGTTAGAACCATCTTTTGGATCTACATTTTTCAGTGGAGTAGTAGAACCTAATCCTTGTACGGTTCCAATTCGTTTTCCTTCAACACCGTTTTCAATGATAGCATCTTTTGCAGTCACCGCTCGGTCAGTCGAAAGTTTTTGGTTGAGGTCTTCCGCACCAGTGCGGTTTGCATGACCAGTGATATTGATTTTAGTTTCAGGGTAAGCAGCAAGTGCTTCCGCTAACTTATCAATGTTTTCCTTTCCTTTTCCTTTGAGGTCAGCTTTTCCATCTTCGAATGCGATTCCTCCGTCCATAGAGGCAGTAAGAGCCACAGTTTCACCACCACGTTCACTTTTTGTAAGAGTGATGCCTTGTTTTTTCATTTCTTCCGCCATGTTGTCGTACATGGTGTTGAGATAAAAACCTGTTCCAAGTCCTGCCAAACATCCAGCACCCAAACCAACAATTTTACCTTTGTTTTGAGGTTTCTTCTTTTCCATTGCCAAAGATTCTTTTACTTGTCTTTGGAAATCGTTCTTTTTGTTTTTAGTGTCTTTTTTTCTTTGTGACTCATCATACACTGCACCTAACGCAAGACCAACTCCACATCCAATGGATGTACTGAGGATGAGACGTTTTGTGTTGTCTGAAAGGCCACAAGAAATTGTGGTAAGTAATGATAGGGATAAGATTCCGGAAATGATTTGTTTCAAAGTGATTGTCCTCGCTCACCTTCTCAATGAAGGTTTCGGACAAAGTTTAAAGAAATCCTCCCTGTTTGCAAGGAGGATTTCCATCTCTTTAAAATCCTTAGTATCTGTCTGTGAGGAGTTTTACTACTGATTCTGGTCTGAGATTTGCTTGGGCAAGCATGGCCACACCCGATTTGGTTAGGATTTGGTTTTTGGAGTATTCTACCATTTCCGTTGCCATATCTGCATCTCTGATTTGTGATTCGGAAGAAACCATGTTCACATAGTTATTACTAAGTGATTTTAAGGTTAAATCCAATCGGTTGTAATAGGCACCCAAGTCCGACCGTAATCGATTCACTCTAGAAATGGCATCATCCAAGACTTGGAGTGAATCGGTAGCTTTATTTGGCGTTGAAAGTGTCAACTTGTTTCCAGCTTGTTTCAGTTTTAAAGAAGAACTTGTCATCGTATTGATAAACACTTCTATCTTTTCTGATCCGTTTGCACCCACTTGTAGTGTCATTGGGTTTTTGCCAGCACGAGAAAATCGACCATCTAGTGGCCTAACTTTGTTAAACTCTGCAGATGTTCCGATCCTTTCCACTTCTTCGACTAATTGTGATACTTCCAATTGGACAAGTTTCCTGTCTTCATTCGAATAGATCCCGTTAGCTGATTGAACTGAAAGTTCACGTAACCTCTGTAAGATAGAGTTTACTTGGTCCAAAGATCCTTCCGTAACTTGTAAAAACGACATACCATCCTGGGTATTTCGTTCTGCTTGGCCTAAAGCTCGGATTTGGGATCTAAGTTTTTCGGATACGGAGAATCCCAAGGAATCATCCCCTGGTCTGTTAATTCGCATACCCGTTGCTAGGTGTTCCATGGACTTGTCCATGTCACGACTTGTGTTTGTGAGTGCCCGTTTTGCAACGAGTGCACTGATGTTGTGATTGATAATCATTGTCACACCCTCCTGTGTGTCCATGACCCGCTTGTTTCCCTACAGGCGGAGAAAAGAAAAAATCAGTTTCCAGAAATCCTTTCCTTCGAGGAGAGAAGGGGTTGCCTGCCCTTGGTTCTCCCGTGAATTTTTCCTTTCCAGATGATTCTATACCAAAAAACTTATGTCTGTAAAGAAAATTTAAGGTGCGAGGTCTTAAGATTTTGAAAATCTACACCAAATTTGGCGACGGCGGGCAAACGTATTTAGCGTCTGGGAAAAAAGTTTCGAAAACTGACAGACGAGTTGATTTGTATGGAACCTGTGATGAATTGAATAGCACCATTGGTCTTGCACTTTCACTTGGTAAAAAAGAAACTCTCCCTACTTCTTTTTTGGAACATTTACAAAACATCCAAAGTTTTCTTTTTGAAATTGGTTCGGAGCTCGCAGGTTATGTGCCAAAGGAAGCTAAGGATGGAACTGTTGTGAATGCAAATGATGTGAGTATTTTGGAACAGGAGATTGACCGTTTGATGGAAACCCTTCCCGAAATTAAATTTTTCATTTTGCCAGGAGGAAGTCCTTTTTCCAGCGCTTTACATATGGCACGAACGATATGCCGTAGGTTAGAAAGGGATTTACTTGTTTATATAGAGGCTGGTGGTGAGATTCATAACGATCTTAGAATTTACATCAATCGTTTATCTGATTATTTATTTGTTGCTGCAAGGTTTGTCAATTTTTCATTGGGGCAAGAGGAAACCATTTGGAAAAGTCGTACCAAAACAAACTAGAAGAACATCCTAAAGGGATCACCAGCTTATTTCTCACAGAAATGTGGGAAAGGCTTAGTTATTATGGGATGCGAGCATTACTTGTTTTGTATTTAGTGAATGCTTTAGGTTTTTCTGATAGAGATGCCGGTGTGATTTATGCGTATTATACTAGTTTTGTTTATCTAACTCCTGTTATCGGAGGGTATATCACAGATCGTTATTTGAGTTACCGATTTGCCATTTATTTAGGAAGTATTTTGATGTTACTCGGCCATCTTTCCTTGGCTATGTCTGGATTAACTTATTTTTATTTAGGGTTATGTTTACTCGCATTAGGGAATGGATTTTTTAAACCGAATATTTCGACAATATTTGGAAGGTTATATATAGAAAAACCCAATTTAAGAGACAGTGGGTTTACCATCTTTTATATGGGAATCAATGTAGGTGGTTTACTTGGACCAATTATTTCTGGTAGTTTAGGTGAAAAGGTAGATTGGCATTTGGGATTTTTATCAGCTGGAATTGGAATGGCAATTGGTATTTTAGTATTTTATTTTGGAAGTAAATCCCTTCCCAATTCCATTTGGGAAAAAACAAAAAGAACAAGTGAAACTCAAACGGACGAAAGTTCTACATCACTAAATGTTTCCGAGAATGAGGTGATGTCAAAAATTGCACTGATTGGACTTCTTTCTTTTTTTAGTATTTTTTTCTGGATGGCATTTGAACAGATGGGTTCTTCTCTCAATTTGTTTGCCTTACGCCATACAGATAGAAGTGTTTTTGGATTTGAAATCCCTGCTTCCATCTTACAATCATTAAATCCCTTGATGATTCTGGTTTTTGGACCTTTAGTTTCTCTCCTTTGGAGTTCTCTTTCCAAAACCAATCGAAACCCAAACCCAATCTTAAAGTTTGTCATCAGTTTGTTTTTCCTCGGGGTTGGGTTTTTGGTGATGGTATTTGCCGCAACCAAAGCTGAAACGGGAGTCTCTGTTTCCCTCTTCTTTTTAGTATTTGTCTATTTTTGGAATACATTGAGTGAACTTTGTCTTTCACCTGTTGGACTATCGTTTGTTAGTAAAATGGCTCCAACAAAGTTTGCTTCATTTCTAATGGGCACTTGGTTTTTAAGCACAGCCTTTGGTCATTATGCAGCGGGCATTCTTTCTGGTTACCAAAGAGAATGGGGCAGTATGGCTCATTTTTATGGGCTCTTTGTGATTGTCTCTTGGTTTGCTTCTCTGATTCTATTTGGAATTTACCTTTGGAAAAAAAAATCAATCCTCCCATTATTGGAATCAGAAAAAACGAGAAAATTGGACTCATCTTCACCTATACGTGTTTCCATCGAAACCTAAGGTTTGTTAGCTTTTGAGATTATCCTTTGGTTTCTAACACTAAAGTTTCAATTTCTTCAAACTTTTCTTCACCTGCTAGTGAGATGACCTGTTCTGCGAGTAATTTTGCTTTCCATGTGGAAATTTCTGTGACTTTCTCGGCAACTTCCTTCATGAGAGGGAGAGCTGAACTTAAATCACGTATCCCTAAACCAATGAGAACAGCAGTAAACATGGGATCACTTCCGATTTCCCCGCAAATGCTAATTGGTTTTTTTTGAGAGTTGGCAACATCAACAATGTTTTTGAGTAAAAGTAAAAACACAACCTGCCACGGATTATATAAGTCTCCCACCAAATGGTTGTTACGTTCCACTGCTAGTAAGTATTGTAATAAATCATTAGTGCCAATGCTATAAAAATCTACATGGTTTCCTAAAAAAGGTAAATTTAATGCACATGCAGGAGTTTCGACCATTATACCCAGTGGGATTTTTTTGGTGATCACAAGTCCTAAATTTTTTAATTCTTCCAGACATTCATTGATTAATACTTTTGTTTGTAAAATCTCAGAACGAGTTGTGATCATTGGTAACATGATCCTCATCGTTCCAAATTCACTTGCACGAAGGAGGGCACGAAGTTGTTCTTTAAAAAAATGTGGGTGCCTTAAGAGGTAACGAATCCCTCTATTTCCTAGAAATGGATTTTCTTCTTCATATCCATTTTCCATTTTATCAGCTCCGATATCCCAAACACGAAAGGTCACTGGGCGGCCCACCATCTTCAGTAATATTCGTTTGTAAACGGCAAATTGTTCTTCTTCTGTGGGTTTGAATTCGATGTAACGGATGAATAAAATTTCTGTCCGAACAAGACCGATCCCGTCGGCACCTTGGAGAAAAGCAGTATCTACTTCTTCTTCCGAATCAATATTTGCACGTAAGGTGAATTTTTTCCCATCTTTTGTTTTGAGTTCTTTTGGACCGTCACTGATCTCTCGTATGGGAATTGTTTTTTTAATTTCGCTTTTGATCCCTGCAAGTTTGATTTCGTCGATGGCTGGGGAACGATTGAGGATTCCTCTCGTTGCATCGAGTAAAATATAATCATCATCTTCTACGTGTGAGGTGATATTCTTAAGACCAACAATGGTAGGAATTCCATAATTTCTGGCAATGATGGCTGTATGTCCTGTTTTCCCTCCGAAGTCAGTGGCAATCCCACGTAACCTGCATTTACCTAATTGGATCATTTCGGATGGCGTGATTTCTTTTGCGATGAGGATGACATCATCGGGAATTTTAGTTGGCTCTGCACCTTTTTCAGGGTACAAATTAGATTCAATTCGTTTGCCGATGTCGAGTATGTGGTCAGCTCTTTCCCTGAAAAATTCGTCAGGAATGGATTGGAATTCATCGTACAAAGAACTCACTGCCGTTTCCAGTGCAAGTCCCGCGGACTCATTGTTTTGTGCAATTCGTTCAAATACACGAGCCCGAAAGAGTGGGTCGTTTAAAAAGACAATTTGGGATTCTAAAATTTCTGAAAGTTCGACATTCTGTTTTGATTTTTGAACAAGGTCGGCAAGGTCATCTTCCGTCTTTTGGAGGCCTTTTTTTAAAAGTTCAACTTCTTCTTTGATTTCATCAGGGCTTAAGTCGGTACGATCTTCCCGTTTCCGTTTGGATTGTTTCCAACGAAATACCTTTCCGTAGACCGTGCCGGGGTAGGCAGAGATGCCTTTAAATGTGGTTTTTTCTTCCATCCGAACCTATGCCAAAAATACTTTTGGTTTGGGCTAGTTTGGAAAGTAAAAAAAGATCCGATCTACCGCGCGGCTTCTTTTTTAGAGAAAAGAGGAATCCGTTTGCTTTTGTATTGTGTGAGTTCGTTTCCAGTGACTTGGCTCATGATGCATTTAGCAAGGGAAATGTCGAGAGCGTGACCTGCTTTGGATGCAATGAGGTGACCTCGGAAAGGACGACCCATCACTGCTAAATCTCCCACAAGGTCTAGGATTTTATGGCGAACACATTCATTATCATAACGTAAATGGTCGTTGAGGTAACCATCATCGGTGAGAACCACTGCATTGTCGAGGGATCCTCCCATAGCAAGTCCTCTCGCTTGGAGGGCTTCCACATCTTTTAAAAACCCAAATGTTCTCGCAGGAAGGATGTCTGTTCCTAAAATGGATTCGTCAAGTGTGGTGGTGTAGGACTGTCCTCTGAGGAGAGGGTGGTTAAAATCGATACTATAAGTGACTTTTAATTCATCAGAAGGGAGCATCACGAGGTATTTGTCCCCGTCAACGACCCAAATGGGGTTTGTGATGGTAATGGGTTCCACGGTTTCGTCTAGGACACGAATCCCTGCGGAACGAATGCCTTCCCAAAATGGTAGGGAGGATCCATCCATAATCGGAACCTCAACGGAATCAATTTCAAAGATACAATCGGTAATGCCTAACGTGTGAACTGCTGCAAGTAGGTGTTCGATGGTTTGGACCCGATTGGAACTACCATCACCAATGGTAGTTGCGTTACTTGTGTCTACCACATGGTCGAGAGAAACTGGGATTCTGATTTTTTGGGTGCCTCTATAGAGATAAAAGATAAGTCCGGTATTTGCCTCAGCAGGATGGAGGCGAAGGGTCACCACTTTCCCAGAATGGACGCCAATTCCTTTGAGTGTTATCGAATTTTGGATCGTTTTTCTGTGGATTGCCGTTTGCATAATCAGTTCCTACATACAAAATTGTAGGAATCCGACCTCGGACAATACCAAAACCGAAACCCGAATCCAAAAAAATGTCTCTTTTTTACAACAGTGTGGTGGAATTGTGACGGACGGGAAAACGGGGAGATTTGCCTAATTTTCGCTACAAATGAGGTCGTATTCTCCGTGTTAGTCCTTAAAAAGCACTCAGGGCAGAGCGAATGAAACTTGTGACGGGAGCTTGTTCCCTTGTATCTTCCAAACCTTCTCTCAGTTCCTTGAGAACCACTTGGGCATCTCCCAAGGTTGTGTTTACAGATTTGTGAACATCACTTTCATTGATGAGTTTTCCCAGAGTTCCTTGGCCTTCATTGATTTTCCCTGTGATATTTGCGATATTTTGCACTGTTTTACGGATATCAGATCTGTTTTCTGCGATGAGTTCTGAGAGTGACACAAGTGGATCTTGGGTGACTTTCCCTTGGATGGGAAGGAGTTTCCCCGATTTAGGAGAAATTTCAATTTTACTAATTGGTTCTTCTGCCATCATGTATTCTTTTGTTTTGGGATCCACAGGGAATTTGGATCCTGGGTCAAGGGCAACCACACGACCTGAGAGCAAACTTTCGTTTTTGATCGTGATTTCGTAATTGGAAAAAAGTTGGACCTTACCTTTGAGGAGTAATGTGAGTTCTACCTTCGTTCCGATCCCAGTTTCCCCTTCTGGTAATAAAGTTCCCATTTCATCAATTTGTACCAAACGGATTTTGGATACATACCCAAAAGGAACTCCATGGATGGTGACCTTGTTTCCAATTTTAATCCCTTCGGCGTCTGGGAAATACACAGGGAGTTGGTAACCCGATTTTTGGAACGGTCCACCTTCTGTGACAATCGTAAAATAACCAACGGCTACAAGTGAAAAGATGAATAAAAGACCAACAATGAGAGCACGACCTATGGTAGGCATTCCCTAAATTTCTCCTAGTTGTGTGAACAAAGTCAATTGGATTTTCCTTTTTTTAATTCTGAGTGGTCGAGTATCATCGGACCTACTGTATTTCCATGAATGAATTGTTGGATCACTGGATCTTTGGACGCTTGGATCTCTTCAGGAGTTCCACAAAATTGGACTTTTCCTTCATATAAAAAACTAATCCGATCTGCAATTCGATACGCTGAATTCATATCATGGGTCACCACAATGGATGTGAGCCCTAATTCTTTTTGTAAACGAATGACAAGGTCGTTGATGACATTGGACATCACTGGGTCAAGGCCAGAGGTTGGTTCGTCATACATGACGATTTTTGGTTGGGATGTGAGAGCACGTGCAAGTCCCACACGTTTTTTCATTCCACCTGAAATATTACTGGGAAGTGTATCCTTTGCAGGAACCAAATCCAACCATTGTAATTTTTCCATCACAATTCGATCGAGTTCAACTCCATCTGCAATTTTATGTTCTCGTAAGGGAAGTGCTACATTTTCATACACGGTAAGCCAATTGATAAGAGCCCCCGATTGGAAAAGAACACCTAACTTTGAACGTAACTCTTCTCGTTTTTTTTCATTGGCATGGACAATGGATTCTCCATAAATAAAACAATCTCCTTCATCTGGGTCAAGTAAACCTGTGATGTGTTTGAGACTCACAGATTTTCCTGTTCCGGAAGGTCCAAGGATGACCATTGTTTCTCCTTGTTTTACTTGTAAATTCATCCCTCGGAGGATTTTACGTTTACCGAAGGCTTTGTGAACATTTTTCATTTCAATGGCAAATGGTTCCATACTGTCCTTTACTTATAGAAGAGTGCTGTGAGCACATACCCTGAAAAAATAACCATGAGGAAGGAAGTGACAACCGCCTTCCTTGTTGTTTGGCCGACTCCAATGGCTCCACCTTCCGTACGAAGGCCTTGGCTACACGAAATGGTAGCAATGGAAATACCAAATACGTACCCTTTTAAAAGACCTACATATAAATCTTTGAGTCCAGGTACCGATGAGATTCGGTAATAAACATCTTGGAAATAACTTATGATATCAATTCCTAACTGGAAATGTCCTACAATACCACCACCTAATATTCCTAAGGCGGATGAGTAAACACAGAGAACCGGAACCATAATGGAAAAACCAACAATCCTAGGCATCACAAGGTATCTGACTGGATTGATGGACATAACCTCTAAAGCATCAATTTCTTCGGATACTTTCATCGTTCCGATTTCGGCAGCCATAGCTGAACCAACGGATGCTGCAAGGATGAGGGAAGTCATAAAAGGAGACATCTCTCTTGTCAATGTGATTGTAAGGAGAAGTCCAATTTGTCCTTCGGCTCCGAAATCGCGGAGTCCAAGTCCTGTGTTAATGCCAAGGATCATACCTGTAAAAACTGATACAATGGACACAACAAATAAGGATCCAACTCCAGCGATAAACATTTGTTCTAAGATTTCGCGGCGTTTGAAATACAAATGATGTGATTGCCCAATGGCACGGAATAACAATAATACTGTATAACCAATTGCATACAAGAGAGGTTCAATGGTTTTACGATACATTTGGATCATATTTTCCACCAAAGGAGTTTGTAATGATTTGTTTCTTCCCTTGTATCAATTCCAAAGAGACCGTAGGCAAATTCATATGAAAATCCTGATTTTGTTTTTGAAAATTCCATTAGGATAGGGATATGGATATGAGTTTCATCATGAGTCCAACGATGAGTGTACAATCTAGTAATCAGGTGCAATCGTTTTTCTCCATTAGATGACCTCTTGTATTCAACGATAGAAAAAATTGGTTCCCAAACATCTTCCATCACTTCAAAACGAACGGGAATGATTGCGAGTGTATTCCATCCAAAATTCCCTTCGGGATCTTTGTGGTACCGAAAGAATGGCCAAAGTTTCCAATAATAATCTTCCCTTCCTGTTTGGACGTATTCATTTTTCATATGGGAATAAAATGGTAAGATAAAATGAGAAGTTGATTTGAGATGAGAGGTATTTTGGGACAATCGAATATAAAATGGGGTGATAAACTCTGCTTCTTTGTTTGCGAAATAAGAATAACCATAAAAAGGAAAAAACACAAGTTTCTCTGTATCTTTTTTCACTGAAGTTGTGTATTGGAAAAAAATAAAGAGTGCAGTGTAATTGGTTTGTCCCGTTTTTTTGTCATATCCGTACGAAAAAAGTGAGTTAAGCAAAGGAAACCAAAGAAAGGCATGGCTTTTCATATTCCCGTCTACGGAACTTTTATGGTTATAGAATGGGAAAAAAATCTGATAGGAAGTTGGTTCCTTTTTATCTAACCTCTCTTCCCCCCATTGGAAAAAAGGCCATAGGATCGAATAACGTTTGTATTTTCCTTCATGAGACTTCTTTGAATACAAAGGAAAAATTCGAAAGTCATCCCTTGTTTCCGAACCTCCCCACATGACAAGTGGCCATCCAATGGATCTAGCCTTATATGTTTTGTATCTCCATTCTGAATATAAAGGAAATAAAACATAATTTAGTTCTTGGTAAGAGAGTTTGTTTCTAATTTTTCCATAAAGGGGGAATACACTATAATAATTTTCTCTTTGTGATTCTCCTTTCCCCCATAAAAAAAGTGGAGTGAATAAGATATCTTCATCTTCATCACCTTCTTCATGTTTGAAACCAGTGCCACTGAAGAAAAATAAGGAAGACCAAGTGTACCAATAATTGGTTTCTTCTTTGTAATAGATCGGGGAGAGGTAACTATGAAATCGAAAGGCGTAAGTTTTGTCAGAAAAAGACATATAAAAAGGACGAATGGCAAAGAAGTTCTGTCTGCCTCTAGTTTCGCTCTCATATAAAAACCAAAATTGAGAATAGTCTGATTTGATATCTTCTGTAAAGGAATTTGGAATTTTTGCAAATAAGGAAGAAGTTAGAAAGCAAAGAGAAAAAACAAATCCGAATTGAATTTTAAAGCGGGAATCCACGTAATTTCAATATCGTTCACTTTCATGTAAAGGAATCAAGTGATTTCATGCCAAAATTAAAAATCGCATTACTTTTCGGAGGGGTCTCTGGAGAACATATCATTTCCATCCGTTCCTCAGCTTTTATATTTGCTACAATTGATAGGGAAAAATACGACGTATGCCCCATTTACATTGATACGAGCGGAAAATTTTGGATCCCTACCATAACAGAAACAATTTACCCTGATCCGACCGGAAAATCCGAAACAGAATTTTCACGAGAATTTAACCAAACCAATCAAATTGAATCTTCAAGTGATCCGAGTCAATTAGGGAAATATGGATTTACTTCCGCCTTCCTTGGATTACACGGAGGAGCAGGGGAAGATGGTAGGATCCAAGGTTTTTTGGATACGATGGGCATTCCACACACAGGATCTGGTGTTCTGGCTTCAGCTCTTGCAATGGATAAATTTAGAGCAAATTTACTTTTCCAATCCATCGGAATCCCCGTTGCACCATTTTTGGAATTGGACCGAGTTCAATCTGATGCGAGAAAAGTTCTATTAAATTTACCCTTTCCTTATCCAGTATTCATTAAGCCTACGTTAGGTGGATCAAGTGTGAATACTGGAATGGCAAAAACGCCTGAAGAAGCGATTACACTCGTGGATAAAATATTTGTATCCGAAGATCGAGTCCTCGTTCAAAAATTGGTTTCAGGAACAGAAGTATCCATTGGTGTTTTAGAAAAACCAGAAGGGAAAAAACGAAATGCGTTTTCGCTTGTTCCAACAGAAATCAGACCCAAGTCAGAATTTTTTGATTTTGAAGCAAAATACACGAAAGGCGCAAGTGAAGAAATCACTCCTGCACCGGTAGGTGATGAAATTACGAAAACACTACAAGAATACAGTTTAAAATGCCATGTTATCTTAGGATGTAAGGGTTATTCCAGAACTGATTTTATCATCTCGGACGGTATTCCCTATGTTTTGGAAACAAATACCTTACCTGGAATGACTGGCACAAGCCTTATCCCACAACAAGCAAAAGCATTGGGAATCGATATGAAACAAGTGTTTACGTGGTTACTTGAGATTTCACTTTTTTAGGGAAACAATAAATCCCAATAAGTATGGCGATGAGACTTGCGATTGTACCATAAAAATGACTTGTCATATCGTCTCCATATACTTCTAAAATAAGCCAAGTAACGATACCAACAAACAAAGAAAAAAGAGCAGAACGTTCATCTGCTCTTTTACTCATTAGACCAAACACCATGGGAATGAATAGGGTAACAAGGGAGATACCACCCGAATCTTCGACGAGTGCATAAATCGAAGGTTTTCCCACTGCGAGTAAAAAAGAAATCCCTGCAATAATAAGTACCGATACCCGTGAGAGTAAAAGTAGCTTTTTATCATTCATGTTGCTGAATGCATATTTTAGAATATTCTCAGATAATATAGAAGAAGGAGCAAGGATGGCTCCCGATGCAGTTGATAAAATGGCAGAAATGAGTGCTGAAAAAAATAAAACTTGAATCCAGGGACTGGAAAATTTAGAAATCATCGTTGGGATTAGAAGTTGCCCTGTTTCTGAATTTAAATCAAAATCTGGGATTAGACTTTTTGCATGGAGCCCTAAAAAAAGAGGGATAAGAGCAAATAACAAGTACAATACGGAAGATAAATAAGACGCCCGAATGGCAACCTTTTCGGATTTCGCAGACATCACTCTTTGGAAAATATCTTGTTGGGGTAACGAACCAAATCCAACAACCATCCAAGCCGATAGGTACAAAGTCCAAGCGTGGTAATTGGATTCAGGGAAAAATCGAAAAAAACCATCTGGTTTTTCTGAGATGGATGACCAAATAGGTTTTATTCCATTCAATTCGATGATCACGACTACGAGTCCAATGATGATCGAAATGGATTGGAAAAAATCGGTTAAGGAAACAGACCACATCCCACCTAAGTAAGTATAAAAAACAACGAGACATGCTCCAATGACAATGGCTGTAAACTGGTTGATCCCAAATAAAATTTGCACCATGATTCCGAGTGCAACAAATTGTGCAGCAACCCACCCAAAATAGGAAAAGATCAGACAAATGCCTGCAATGAACTCCATTTTTTTACCATAACGGTTTTTATAAAAATCACCAAAGGTAAGGATTTGCATTCGGTATAAGTATTTTGCAAATACCAAACCAAGTAAAAATAAACAAAGGGCACCACCAAACGGATCTTGGATGACAGATAAAAATCCACCTTTCGCAAATTCGACAGAGGAACCGAGGATGGTTTCACTACCAAACCAAGTGGCAAATAAAGCTGCTGTTGAAATGGGTAAGGGTAAACTTCTACCTGCAAGGATAAAGTCTTTAGAATTTTTTACTTTTTTTGCCGCATACACTCCAATCCCGATCGTGACAAGGAGGTAAGCTAAAATAAAAATGGTCTGGAAATTCATTCTTTAAAATAAATCTTCTTCCGCTTTATTAGAAGTTGTTTCATCCTTCTTTTTTTTCACAGTTGATTTCACAACTTCACCACTAGGAGCTTTGGTTAAAAATTCAATTTTAGCTTCTGCATCTACCAAACGTTCAGAACAGATTTTTTTTAGTTCCATTCCTCGTTCGTAAGCCTTGATCGAATCTTCTAAAGACAAAGTTCCCCGTTCTAATTTTTCCGCAATGTCTTCCAATTCACGGATTGCTTCTTCAAAACTGATTGTTTTTTTATCTACCATCGTTTGGTCCTATTTGATTTCTTTTACTTCTACTTGGAGTTTTCCATCGAATAAAAAAACTTCCAATGATTCTTTTTCTTTAATTTGTGTAGTGGAAGAGATCACTTGTTTGTTTGTATTGCGGAGGACTGAATATCCTCTTTTGAGTGTTCCTAAAGGAGAAAAGTGGTCTAATCTTTGTTCTGCGAGTTTGTATTTTGTTTGGACTCTTTCCAAATACGATTTCCAAGTTTGTTGGAAAGAATCAAATTTTTGAAATTCACTCTGCTTTTTGACAAGGTAGTTTTTTCCTAGAAGGGAAATTTTAGTTAATAATTCATCCAAATGGTTTTGCCTAGGCTCTAATACTGCTTTTGGATTTTGAAAAACCACTCTACTTGTTACACCTAACCACTTTTCCTTTCCAATTCGTATCACACCTGTTAGAGCAGAGCGCAATCGGTCTTCCATTTCATCCAAACGGATGAGAGTATCCGATACATTAGGGATCGCTAATTTTGCTGCGGCAGTAGGTGTGGGTGTCGTCGCATCCGCTGCTAAATCGGTAAGGACACGATCAATTTCATGTCCTACGGCAGATATAATGGGAATCCTCGATTGATAATACGCCATCACTACCGCTTCTTGGTTGAATGCCATTAAGTCCTCAAAAGATCCGCCACCACGTCCTGCGATGATCACATCGACTTCCCATTTTGGATCATTAATTTCCTTAATGGCTTCAATGATTGAGTTTTCGGCACCGTCTCCTTGGACAAGGCATGGTGATACTAAAATTTGAATCGAAGGATTGAGGTCAGTGGCAATGCGAATGATATCTTCGACAGCAGCACCCTTAGGTGAAGTAACAATACCCAATCGTTTTGGAAATTTAGGTAACGGCCGTTTGTGGGAAACATCAAAGATCCCTTTTTCTGCTAATGACTTTTTTAATTTTTCAATTTTAAGAAGGATATCTCCTTCCCCAAGTTCCTCAATTTTTTGGACAGTGATGCTATAATAACCACCTGGTTCATAAACAGAAACAGAACCATACACAAGGATTTCCATTCCATTTCGTAGTGGAGTTCCTTTATAGTTTTTGGCTTGGAAGGAAAAAAAAGCACATTTGATTACACTTGTTGTATCTTTTAAGGAAAAATACATGTGACCAGAACTATTGGTCTGGCTGAAATTGGAAATTTCTCCGCGAATCCAAAAGTTTTTAAATTCGGGAGAGTCTTGTAATTTCGCCTTGATACGGCGATTGACTTCACTGACAGAAAGGGAAGAATCAGCTGTTTCCATTTACGTTGTTTGGAATCGAGTTTCTCGAAAAATTTTCCAAAAATCCCATAAGATGATCACGAGTGTTAACGCCATAGGCCCAATGATAATTCCAGCAACACCAAACTCTTGTAATCCGCCAATGAGGGATAAGAAAATTAAAAATGGGTGCGTTTTGAGTTTTTTATCAAGGAGTTTTGGTTTTACAAAATTTTCTAGAATGAGATAACTTGCCCCACCTGCTATCATGAAAAGTACACTACCTGTCCAATTTTCTTGGACAAGTCCAATATAAAGTCCAATCGGAAACCATACGACAGATGTACCAACAACAGGTATGAGAGAAAATATAGTTGCGATACTTGAGAGTAAAAACTTGTTCGATACAGATGTAAAAAGTAAAAGAACGTAAATCAAAGCACCTTGTAAGAGTGAGATGAATAAATTTCCCATCATTACAGTTCGGATCGCTTCTTCGATCCTACGTCCTAGCCTTTCTTCAATTTCTGTGGGGAATGGTAAAAGTAAAAACAATCCATGTTCCATTCTGCTCCCTTCTTTGTAGAGAAAGAAGAGTAAGATGAATGTAAAAAATCCATTGAAGATGATTGCTCCTGGAACTTCAAAAGACCCAAGTAAAAAACCAGAAGAATTTTTTAATAAACTATAAATAGAATCTAAGTTGAGAATATCCATGTGTTGACCCACATATTCCCGGTAAAGAATTGGCAGTTTGATCCAAAAAAATTCATTCTCTGTGAAAAAGTCAGTCAACATCGGACTATTCAGTAAAAGAGATACAATTGATTCTTCTGTGAGTTGGTTTCTTACATAACTAACTAAATTTAACGATTCTCGAATCAGAGTAGATACAATTAAATAAGAAGGAATAAACACACAAGCGAGCATAAGGATGACCATGATATAGGGAGAAAGGCCATGAAATTTGACACCCAACACATTTTTCAATCGTTTGTGAAGTTTTCGTGTGGTTAAATAAAACAATAGGGCTAAAAAACTGGACCATAAAAATGGTTTGAATACAAAAAACAAAGTAAAACATGTAGCGAGAAAAATCCCTGCTAACAGAATGTAGACGATCGTTTCGTTTTTATTTTTGATCCAATTCATGATTAATAGGTAGAATGTTTTTTAAAGTAAAAACGAATTTGGTTGTTAGTTTCGTTTTTTGTTAGATAAATCGATAATGATTTTTTAATAAACCCTTCCAAAAGATAGGAAACTTCGGTTTCATTCACATTTTTTTCAATGAGTTTCCAATCGCCTTGGTTCACTCGGTAATCAATGTGTTTTTGGATTTCTTCCCATGACTCGGGAGTTTCTAAAAGTAAAAAAGCTTCTTTTGTGTGGATGTGACTTGTTTTGAATTCACTCGATTGAAGAAAGGTAGATTTTTCTGGAAAAAAAGACTGTGGAAAAGCGGGTGGTGGGTTTGTAGGGAATTTTGTCACGATGATTTGGTCAAACCGGTAGGTTTCCATTTGTTTGTTTGGGGTACATTGCCAAAACACAAGGAGTGAGAAGAGAAAAATTCGAAGCATTAGGGAGAGCAAATGTCCTAGTATTGATTCCTTCCATTCATTTTTTAAAATCTTTGTTGCCTATCCCAAGAAAGGTTTATCCTTCTTCTTGTGTTAGAATCCATCCCATTCGAAGCCATAATGAAAGAAATTCTCGAATTACCACCGCTTTTCCTTTGGGGTTTTTTCTGTTTTTCGAACTTTCTGGAGAATATTTTCCCACCTTGGCCAGGTGATACAATCACAGTCTTTTCGGGTTTTATATCCTCTACACCCAACTCTCCCGTTTCCTTTGGATCCGTTGTCATCGCTACCTTTTTAGGGAATCTGTTTGGGGGACTCGTCATGTATTATTTTGGGGAATCGTTTTTGAAATTTCTGAAACGAACAAGGATCCCTGTTTTATCCAATCTATACCATGAGGAAAGTTTACATAAGACTTTAGTATGGTTTCGAAAGTACGAAAATGTAGTGGTTTTACTTTCAAGGTTCTCGGCAGGGATTCGATTTTTTGTTTCGATCGTCGCTGGAATGTCCAAAATGAACATCATTAAATTTGTTATCCTTTATTCCATTGCCGTTTCATTATGGTGTGGATTACTTTTATTCGGCGGAAGTTTCCTTGGTTCGAATTGGAACCAAATCATTGTTATACTATCATACTACAATCGAACCATTCTTGGTATCCTTTTGGTAATTTTTTTATACTTCCTTTACCAAATGTTTGGGAAATCAAATACGAAGTTGACATGATTTGGATTTATGTTAGGGTTTTCATCCATGGATTCTTGGGGAAACATAGCGTTTGATTTTTATACTTTCGGCTCTCTCGTCGGAGTGATTTTTACTTTTTACAATGCACAATTATTTCTAACGGTCAAAGAGAAATCAGAAGCCACTTACAACTTAGGAATGGGCACACTTTGGTTGGGTTTATTTCACTTTGGGTATTTGATTAACTTTTCCTTTATGGGACCGGCCTCAGCGTATATGCGATGGTTTGTCATCATTGGTGCGATGGCGGGTTCCGTTTATCTCACTGGATTTTTCTTAAGTTACCCTGAAATTTATTTCCCGAGACTTAAAAAATCTATTTTTTGGATCTTAAGCAGTGTGGTCGTTCTTGTGACTGCATTTTTTGTCTACATCAGTTTGTCTGCTGGGAGATTGTTTTTTTTCAGTGGCCACTATTGGGATTTTCCTGTTCCTATTTTTTATAAAGCGTATGCTGTCATCGTTTTAGTCTTTTTTGTTTCCTTTACGATTGTTGCCATCCTGCAATTATTCAAGATGCCAAAAGAATCAAAGTTCACTTTGATTAGCATTCTGATCTCCTTTGTCCTCATTACAATGATTCCTGGTTTTTTGAATGTATTGTCAAGAGATGGTGCAATTGGAAGGGGTTTATACCAAACGATTACTGACCTTGTTTTGGTTGTTGGTTTGTTTGTTGCCAATGTTGTTTATATCAATAATACAAAAGACAAAACAACAATTTTATCAAGAATCATTGGTATCTCTTTGGCTTCGTTTTTGTTAATTTTACAATTGGTTGCCTATTCTGTGATCCAACAAACAGAATCTAATTATGATTTGGTGCATACTGCAAGAGCCAAAAATTACATTGCTGGATTGGAAACAGACCAAGTTCCTAGTTTCCATTATTCCTATGATATCCAAAACAGATCCTTTATCACACACAAAGGATTAGAAGAAACAAACGTAGAACCAAAAGGATATGAGGCTGAATTTTACAATGTTTGGGCCTTGGAGATGATCTTATCGTTTGAGAAAAATGAAAATTGGAAAGCTAAGGTCAATGAACTTTTACTCCAATTGCCAGAGACAAGTAACGGTTATTCGAACGAAATCAAACGATTGTTAAAAGAAGATCGAATCACTTCTCCAAAAGAGTTAATTTCAGAGATTGAATCTGAAAAACGTAAAATTTTATACACACGTAATAAACTACGAGAGATTCCTGTTTCTAATTTTACTGAAAAAGCATCTGGACTTGTGAAAAACGAAGAGGGGGCACTCTCAGGATTTTATGCCGAGGCAAGGAAAATTCTTTCTTCTAATCGATCAGAGGAATTAAAATTCGAAACTTTAGACCAAATGTTTTCTCCCATGCCAAACCATGGTGAAAGAAACTATCGTGGCCAAGTGAAGTTTGAAACAAAGAATCCCAAATTTTCTTTTTATGTAAGTTATCTGATTGTAGATAAAAAAAATGAAATTGTTCATGAAGTAGGTTATCCATACACTGATTACAGAAGTTTCCAACATGAAGTGACTTTGCCTTGGATCATTGGTTTACTGGCTCTTGCCGTTCTAGTGATTTTGGGATATCGATTGTTCTTTCTCATTGCACTCATTCGTCCCGTGGAACAAATCATTGAAGGATTAACCGAGGTAAACTCTGGTAATTTAGAATACCGCCTAACGGTGCATGTGGAGGATGACATTGGATTTATGGCGAGGTCCTTTAACCGGATGGTGCGTTCGATCCAAGCTGCTCGTAAAAAATTGCAACAGTATGCCGAACAACTAGAAGAAAAAGTACAAGAACGTACAAAGGAATTAGAAAATACATTAAAGGAAGTTCAGTCTTTAAAACACCAACAAGATGGGGATTATTTTTTAACCTCCCTCCTTTTACAACCGTTTCATACCAATCATGCCAAACACCAAAATGTACGTGTGGATTTTTTATTAGAACAAAAGAAAAAGTTCACATTCAAACAATATGAAAAAGAGATTGGTGGTGACCTCAATATTGCCAATCAAATTGTACTCAACAATCGTTCTTACACTGTATTTTTAAATGCAGACGCAATGGGGAAATCAATGCAAGGTGCGGGAGGAGCCCTTGTCCTTGGATCTGTATTTGAATCGATTATCACAAGAACCCAACTCTTAAGTGAAGCGCGAAATACATATCCAGAAAGATGGATCAAAAATACGTTTTTAGAACTTCATAAAATTTTTGAAGGTTTTGATGGCTCCATGCTCGTATCACTCGTATTAGGTGTGATTGACAATGAAACAGGATTACTTTATTTTATCAATGCTGAACACCCATGGATTGTATTGTACAGAGATGGAATCGCCAGTTTTATCGAAAACGAATTGATGTTCCGAAAATTGGGAACATCCGGTGTCCAAGGGAATTTATATATCAAAACATTCCAATTGGAAGCAGGTGATATCCTCATTGCTGGTTCTGATGGTCGTGATGATTTATTAATATCACATACGGAAGATGGAAAACGAGTCATCAATGAAGATGAAAAACTATTTCTTAAAATGGTGGAAGCGGGAAAAGGGGAACTTGATTTAATTTATGATGAAATGGCTAAATTTGGTGCTTTAACTGACGACTTATCGATGTTACGTGTTTCTTTTATCGAAGAAAAAGAACGTTACAAAATTGAAAAAGATAAGTTAAGAGAAATCCAATCATTGTTAGCAAAAGCCAAAGAAGCAAGTGACTCCTCTGATCTGCAGGAAGCGGTTACCTATTTAGAAAAAGCACATTCCTTAGAGGAAAACATCCCTGAGATCAAAAAGAAATTCATCCAATTGTACTTAAAACTCAAGGACTATGGGAATGCGAAAAAAATGGCCAAAGACTATAGTTTACTTCGACCTATGGATACTGAGATCATGTACATCACAGCGTTTTGTGCAAGGAAAGTGGCTGATATCAAAACCGCCATTGATTTTGGGGAAAGGGTAAGACTTCGTGATCCCAATCATGTCAAAAACTTGATCAATTTGGGACAAACCTACTTAGCAGATAAAAATTATTTGAGAGCTGAAAATATTCTCAGTTCCGCTCTCGAACTGGACCCGGAAAATCCAAGTTTGGTTCGGCTCATCGAACACATTCGGAAAAAACAATTAAAACAAGAAGAAACCCATTAGAGTCTAAACATTTGAGTGGATGAACCAATTAAGATAGAGATTTCCCATAGTTTTTTTGAATTCAACAAGGAAGAGTGGAACAAACTCGTTCCTTCTGATTCCGTCTTCCAGGAATTTGAATTTTTGTCAGGTTTGGAAGAAACAGGCAACATTGGGAAATCGGATTGGAGACCCATAATTGTTTCCGCCAGGTCAGAAGGAAAACTTTTAGGGCTCATTCCCAGTTATTTGCGGAAAGACTCCTATGGGGAATATATCTTTGATTTCCAATGGGCCAATGCATTCCACAGAGCAGGCATTCCCTATTATCCAAAACTCACAGTTGCTGTTCCCTTTACACCTGTGACTGGATCTCGGATTTTGTTCCACCCAGAACTGACGGATGGAGAAAAAGCTTCGTTAGGTCAAAAGCTTTTAATGGCTTTAAAAGAGTTTGGAGAACGAGAAGGAGTTTCTTCGATTCACATTTTATTTTGTAAGGACGAAGAACAAATCCTTTCTCAGAACTCTGGGTTTCACCCTCGTTTGTCCCACCAATACCACTGGTTCAATCGAGGGTTTTCTAATTTTGAAGAATTTTTATCTACCTTGGTTAAGGAGAGGCGTAAGTCCATTCGCAGTGAACGTAAAAAAATTTCAGAAACAGGGCTACAAATCAAAACACTTACTGGGGATCTCATTCAGGAAGAACATGCAAATCTCTTTTATGAATTTTATAAGGACACTCACAGTAAAAAATGGGGACAAGCTTACTTAAACCGAATGTTCTTTTTAAAGATGGTGGAAACCTTCCGCCATAGATTACTCCTTGTTCTTGCTTCTAAACCCAATGGAGATCCTGTAGGTGGGACTTGGAATTTATACCGAGATGGATTTTTATATGGAAGGTATTGGGGTGCATTGGAACACATACCCAATTTACATTTTGAATGTTGTTATTACCAATTGATAGATTATGCAATTGAACATAAAATGGAAAGAGTAGAAGCAGGGGCACAAGGGGAACATAAATTCCTGAGAGGGTATGAGACAGTTCCCATGTTCAGTTCTCATTTTATATACAATGAACAAGGTAGAAGTGCTATAGAATCCTATTTAGAAAAAGAGATCAAAATGGAAAGGGAAAATATTGAAGCATACAATGCACATTCACCTATCAAAGCTCTGAGGGAGGGGTAATGTCTGAAACGAAAAGAAAGTCATATACCGATTTTAATGTTGAATTATTAGAAAAAGAAAAACAGAAAAAACAATTAAAAAAACCAAATCGTTTTAAAGTGATTTTAATTAACGATGATTATACACCTCAAGAGTTTGTTGTTTATGTTTTAGCAGTAGTTTTTCGGAAATCAATGGAAGAGTCACGTCAAATTATGTGGAAGGCACATACGGAAGGTTCTGCTGTTTGTGGGGTGTATTCATTAGACATTGCACGCACAAAAGTAGAAGAAGTACATAAATTAGCTGATGAGGCTGGTCACCCCTTACAATGCCAATTGGCAAAAGAGGAATAAATATGAATTTTTCAACAGATTTAGAAAAAACTTTAGAACTTGCGCAGAAAGAAGCGACAAAGTACCATCATGAATTTGTAACGTTGGAACATTTGTTATATGGACTAACCTTTAACGAAAAAACAAAAGATGTCCTTGTAAATGTGGGATGTGATTTGGATTTACTTCGGAAGGAGTTACTTGCATACTTTGAAGAGGATTTATCTTCTATCTCTGTTCCAAATTTAAAAATCCAACCAAAATACACTGTTGGAGTTCAGTTTGTCATCCAATTCGCTGCCTTTCATGTCCAAAATTCTGGTAAGGAAGAAGTGGATGGAAATAATGTTTTGGTTGCTCTATTTCGGGAAGAAGATAGCCAAGCTTGTTATCTGTTAGCAAAACAAGATATCAAACGATTGGATGTGATCAAATACATCTCCCATGGTTTCAAAAAAGATATCGATTCAAATGAACCCGATTTTACTTCCGATGAAGAATCCTTCGAAGAAGAAACGGAAGGTAAATCAAAACAGTCTGCTTTGGAAAAATTCTGTGTGAATTTGACCGAAAAAGCAAAATCAGGAACTTTAGACCCTTGCATTGGAAGGGAAACTGAAATCCAAAGGACAATCCATATCCTTTCTAGACGAAGGAAAAATAACCCAATTTTTGTAGGAGAAGCTGGTGTTGGGAAAACATCGATTGTCGAAGGCCTTGCAGAAAGAGTCGTACAAGGAAAAGTTCCAAAAAGTTTGTTAGGATTGGAAATTTATTCTTTGGATATGGGACTGGTTATGGCAGGAACCAAATTCCGAGGAGAGTTTGAAGAACGTTTAAAGGCAATTTTACAAGAGTTAGTGGGAAAGCCTGAGAAGGTCATTTTTATCGATGAAATCCATACCATTGTAGGTGCAGGAGCAGTGTCTGGTGGGAGTCTTGATGCTTCCAATCTGATGAAACCAGCCCTTGCCAATGGTGAACTTAAGTGTATAGGAACCACCACTTTTAAAGAATACAAATCTATATTTGAAAAGGACCATGCATTATCGCGAAGGTTTCAAAAAATTGAAGTAGTGGAACCTTCCAGAGAAGACGCCATACAGATATTAAATGGTCTTAAAGCAAAATATGAATCCTTTCATGGTGTCCATTACAGCCAAAAAGCCATCGAGGCATGTGTGGATTTGTCTACCTTACACTTACGTGATCGTTTTTTGCCAGACAAAGCCATTGACCTTTTGGATGAAGCAGGAGCCTTTGTAAAGTTACGTGACGAAAACAAAGAGAAAACAAAAAAGACTGTTGGTATCTTTGAAATCGAATCCTTGGTTGCTAAAATCGCGAAGATCCCCGAAAAAACAGTAAAGACTGATGATAAAAAGAAATTGGAATCTTTGGATGCCGAAATCAAAACCATTGTTTTTGGGCAAGACCATGCCATCGATCAAATTGTAGATGCCATTCACTATTCACGTTCAGGACTTGGGGATGAAGGAAAACCAATAGGTAGTTTTTTATTTGTAGGTCCTACTGGAGTTGGGAAAACGGAAGTTGCAAAAACTCTGGCAGATAAAATGGGAATTCAATTTCTCCGTTTTGATATGAGTGAGTATATGGAAAAACATTCTGTATCACGACTCATTGGTAGTCCTCCGGGTTACGTGGGGTATGACCAAGGGGGGCAACTCACAGATGCAATTGCGAAAACTCCACACTGTGTGCTTCTTTTTGATGAAATTGAAAAAGCCCATGAGGATATTTACAACATCCTTTTACAAGTGATGGACCATGCTACTTTAACAGATAGCACAGGGAAAAAGGCAGATTTCAAAAACGTAATCCTAATTTTGACAACAAATACCGGTGCCCAGGAAAGTTCTAAACCTCTTCTTGGTTTTGATTCGGATCGTTATGACGATCGATCTTTGAAAGCAATCGAAAGGACATTTACTCCTGAATTTCGTAACCGTTTAACAGCTGTCATTGAATTCAATTCCCTATCCATTTCAATTGTGGAACAGGTTGTCAAACGAATGTTCCAAACCTTACAAAACAAGGCAAAAGAGAAGGGAATCCAATTGGATATTACAGAGAAAGCCGTGAGGTATTTGGCAGAAACTGGGTATGATCGGGCCATGGGAGCAAGACCCATCCAAAGGATCATCAATTCGGAAATAGGAAAACCATTATCGAAAAAACTACTTTTTCATAAAGACAAGGTGAAGGCATTTTTGGTGGACTTACAAGAGAACCTTGGAAAACCAAATTTGGAGATAGTAGAAGTAGAATCTTAATGGTTGTATACTAGAGGTTGGTATTTTCAGTTTCCCTTTGAATGATTCTAGTGGGAATGTAAAAATACCTCATCCTCTTTTTTAAAACTTAAATACCCGAATAAAAAGGCAAAAAACAGTGAACCTAGGAAAAGGTAAAAAGTGATTTGAGTTGTCACTTCACTTGCATTGACAAAGTCATAATACGTTCTTTTGGGCTCTAAATATCCCCAAATCACAATGATCGCTGATACCATCTCAGTTGCAAAAAACCAAATCCTTGTCCAAGAAGACTTCCAAAAACCTAAAAAGAAAAAATTAAGTAAACTGATTAAGATAAATATGGAGTTGAGTTTGGGACTTAATGAGATGGATTCTTTACTTTCAAAAAAAGTAATCTCATAACGGAACCAAGGCAAAACCGCAAACAAAAGTTGGAGGAATAAAAAAATAAAAAATATTTTATCATAGAATAGTTTTGTTTTCCAATAACTATATAATGACAATGTAATCCTTTTTCCTAAATACCACCAAACTTTGAGTAAATCTGGTATTAGTTTGATTGTTTCTTTCAGGAAAATTAAGAATTCGGAAATTAAATTTAAAATTGAATTTGTCATTCCACTTCAACTGTCATTTCTAATTCTACACTTGCATTGAGAGGTAAAGAAATCACACCGATGGCAAATCTCGCATGTTTTCCTTTTTCGCCAAAAATTTGACCAACAAGTTCGGAAGCACCATTGGCAACTAAGTGTTGTTCAGTGAAGTTTTCGTCACTTGCAACATAAACTCCAAGTTTAACAATTGATTTGATTTGGTCTAGAGAACTTATCTGCAATAACAAAGCCGAAAGTGCGTTGAGTAAACACTGTTTGGCTTCTTCTTTTGCTTCTTCTAACGTGATATCCTTTCCAACTTTTCCCATTTTTCGTAACTTCCCGGAAACTAGGGGGAGTTGGCCTGAGGTAAACACCAAATTTCCTGAACGTTTAGAAGGAATATAGGCAGCAAGTGCCGCAGGAACAGGAGGGATTTGGATCCCAAGTGCATTCAATTGATCCGTAATAGCCATTGCCATCCAAACTATGGTTCCCATGCCTATGAGACAAAATTTTTTTTACCGAATGTAAAAATTCTAAATTCGAATTGACAATTGGCAGTCGAAGATATAGAGTGCTAATTAAAGTAGCAGACTACGAATAAGAGTGCTAAAAGGAGATTTTGCATGTTATTTCGAATTCTAGACCCACAAACAAAAACTAACCAGTTTTGGAGAGACTTTGATCGTTTGAACGATGAGTTGACTCGTTCTATTTTGAATGATCAATTCGGAAGTTCTTCGCATTTACCTCCTGTGAATGTGTACACAAAAGAGGATGAGGCACTAGTTACTTGCCTTTTGCCTGGTATGGACACAGACCAAATTGAAATCAATGTTAAAGACAATATGCTTTCCATCCATGGAAAGAAAAAGCCTGAAGATTTAGCGGAAGGAACAGAAGTTCATCGCAGGGAAATTTTCCATGGTGAATTCCATAGAACTCTTGAACTTCCATTCCGAGTGAACCAAGACCAAGTTTCTGCAAAATACGTAAACGGTGTCTTAAACATCCACTTACCAAGAAGAGAAGAAGACAAACCGAAAAAAGTATCCATCAACATCGGATAAAAGAAGGAGAAAACGATATGAATACACTGACTACAGAAAATAAACAAACGTTAGATGAAAAGGCTGGAGTGAAAGATGTTCAACCACAAGTAAGGGTTTACTCTCCGAATGTAGATGTTTATGAAACTGAAAACACAATTTTATTCCGAGTGGAAATGCCTGGTGTTGATGAAACATCTGTTGAGATCACAATCGAAAAAGACCAACTCCAATTAGAAGGGAAATTCAAAATGGGAGCGGAAGAAAAAGGTCAGGTTCGACTTGCGGAATACAAAGAAGGTAACTATTTCCGAAAGTTTACCATTAGCAAAGCGATTGATTCTGAAAAAGCGGTTGCAAAAATGAAAAACGGAATTTTGGAACTTTCCATTCCTAAAATTGAACCGAAAAAAACAAAAATTGAAATTCGAAATTCTTAAATCAAAGAAAATCGAATTTGAAAAAAGATAGATTGAGTATTTAACTCTAACGAAACAGAGATGAACAAAAAATATATACCCAACAGAACAAATGTTTTGTTGGGTTTTTTTTAGACTAAGGCATTCAGGGATTGGAAAAGGATATCATTTTCTTCCTTTGTTCCAATTGTAATTCGAATGAAATCCTTACAAATTCCATAGGAAAAATACCGGATGAGGATATTTTTTTCCTTTAAAGAAAGGTATAACTGTTCAGGCGAAATCCCTGATTTTGGTTTGCAGAAGAGAAAATTAGTAGAAGAATCTGGGATGGTAAATCCCAGGGATTCCAAATTGGTCTTCAGGCGAGAACGTTCTGATATAACAAGTTTTCGTTTCTCTAAGAAATATTCTTTGTCCTTATAAGACGTTTCGGCAATCACTTGGTCAATGATTCCAACATTATAAGAATCTTTGAGTTTTCGTATCCATGAAATGGTTTCAAGTGAACCTACAATGTAACCAACACGAAGTCCAGCAAGTGCATATGATTTAGAAAAGGTTCTCGAAACAAGTAGGTTTGGAAGGTGTTTGATCTCAGAGATCAAACTAGCGCTGGCATCCGTAAAATCAATGTATGCTTCATCTGACAATACAAGGCCACGAAAGGAACGAATCAGATCTAATAGTTTTTCCTTCGGTTCTTCGATGCCCGTAGGTGCATTTGGATGGGCAAAACATAGTAACTTACCTTCTGATTTTTTAAGTGTTTCAAAATCAAAATGTAGATTTTCTAAGACAGGAACCGCTTTGTACTTCGCTCCCACCATCATTTGTTCGGTAAGAACTGGGTAATAGGAATAGGTTGGGTCTGGTGCTACAACCGTATCACCGGGACCAATAAAGGTTTGGAATAACAAACGTAAGGCTTCATCCGAACCATTGGTCACAAGGATTTGGTTTGGGTCCAAATCATAATCAATTGCGATGAGTTCTTGTAGTTTCCTTGCATGGTAATTGGGATACTTACGGAGTAATCCCTTTTCGATCACTTCTTCGAGAGCCTTTTGGATTTTTGGTGAAGGAGGATAGGGATTTTCGTTTGTATTTAACTTGATAGTCGAAGTGGTAAGGCCTGGTTGTTCTCCTGGAGTGTAAGGAGAAAATTGTTGGAGTTCCTTTCTCACAAACAACTTTGGATCAAATTGGTTTTTTTGTGAAGCCATGGATTACAACCGATTCAAAGCATTGATGTATGCCTTGGCACATGCTTCAATGATATCCGTTGAATCGCCTTTGCCCACTACCCGACGTTCACCGTCTTCCAATGTGACAGAGGCTTCCGCCATCGCATCGGTTCCTTCTGTGACGGGAGAGATCACTAGGCGAGATAGGAGTGGGGAAAGTCCTGTTACCGAACATATAGCTTTGAAGATACTGTCAACAGGTCCATCACCTTTTGCTTCCCCAACTTTTGTTTCACCTTTGATTTGTAAGTTTACCTTTGCGTATGGTGTTTTGTCGGAACCAGTATTTTGTTCGAAAGATATCAGGCGGTAGGTTTCATCCACTTGGGATCGGCTAATCTCAGATTGGAAAAGGGCAGCAATGTCTTCATCAAAAACTTCCTTTTTTTTATCTGCAATTTCCAAAAACCGATTGTATGCATTGTCAATTTCTTCTGGTTTGGGATCAAATCCCATACGGATGATTCGGTCTTTAAATCCAGCTCTACCTGAATGACGACCAAGTACCATACGGTTGGATTTTAAACCCACTGACTCTGGAGTCATGATTTCATAGGTTTGTCGGTTTTTGATCACACCATCTTGGTGGATTCCTGATTCATGGGCAAATGCATTAGCTCCCACGATCGCTTTGTTAGGTTGTACAACCATACCTGTAATGGTTTTTACCAAATGAGAACCACGTGTGATGAGAGTGGAGTCAATATTTGTTTCCACACCAAAGGTATCCTTTCTCGTTTTTAATGCCATGACCACTTCTTCCATGGCTGTGTTACCTGCTCGTTCTCCAATCCCATTGATGGTACATTCAATTTGGCGTCCACCCGCGAGTACAGTAGCAAGGGAGTTCGCAACAGCAAGGCCAAGGTCATTATGACAATGCGCAGAAAAAATGACTTTGTCTGCACCTTTCACTTTTGTTTTTAAAAATCGAAACAAATCCATGTATTCTTGAGGGGTTGTATAACCAACAGTATCTGGGATGTTGATGGTAGTTGCTCCTTCCTCGATCACAGCCTCAACTAACTCACGTAAGAATTCCCATTCTGATCTTGTCGCATCCTCTGGTGAAAATTCAACATCCGGGACAAAGTCTTTTGCCATTCGAACGGCAATCCTTGCCATCTCTAAAACTTCGGAAGGTGATTTTCCGAGTTTGTGTTTCATATGAATGGGAGAAGAAGCGATGAATGTATGAATGCGTTTGGATTTAGCAGGTTTTAGGGCGTCTCTTGCCGCTTCTAAATCAGGGCGGAGGGCACGTGCAAGGCCACAAATGGTAGGACCTTCTATTTCGCGTGCAATCCTTTCGACGGCTTTGAACTGGACTGGGGAAGAAACGGGGAATCCTGCTTCAATGATGTCTACTTTCATCCGAGCAAGGTGACCCGCAATTTCTACTTTTTCATCTTCACTCATAGCAGCACCAGGGCACTGCTCTCCATCCCTCAAAGTCGTATCAAAAATCCGTACGTAATCTTCCATCTCCTTCCAGATCATAGTTTCCCCGATGTCTGTCAAGGAGTATGGAAAGCACCTGTGATCCAGTGGTATGGTTTCCCATTTTTGTCTACAGGGGTAGGATTTCGTTTACCTTCCGTCCAAAAGCGAATCGGTTTTTCCAGGTCATAGGATACCTCTTGTTTCGTGATGCTCTGGTGGTAATTTTGAACCTCTTTTCGGGGTTTTGGAAACTCATTGAGAACCAAAATCCAGAGGAGAAGAGAAAGGAAAAAGATGGGGAGAGGGAAGGGATTCATCTTGTTTGCCAATACCCAGGAGACTCCAATGAGTCCCAAAAACCAAAGGGGAAAAAGGTAACGAATGGGATAGGGATGGAGGTAGGTAAACCGACCCACCACTATGAGGAGGAAAAGTAAAATCGGAATCAAAAGAAGAAACATTCGTTTGAGTTGGTGTGGAAATCGATGAAAAAAGAAAACGAACACAAACAACAAACCGAGTAAAGATTGATTTTCATAGACCAACAATTTGGCAAAATCATATACATAATGAGTGGTTAGGAATGTAACCTCCCCTAATGTTTTTGTTTGAAGGAAACCTAAAAGGATTCCAAAACTATTGGGAATCTTCAGTTTTGTTTTGAGAAAAAAAAGGATGAGTTCCATTGCAATGGTGTAAAGCGAAATGATGAGAAAGGAAAATATAAAGCTTTTCTGAAAGGTCTCTTTCCATTTTTTAGAATCGATTCCCGAAACATTGATTACGATCAAACAAAACACTCCAATACAAAACGAGAATCGATCGGAAAGGTATAAAAGGCTAAAACCGACTAAGAACAAAAACATAGGAATATGTTTGGGTACAAACAATTTGGAGAACAAAACACCTCGACTAAACTTCTTTCCGATCGGAAACTCTGTTTGATTCTGGAAAATGGCAATTGAATTTTCTTTGGATTGGAATTGGTGGTAGAGACTAACAAGGAATAGGCTAAAGAAAAAACCAGTACTATGGTGGGCATTCGAAACAAAATAAACCAAGGGCAGGGGTTTATCTCCAAAGGTTTCCCCAAGTAGCGAAAAGATTATGAATAAGGTTTGGAACCAGATTAACAATTGGATGGTAGTTCGTTTTGTTAGTTTTGATGACAAAAACGAATACAATCCGAATTGAAGGAAACCCATCTGGATGACTCCATACATTGTAGGCAGATACAAAAAAGGAAATACAAAGTACAAGAAGGCCATACACCCTATGTCAGGAAAAAAATAGGGAGAAGGAGGGAGATACCAATGGGATATTCCATTCCCACTCATCCAATCATGCACAAATAGTGTTGTATACAGTTGGTCAGCAGAGTATAAAGGGATAAAATAAATGGTTTCGCATAACAAAAAGTTGATGAATCCAGAAATGAATAGGAAAAGAATCAAAACCAATCCCTCGTTCCGTTTGGTTTGTTTCCCAGATTCATAGAAATATGATTGGAAAAAATTTCTAAAGATTAGGATTGGATTCATATGCCAGAACAAAATCTGTCTCGAAACAAAACGTTAAACCTCTACTCTGTCAATTTGGCTGGTGGAGAAAATTGTTCCGAACCATTGCACTTCTACCAATCCATTTTAGGTGGCAAAGTTCTGAAAGAAAGTTTTGGTCATGCGGAACTAGAATTGGAGTCTGGTTTACGAATTGTTTTTTCAAAAGAAACGGAACATTGCCCTGTGCGGGGAGGTACCCTCACACTCCAAGTGAGCCAAAATGAACTGGTAGACAAAATGATTTCCCATTGCCAATTGGTACAAGCCGTTCCAAACCAAGGGTATTCCTTATATGAAGACCGTTGGGGGAATTGGATCTGGCTTTATTTTGCTAAAAACTGAGCCAAACGATCGGGAAAGTCAGTGATAAGACCCGATACTCCTGCGTCTATGAGAGATTTCCATTCTTCTTCCGTATTGGGAGTATAAGGAATCACAAGTAAGGACTCGGAATTACATTTAGATATAAATTCCTTAGAACACGCCGAAAAATGGGGGAGGATCAAATCTGGTTCAAATTTCATATAACGTTCGTTTAGCGATTCTTCCTTTTCAATGAGTAGTCCACGTAAAACCTCAGGTTCTTCTTTTCGTACTAAGTCTACAAGTTCCCAATCAAAACTACTCACCCAAATTCGATTTTGTAATTGGAACTTGCGGATGAGTTTGACAACTGCTTTTGCTAAATCTTCTCGTTCTTCCCTTTTGCCTTCACTTTTCAGTTCGATATCAAACACAGTTTTTTCAGGCAAAGTTTGTATGATTTGAGATAAGGTTGGAATTTGTTCACCTTCAAAATCCTCGGAGAAAAATCCACCAGCATCCAGTTCAGCTAACTGACGATAGGGGATCTCGGCAACCTTTCCCTCTCCATCAGTTGTTCGGTCGACTGTAAAATCATGGATGACAACCAGTTCTCCCGATCCACATAACATGGTATCCAACTCAAAATAATGAGTGGATTCTGATCCAATAAGAAAGGATACGAGCGTATTCTCTGGAGCAAGGCCCCTTGCCCCTCTATGTCCGATATTGACAGGAGTGTTTCCGAGGAGAGATTGCAAACGTTCGGACCTTGGTTGAAACATTAGATTACCCTGGTTGGATGGAAGATTCATACCCTTCTTCTTCCATCGCTTCTTTGAACATTTGTTCTTTTAAACTCGTACCCAGGTAACGATCAATGTAAATGTGGATGGCATACAAAACAGGTGTGATGAGGATCGCAACTCCCATTTTGTATAAAAAATTGGTACTGGCAATCGATACGAGTTTTGGTACTGGGTGGTACTTTCCAAGGGCAATGAAGATCACGACAAAGGAGTCAATGAGTTGTGAAATCACAGTGGAACCTGTAGCCCGTAACCAAATGTGTTTTCCCTTTGTTTTTTTTCGTAAAAAATGAAAGGTATGTAAGTCAATCATCTGGCCAATTACGTATGCGATGATGGAACCAAGGATCACAAGGCCTGAATTGGCAAACACTCGTTCAAAGGAGGCATCATCAATGGGAGAATCAGGGCTTGCCGGGATTTGAATATCAATGACGATGAGAAGGTAGGCAAATCCAATCATGAGCATCCCAAGAAAGGTTGTGGCTCGCACCACCTTACGCCCAAAATATTCATTGAGTAAGTCTGTAATGATAAACGTAACAGGAAATGGGATAACACCCATAGTCATGGTAAACCCAAAGGCAAAAAATAATTTACTACCCGTCAATTCCGCAAGCAGTAAAAAAGTAAGAAAAAAACTGAGTAGGACAGTATAAAGGATCACCGGTTTTTGTTTTAAGGCATTCATGGATTTCTTTTCCTCCCCATCTGAATTTCGACTAGGAGAGAAAGGCTCCTAAAAAATCATGGGATACAGATAGATAGAGTGGGTTTCGATTAATCTCTACTCTTTTTTTCTGAACAGTTCGATAATCAACCTAGAAGAAACGTATATGTCTGAATCACAATCCCCTAATTCCCCCAAACGCCCACTCTCGAATGTGGCGAAGTATTCGTTATTATTTGCCTCTTGGTTCTTTTTATCTGCCATTTCGTTTTATTTGGGAATGAATCTCATGCAAAATTCAGGCTCCACACTGGTTTTGAAAGACCTTCCGAAAACGGGAAATACAAACCCAAGTGTAGTCGAAGCATCCACTCCATCTCTTGGCACTCCTTCTGAAATGGAGACGGGAGAGAAAAAAGAAACGAAAGATCCTGTCACAGTGGAAGAAGAAGTTGTGGAAACACCAAACTTTGTTCCAGATGAGAACGTAAGTTTTCGTTCTTCCGCATGGTCGACTGACTGGACGGCGATGAAAAAAACAGTCCACCTCTATAATGAAATCCATCCGTTTATCTATACAATGAAAGGTGGGCTTTCTAATAACGGGGAACTCATTTCCAGTTGGTCAAGTACGTCTCGAAAGGAACGAGTCCAAGAACTCCGTGCCTTAAATCCAAAAGTCAAAATCATCCCTACCATTTTCCGTTGGGAAAATCCAAAAGAAAAAATCCAAGAGAACATTGGTATGGGCGGACGAAGTGACATCCGTGACCACCACATCCAAGTGATTGTGAATGAAATCTTGACCTATGGGTATGATGGAATCGACATCGACTACGAAGGGATGTCTTGTGATAAAAAAGAAAAGTTCGAAGAATTTTTTGCCCTTCTTGCCAAAGAAGTTCATAAAAAAGGAAAACTCATCTCTGTTGCAGTCCATCCAAAAACCCCAGCAGAAAAATCAAAAAAGAAAGAACTCCAATGCCGTGGACTCTCTAAACCAATCCACTTAGACTTCCGTGAAAACTGGAGAGGACCAACTACCCATGATTATGAATTCCTTGCTAAACACGCAGACCGTGTGAAAATTATGGCGTATGAACTCCACCCAAGGAAATACCATAACCCAGGTCCTGGTCCACAAGCACCTAACGTTTGGTTAAAAGACATCATCACTTACGCGAAAAAAAGGGTCCCAACCCACAAACTTTATATGGCGATTCCAACCTATGGGTATGACTGGGCTCTCAATTGTAAGGCATCTGCGAAAGCAATTTACCATTCTGATGCACAAAGGATTAAATCCGGTACCCATAAAAACCGCCAACCCACTGATATCAACCGGATCTTAAATGAAGAAAATAAAGTGGCAAGTTGGAGAAACTTATCGAAGTTTTCGGACATTCATAAAAACCGAGCATATGAAGATCCATCCTTATGGTATACAAGTGGTGGTTGTGACCGAGTTGCATTTTACATGAACAGACGTGCTTTTGAAGAAAAAATGACCCTTCTTCGTAAGTATGATTTGGGTGGATTTTCGTTCTGGCAACTAGTGACGGATAATGACCCAGAGATCAATGTGTATTTGAGTAAACTCGTACAAGGCCAACTTCCACCTGTGGAAAAGGCAAAAGACGAAGAGGAACCAAAGGAAGAAACAACGATCCAAAATTTGGAATCAAAAGAAGCTCTGAAAGTTTCCAATTCACAATCTAAATCCAAAACTAAAACAAAACAGTTTTAACATGAAAACACTTATCTCTTCGGATGTTCGTTTGCTTGCGGGCCTCATCCGAAAGGGAGGAGTGGTTGTTTTTCCCACAGAGACAGTTTTCGGGATCGGTGCTTCTAGTTTTAACGAAGAGGCTTGCAAACGAATCTACAAAATCAAAGGGAGACCCAGTGACAACCCTCTCATCGCTCATTTTTCTACGATAGAAGCCATCAAATCTGTCTGTGAAGTGAGTGAAGTTGCAGTACGATTGTTATGCGAGTTTGCACCAGGACCTATCACACTTGTCCTTCCTAAAAAAAATTTAAAAGTTTTTCCAAAAGAGATGCCAACCCTTGGAGTGCGGATTCCCAAAAATCCAATCATTCGTGAGTGGATTGAGAAATGTGGCTCACCAATCTCTGCTCCTTCAGCTAATATATCGGGTAGACCTTCTCTAACTCGTATGACCGATGTTTTGCGTTATTTTGATGGGATTGTGGATGGAATTTTAGTGACTGAGGAACCAAGTTTGGGAATTGAATCTACTGTGGTTGGATTGTTTGAAGATCCTCCTGTTTTGTTACGGCCAGGTTCCATTGAGTCAAATGAGCTCAAGCGATTGATCCCAAATTTAGTTTTGCCAAATTCAATTACGGAAAGAGGAGAGTTTGTTCCACCGAGTCCAGGGATGAAATACAAACACTATTCTCCCAAAGCGAACGTGAAACTCCTTCCTTCCGAAACATTCGTTTCGAAGTTTCTCCAATGTGGGAACAATTCCGACACTGCTTGGATTGGGTTTTCCTTCGCACCTGCAGAGGGTCACGATAATCCGACTCATCAATTCCATCCCACTCGAGTGAAACTTGTTTCTTCCAACTGGGAATACAGCTCGGCACTCTATGCTTTTTTTGAAGCTTGTGACCAACTGGGTATAGAAGCCATCTATTGTGAAGAACCAAAGGAGGAGACAGGCAAAGAAGGCCTTCTCAATCGTTTGCAGAAAGCCTCAGAAGGGAACTAAATTCGAATCATTTCCTGTCCAGATTTCCACTCAGAACATATCAAAACGGATTCTATACCCGCAATCGTTTGGACTTCCATTTTGAATTCGTACGAAAATTACCTTCGATTTTTCCAATGGAGTTTGGTATGAGAAAGGAGAGACACCTCACCAAGTGATTCCAAAAGATTCAATTCAGACAAAAGTCCACCGAGTAGTGGTATTTTATTTTTCAGATTGTAAGCTGGTAATTCTTCAGTCACAAAAATTGCCTTTCCACCTAACTTTTCTTTGACGAATTTGATGGCATCGAGTAATCCACCGAGTGAATCGACAATATTATTTTCTGTGGTAGGTAAATATACCCTTCCCATTCCAATTTTAGGGAGGGTCTCCAGTGGAATATTTCTACCTTCTGATACTCGGCGGTAAAACAAGGCTTCTATTTTTTTGATTTGGGATTCTAGATACAAAATACTTTGTTTGGAAAGTGGTTGGAATTCGGAATGGATGTCTCGGAACGGATAAAACCCAACGGCTTCCTTATTCAATTGAAACTTCTTATATAATTTTTGTAAATTGGCACGGATGCTTACGGCACCAATGGAACCTGTGATACAAACGGGGGAAGCAGTGATATGGTCAGTGGCAGTGGCTATATAATAACCACCACTTGCAACTGTATCTTTAAAGTAAGCAGTTACTAGTTTTGATTTTTTTAATTCTAAGATCTCTTGGTGGATTTGTTCTGAGTAAAATGCAGATCCCCCCGGTGAGGAAATTTCTAAGATGACAGCTTTTATTTTTTTATCTTCCGCTAATGCTTGCAAAGTGGGAATTAGGGAGAAGGCTTCAATTTTACCATTTTCTCTATTTTTATGTAAGTAATCTCCGCCAGTAATGTTTCCATCGATTGGAAGTACAACCACTTCCAATTTTCTTTTTGGAATCAGTGAAAAATCTTTTATCGCTTGGTAAAGAACGGGAAAACTAGGTGAATAAATTTTTCGATCTTCACTAAAAAATTCAGTCTCAGTTTTGATTCCTTGGATGATACCCGCAGAAAGTAAATCATCAGCTGATAACATCGGTTTGTAAAAAAGGGATTCTAGAGATTTTTTTCCGCCCGTGAGTGCCTCTAAAATTACCGAACGTAGGTTGAGAATGAGTGATTCTAAATTCTTTTTTGCCTCTTTTGAAAATTCGCCGCGAGTGAAACTTTCTGCAAAGGACTTATAGGGACCCGAGGCAAAGGCTTGCACTTCAATACCCCATGTTTTTAAAAATTTACCAAAAAACATCGGTTCGGCGCTCGGTAGCATCAAAGTAAATTCGGATTCCGGGGCAAGGTAAGTTTCATTTGCGACTGTGAGTAACAGTAAAGTCCCAAGTCCACCTTCTTTGGCAAACATCCGAATGGTTTTCCCAGAATCTCGAATGGCCATGAGTTCGTTTCTGATTTCATAAAACTCAGAAAGTGTCCATTCTAATGGAGGTAAATTGATATCAAGTGATTTGATTTTTGGATTTTTTCTGATGGTTGCGAGTAATATGAGAAGTTCCAATCTTGTAATGGTTTCTTCTTTCCCTTGGAGTTTTTTGACAAAATAGGATTTGTATGAGTCCTCAAACCGAGGTGGCATTTCCAATTCATACACATCACGGCCTCTTTGGAATAGGAGGCTTAGACGTAGATAAATTAGGTACAAAAGGCGGAAGGGCAAAAAAAGAATCAAAAAAAGAATTCGAAACACAGGCAGTCCTCTTCCTTCCATTCCTTAAAATTCTTTCCAGAATGAAAGAGGAAAACAAGCTATCCGATGTGGATTCCTTTATTCGTATTCGTGGCGCTCGTGAACATAACCTAAAAAACCTAAACCTCGACATTCCGAGAGACAAACTAGTGGTCATCACTGGTCTTTCGGGTTCTGGGAAGTCATCTCTTGCCTTTGATACCATCTATGCAGAAGGGCAAAGGCGGTATGTGGAATCCCTTTCCAGTTATGCCAGACAATTCCTCGGTCAAATGGAAAAACCAGAAGTAGACCAAATTGAGGGTTTAAGTCCTGCCATCTCCATCGAACAAAAAACCACTCATCGTAACCCTCGTTCAACGGTGGGAACTGTCACTGAGATTTACGATTACTTACGTTTGTTATACGCTCGTGTTGGAAAACCCCATTGTCCAAAATGTGGGACGGCAATCTCTAGTTTGTCAGTAGACCAAATCACAGACAGGATTAATATTTTCCCAGAAGGAACTAAACTTCAGATCCTTGCTCCTGTCATCCAAGGGAAAAAAGGAGAACACAAAGAAGTCCTGGAACGGTTCAAAAAGGAAGGGTTCAACAGGGTTCGTGTGAATGGAGAAGTGTATTCCCTCGAAGATGAGATTCCCTTAAAGAAAAACTTTAAAGCTGACATCGATATTGTTGTGGATCGGATCGTGATGAAACCAGGGATCCAATCTCGATTGTCGGATTCTGTGGAAACGGCTCTCAAAACAGCTGATGGAATTGTCGTTGTGGAAGACGGTGAAAAAGACCATCTTTTTTCCCAGAAACTTTCCTGTCCCAAATGTGATGATGTCAGTATCCCAGAACTCACTCCAAGGTTATTTTCTTTTAACTCTCCCTTTGGTGCTTGTTCCAATTGTGATGGACTTGGTGCCTTACTCGAATTTGATGAAGCACTCCTTGTAACAGATAGAGAAGCTTCTCTTGCGGAAGGTTGTATCGAAGCTTGGGGTGGATCTAAATCCAATTCTTATTGGTATATGGCCACCATACAGGCGTTATCTAAAAAATTGAAATTTAATTTAAATACTCCTTGGAAAGATTTATCGGACAAGGTAAAAAATACAATCCTTCATGGTGATGCATCCATTCACATTGATTATGATTTTCGGGGTGCCAATTCTCATTATGAATTTTCTCGTAATTATGAAGGAGTGATTCCCAATCTAAAACGCCGATACAAAGAAACAAAATCAGATTCCATGCGCCAATGGTTTGAATCCTTTATGACAAACCATGATTGTGATGAGTGCCATGGCAAACGACTACGAAAGGAAGCACTTGCTGTCAAGGTGCAAGGGATTGGGATTGATGCCTATACAGGTTTTTCCATTGAAAAGGCACTTGAATTCACAAAACAATCGGAATACAAGGGTGCAGAAGACACCATCTCCAAACCCATCCTAAAAGAGATCTTACAAAGGTTACATTTTTTAAATGATGTGGGAGTCGGATATCTAAATCTCAGCCGTTCTGCTGGAACGTTGTCTGGGGGAGAGATGCAACGGATTCGCCTCGCCACCCAAATTGGATCTCGGCTTATGGGAGTTCTTTATATCTTAGATGAACCTTCCATTGGACTCCACCAAAGGGACAATACAAAACTTGTACAAACCTTAAAGGGACTTCGCAATTTAGGAAATACTGTCCTCGTAGTCGAACATGACAAAGAGACGATGGAAGAAGCTGATTTTATCGTGGATATGGGTCCTGGTGCTGGTGTCCACGGCGGGGAAATTGTTGCGTTTGGAACTCCCGAACAAATCAAAAAAGACAAACATTCGGTAACTGGAAAATTTTTATCGGGTGAAAAACGAATCTCCATGCCAGAAACAAGAAGGTCTGGGAATGGTAAATTTTTAAAAATTACAGGTGCTTCGCATAACAACCTTAAGAATATCGATGTATCCATTCCGCTAGGTACTTTAACTGTTGTTACTGGGGTTTCTGGCTCTGGAAAATCCACCTTAATCAATGAAATTCTCTACAAGGAACTCGCAAGTTCCGTGATGGGGATGAAACTTGTTCCAGGCAAACATAAAAAGATATTAGGCAAGGAACAAATTGACAAGGTCATTAATATTGACCAGTCAGCCATTGGAAGAACGCCACGTTCAAATCCCGCTACCTATACTGGTTTATTCACTTTTGTGCGTGAACTTTATAGTGGTTTAGAAGAAGCAAAAGTGAGGGGATATGGTCCTGGTAGGTTTAGTTTTAATGTGGCTGGGGGAAGGTGTGAAAAATGTGAAGGAGATGGGATCTTAAAAATTGAAATGCATTTCCTTCCTGATATTTATGTGGAATGTGAAGTGTGTAAAGGAAAACGATACAACCGCGAAACATTGGAAGTAAAATACAAAGGAAAAAATATTTCAGATGTTTTGGAGATGACTGTCGAAGAGGCAGTTGTGTTTTTTGAAAACATTCCGAATCTTAAACGAAAGTTAGACACCCTGATGGATGTTGGTTTAGGTTACATCAAACTTGGGCAAGCAGCTACAACTTTTTCTGGTGGGGAAGCACAAAGGATTAAACTTTCCACAGAACTTTCCAAACGCCCTACAGGTAAAACACTATATATCTTAGATGAACCGACAACGGGTCTGCATTTTGAAGACATTGAAAAACTTTTGTCCGTTTTACAAGTATTAGTGGATAAAGGAAATTCGATGGTCATCATTGAACACAATTTGGATGTGATCAAAGCTGGCGACTACATCATCGACATTGGCCCAGAAGGGGGAGATGGTGGTGGTGAAGTCATTGCCACAGGTACTCCAGAAGAAGTTGTTACAGTGAAACGATCGTTTACCGGTCAATACCTGAAAAAAGTATTGGAAGAAGAAAAGGTTCTTGATGCCAAACAGGCAAAGAAAAAGGGAAAATAGAATCTATGGATGAATCTCCTTACCATTTATTTGCCAATTATGGTGAAAAAGATTCAATTTTTCCAAAAACAGTAGTTGAAAAAAATGGGTTTTACCGCAGTTGGAAGCCATATCTTTTTGCTTCTGGTTTTTATGACTTTATCTTAGGAAAAGAATCATATTTCGAATTCCAAAATAAAATCTCAACACTTGCAGAGGAACCAAATGGAGTATCTCTTGCTCTCTCTTGTATGGTTGAGGTGAATGTAGCAGGGGGGATCCTCCTTCATTCCAAGTACCCAAATCCTGGTTCCCATTTTGTATGGGATGCATTTCTCGGGGTAACACCACCAATCATTCTATCAGTTGGAGTAAGTGAACCTGGGTTTGAAGGGAAAATAAAAAAATTACAATCGTCTGTTACATCTGAAAAACTAACAGGAATTAAGTCATTTGTCACAAATGGGGGCGAAGCAAATTATATATTTTGGGTTACAAAAAAAGAAAATGTAAATCCTGTTTACATTGTTCCCATACCCAAAGAAACAAATCATCCCTGTGTGGTCACTAAAGAAAGTTTCCATACTGACTTTACGCCACTGGTCAGTCATTTGAAAATCCAAGTGAAAGACTTACCGATTTCATCTGGGAGTATCCTGATTGATGATTATGGTGAGTTGGGTTTGGAATTGAGGCTCAAGGAATTGTGTTCGCTTGTGTCTCTTCTGATTGGAAAAACCAAGGTATTATCTACATACGATTCCGATCTGAATCTGGAACGTAACAAACTCATCCAGTGGAAAGAATCCTTTCTCCATGGTTTCGACGGAAATCCCATAAAAGAGAAGTTACTGGAAGGATTTCCCTATCCAATTTTACCTCTTTTGCTCACTGTGACAAGGTATTACCAATTGGAGAAACCGGAAGACTTAAAAACCATTGATCCCGATTGGCAACTATTTGTCTGGGAAGATTCTTTGACCAAATACCTTACACAATTAAAAAAACGAAACCAAACTTCCTAACTCCTAAAAAAACCAAAGTTAGGTGATGGTTGATGAGTATCCCAAGAATCAGTGTTTGTGGGTGTGACCTTTTCTTTGATTCCCTGTATGGTCAAAAGAATGACCATGTTCATGCCCGTGATGGCCAAATTCTCTCTCTGACTCTCGGATCGATAGAGTTTCTAACTTTGAAAGGGTACTTTCGGAAACAATTTCTACGGAAACAAAGGGAACTCCAAATTCTTCCTTTAATACTTTGTGAATTTCGAAAGTGATTTTATCACGATTGGCATTGTCTTTTACAGCAACCTGGATTTCGACTGAAAACACACCAGAAGTGAGTTTTCGAATCGTAGTTTTAGGCACGGATTCAATTCCTTGTAAAACATGGATATGTTCTAATAGATGATCTTTGTCAAAATCACTTGTGTCAGCTTCGATTAAAATTTGGATCGATTCTTTGACGATACCGTATGAAGTTTTTAAAATAAAGAGTCCAAGTAAGATGCTAAGAATGCTATCGATCTGTTTCACACCCGTAAAACGAATGAGGAGTGCACCAAAAATCACAGCTAATGTGCCAAGTAAATCACTTAACACGTGCAAGTAGGCAGATTTTAAATTGAGGCTTGTTTTACTCACACCTACAAGTAATCCAGCCGAAATCATATTAATTCCAAATCCGATGAGAGAATACATAAGCATTGTATCCGCCTCGACTTCAGCATTCCCATAATAACGTAAGTAACTTTCATATAAGATGAAAATTGCAATGGCGATCAGAAGTAGTCCGTTTAAAAAAGCAGCGATGACTTCAAAACGATGGAAACCAAACGGATATTTTTTGTTGGGTTTTTTTGCTGCGATGATAAGGGCAAAAAGAGAGATGATATGAGCAAATACATCGGTAAAAATATGGCCTGCATCTGCAAATAGAGCTAAACTCCCACTTTCCTTAGAACCAACCCATTCGATAAAAAAAATCATCACCGACAATATGCCAGAGAGACTTAAAAAGAAAATGAGCTTACGCCTTCTCGGCCTTTGGTTAGTCATTGTTTCCACCCAAGGAACTAGTTGCTCTTGGTATCACAACAATATCTACCCGACGGTTGAGTGCTTTGTTTTCCTTTGTGCTATTGGGAACAATGGGTTGGTGTTCTCCATAACCTGCACTTGAAAAGTTTTTTGGATTAAGGTTTTTATTCTGTAAAATGAATTCTAAAACAGATAATGCTCGTTCGCTGGAGAGGTGCCAGTTATTTCTAAATTTGGTTTTGATGGGCACATTGTCAGTATGGCCTTCCACAACAATGTAGTTTTCAGGATAGGCAGCCAAAATCTCTCGTATTTTTTCAATGGCAGGGAGAATCGCGGGTTTTAATTCGGATGATCCACTATCAAAAGAAATTTTATCATCTATGTTGATGATGAGTTTATTATGAAATCGTTTGAGTCGGATTTGCCCAGATGTGATTTCTTTTGCGAGTTTTTCTTCAAATTCTTTGGTTTGTTCCGAAAGCCTTTCCAATTCGCGTTTTTGTTCTTTGGTAAGTTTCCGTAAATTGGCTAGTTCTTCTTCTAAATTGCGAATTCTTTCTTTCAGTTCATCCATTTTGGATTCGTAAGTTTCGCGGAGTTTTTGTTCCTTTTGCAGGCACTCTCTTTCTTTTTCTTCTAACTTACGTTTGAGTGCGTCGATTTCAGCTCTATCTTTCTCTTCTCGTTTTCTGTTTTCTTCTGCCAGTGTACGTTCTTTGTCGGTTCCTTTTTTCTCGATACTACGAAGGCGCATGTCGTAATCGCGGAGTTTATCGGAATATTCATCTTGTTCTTTGGCACGATTCCGTTTTTCCAATTCTAAATCTTCTGTGATGTTTCGAATTTGGGATTGGAGGTCTTTTTTTTCTTCTTCTAATCGATTGAGTTCATTTTGGTGTTGTTTGCGAATGTCAGCAAGTTCCAGTTCTAATGCATATTTTTCTTTGTAGATTTGGTTGTATTCATAGGGAAAGTAGACCCAATCCGCTTGAACTTTCCCTGGTGTAACGAAACAGAGGGTAAGAAGAATGACGTTGAAGATGGGGAAGAGGTGATGTTTATTTAGAATCATCGAAACTATCCTCTAAATTTACCTTCGGAAGGCTTGGTGCTTCCGTTTTGATTCGTTCCCAATCCGATAACCTTCGTCTCGCATCGGATTTTTTCTCAGCATACTGCGTTTCATAGATTTCTTTTTTTACATATTCAGGATCTGCAGGAGTTTTTCCTTGTGATTCTTGGAATTTAACAGCGATTTCTGATCGTACTAACTCGAGTTCTGCGATCATTTCACCGAGTGCCGCTTCTTTCATTTCCAAATATGCTTTATCTTCTTTTTCTTTTTGCACCCAAGTTTTGTATCTGGTTTCTTCCTTTGCCCTTTCTAATTCAAACATTTGGCTTTCTTCGAGGTAACGTTTGGAAGAAGCAGAGTCTTCTTTTAAAGTAAAGTAGGATTCCTTGGCACGTTTGAGATCTCTTTCCGCTGCATGTTTGTTTACCTTGGCTTGGGAAATTTTAATTGCCTGGGATGTGAGTGCATTTGCCTTTCTTTGGTTTGTGACTTCATTGTTTAATTTGATGATTTTTTCAGTGAGGATCTTCGTAGCATTCTTTTGCTCTGCATTCATCACTTCTTCCCTTACATATGCATCTGGGACTTTGTTTAGTTTTGGTTCAAATAAGACACATTGTGAAAAAACTAGGATGAAAAAAAGATTCGTTTTCAAAAAAGGAACTCGTGCCGACATAGGATATAGCCTATGCTTCACGTGACATAACCGTCAATTGGAAAATTCAGGAAATCCGCTGATTTATGGAAGAAGAAAGAAAGAAAGAGTCCGAATTCCGAATCAAAATCGACAGAGAAAGTGATTCCTATGAAGAGTTTGTCGAACAAATCAAAACTTCCATTGAAGCTAAGGACCAGTCCCATCTTAAGTCACTTCTGGATGGAGCTCACCCCGCAGACGTTGTTACCTTATTCAAAGATTTAGAACGAGACGAAGAGTTATACCTTTTCCGATTATTGTCTGTTGAAGACCAAGCTTATTCCCTGATCAAAATGGAAGAGGAGACACTCGAGTCCTTTTTAGAAGAACTCTCAGTGGATGAAATCTCAAAAACTCTTAGCCATATTGAAACAGATGAAACAACGTATTTATTATCATACCTACCCAGCGCCAAACGAGAACTTGTATTAGCCAATTTGAGTAAAACCGATAGTTTCGAAATCAGGTCCCAACTTGGGTTTCGGGAATACTCTGCGGGTCGACTCATGTCAAAAGACTTTGCGACCGTGAACATTACAGACAATGTTCGAAAAGGAATCATCAATGTCCGAAAAAAGGCAAAGGAAATCGAAGACATCTACCAAATTTATGTTACCAATGAAGATGGGGTTTTGGAAGGTTTTATCCCGTTAAAAGATTTATTCCTAACACCCATCAATACAAAAATTGCAAAGATCACAAACTTTTCCATCATCGCTTTCCATTATGATGTGGACCAAGAGGAAGTTGCCAATACATTCAAAAAATATGACTTAGTGAGTGCCGCTGTAACTGATGATTTAGGAAGGATCATTGGTCGTATTACTGTAGACGATGTGTTAGAAATTGTGGAGGAGGAAGCATCAGAAGATATCCTCCTCATGGCCGGGGTTTCGGAAGATGAAAGGTTGTCTACTCCCATCTTACAATCGGTCAAACGCAGGATCATTTGGCTCAATGTAAATTTACTCACTGCTTTTGTGAGCTCGAGTGTGGTTGCTTTTTTTGAAGATACCATTGCAAAAATTGTAGTCCTTGCGACACTCATGCCAATTGTTGCGGGTCTTGGTGGAAATGCAGGAACTCAATCTGTAACAGTTGTGATTCGTAATATTGCAACAGGTGATTTGTCGTTTTCCAATTGGTGGGATGCTGTTCGGAAAGAATTCACTATTGGTGTTTTGAATGGGTTGGCACTGGGTACTGTTACGTTTAGTATGATTTACCTTGTCAAAGGCAACTTGACATTGGGGCTTGTTGTGGGTACTGCGATGCTTGTGAATATGATGGTTGCTTCCCTTGTTGGTTCCCTCGTTCCCATTCTACTCAAAGGAATGAAAATTGATCCCGCCATTGCCTCTTCTATATTTGTAACAGCAACTACGGATGTTTGTGGGTTTTTCTTTTTCTTAGGACTTGCCACGGTGTTTGCAAAATATTTGGTTTAGGGATTCTCCTTTTTCCCTTAAATTTCTTGCCAGGGGAAGAAACCAACAAATACTGATGTGCAAATGAAATTTTCGTTTCACTCCGCACTCTTTTTCCTTCTTTTCACTCTTGTTTATTGCCAAACCACAAATGATTCCTCCCAGTCAAAACAGGAAGAACCAAAGACGGAAACAACGATCATAAAAGAAATCCTTCCACCACCAGGTGGCGAAGGAGAAGTGATCCTGAATGAAAGAGGAGAAGAGGTACAAAACCATACTGGTGAAATTCCCTTTTTCCAGAAAAAAAGTGAATTACCATTGGAAGCCTTTCGTGTTTACATCGCTTCCGATTCGTATATGGTAAGACAGATCCGTTTTACCGACAAAATTCGCAGAAAGGCTGATTTAGGTGGGGACGAACTCTCAAAAGAAGAGATGAAAAAATACGATCTATTGAGTTTTGTCGATGATGGAATCATTTCCATTGGGCTCAATACCGTTACAGGCAAACTGGAATCGATTGCCTTTGATAGAAGGGTGCCTCGCATCAATGACATCGCAAAAATCATTCAAAATGATGCCTCACGATTTAATTATGAACATGCATCAAAAGATGGAACACCCATCATCACTCGATTTTTAGTCACTTACCAAATCCGTTTGCACCCTGGAAAAACCAGGGATGAAATCAAACAGATGTTACAGAAGAAAAAATAGTTTTTTAAAAGAATCTAAATTCGATTACAACAAGGAAAACTTTACCATTGGAACTTTCCTTTTTTCTCATACGAAAAGGGAATGTTCTCTCGGATGTTGGGAACAAGGAGTCCAGAGTCTCCTTTCAATTGGTACAAAGCTTCTTTCGATTGAATGGTTTTGTACAAGGAAGAACCAATGGATGCAATTGGGAACTGATTCGAAACTTTTACAGTCGATTCTTTTCCTGAGTTGATGATTTCTTTTGGGGATCCTGTTAAGAAATTTTCGCCCGCCAATTGTAAATTGTATTTTAGATCAGTGAGATTCAGATTCGCTGCTGCTTGGTTTGAAAAAACAAAATCAAATTCCGTTTTTAAATTTAAATTAAGTCCAGCTAATCCTGCTTTGGCGGCAGATGTGGCAGGAGTTTTTGATCCACCGAGTAATCCTATTAAAAAATTTGTTGTGGTTCCCACCATAGATTCCGTATTCGATGCACTCAAAATTTCTGATTCTGTTGGCATTAAAATTTTGAAATTTCTAATTTCCACATCAGGTAAAACTGCAGGGATTTCTTTTTTTTGGACAAATGGAAAACTTACCGAATCCTTTCCTAAAAGTTGCCACTGTTTGGGAATGGCAACCTTCATATTTCCTTCCGCACTGACTTCTAACATTGGTTTTGTGGGAAATTTTTTATACAATTGGACTAAGTCAGTATATTTTAATTTTACTTCTAAAGGCAGGGCTTTTGTTTTTTTTGCTTCAATGACTCCCAAATCTGTTTTGACTTGAGACAATTTCATTCCTTCAATTTTGATATCCATATCCAAAAATGAACTGGGAAGGGAAACTGGGTATGGATTGGTTACCGATGTTTCCACCCCAAGGGTGATGTCTGTAAACGTAATTTGTTTGATATGCAGGGATTCAAAAGAAAATTCAGGTGTTGGGATTTTGTCTTGGAGGACACCGAGTACAGAACATTGAAAGTGTACAAAAAGGGGAATGAAGAAAAGGATACGTTTCATGAATGAAGAATTGATCCGAAAAAAACATTCTGTCAAGAGAATTGGACCTCGAGTACCACAGGGGCATGGTCTGACATCACTGGTTCTTTTGCAATTTTAGAGGTTAATAATTGAACAGACTTTGATTTTGTGACAAAAAAATAATCGATCCTCCAACCCTTATTGTTTTTCCTGGCCTGGAACCTGTAGGTCCACCAAGAGTATTCATCCCTTATGTCTGGGTGGAGAGTTCGAAAGCAGTCAAAAAAACCCAAGTTTAAAAAATCGGTCAACCATTTCCGTTCTTCTGGTAAAAAGCCCGAATTTTTTTCATTCCCTTTTGGGTTGTGGATGTCCATTTCCGTATGGGCAATATTGACATCACCACAAACGAGGAGTGGTTTTTTCTTTTTTAAGAATGGTTTTGCGAGAGCCATAAATGCATCTAAAAACTGGTATTTGATTTTTTGGCGTTCTTCACCACTTGTACCCGAAGGAAAATACAAATTCCAAAGGTAAAACTCATCAAATTCCAAAAAAACAGAGCGACCTTCTGAGCGAAAAATCCCATCTCCATACCCAATGGACGCTGTTTTTGGTTTTCGTTTGGTCAAAACGGCAGTTCCACTGTATCCAGGTTTTTCTGCGAGACAGAAATAAATTTCATAACCCAGTTCCCGAAACTCATCCCTAACAATTTCTTTTTCAGGAGCCTTCGTTTCTTGGAAACAAATCATGTCAGGATTTTCGTGACGTATAAATTTGAGTAAACCTTTGCTGAGACTGGAACGAATTCCGTTGCAATTTAACGTGATGATTTTCATCTAGAAATGAGATCGATTGGAAGCCTATTTAAGTCGATACTAAAAACAGTATGTTAGAAATTTCTGCCGAAATTCCGTTCCTCAGAACGTCCAAACTCACATTTCTTGTCTGGGATGAGACTCCTGGAAGTTTAGAATCATGGAATGGGGACGACGGGATTACTATATTCTTCCAAACGCGAAGGACAAGGGAATTGGAGTTCCGTTTTGGGCCTCCTCCATGGGGGATTCAATTTCCAAACAATCGATTTGAATACCCTTATGTTTCCATTCATCATATTTCATCTAATAAGTATTTGGCGAAATCTCTAGCAACTGCAAGTGAAGGTAAAAATCTTTTTGTCATCTATCCTAAGACTTTGGAAGTTGAGGTAAGGTCTGTATTTGCAAGGCTTGAGTATCTATATGATGATCGAATTTCGCCTGATCGAATCTCTCATAAATTTGGACTGACAGGAAAAACAAGTTCCATACCAGAAATCTCAAATGGCAAAACAAAGGAGATCGAAACAAAGGTTCTTTCTTTCCCACCTTTGGAACTAGTTGGCAGTACAGGGAAAACAAAAATTCGTCAATTTGAATTAACCAGTATTAGTGTAGGTGAAAATGGTACTTCCAATGGCCACCATCCTACGGAATCACTTTTACCAAGTACAGAAACTGGATTAGAAAAAGAATCGGTTGTAACGGAAGTGGAAACCGATCCGAATCACCCTTATGATTTGATTGAATCCTCATTTGCCTCTGACGGAGAGGAATTCCCATCAAATACAGTGAATCCAAAAGATGGAGAGCATTTATTAAGTGAAGTGCCATCGAAAGGAATCAAACCAAATCCAGAATCGTTAGACAAAAATTCGGATACGATCGAATCTGATCTGCCTATTGAATCAAATGTAAATACAAAGTTCTCTCTACAATTGAAGATGATGGGTGTAATCAGCCTATTGTTTGTATTATCAGTAGCCAGTATCATTATTTTTGCCTCCTTTTATTTTAAACGTTCCATCGAACTCCAGTTACGTGATAACAATATTCGAATTGCGGAAATCATTGGATCTAAAGTAAAATCAGATATTTTAGGTGTTGTGGAAAAAGGCCGCCAAATTGCCATCACTCTCACCACACAAGGACTTCCTGAAGAAGATCGAAAATTACTCCTTAAAACCTTTTTCCAAAATGATAAGGAATTTATCTATTTAGGCATTTTTGAAAAGAGAGACAATATCCTCGTCATGAAACGAGAGGTGTTTAATGAAGAAGAACTCAAAAAAAGTGCAGTTACCGAAGATGATTTTCATGCAGTTGTCAACAGAAACCGAGATGCTTTGGCAGAGGCATTTAATGGACAAGCTGTACTATTAAATTCGAGTCCAGGTTTTGTGGAACCTTCCTTTGCCATAGCCATTCCCACAGCAGAAAATGGTGAATTGGACAATGCATTGGTGATCATTGTCAAACTAGACAAAATCATTGGAGCATTTTCCAAAAAGGGAATCGAAACGACATTTTTAGTGAATGGTTCAGGCACTGTATTGGCACATCCTAAAGAAGACTTAGTGCTTGCCGCCACCGATTTAACAACGATGCCCATCGTCAAAACGATGTTAACGAGTGCCCCGAGCACAGGCCAGATGAGTTATTTGGATGAGGAATTAGGTGGGTCCTATTTAGGTTCCTTCCAAAAAATTGGATTTGCTGATGCAGGTGTCATCACAATTGTTTCTGAAGAAAAAGCGTTTGCTGATGTTTACAAAAGCCAAAAGACAAACCTTTACATAGCAGGGATTGGATTGTGTTCTGCTCTTATTTTTGTCTTTTACTTTTCAAAAACAATCACAAAGCCCGTATTGCAATTGTTAACTGCTACTCTTGAGATTGCAAAAGGTAATTTTAAAATTGGAATCAAACCTACAACCCAAGACGAGGTTGGTCTGTTAACAAAATACTTTATCGATATGGGCCAAGGTTTAGAAGAAAGAGAAAAGGTTAAAAATATTTTGGGTAGTATGATTGATCCAGTTGTGGTCCAAGAAGCCATGGTTGACCTTGCTGCTTTAAAACGGGGATCAGAAACTCATATCACAGCCTTTTTCTCAGACGTTGCTAGTTTTTCTACAATTTCCGAACAGTTAAAAAGTGCTGACCTTGCTGCACTTTTGAATGAATACCTATCTGCGATGACTCTCCTTTTGAAAAAACACGAGGGTGTTTTGGACAAATACATTGGAGATGCTATCGTTGGAATTTTTAACGCACCAGTACCTGTCGCAGACCATGAGCTGAAAGCGGCAAGAGCAAGTGTGGATATGGTTTTGAAATTACAAGAGTTAAGAGAATATTGGACAGCAAACAACCTTTATTCCAAAGAAGCTCAAGTGATGGATGCAAGGATTGGTCTCAATTCTGGCCCTGCAAAGGTTGGGTTTATGGGAACTGATGCACTCGCGTCTTACACAATGATGGGTGATACTGTCAATTTAGCAGCACGACTGGAAGCAGCTGGAAAAGATTATGGAGTGAACATTCTCATCACAGATCCGATACGCGAAAAAATCCAAGAAGAGATGATCACGAGGTATGTAGACTTGGTTCGAGTGAAAGGTAAAAACGAACCAGTGAGGATCCATGAATTAGTAGGGTATAAATCCCTTGTGACTCCCAATGTAGTGGAAGCAGTTCAATTGTATGAAGCCGGTTTTCAGGAATACTTAAATCAAAATTGGTCAAAAGCAATTCAGTTGTTCAAAGATTCGGAAAGAAGTAAAGGCTCAAAAGATAAATCGAGTCATATGTTAATTGAACGTTGTGAAGAATATAGCCTCAGTTCTCCAGGCAAAGACTGGGATGGCGTATTTACGAGGACACATAAATAATACCATGCGTTTGTTAAATGATACAAGATTTGTAGTAACAGCATTATTATTGTTAATATTGTTATTTTCTGTCTTATTGTATCGTAATTTGAATTTTAGAGCCAATGATTCCACTGAACCAACGATAGGTGTCATTACGTTTAAGAATAAGACTGTTTTACGCAAGTACAATGATGCTGTTGTATGGGATTTAATTGAATCAAAAACAGAAGTTAAAAATAGAGATACAATCCGGACAGAAGGTTTGTCGGATGCGATTTTAACTTTAAATGATGGAACAAAGATCAACATTTCAGAAAATTCTATGATCTTACTCGATCTTTCCGACAAAAACATCAATATCAATTTTGCTTATGGTTCCTTTGAGGCAGCGAGAGTATCAGGGTCATCTGGTGATGTAAAAATGAATATCACAGCAGGTGACAAAACTGTAGAAGTCACAAATGGTGATGTAAAACTCGATAAAACAAAATCTGAGTTAAACATCAAAGTTGACCAAGGGGAAGCGAAATTAACCTCCAATGGAAAAGAGGAAACAATTGCCAAAGACCAAGTTGCCAATGTTTCCGAATCGGGGGTAAAAGTAGCCAAACAAATGTTTCGTCTTGTTAGCCCGGAAGACCGGAAGAACATTCTTTCAGAATCTGGTGTGGAACGGATAAACTTTTCACTTTCAGGATGGAATTCGGATTCTGTAAAACGTAATTCTCCTATGATTGAAGTTTCTTTATTCCCTGACTTTTCCAAATCAATTGTAAGAGAAAAATTAACATCGGCTAATGTTTCGAAAAAATTGGAGCCAGGTTCTTATTACTGGAGAGTTTCTTACAATGATACAAGTACACAAACTAGATCCGTAACAGAAGTTTACCAATTTAGGATTTTAAATGATCCGTCATTGAGATTATTATCACCTAAAAATGAAGAAGTGATTCAATACTCAAATGAAACTCCAGTGGTTCGCTTTGTTTGGAATGTTTTGGATTTGTATTCCTCCTATTCTGTTCAAATTGCTCGTGATAAGGCTTTTACGGATATTGTCACGTTAAAACAAACACAAAACCAATCTTTGGCGTTTGATAATTTAAAAGAAGGGACTTATTTTGCGAAAATAAAAGCGAAGTCGAGTTTACCTGGAATCGAAGAAAAAACTTCAGCTGTGATTACGTTTCAAATTCAGAAAAAAACAAATAGTTCGCCACCTGAATTATTAGAACCAAGTAAGGGTAAGGTGATCGCAGAAGAACAAACCAAATCACAATTATTCTTTTCATGGAAGGATGATAAGGATTTTGATTCTTACCAATGGGAGTTGAGTAGTGATGCAAATTTTTCTTCCATTCTCCAAACAGAAAAAATTAAAAATAATTTTTTTAAATCTACATCTGGTTTAAAACTTGGTAACTATTTTTGGAGAGTCAAAGGTATCACAAACGAAGGCACTCGGATAGATTCTAAATCTTTTTCTTTCACGGTCATCGCAAAAGAAGAGTTAGAATTAATATCACCAAACCAATCTGCAGAAGTTGAAGTTGATGATCGTAATCTTGTGATTCTCAAATGGAAAAAACTCACGGGAAAGTCGAATTATGAAATCCAAGTTTCCCGACAGGCCGACTTTCAAAGTTTGGTAGTGAAAGAATCGGTAGTTGGGAATTATTATGAATTTAAATCAAAGGATTTTGGAAAATTCTATTGGCGAGTGAAACTTGCAGAAGATGAATCCACAGTCAGCCCAATAAGAAATTTCCAAATGGTATCCAACATTGAACCTCCTAATTTATTGTCACCAGGGAGAAATGAAACAATCGATCTTTTCACAAAAAATTACATCAGTTTCTTTTGGAAACCAGTGGAAAAAGCTTCAGCATATCGATTGAAACTCATCGATGTTTCAGGGATTCGTGAAAAAATAATTCTGAATGAACGAATTACTTCGAATAAATTTCAAATGAATGAAATCCAAAAATTAAATGTGGGTCGATTTCGATGGGAAGTTTCCACCTTTTATAAGGCGAATGATGGTTCAGAAAGAGAATCCGCTTCTAACAAACAGGATTTTTTCATCTCTGTTCCCGAACTAAAAGTTCCAAAAATCCTCACTCCTGGTACTATCTATGTGGAATAAAAAAGGGATTATACTTTTCATTTTCATATTGATTGGTTTTCCTATTTGGGGAGAACCAGACGGAGAAGAGGACACACAACACCAGTTACGTTGGATGGAAGTGGAAGGTGCAACTGGTTATGTTTTGGAAATCAAAAATTCCAGCGGGTATTTGGTTTTATCTGAAAAAGTAAAGGGAACAAGTTACGATTTGGTCAATTATACTTCTGGTGTTTATGAACACCGAGTAGCGGTGATCAACAAACTTGGAAAAGTTGGTAGTTATTCTGATTGGGTGAAATTTGAAGTAGTTGTTTCCCGTGTTCCCACTCTTTCCAAAGACTCAGTGTATTCCGTATCAAAAGAAGAAAAGGAAAAAGTTTTTTTACTCGAGGGTAAGGATTTTATCCATCCCATGAGAGTGTACATGGTCACTGGAGGGAAACGAATCCCAGCTAAAAAAGTAGTGATTGAATCTGATTCGATTGCAAAGGCAACATTTGTCGTTGATCCTGATACGGACACAGGGATTTATGATTTGGTCCTAGAAAATCCTCGAAACAAAACACTAACTGTCAAACAACGTGTGGTATTGTCTGATTCAAAGGAAAGAGCAAATAATTTTGCAAAACGACAAGAGAAAATCATTCGCAAAGAAATACCTGAGGATTATTACGAAACGCCATATTGGTCTACTTTGTGGCGATCTTCTGTTTTACCTGGATGGGGACAAAAATACATTGATGGGAAGGATTGGAAATTGTTTGTGTATCCAGCCATTGCTGTTTCAGCAGTTGCAGTGTATGCAAATTCGTACAATCGTTTTTTAGCGGCAAGGTCTGATTACCAATCGGCCGTATTACTGGGTGCTGTAATCGCTGACAGAGCTGACTCACAAGTTTTATGGTTACTCAATCGAAATAATGCGGAGGCAAGTTTTAATCGCGCAAAATCAGAGTTAGGTGTAATCCAGGCAGGGGCTGGAATCCTTGGGGCGTTTTTGATTTATAATTTGGTGGATTCGTATTTTTCTGCCAAACGGAATGTAGCGGCGTATGAACCGGGATTTCCGCTTGGGAATGAAAACCAAAGAGTGTATGCCTCTATGGTCCCTGAGTCTGGTTTTTCCCAAACCAAATTGGTAAGCGATGTCGGATCCCGTTACCAAATCGAAATCTCCTCTCGTTTTTGACAAAAAGCTTGTTTAGGAAGGCACTTCCTTCCAAGCTGAAATTATGCCGATTCCCATTCTTTCCTGTGATCGAAATTCTAAAGAGGTATACTCTCGTTTTCTCTCAGGAGCTAGGGAAGACTTAAGTTCTGCAACAAGTCGGATATTACCCATTCTGGAAGATGTAAGAACCAAGGGTGATTCTGCTCTTTTTTCTTATACAGAAAAGTTTGATGGAATCAAACTTTCGAAACTGACCATTGATCCAAAAGAAATCAAAACGAATATTGATTCCAAAACAAAAGAAGCATTTTTAAGAGCAAAAACCAATATTGAAACCTTCCACATGGCCCAGAAACGAGAGGCTTGGTCCAAAGTGATCGATGGAAATCGTTTGGGTGTCAAATACACCCCCATTCCTTCCCTTGCAGTGTATGCTCCAGGTGGGAAGGCTTTGTATCCATCGAGTGTCCTTATGGGAATCATCCCTGCAAAGATTGCTGGTGTTAAATCCATCCAACTGATCACTCCACCACAAAAAGAAGGAATCCCTGAGATTTTAGTTTGGCTTTCTCAGATTTTGGAGATCGACCGGATTGTGACAGTTGGTGGTGCCCAAGGCATAGCAGCGGCTGCGTATGGAACCGAGTCAGTTCCCAAATCAGAGTTCATTGTGGGACCTGGGAATTCTTACGTTGCTGCCGCCAAATCGTACTTAAGTGGGCAAGGACTCATTGGTATTGATAGCCCTGCAGGTCCAAGTGAAGTTTGTATCATTGCCGATGGATCTTCCAATCCAAAGTGGATCGCCTGTGATATGTTATCCCAAGCGGAACATGGTGAAGATAGTTCTGCGATTTTACTCACTACAGAGGTTTCCCTTGCAGAAAAAGTAAGAGACGAATTGGAAATCGCATTTCGTGAACGTCCCAAACGATTGGAAATGAAACAAAAGGCAATTTATGAAAATTCCAGCATTCTTGTATTCCCTACAATGGAGGATTGTATCTGGTTTTCCAATGAATTGGCACCAGAACATTTAGAAATCCAAACAAGGGACAATGATTCTATATTTTCCAAAATAGAACATGCAGGCAGTGTTTTTTTAGGTCCTTATTCTCCTGTTGCGATGGGGGATTATATTTCAGGGACCAATCATATTTTACCAACTGCGAGAGGCAGTCGGATTTACTCTTCTCTAGGTGTGGATACGTTTTTAAAACGGGTTACCTACCAAGAAGTAACGAAGGAATCACTCGAATCATTATACCCATACGTGAAACTCATGTCGGAGCTAGAAGGCCTAGATGAAGAACATGGAACAAGTGTAAAAGTGAGAACCAAAGGCCAAACATGAAAGTTGTCTCCGAGATTTCAGAATTAAAAAAAATCATTCACGAATGGAACCAACAAAAGGAAACTCTTGGTTTTTGTCCTACCATGGGAACACTTCATGCGGGCCATATGGATTTGGTACACCACTCCAAAACACAATGTACAAAAACCATTGTCTCCATTTTCATCAATCCAACCCAATTCAATGATCCAAAGGATTTTGAAGCTTATCCAATCAACACAGAAGCTGATTTAAAGTTATGCGAAGAGAATGGGGTAGATTTAGTATTTTTGCCTAGTGTTGGGGTCATGTATCCAAAAACGGAAACACCCATCCAAATGAGTATTCCGTCCCTACAAACAACGCTTTGCGGAAGGACAAGGCCTGGGCATTTTGAAGGTGTTCTTCAAATTGTATCGAAACTCTTCCATTTAACAGAGCCAGACTATGGTTTTTTTGGTTTAAAAGATTACCAACAGTTCAGAGTGATTTCTTCTCTTGTTGAGGAACTCAATTTTCCCATTAAAATTGTCGGAGTCCCTACAAAACGAGAATCTGATGGACTTGCCATGAGTTCTAGGAACCTACGTTTATCGAAAAAAGATAGAGAAACGGCAACCCTTGTTCCAAGGATGTTCCAACTTGCGAAAAAAACTTTGTTAGGTGGCGAAAAGAACTTAGCAGTATGGAAGGAAATCCTTTCTGATTTTCTGTTAACGGGAACAAACGTCAAAATTGATTATTTAGAAGTTGTGGATCCCATTACACTACAACCAATCACCGAACTCAAAGGGAATGTATTACTGGCAACTGCTGTTTTTGTAGGTGAGGTGCGTTTAATCGATAACGAAGTACTCGTTTGTCCTGAATGATCCAAAATGACAAAAGAAATTCAAATTAGACCATACGCACCTAAGGAAGTTTTTGCCGAAGCAAAAGACACTCTTGTGAGTCTCAGTGGAATACCTGAGTCTGCACATTCTTTTGTCACGAGTGAACTATTCGAAAACAAATATGCAAAAAATACCTTTGTTGTCATTCTACCAACAAACCAAGATGCGGAAAGTTTCTCGCGAGAACTTTTAAGTTTTGTTCCAAAAGATGTTATCTATTTCTTTCCAGGCCCTGAAAATATTCCCTACGAATATACCAAATGGCAAGCCGAATGGAAACGAGATCGTATACTAACGATTAATCGGATATTAACAGGTGACCGTTGTTTGGTGATAACTTCGGTTTCTGCATTTCTTCGTAAACTTCCTAACAAAGAAAGCCTAAAAGGAAAATCCATTACCTTAAAACTTGGGGTTGATTTTCCATTGGAATCTTTATTGTCAGAGCTTGTACAACTTGGATACCACCGGGAAGAAGTTTGCGAACAATTTGGTCATTTTAGTTTAAAAGGTGGAATTCTGGATATTTACACACCTTATTTGCCAAATCCTGTTCGGATCGATTTTTTTGGGGATACTGTAGACGAAATTAGAACATTTGATCCAAATACGCAAAAATCAATATCTAAAATTAGTGAAATCGTAATTACTGCTGCTAACGAAACGATTGTTACAAAAAACGAATTAGAAAAATACCATACACTATTAAAAGAATATACTGATAAACGAATTCCTATTGATTCCGAATTAGAGATCATTGAGGAACATTTACCGTTGGTTAGGAAACAAGAAGGTTTTTTAGATTTTTTTAAAGAATCACCCATCCTAATTTTTCCAAAGTTTCAAGAAACAAAGGAAAGATCGTATGGAATGGAGAGAGAATACAATACCTTATTTGAGAAAAAAAAAGAAGAGTCAGTTTGTTTACCTCCCAATGAATTATTATCGTTTGGCTCGGAATGGAACGCCTTAACCTCTGACAACACAAATGGAATTCAATTCACACTTCTGCCAAATCTAACACATAATTTTGGTTATGCACCAATCACTGAGGTAAAGGGTTTTAGAGGGAAAATCAGAGAGGCAAAGGAACATTTTTTAGAATTACTTTCTGAAAATCCTAATCAGAGTATCTATATCACTTCTTCATTTCTTGCGCAAATGTTGCGATTAAAGGGTTTATTTTCTGAAACAGAAGTAAACACGATTGGAGAAAATTCGGAAGAACCAACTCCTTTTCCCTTTTCCGATTCTAAACCAGGAATCCATTTGATTTTATCTGAATTAAAACGTGGATTTCATTTGGTGGAAAATGGTATCCACGTTTTTACAGATAATGATTTGTTTGGACGTCAATACAAACGAAAAACTCGTTATAAAAAACAATCCTCTCAAATGATCGAATCCTTCATTGATTTAAAAGAAGGGGATTACATCGTTCATGTGAATCATGGAGTGGGCCGTTTCATTAAAATGGAACGAACAAAAGCCGATGGAAAGGAAAGAGATTTTCTTAAATTAGAATATGCTGGTGGTGATAGTTTATTTGTTCCATTGGATCAAATTTCCCTTGTACAAAAATACATTGGAGGGACAGATACTCCTAAACTCGATACGTTAGGTAAAAATTCTTGGAAAAAAGCTAAGGATCGGGTCCAAGAGTCCGTAGATAAACTTGCCGAAGAACTCGTGTTACTTTATTCGAATCGAATGAAGTTAAATGGTTTTGCATTTCCTCCTGATACAATTTGGCAGGAAGAGTTTGAAGCCGCTTTTGAATTTGAAGAGACTCCAGATCAAATTTCAGCCATTGAAGCCGTCAAACAAGATTTAGAGTCCTCTCGACCGATGGATCGTTTGGTATGTGGTGATGTTGGGTATGGGAAAACGGAAGTTGCAATTCGTGCAGCATTTAAAGTCATTATGGCTGGTAAACAAGTTATGTTACTCACACCAACAACCATTCTTTCACTCCAACATTTTAATACATTCAAACAGAGATATGAAAATTATCCGATTAAGATAGCATTTGTTTCTAGATTTAGATCTGCTGCCGAGATTCGGGAAGATTTGAAGAATTTTACAGAAGGTAAAATTGATATGTTAATTGGAACACATGCAATTTTGTCTTCGAAGGTAAAACCTAAAAATTTAGGATTACTCATCATCGATGAAGAACAAAAATTTGGAGTCACACATAAGGAATCGATTAAAAAATTTAAGAACCTCGTTGATGTGTTAACGTTAACAGCGACTCCAATTCCAAGAACCTTACATATGGCACTTACCGGAATTCGAGAACTTTCTATTATTTCCACGGCGCCAAAAAATAGACAAAGTGTTGAAACTTATGTTTTAGAAGAAGATGATACCCTAATCCAAGAGGCGATTCGGAAGGAAATTGAGAGGGGTGGACAAGTTTTTTATTTATACAACCGAGTAGAATCCATAGAAGAGGAAGCATCATATGTAAGGTCTTTAGTTCCAGAAGTCTCGGTTGGTATTTTGCATGGACAATTGACTGAAGATGAAATTGAAGAAACTCTAGTAGATTTTTACGAAAGGAAATATGATATTTTGGTCACTACCACGATCATTGAATCGGGAATAGACATGCCAAATGTTAACACCTTAATCGTCAAACGAGCCGACATGTTTGGCTTATCGCAGTTGTACCAAATCCGAGGCCGAGTAGGAAGGTCAGATCGAAAAGCATATGCATATATGTTTTATCCTTCCAAGAAACTAATGACGGAACTTGCCGAAAAAAGACTCAATACAATCTTCGAATACCAAGAGTTAGGTTCTGGATTCAAAGTGGCGATGCGGGATTTGGAAATCCGTGGAGCAGGGAATTTACTGGGAAAAGAACAATCTGGCGACATTATGGAAGTTGGTTTTGATCTGTATGTAAAAATGTTAGAAGAGGCGATCTCCAGAATCAAAGGGGAAGAGGTTCGAGTGGAAGTTCGAACGGCCGTCAATTTAAAAACCAATTTTTATCTTCCAGATGAATACATCCCTGACACAAAACAAAAAATTGAATTTTATAAACGATTTGAAGGTTCTGCCAATCTGGATGAAATCGAAGAATTGGCTCTTGAGATGGAAGATCGATTTGGTGAACTCCCTCAGATTGCAAAAACCTTTGTCGAATTGGAAAAGATCAGAACATTATCTTCCAATTTAGGGTTCGAATTTGTGACAGAAAAACCAGAGGAGATTTTGTTCAAATGTGGTACCTACTTCAGAGGGAATCCGGACAGAGTGATCCAAGCCATGGGCCAATTCAAAGGGCTTACAATTGCTCCTTCCGAACCATCTGTTCTTCGTTATACGAACATTGAAAAAGATGATTTGAAAAAAATCAAAAAACTTTTGGGTATTTTGGAATTTTTGGCCGCTTAAAATTTAAGCATAGGAATCAAGTTTCGGTTCGCAAAAAAAGATAGACATTGAGGGAATTGGAGAAACCATCATCTCAAATCTATTTTGGCAATAAAATAATATGAAAAAAATCCTTCCTTTGTTTGTGTTTTTGGCATCTTTCGCCCTAGTACAGTGTTCTGACTCTTCTCCAGTCATCGAAACCTTAGACAACCATAAGATTACAGTAAAAGACTTTGAAGCAGCATACGATACTGCGCTTGATTCCATCAGCCGTTTACAAAATATTGAAAAGAAAACACTCTTAGAATTCATTGAAAAAGACATCAACGAAGTTCCACCAAATTTCCAAGATCTCAATTACCAACTCCAAAAGAAAAATTTCTACCAAACTTACAGACAGATGATCATGACTCGTTTGGTAGCAGAAAAGAATGGTTTTATTTCAAGACCAGATGTAGCAGAAGTGATCAAACAAGTTGAAATGCAAACAATTGCACAAATGTATGTTTCTGAACAAGTTGAGAAAAAAATCCAAATCACGGAAGAACAAGCATTAGCGGAATGCGAAAGAATGAGAAAGTTGGATCGTAATTTTAACCTAACCATCGACAAATGTAAAACATTCGCAAAAGCACAATTAAAACAAATGCAAACGAGAGAATATCTTCCTTTAGTCGTAGAAAGAATTAAAGAAGAAGTTAGCATCAAACGAAATGAGAAGTTTGATTTGGATGCATACCTTGCTCCAAAGAAAAAAGTAGAAGAACCAGCTCCAACACAAACTCCAAATAACTAAGTTTTAATGGATAATACTTTAAATGCGTTTTTACGTGGCATCATAGAAGCTGCCACGGAATTTTTGCCAGTGTCTTCCACTGGCCATTTGTTTTTATTTAGTTATTTTTTCCCATTTCAAAACCTTTCAGTCCCACACGAAGCATTTGAGGATTTGTATGATATTTTCATACAAACTGGTGCTATTTTATCCGTTGTTGTTTTGTATTATAAAACACTTTGGAACCACTTGAAACTGGCAGTTCAGTATGGAATCAAACAAACCAATGACAAATCTGGTTACCAATTTTATCTCAATTTACTGATAGGTATTTTACCAATACTAGTATTAGGATTTGTTTTTAAATCCCAACTCGACCAAATTAAAATGAGACCTGATTTACTTTTAATTCTAGGAGTATCGTGGTTCGTCGGTGGAATACTCATGGTCATTGTTGAAAAGAGACATTTAGACGAAAGTCATGGTAAGCTTATTGGTTTCAAAGAATCAATCATCGTAGGTTTTTTACAATGTTTTGCCTTGATACCAGGTGTATCAAGGTCTGCAGCAACTATCATATCAGCAAGAACTTTGGGTGTATCCAAAAAAGACAGTGCTGAGTTTTCTTTTTTTCTTGCCATTCCAGTTTTAAGTTTGGCTGGTTTATATAAGTTATACAAACACCGTCATATTTTAAATTCCGAAACCATAGGTCTCTTACTGTTTGGAAGTATCATCTCTTTTGTAATCTGCTATTTTATCATCAGACTTTTTATGGCTTTTATACGTAGAAGGAGTTTTATATCCTTTGGAGTATATCGAATTATTTTAGGAACATTGGTTATACTATATTTCCTTCGTGGCTAAGAAATTCTAAATAAAAACTTTTTTTATCAAAGTTGTCTGTATGATCTAGTAAGCGGAAAAATAGTTTCGTGTTTTGTTTTTGGGTTTTATTCCTTAAAAATAATCGTTCACACCAGATAACCGCATCATCTATTTTACCCAATTTGAATTCGGATTTAGCGATCATATACAATAGGTTTTCTTTCGACGGGTTTTCATTGAATGCAAGTTTGAGATGGTGTAAAGCTTCTATCCATTTTTTTTGATGGAAGTAGATTTTCCCTGCCAATGAATGGAAGTTCGGATGGGAAAATTGAGTGAGAAGGGGAATCAAATCCGAGAGTGCCGTTTCATAATTCCCTTTTTTTGCATTTGATTGGATCATTAGGAATTTTGTGCGAATGTCTTCGGAAATCGAAAGTTTTGGAATTTCTGATTGGAAACCAATTCTTAAAAAAGATACATCATCAGTAATTTCCCCGTTATTTTCTATTTCTTTCACAAGTGGTAAAAGTTTCGCTTCCGTTCTCTCCACAAAACGCAGAATCAAAGTTTCATCTTCATTGATATAACGGTTTTCTGTATCACTCATTAACCCTATATCATCCCTTCCATCGGAACCAACGAGAAGTACATCTCCATCTAAAAGTGAAAATGTTTTGATTTGGAAGTGTGTATTGTTTTTGGGAAATCCAAGTTTTCGCATAGAAAGTTCTGTTTCGATAAAGGATGCTACACCATCTCTATATAAAATACTCCAAGGGTGCTCCGCATTGATGTAGTAAATGTATCCATTTTTGCCAACCATTCCAAGTACCACACTCGATAACATAGAACCATCAAAACTTGCGAATACAGATTGTAGTTCTACATAAAGATCCTTTAACCAAAGTTCAGGTGGTCTCCTTTTGGTATAACTGGACTTTGCTCTAGATAAAACTGCTTGGAATACTACACCTAATACAAGAGCTCCTCCAGCTCCTTGTATTGATTTTCCCATTGCATCGGCATTGGCAAAAACAGTATATTCTCCCGATTCTAAATGAATCGAACCAACAATACATATATCTCCACCAATTTCCCCATCTTTCCCTCTAAATTGAAATTTTTTCTTTTGGTTGGTATAAGATTCAATTTTGATTTCGGGAATTTTATTTTCAATTCGTGCTAATGGTTGGATGAGGAGTGAAGTTAAAAAATAATCCCCGTCTTGTTTTTCTTTTAAGATTTGTAATTGATTAAGTGATTCATTTAATGCGTCAGTTCGATCCTCAACTTTTTTCTCTAAGTTTTTATTGAGATCTTCAAATTCCTCATTCAATTTCACAAATGAATTTGCGAGAATCATTGCAAGTGAAATGTTAAAGAACAAAAATGCATATCCCATGATTCGAGGGAATACCCAATAATTTCGATTTGTTGCTGTATCAATGATGGCTGCAATTAAAACTATGGTGAGTCCTATCGTAATGTAAATTGCTCGTTTTTCTCCTTTTCTCAGATTTCGAATCAAATTGGAAAAAATGAGTATTACATAAAGGATCCATGTTGGTTGCACCAAATTGGAGAGAACAAAGTTGAAGTGTTCTATATTATTCGAAACCAAGAAAAAGCAAAAGATCAACAATTGAAATCCATCTAAAATTTTCGCAAAAATTACATATCGATCTTCAAATAGCGTCCGCAAAAAATGGTACATGAATGGTATGAGTAACAAAATTGTTAAATATTCCAATTTTTTCATCTCTAAGAAAGAAAACCCGAGTTCATATTTTAATTGGTTTCTTAAAAAATTATAAAGTACGAATGAAAAAGAAAAGAGTGAAAAGAATAAATTTTCCCTGTCTTTTCTCCTTCTGATAAACAAAAATAAGAAGTAACTTCCAACCGTGATATAAACTGTAAGGAAAATTAATTTTATGAATTCATCTTTATAAAATCGATTTTGGATGTCATTACTCGGACCTAATAATGTTTCGTCTTGTTCAATTCCGCCTGAATTTTGAAAATACAATTGGATTTTAACCAACAAAAGATTCTTTTTTTTAGGCAAAATCAAATGGGAAGGAATCGGATAGATTCTCAATTTATCATAATTTTGTGGAAACGGGGAATCCCATTCGCCTGTTTTGCCAATTAATTTTCCATTTAAGAAGGTGCGGTCACGGTCATTGATAATCCCAAGACGAAAACTATACTGGATATTTGGATCAACATCCATTTCGATCCATTTCGCTAAAATCACAGTTCTTTTCTGTTTTTGATTCTCTTTGGAAGGGGTTAAGTTTCCGGGAACTTTGATTCGTTTCCAATTGTAATTGGAAAAATTTTCTTCTGTTAGATTTTGAATTTCACTTTCCGTTAGTCCATTTTCCGTAATGTACCACTGGGTTTTTGGATCGTTTTGGTTTGAATCTAAACTTGTGATCGAATGGGGATGATTCTGGATGGTAAAATCTAAAAGAGGGCTAGATTCCAATTGGGAAAAAGAAAAGACAAGAACAATCAGTAACTTTTTTATCATATTTATACGGGGGTATTGACTCCCAAAACATTTCGTATAAACAATTGGATGAAGAATGGTCATTCGCTTAAAGAAGAATAAAGAAAAAGCTATATTAAATTTTCATCCTTGGGTATTTTCAGGTGCCATTGATTTTGTAGAGAAACATTCTAGTGCAGGTGATATCGTTGAGGTGCAATCTTCGAATGGTTCTTTTTTGGGTTGGGGTTTTTATGATCCAAGTAGCCAAATCCGGATTCGACTGTTCTCTTTTGATAAGGAAAAGGATGGGAAGTCGGAGTCGTATTGGCTTTCCAAATGGAATCAAATTTTAAATCTGAAACGTTCCTTATTACCAAATGATACAAATGGATTTCGTTTGTTTCACTCTGAAGGTGACGGTGTTCCTGGAATGATTGTGGATATATATAATGAGACAGCCGTTTTACAATTGAAAATCCCTGGTGTGATTCGATTGAAGCCGCTATTAGTAAAATTTTTAGAATCAGTGGGTTATCACACAATCATTGAAAAACACGAAAAACAAGATTCAAAAAAAGGGGACGAAGTTTCCATTGAAAAGGGTATTCTTTCCGAATGTATCTTTTTAGAGAATGGTCTTCGTTTTATTTCAGATATTGAAAAAGGACAAAAAACAGGATTTTTCTTAGACCAAAGAGAAAATCGGGCACTCCTTGGAAAATACGCAAAGAATCGAACCATACTCAATACATTTGCTTACTCGGGTGCGTTTTCCGTCTATGCATTGTTAAATGGAGCAAAGTCCGTTCATAGTCTTGATATATCAAAACAAGCATTAGAAATTTGTGAAAAAAATTTGAAACTCAATGGAATCGGTTCTTCCATTGAAAACGGAAAACATAAGAGTATAGAACATGATTGTTTTGATTATTTAAAACAAATGGATCCTGGGTTTTATGATTGTATCATCCTTGATCCACCCGCATTCACTAAAAACATTTCTACTGTGATGCAAGCAAGTAGAGGATACAAAGACATAAATATGAGAGCCATTTCTAAAATTCAAGACGGTGGTCTTATTTTTACCTTTTCTTGTTCCCAACATATTTCCTTTGATTTATTCAAAAAAATTGTTTTTGGAGCAGCTAAGGATGCAAAAAAAAGAGTTAGAATTTTACACCATTTAACCCAAAGCCCTGACCATGGATATTCTGTTTTCCACCCAGAAGGAGAATACTTAAAAGGACTTGTGATTCAGGTTGATGGAGAAATATAATTGAAAATATTGGTGATATCTTAGAATGAAATTTACATCGCTTAGTTTCCTTTTGTTTTTTATTGTAGTTTATGCACTACACTGGTCTATCCGAGGTAAGTTTAGACTTGTATTTCTATTTTTAGCTTCTTTTGTTTTTTATGCAGCTTGGTCGATTCCATTTGCATTTCATTTTCTAACTTTAGTTTTGATCAACCATTTGCTAAACAAACAAATCTTGAAAAACAAGAACAGTTATTGGTATCCAATTTCTTTACTGATTAATTTTGGAAACCTATTCCTATTTAAATATTTTTATTTTTTATGGTCTCTTTTGTTTCAAATCACAGGGAGTTTATGGTTTTCAAATGAATCCATTCAGGTTTTCTTAAATTCCCAATTTGGTTTTGATTCCATCACGTTGCCTCTTGCCATTAGTTTTTATACCTTTCAAATGGTTGCATATACAATTGATGTGAAACGAGGGAACGCAAATGAGAATCCAAGTTTTTTACAATTTGGATTGTTTATATTCTTTTTCCCCCAATTGGTAGCTGGACCTATCGTAAGGCATGGGGAATTCTTTTACCAATTAGAAGTTTGGAATGCAAAAAAAGAACAGTTATTTGAAGGTTATTATTTAGTCTTTCTTGGTTTATTGAAAAAGGTAGTGATTGCAGATAATTTATCTCCCATCATCGAACCTATCTTTCAAAACCCAGATGCTTATGATGGTGTATCAAATGCACTAGCAATGTTTGGTTATGCGGCACGCGTATTTTGTGATTTTAGTGGGTATACGGACCTTGCGCGTGGTTTAGGAAAGTTATTAGGAATCAATTTGCCTGAGAACTTCCATGCTCCTTATTTGTCAGCATCTGTTCGTGAATTATGGACACGTTGGCATATGACACTTGCTACATGGATCAAAGATTATATTTATTTTCCACTCGGAGGATCTCGGGTATCGGAATGGAGAGGTTATTTTAACCTAATCCTAACGTTTACATTGGCTGGATTTTGGCATGGTGCCAATTTTACATTTATCATTTGGGGATTTTTACACGGACTTGTGCTTAGCATTGAGCGAAAGGTAGAAATTATAACAAACAAACCGAAAAAGGAAGCTGTGGTACTATGGAAAAAATGGATAGGTATTCTTTATACCTTTCTCTTTTTTGTTTTAACAATTCCATTTTTTAACGCACCGACTGTCAAAAATGCAGTTTCAATGTTGTTTCGATCCTTTGTGAATGCACCGGGGGAAAGGATAGGCCAGTTAGAAAAAATTCTTTATTCTATATTGTTAACATTCCTATTAAACTACTTACAAACAAAACCTAGTTTTCCAAGAGAATCATGGACAACGAAGTTTAGTCTTTCGTTTTTATTTTTGTTCTCTTTTCTTGTGACAGTTTTATTAGGTTATTTAGCACCTGGAGGTACGGAGTTTATATACTTCCAATTTTAATATGAAAAATAAATTTCCAATTGTTTTCTATCCACTTCTTCTTGCCTTAGCATTGTTTTTATTTGATAAACTATTTTTCCTACCTGTGATTGTAGAGAATACATATAGCTGGAAAAAAATTGAACGTAAGTTTTACGAACTCAAAGAAGATCTATTCGAAGTTATGCTCGAGGAATCAAAAAAGAATCCCGGGAAACAGATAGGTCTGATTTTAGGAAGTTCTCGTTCAGGTGAATTTGATTCTGAAATGGTAGAAGGATTTTTTCCAAATACAAATTCTTTTAACTTTGCTGCTCCCTTTGGTCCACCAAGTTTCCAAGCATATTGGTTGGAACGAGTGCTTGCAACAAACTTACCAATTCGTTATGTTTTGATAGAAGTGGATCCACTTTTATTTTCTAAATCCGCTATCGATTATTCCTTAAATGGATCGTACGATAATCTTTATGTATTGGAACATTTGGATTTTTTTAGAACAAAATCGAAAGATCCATGGACCACTCACACGAAAGGTTTTTCGATTGATGAAGCAGAAGTTTATTTTCTAAAAAAATTATTTGCATTGTATAAATACCCTTTAGATCCCACAGCAATTAAGGCCAATAATAAGGAAATTGAGATTGGTTTTTTCCCTGGAATGTCTTCTGGAATCACAGGAAAAGAACATAAAAGGGGATACATAGATAAAATCAAAATGGTAAATCGTGTGAAATTTGGAGCACTACCCAATGAGATTAAATTTGCAAATATGGATTTATTCTTGGAACGAGATGCGGAAGCAATGTACAACCAGTACTTACGAGGTTCTTCCTTATCGCCAACGCAGATTTTCTTTTTTAAGAAAATGTTACATCTATTAGAAGGAAAAGGAATTCCAGTGATCGTTTATTTCCCTGCTGTTTCAGAGCCTCTCCGACGCAGGATGAAAACAGATGGGTTACTTGATCGATTTAATACTGAAGTTAGGAAAGAAGTGGAAGTTGTATCACGGTCACCAAATTCTAAATTCATTGTGATCGATCCCAATGAAGATCCAAATTGGAAATGTAAAGATTTTGTCGATTCGCTCCATTTGAGTGGCGCTTGTTTTCCGAATTTACTTCCTATTTTATTTCCGAAATCAATTCGTTAAAGGCGAGATTCTTTTCTTTTTTTTAATTGTTTCGGAATGTACAAAAATCGGAAGAGTAGGTAACCAATACCGCTGAATCCCAAAAATAGATAGGAAAGGAAATTAAAGAGAATGTCATTTTCTTTGGACGTTTCCACTTCATTTTGGTGGAGTAAAGACTGGAACAAAACAATTCCGGAGTATAACAGTAAGTTGATGACAAGGTAGATGGTTGTCTTTTTTAATACCCATAAAGTATCTCCCATCTCACCTTTGAATTTTGAAAACTCGCTGAGAATTTCTTGGTAGGTTTTTTTATGACCCAGCCGGTATATGTCGTAAGCCTCTTCCATTTCTGGGTCTTTGGCTTTTCCATCAAGTAGTACAAATTCAAAATCCAATTCCGAATCATAAACATCTCTTTTGTTTGGATCACTTAAAGTCAAATAGGCCCTTGTTAGTTCCAAAATTTTGTCTTTGGCTTCCTGACTACCAGCTTTTTCAAGTTGTTCCCAAAAGAGTAATTCCCGTAGGTAAACCGCTTCAATGCCATTCGTAGGAAAATCTCTCGAAATTCCTAAAATTTCATAAAAAGTCTCTCGCTTTGTGTTCGGCATATACCCCTTCCTATCCATTCTTCTTTGCTTTACAAGGAATTTTCTTGGGAAAACATATCATTATGAACCCTACCTTGACAGAAAGCTTAGACAATATTCCCGCCATCCAATTGGGAAAGGTCTATGTGGAAACTTACGGCTGCCAAATGAACGAATACGATTCAGGCATAGTAAAGGAACTATTCCGTAAGGAGAATTACGAAACCACAAATTCGGTGGAAGACAGTGATATCATATTTTTGAATACTTGTGCCGTCCGAGAAAATGCACATGCGAAGATTTATGGACGACTCCAATCCCTCGGTTACCTCAAGAAAAAGAATCCTAATTTGGTCATCGGTGTTTTAGGTTGTATGGCACAGAACTTAGGAGAAGACTTATTCAACCAAGAATTGCCTCTCGATTTGATTGTGGGTCCAGATAATTATAGGACTTTACCAGAACTCATAGAAAACATTCGTAAGGGTGAAAAAGATGTCCAACTCACAAGGTTATCCAGGACAGAAACGTATGATGAATTAGAGCCAAAGGTTGTGAATGGGATCCAGGCATTTGTTACCATCATGCGTGGTTGTAATAATTTTTGTACCTTCTGTGTGGTTCCTTATACAAGAGGAAGAGAAAGGAGCCGTGAACCGCAGTCCATCATCCATGAGATCAAACAGTTGGAAACGATGGGTGTGAAACAAGTCACACTTCTTGGCCAAAATGTGAATAGTTATTCCTATGAAAATTTTGACTTTTGTGCACTTGTGGAAGAAATTCTAAAACAAACCAGTATTGAGCGAGTTCGGTTTACAAGTCCTCACCCTAAAGATTTTCCAGATCATCTCATTTCACTTATGGCAAAAGAAGAAAGATTTTCTTCTCAAATCCATATGCCACTCCAAGCAGGGAGTTCAAAAGTACTGCGAGATATGAAACGTAGTTATACGAAGGAAGAATATTTGGATTTGGTTCAAAAAATCCAAGCAGTGATTCCTGATATCGGAATAACGTCTGACATCATCGTAGGATTTCCAGGAGAAACTGACGAAGAATTCCAAGAAACTTTAGAAGTTGTAAAACAAGTGAAATTTGACATGTCTTATATGTTTAAATATTCTGAACGAGAGGGGACCATCGCAAAACGTAAGTTTATTGACGATGTTCCTGAGGAAGTTAAGAGTAAAAGGTTAATCGAACTTGTTGAACTCCAAACAAAAATTTCGTTGGAGAAAAATCTAACAAAAATTGGAAAAGAATTTTCCATTTTGGTGGAGAATACTTCAAAAAAATCAAAACAAGAGTTATGTGGTCGGTCACACTGTGGTCGAATGGTAGTTTTCCCAATTCCAGAAGGAATGTCTCAAGACTTATCGGATTGGATTGGAAAAACGGTAACTGTACTCATTGAACAAGCAACTAGTGCTACTCTCAAAGGGAAATTGATTGTCTAAACCTGTTGATTTAAGAACCGTTAGGGTTCATTCCAAAGACGATTTACCACCAGATTTTATGGTGGATACGGATAGGTTAGGTAAGTGGAAACGTTTCAAACCTTCCATTTTAAGGATTTACATTCTGAAAGAGATCTTAAGTCCGTTTTTGGTTGCTCTTTCTTTTTTTACAATGATCTATATGGCAGTTGCCATCCAAAAGATGATTGGACTTTTTGTTGGAAAAGGTGTCGATTTTTTCCGTTTGTTAGATTATATGGGTTATGTTTTTGGGAATACACTCCCCATGACCATTCCTATGGCTTGTTTGATGTCTGGAATTATGGCAGCAGGTCGATTGTCTGGTGATTCCGAAATCACTGCGATGCGGGCATCCGGGGTTTCGTTTCCTTATATCTACAGTAATTTTTTGGTATTTGGCTTTCTTATGACACTTCTCGTTGGTTATCTAAATTTTTATTTAGGGCCAGAGAACACTCGTAAGATGAAGGATTTTGATAATTGGATTGCATCTTATAATCCCTTACTTGCGATCCAACCTGGTCAATTTTCAGGAGATAAAACACAGGATTTTTTCTCCGAGAAGGGTCGAACCATGTATTCTGGTGGTGTGGATGAAGATGGTAACCTGAGTAATGTTCAAATTCGAGAATGGGCAATTTCTGCTAGTGGAACTGATTTTATCATGGTGAACAATTTGGCCGTCCCAATGGGTGGGTCAAAAATGTTACAAATCATCAACGCTAAGGAAGGGTTACTTGTTGAAAAAAAGAACTCTGTTGGTGAATACGAAAAGTCAGTTCGATTGAGAAAAGGTTATGTGATTGAATGGGATCCTGAAACCAATGCAATTGGTGTTACCAATTTCATGAATGGGGAAATGGATTACAATACACCAGCGAAAAAAGATACAAAAACCTTAAGTATCAATGTAAAGCCTGATACCTTCTCCTTACCAATGTTAATTGAGATTAGAAATGCCATTGAATCCGAAGGTTTGGAAAATATTCCAGGATTGGAAATTTTAAAAGAATATGGTTTGTCTATCAAAGGTGTAGGTGGGCTCAAACAAATGGTGGAACAATTCAAATATGAGCTCATCATAGGTGCCAATTCGGGAAACCAAGAAGATATGGCACAAAAGTTTGCCTTATTCACACAGTTGTCTGAACTTCTGAATGAATCCAAAAAAACCCTCACGGGATTTAATGTGGAAATCCACAAACGGTTTGCGACTCCACTCTCTTGTCAGATTTTTTTCTTTCTATCCTTTCCTTTGGGTCTTGTTGTCAAACGTTCTGGAAAAGGTATGAGTTTTACTCTTGCTGTAATCTTTTTACTCATTTACTATACGTTTTTTATATTTGGTTCTGGGATTTCCTACAAAGAGAATGTTCCGGATTGGGTGGGTCCTTGGTCTGCGAATATCGTAATTGCGACCCTTTCGATTTATATCATGATCTCAAGGACTGATGCAAAATTACCAGAATCAATTCGTAATAAGTTAGGATTTTATTTTCGATGGAAAGACAAATGGGATGAAACATGGGAAATGTTAAAAAATCGCTTCGCAAGGAAGAAATAATAGAAAATTTGCTAGAAAATTCCCCTGTCTACGGTCCCATAGAGTGTAGTTGTCAATTAGGAGATCGGGTTTGAAAACTTCTTATATTTGGAATCTTTCCCAGGGCCGTCCGTTTCCCGTAGAGCTTTGGAAACATTCAAAAATCAAGATCCAAGTGAACCAAATTGGTTTGTCTGAATTGGATCAAATCTCTCTCACACCAAACGATATTCACATCCTTTTCATCCAAGTGACGCTAAAAGAATGGAATGAGATCCAATCAAAAATCAAATCTACTTTTGAAATGAGTCCTTTTGTTTCTTTGATCTTAGTTTCTTCAGAAGATGCTGTAAACCAAATCCAAGAGATGGTACAAACTCAACCCAAATACCTAGTTTTAGAAAACCCTCTCCATGTTCGGGAACTCAGGATGATTTTGGACAGAACCATCCAATCCGAATCCTACAAAGCAGCGGCTTTAGATATTGGAAATTCCTGTTTAGAAAATGTTGGTTTTTTTGAGGGTGTATTTTCTTTAGCACACCAAGAATACGAAGAATCAAAAAAGGAAAACGAAGCTTTGCGTTCCATCCTTAAGTATGAGGAACTCGTGAAACGTTCACAAGCAGGCATTAATTCTGCTCTTGAACGAGTGAATGATATGAAAAACCAAGAGCTCATTGAGTTACACCAAAGGGTCAAAGCAATCCAACAATTGGATGAACTTCGGGAAAAAGAACTCAAACAAGCCCTTGAACTACAAAAGGCGACAGAAGAAGTATTAAATTATTCACGAATCGAAGAGATGAATTTAGATAAAATATTACGAGCGCAAGATCGTTTATTTGAGTATACGGAACAAGAAATTAAAGAACTGGTGGAAGAAAATAGAGCACTTAAGAAAAAACTTGGGATGTTGTAATTCAAAAATCCTTTCCGACTTTTTCCTCAATCGCCGCGTATTCTTTTGATTCGCGGCCATAATGCAATTCTGCAAATCGTAATAGATGTTTTTTCTTTAATTCTTTAAATTCATAATAGAGTTCTTGGTTTTTTGAACGCAATGCTGTTTGTTCCATTTTCTCATAGGATAAGGCAAGTAGTCTGTGAGGTTCTGCTTCCATTTCATTTTTGGATGAGATTTCAATATAACGATTTGTAAAGTCGATGACCTGTAAGTAGTTTTTAAAAGATTCTTGGTGTTTGATGTATTCTCTGTAAATGCCAGATTTTAAATCAGTATAGGAGGCACTTTCTTTTACCTTAGGATTTTCGATTTTATCTAACAAATTCATAGCTTTTACGAGACGAAGTGTTGTTTGAGTCCTTAGTTCATAAAGTTGTTTTTGGAATTCTTTTTCTTTGTTTTCTTTTCGTGTTACCTTCTGCCATTCGTAACGATCTTCATAAAATACTTCTTTTTTAAAATCCTCTCTGCGTTTATCGATTCCCTTTTTCCCAGATTCAAAACCTTCCAAGGCAAGTGAGTATTCTTTACTCGCGTCAGACCATCTTTTTTGAGAGTTTTTTTCATCGACAAAGTCGAGAACTGGTATGGTACTGATGGCTTGGGAAGAATCTCCCCAGGGTGAACCTGAATCTGGTTGGGTTGGGAGAATGGATTCAACCCTTGTTTCTATAGCCTTATTTGGATCAGTGGCTCCGAGCGGAATTTGGAAGGATAGAAGGAAGAGGACCCAAAAAAATCGGCGTTGGTTTACCATTTCAGGGAAACTTTCCTTGAATCCAGGATATTGGCAAGAACTATCACTTTATGGTACTAATTCAGAGAAAAATGGAAACAACGAAAAAGATCGTTCTCATCGCACATGACAATCGTAAGGAAGATTTACTTGATTGGGTAAAATTCAACCGAGGAACCTTGAGTAAACATCATCTTTCGGCAACAGGGACAACGGGAAAATTGATCCATGAACAAATTGGTTTACCAGTCTTTCGATTCATTTCCGGACCACTTGGTGGAGACCAACAAATTGGTGCGAAAATCGTAGAAGATTCAATAGATTTTATGGTGTTTTTCTGGGATCCACTTTCTGCGCAACCACATGATCCAGATGTGAAAGCTCTATTACGGATTGCTGTATTATATAATATTCCAATGGCATGCAATCGTTCTAGTGCGGATTTTTTGATCTCTTCTCCTCTTATGGAAAAGGAATACAACCGCCAACTAATTGATTATGGTTCGAGAATACCCGCTAAAAATTAAGTTGGGTTTGACTGAAAAATATTTAGCTGTTAGGTTATGGCGTTTTTTAAACATGAAATACAACATTGGGTAGATAAAGAATCGGGAGATGGGCCAAAGGTAAAAATCAATTTCAATTTCATCTGATAAGATGGATTCGTTTTCATTTACTTTGATAAACCGATGTGTGTGTAAAAACTTTAGAAATGGTCCTTTTTCTTGATTGTCCTGGAAAAGGGAATTTTTCTCGTATTTGGTATGTTTTGCGATCCATTCAGTATAAATAAAGGGAAAGATCGGAACTTTTAAAATGGCTGTTTCACCGACTTTAATAGATCCTGGTTTTTGGATCACTCTGATCCCTCGATTTGTTTTCATCAATGTTTCAAAACCAATTGGGTCTTCATGGAATTGGAATAACCTTTCGATCGGCACTTGGAATTTTGATTGGAAAATAAATGTATCCATACTCATTAGAAGGAAATCAAATCAATTATGACTTTGTTTTTTCAGAAAAAGAATCAATCGTTTCCCAAATTACATTCAGAAGTCATCGAAAGAATAAAAAATGAGTCTCTAAGACTAAATAAGGAACAAGTTCTATTTGTTCGATTGATTCAGAACCAAAGCGGAGTCGGTGAAGTCCAAGTGAGTTTTGCAGATCGTATACCAGGGGATACGGATTGGATACGTTTTGCAAATGAAGATTCGAAAAAAAGATTACATCATGGTGAGTTTTCCATGGAAAATGAAAAGATATACTACCATCCTAATGTAGAGTTAAAATGGAAACACACTCCAAAAGAAACGATCCATAGAATCGAATCCAACTATCAATTTTCCAATGGGAAAGTTTATTTGGATCAAAAGGACTACGACCAGTTAGTGCCAATTTTAAAAAACTGTTTTCTTTCAGAACAAGTGGATTCTCTATATATGGACGGAAACATTTGCCAATTGGAAATTGAATCGTTAGATGATTCAAAAGAAGAAAGGATTTCGGAAGTTTTATTAATTTTCTTTTCTTTTTTTTATCCTAGTCCGTTTTTAGCACCACATCGTCCCCAGTAGCCAATTCTTTTTCCCATCCCCGTTGTTTTGGTTTGATGTTTGAAATCGACTTTCCTAAAGAAATGATTTTTCCTTCAAAAAGAGTTTTTCCTCTCCTTTGGAATACTGGTTTTGAATCCAATTTTAAGCCGTCATCTTTTCCAAGAGATACAATGACTTCGTCTTTTTTTACCTTTAGAATTTTCCCTTCGATAGGCAAGGTAGATTTAATCCGTTCGGCAATTCGATGAACTATAGTAGGTAAACTATCTCTTCCTCTTTGGTTTGTTTTCCAATTGACGATGTCTTTGAGTTGATTCCGATCATAAACTGAAATATCAAATTTGATATCTCCATTCTCGATTTGGTATTTTCCATGGACCACATAGCGGATCTTAGTTGCATTTCGCCTTTTGGAATCCAGGTGGTGTAAATTGTCGATGGAAAAAGGAATTGTTTGTGAAAATGGATGGTAACTAGATTCCTTTAATAAATTTCGAATGGATTTAAATTCACTTCCTTCAACCACTCTTACTGATAACATATTCTTTAATTGGTATCTTAAAACTTCTGCAAAAAGGCGACCGGCTTGGAGGTGGTAAGGAAATGGACTCACTGATTCAAAATCAAAAACATAAACTTCTGGACTAAACCGAACCGATAAATCGGAAACAGAATTTGGATCAATTTGAATGTATCCTTCTTTAAACTCGATCGAATCCTTTAGATTTTTGATCACAAATTCCAATTTGTTTTGTAGTTTAAAAGAGTTTGGATCTTCTTCTCTCAGACGTAAAAGCAGATTTGTATATTTTACGGAATCACCTGATAAATTATAAAAATCCAATAGTTCCTTTCGGATCACTGGTGTTTGTGCACTTAAGTCCCTTGCTCTAAATAAATGGAATAAACTACTTTTATGGTATAAGGAATGTTTTTCGGCATAATAACGATCCCTTCGGTAGTCTCCCAACTCTCGTCGTAGTTTGGATTCTTCCTTTTCTGAAGAGATGACATACTCTTCTGCTTCAAAACGCAATATTTCATCTAAATCATCGAGTGCTAATGCTCTTCTGTAATGGTAAGAGGCAAATTTGTTTTCACCCAATTCCCAAGCAAGATTTGCCTCAATGCTATGATAGAGTTGATTTTCGGGGAACTCACGTGCAAGTTCGTAAATTCGTTTGAATGCTTTTGTTTTTAAATCTTTGTCATTATTTGCATTTGCTAAAATCAAATCATGATATACAAAATAGAATCTAGCTTCTTCGTTTTTATCATCCAAATTTAACGCATTTTCAAGAGACTCTTTTACATTGGGTAAAATAGAAACCAGAGCCCTAGGTTGAAAGTAATTTTCATATAAAAGAACTTTTGCTTTAAAGGAGAATCCGGATGGATCATTTGGCTCTTTTTTTGTATATGAATCAATGGTGTCTAAGGCATTTTCGAATTGTTTTTTTGAAAAATACAAC
>JACVCB010000016.1 GCA_016742255.1 Leptospira sp.
AATCAGGAAAATCCCCTCCCCCAGAAAATAGGTTTTGCAAGACCTTAAAGAATTCTATCATTCCGCTTGCTTCCAGATTCGTTTGCATAACTCTTGCCTTAAGAGGGAAATATGCCATCCAATCCGTTTTCTTTTCAAGCACCTATTGCTTTTTTTAATTTAGGACCATGGGAGATTGCACTCATCGTTTTTTTAGCCTTACTTTTTTTTGGTGGAAAACGATTGCCAAGCCTTGCCAAGGACTTAGGTTCCGGGATCAAGGAATTTAGAAAGTCACTCACTGGCCAAGACGAAGAACCTACCCAAACGAGTTTCCCTGTGGAAGAACCAAAACAGACGTCACAGTCCAACACAAAATCCACTAAAAAGAAAAAAGCTTAATCCCACCATTGGCTGACAAAAAAAGAACCGCACTGCCACTGCCGGAAGATTCGGAAACCAGGGAAAAATATATGTCCCTGGGTGACCATTTAGAAGAACTCCGGCAAAGACTCATTTATTCAATCTTAGTTGTTTCTGTTTTTATGATAGGAACTTTGTATTTTGGAAGTGAGATCCATAGCATTCTCATCCAACCTTACAAATCGGTGCTTGGGCCGGATGCTCATTTTTTCCAGATCCAACTCATGGCTCCGTTTCTCATTTATTTGAAAACGTCCTTTATTTTGTCGGTTCTCGTTTCCCTTCCTTTTTTACTCTACATCCTATGGGGGTTCATTGCTCCCGCGGTCAATCCAAGGACAGAAAAATGGGGAAAGTTCATCATCCTCTTTTCTACTTTGCTCTTTTGGTCTGGCCTTGCACTTTGTTGGTTTACAGTCTTCGAAAATTTTTTGCGAGTGTTCCTTGTTGTCTTAAGGCCAGATGGAGTGGATCCTTACCTTCCCATCGATGAATACTATGATTTGTTTTTTAACTTACACCTAGTCTTTGGGGCATCCTTTCAATTACCAATCGTTCTCATTTTACTCGGTCGTATCGGAATCCTTTCTTCAAGGTTTCTGATTTCCCGATGGAGGGAAGCAGTGCTTATCATCGCGGTTGTGTCTGCTGTATTATCACCAGGACCTGATGTTTTTTCTATGCTAATGTTACTTTTGCCACTTAGTTTTTTATTCTTTTTATCTGCTATTTTAATGAGAGTATTGGAAGCCACTGATTCAAAATGAGTTACCGTGTTAAACTTCCCATTTTACTTGGCATCATCAGTTTTTTATTTTTTTTCATTCATTTTTTATTTGCTGAATTCACATTCACACATTGGCAAAATCCAAAAGGTGAAAATACTCTTAACTTCAATTTAGTTGGGATTTATAGTTCTTTTCTTTTGGCATTGTGTATTAGTTTTATCGTATATTATTTTCTTGGATTTTTATACCAATACATCCTCCATATCATTTTTCATATCCAAGATAGTGAAAACCAAATCCCTAAAGACATACGCAATTTAAATCGAAACTCTGATGAGTATAAAATTTATAAATCGGTCATGTTCACACTCTTACAAGGCGAAGAGGGACTTGGAGAGGAACAATTTGAAAATAAATTTGATTGGAAAACAATCCAAGCAACTTCCTTAAACAAACAAATTCCTGATATCAAAATTCCAAATTCACCTGGTTTTGACGTAGCCGTCTTCCCGTCAGTGATGCGTTATGCGGGTGCTGATTACATTCGGATTGTTCGAGCAAAAGATGGACTCTTTGGTATCATTGCAGGCCATATGGAACCTGGAATTTTAGAATCCTCAGAAAAAATATTCATCCATGGGATCGTATCATCCTTTGGAGATGGGCTTTTCTCTACAGAAGAATTATTAGAAAAACTAAAGTTTGCCCTCCACCAATTTGCATTCCTAAAGTTAAAACTCTTAGCCTTTGTGATCCAAAACAAAGATGATAAAATGTCTTTTTTACATTACATGGATATGCCCATCTTCCAATTTTCTGATCATGGCATCCAAGTGATTGAAGGAAGTGGAGATGACCATTGGTATCCCAATCACAAACATCCAATCTCAATAGCCGACGGGATTGAAGTGGGAGATTATTTAGTTTGGGCGAGTGACAGAACTCTCACTCAATTTGGTCTCACATCGTTTGAAATCATGGAAGAATTTGTGGACTACTTACTTGACCTGAGGCCCAGTTCTTCGAGACAAATGTTACTCGCCATTGCGAAAAAAATGAGTGCCCTTGGACGGGAACGAAACCTCACAAACCCGATGGAAAAACTTTCGATTTTAGTGGTTCGGCGAAATAAGTAAACGGATTGTATGACGGAGTAAGTCGAGTTTTCCCCAATTCCCGTGCCCTGGCACAACCACTTCCGCATCTGGATAACGAGAGAGAACTCGTTTCACAGAGGATTCCCATTCCACCAGATTGGCATCTTTCAGATTCCCCAAATCTTCCGCTTCCAGTGCTTTCACAAGGCAGCCTCCAAAGAGGATATGAGTGTCTGGAAGCCATACCACAATATTGTCAGGAGAATGCCCTGGTCCTGGGTAAAACACTTCGACCGAACCATTTCCTAAAGAAAATCGAGTTTGGATGTCAAGGATGGGACTTGGCATTCCATATCCATTTTCCTTGGCTAATTTGGCTGTCAATTGGGTGCTATAAACAGGGATTTTTCTTTTTTGGAAGGAAGAAACTCCCGCCATACGGTCGTCATGTGCATGGGTCACGATGACAAAAACAATTTGTTTTTGAAACTTTGTCTGGATGGATTGGATTAGTTCTTCTGTTTGTGGTTCGGTCGAAGGAGTGTCGATCACAACCACACCCTTATTCGTTAATACCACAAGTCCATTGGATGGATACGTTATCCCTTGGAAACTGCCAAAACTTTTGTGGATCCAAACCGATTCTTTGATTTTGATCCATTCAATCGAAGTGTCGATTGGGTTTGTAGTTGGATTCGGTGGGTAGGAGGGAAACTCTTTTGCCGTATGGCATTGGGCAAACCAAATACCAAACGACAAGTATAGAACTAAAAGGGAAACGTTAGTTCGCATGAACAAACAGAATTTATGCGATCTTTTCGATATCACCTTTTAAAATCGTAATGGGTGCTTCTTTTTTGAGAACGGTTTCGTCAGTAACTACCACTTCCAAAACATCCTTACGTGAAGGAATTTGGAACATGAGTTCCATCATGATCTCTTCTACAATGGCACGAAGTCCTCTCGCACCACTTTCCCGTTTGATTGCGGTTTGGGCAATCGCTTCGATCGCGGACTCTGTGAACTTGAGTTTTACATTCTCGATATCAAACATCTTTTGGTATTGTTTGAGAAGGGAATTTTTTGGTTCTGTAAAAATAGATTTCAAACTTTCGATCGTTAACTCATCGAGAGTGGCAATGATAGGAAGTCGTCCTATAAATTCTGGGATCAGACCAAATTTCATCAAATCATCAGGGATTACATGGTGTACTACCGATTCCCCTTCTTCGATTTTCCTTCCTTTGTCGTTTACCACTTCGTTGGAATGGAAACCAATGGATTTGACACCAACTCGTTGTTTGATGATGTCAGTGAGACCGACAAAGGCTCCCCCACAAATGAAGAGGATGTTTTTGGTTTCGACTGGGATGTATTCCTGGTGAGGGTGTTTACGTCCGCCTTGTGGTGGCACATTGGCAACAGTTCCCTCAATGATTTTGAGAAGAGCTTGTTGGACCCCTTCCCCACTCACATCACGTGTGATGGAGGCAGAGTCGGACTTACGAGAAATTTTATCAATTTCGTCAATGTAGATGATTCCCATCTCAGCACGTTTCACATCATTGTCTGCGTTTTGAATGAGTTTGAGGATGATGTTTTCCACATCTTCCCCCACATACCCGGCTTCAGTGAGTGCTGTTGCATCCACAATCGCAAACGGAACTTTAAGAATCCGAGCGAGTGTTTGTGCGAGTAAGGTTTTTCCTGAACCTGTAGGTCCAATGAGCATGATATTGGATTTTTCCAATTCCACGTCTCCCGCCTTACGTTCGTTATGGAAGATTCGTTTGTAGTGATTGTAAACGGCAACAGACAAAGCTTTTTTCGCTTGTTCTTGTCCAATCACATACTGGTCTAAGATTTTTTTGATTTCAGTAGGTTTTGGGATGTCTCCCACAATTGCAGTTTTTTCACCACTTTGTGGTTCTTCTGCGATGATTTCGTTACACAAGGAAATACATTCATCGCAGATATAAACACCAGGACCTGCGACAAGCCTTCTTACTTCGTCTTGGGCCTTTCCGCAGAAAGAACAATGTAATTTTTCTCTGGAATTACCCGTTTGGCTTGCACGTTTGGTCATGGAGACGCCCCCTTAGGCTTGTGGCATTTGTTTGCGTTCTTGGATCACGTTGTCAATGATGCCGTATTCTTTGGCTTCATCTGCACTCATAAAGAAATTTCTTTCGGTGTCTTTGCGGATTTGGTCAGCAGACTTTCCTGTGTGTTTACCATAAAGATCGATGAGTTTGTCCTTGATCTTGATGATTTCTTTCGCAGAGATCTCAATATCAGAAGCTTGTCCACTTGCTCCACCATACGGTTGGTGTAACATAATACGTGAATTCGGAAGGGCAGAACGTTTTCCCTTTGCTCCACCAGCAAGTAAAAGAGCCGCCATAGAAGATGCCTGTCCAATACAAAGGGTTCGCACCTCTGGTTTGATCAGTTGCATTGTGTCATAAATCGCAAGACCAGAACTCACATAACCACCTGGGCTATTGATGTAGAGATAAATATCTCTGTCTGGGTTTTCCGCTTCTAAAAACAAAAGTTGAGCGGAAATCACATTCGCATAGGTTTCGTCGATGGCAGAACCTAAAAATATAATCCGATCTTTTAATAACCGTGAAAAAATGTCGTATTGGCGTTCGCCACGGCTTGTTTGTTCAATGACATAAGGCATCAGTGTGGACATAGTTTACTCTTCTTTCCCGCTAAGAATTTTCTCAGCTTCTTCCGTTGAAATTGCTTTTGGCGATTTTTTCTCTACCTCAGCGTAAACAAACTCGTCAATTTTATCAAACAGGAATTTGTCACGGTAGTAGGTTTCCGCCTTCTGTTTTTGGACTTCTTTTTTGAGAGTTTCGGCAGGAATTCCTTGGGCAGACGCCTCTTTTTCGTAACCGGCCTCAACTTCCTCGTCAGAAATGACAATTTTGTAGTCATCAGCGATTTTTTGCTTCAAAATGTAAGTTTGGATGCGTTTTTCCGCTGCTTTGGAGAAAGATTCCCTTACTTCTTTTTCTTCTTTTCCTAGGCGTTTTGCATAGTCGGAAAGAGAAGTGACAGGAAGGCCAAATTCACGCATGAAGTTTTTGAAAACAGTTTCTGTTTCTTCATAAATGAGGGATTCTGGGATGATGAATTTGGATTCTTTGATGATTTCGTTGTAAGCATCATCTGTTGCACGTTTTGTGAGTGCATTTCCAAAAATCTCAATTAGTTGTTTTTTAGTTTTTTCTTTTAACTCTTGTAAGTTGGCAGAACCATCCACTTCAGAAGCAAAATCATCATTGATTTCAGGGTAAGTTACCTTGTAAATCGCAGTCACTGTTACTGTGTAGATGATTGATTTTCCAGCAGACTCAGGAGATGCAGGGTATACATCTGGATACGTGAATGTGAACTCTTTTGTTTCATTCAGTTTCATTCCAAGGAGATTGTTCTCAAACCCTGGAGGGTTTTGGGGAGCACCCATTTGGAATTTTCCCGTTTGGTTGGCATCTGGGTATTCTTTTCCAGTTTCCTTAAACTTATAATTGATTTCTAGTAAGTCGGATGCCTCAACTGGTTCGCCTTCTTCTTTCAAAGAATTACGAGCCATGTTTTTTTGGATTCCTTCCAATTCTTTTTGGATGTCTGCATCCGAAATTTTAATTTCTTTCGGTTGGATTTTGATTTTCTTTAACTTTGGTAAGGTGACTTCCGGTTTTGTATCGTAAGTGGCTTTTGCCTTTGCACCAGTATTTTTATCAAACGTTTCCATTTGGAATTGTGGCAAACGGATTGGTTTGTGTTCCAATTTGTCAAAGAGGTCTGCCATTGCTTGGTTTAACATGATGTTGGCAGCATCGTCCATCACGGTGTCACCTAGGACTTTTTCCACCATATTCAGGGGAGCTTTTCCTGGTCGAAACCCAGGGATTTTTACTTTTTCAGCTGCATTTTTGTAAGCCTGTGAGTAGGCGGTGCGGACTTCTTCAGCGCTAAATTGAATGCTGAGGTCACAAGTTGCGTTGTTATTTTTTTTAGCCGTAAATTCCATCGTATTATATCCAGTGTAAAAAAAGAGAGTGTAGTGGAAAGAAAAAGAAGAAGACCTTCATTAGCGGGAAACGGGACTTGAACCCGCGACCCTCTCCTTGGCAAGGAGATGCTCTACCGCTGAGCTATTCCCGCAGAAGGTTTGTGAAACCATCATTTGGAACCTAATCAAATCGGCAAGGAAAAAAGTGGAAAAGCATGAATGGAAATCCATCCCAATGGGGTATGGAATTGAATTTAATTTCAGTGGTAGGGGTTCCATCTGAAACCACCACCTAACAACATCGTATCGGGAGGGTCGTTCTGGGAAAGGATAGGATTTGATTCCGTTTTCTGTCAACGATCGTTACTCCATCCAAAAGGGACTTCGGATGGAGAAGGATCTTATTTTTCTAAGAGAGGTTTGAGATAAGGATACACTGTGTCTGCAACGAGTTTGTGGCCGGCTTCCGTAGGATGGATTCCATCCTTTTGGTTGAGTTTGCGAATGGTAGCCACTTTTTCTAAGATAAAAGGAACAAGTGGAATGTTTTCTTCTTTTGCAAGTTCAGGATAAATTGAATTAAAAGCGGAGGCATATTTTTTCCCCATATTCGGTGTTGCCATCATACCAACTAACAGAATTTTGGTGTTAGGGTATTGTGATTTTATTTGTTTTACCATGGTTCGTAGGTTTTCTTTTGTGACTTTTGGACTGATGCCACGTAACATATCATTTGCACCTAATTCCAGAACAAAGATGGATGGTTTTTCCGCGAGTACCCATTCCAATCTCCCAAGGCCTCCACTCGTTGTATCACCTGACACACCTGCATTGGTCATTTGGTAGGAATACCCTTCACCATTGATTCGATTTGTAAGTACATGAGGCCAAGCATCTTCATAATTCAGAAGTCCATACCCAGCCGTTAAGGAATCTCCAAAATAAAGAATCCGTTTTGGTTGGTTTTCAGAAGGAAAACCTGTTTTCTTATCTTTCTCTGGATCAGAAGGATTCCCACATTGGAACAGGAAGAGAAGTGATACGATTGTAATGAAGTAAGGCATCACTCATTAGATTGGTCTCAATCTAAGAAAATGCAAACATTTTTAGCTAACAAATTTGAATACCAAAACCAATTCCAAAGAAAAAAACATTTCGAAAGGAAGGAGTATCTCCTAATAAATTTTATCCTCGTCATAGTAGAAGGAAACACCAGGCATGATATAAAATTCTGTAACAGTGTGTTTGATGGATGTTGACATCTCCGAAAATCCTATATAAACACTTCTGGCAGAATAATCACTTCTTGGCACTGATCCCACTGTGTCTCCCAAATAGGTTTCATAGGTCCGTTTGACATCTTGGCGGATCATTCCTATGTCCAAGGAAAAACGACAATATTGGAAAGATGTTTCTAAATTGAGAATGGTTCCTTTGTCTCTGACCCTTCCCCCATACGCAGGGATCACTGCCGTGAGAGAAGAGGAATTATCATTAAATACTTCTTGGATGATTTGAGAACCTAACACAGAAAAATTTCCTTTCCTGTCCAGAAGTTCCAAACGCCCTCGGATCTCCCACCAATCTCTTAATTTTAATTTTGAATAAATGCCTGGCAAAATTCCTTTCATAGAATATTCGGCATTGGCATCACCACCAATCGACCAAGTGGTTTTATTCGGAACGGTTGCTTCAGGTCGACTTGTCGAATAGGAACCATAGGAAATATTGTTTCGTTCCGTATAACGATGGAAGTTGATCGAGGGACCAACCATCAATATTTTGGTGATCGGATGTGTGTAGGAAAAACGTAAATTTTGGCTTACTCCTTCAAAACGGAGTAATCGGTTCCCTTCAAAACTACTGGCCCAATAGGAATCTGTCCTTGGGGAAAGAAAATTATTGGAAGCAGGAAGGTTACGGCTGTAGACACCTAACGTAGTATCTTCGGCATATTGGATTTCATACTTATTTTTGTAACCATACCGAATGTCAAAAAACTGCGAGTTAACACCTAAATCTTTTGCAGGTTTATAGGGAATGGCAAGTGGAGCACCAGGTTCTGTGATTTGGCGAAATAAAGAATTTTGGAACCAAGCAGGTCCTGTTTCATTCAGAATCGCTGGAGATAATTTTCCAATTCCAAACCCACTGCGAATCATCAATCTGTGTTCGTAGACTTTGTTAAAAATCTCCATAGGAGTTTGGTTGTCTTCTCTTCGTTCCCAACTCACGAGTGGATTTGTACTGGGTGGTTCGGAAACCGAAGTTGTTTCTGTTTTTGGAGCCACATTTGGATTTGTTTTTTCTGGTGTTGTTATTGAATCCTTTTTTGGTTCAACAATTGGGTTTGTCTTACTTGTTTCTTCTGCTGTTAGTTGACTCGCACCAAACACAAAACAGATAACCAATACAATAGTGAGAATCAATAGCCTTTTTTTTCGATTTAAATTTTTAGTAAACAATGCGAACTGTCCCTACGTAAATTTCAGTTCTACGATTTTTCTTTTCAGCTAACATTGTATCTACGATCTTATGTAAATCAGCATAACCATCCACTTCTTTAAATCGTTCTTCTGCGATTTTATGGACGAGTTTGAGTTCTTTTTTAACAGATTGAGATCTTTCTTTACTGAGTTTTAAATTCATGGAAAATGCCCCAACACTATCAGTGTGTCCACCAATCCGACAATTGGTTTCTGGATAGGCTTCCATGGCGTCCCCTACTTTTGCGATGAGTTCTTTTGCTTTGGGTGTTAACGTAGATTTTCCTGAAGGGAAGGCAACGTCTCCGTCAATGATGATGAGAAGTTCACGAAGTCTTTTTTCATCGTCTTCGATTCGTTTGAGTTCGACACCTTTTGCAACCAAACTTCCACCTACTTCTTCGAAGGGAGTACCTGTATGTTCAAAATCACTTCGTAATCCCTTGTATAATTTTTCTAAATAATCAGAAGTTCCTAATTTATCGAGAGAACCAACAGGTAAACTTCCCAAATGTTCACTGGGTTTGGATTCATCAATATGAACACAGCCACAAAATCTTTGAAAAGTCTCTGATTCCATCCACTCTGGTTTGGTGGTCGTCTGGCAATAGGTAATGGATAATGAAAGAACTGTGAAGAATAATTTTCTAAACATAGAACGAACTGTCCCTATCTTTTGCACCAAGAATAGAAATCAATTGATAATTCTCTTAAGAGATGATTGGAAATTAATTTCAAACTCTTTCCTTCAATTTAACGTAACTTTGCCACATTTGCCTAGTAAAAATACGAATCGATTGAATGACATTTACAAATCTTTGTTTCTAAAATAAACATTGTTTAACGTAAGTTATTTGTACACTCTTTCTACACTAGGGTGAGATTGTCGTTGCCATGAATGGAAAGGCATCCATTTATTGTTTTATAAAAAAGATTGGTTTACGGGAAATTTAGCATGAACTCCACCAAACAACGACTGGCATCTTCCTTGTCATTATTCTTAGTATCACTCCTAGTGAGTTGTAGTGGAGCCGCATCAGCAGGAGACAATCTATTATTTGGAATTAGCGAACGTTTTGAACGAACATTCGGGAATCCAACAACTACTTGTTCGTCGGATGTTACCATTTCAACCAAACTTGTTTCCCTTTCGGAAGATGGAGATGTGAACTCTACCTTTAGCACAGTGAATGAAAATGGTTTGGATGATGTGGATACAGATGGTGGGACTTCTTGGGGTTATAAATCCTTCCAAACCTGTATTTATCCCAGTGCTCCGTTTAGCGGGAGTTTGGAGATACCTGTTTCTGTAACTTCGAATTATGGAACAAGGATCACATCACTCAAAACCTTCCCTGCTCCCGATGTTGCCATCCCCACCAAACTCACGTTCACTGGCAATGGAGTCACACAAAGACAATGTTTTACATTCACAGTGGTTCAAGATGCAGTTAGAAGTGCAAAAGTAGATCCAATGACAATTGCCCTTGGAACGATGACTCAAAAAAACGGAAGTGGTGAGGAAATTTCAGGGACCTATACAGGAAAGGATGCATGTGATATTTCTGTTGCGGTAGATGATGAGGAAGGCCCTGGTGTTCGTGTGTCTAATATCTCTCGAGTGATGGAAGAACCAGGCCCATCTGCAACGGCAACCAATGGGACCTTCCAAGTGGTTTTACGAACGGCACCCACTGCCAATGTTACCATTCCCATCAATGAAGTGTATGATTCTATCAATGCCAGTAACCGCGAAGGAACAGCGAATCCAAAAACGTTAACTTTCACGACAGGAAATTATAATACTCCACAATCTGTGACCATCACATCCGTTGATGATTTGGAAATTGACGGCATCAAAGTGTATACGGTAGAAGTATCAAATACAAGTAGTTCTGACGCCGATTATAATGGAATCAAACCAAGAAATGTTGTGGTTTACAACCGAGACCAAAGTGTTCCTGGTTACGCCTACCAAAGGTTTGATGCCACAACGGGAACTACTGGTGCATCAGGTGGAGCGATCAATCGTTTTGCCACAGATGAAAGTAATCGTTTTGGAACCAAATACTCACAATTCCAAATCAAACTCCGCACCAAACCGACAAATACGGTCACACTTAATTTTTCTTCCAATTGTGGGAATAAATGTAATATCCTCACACCCACTCTCAGTTTTACAACATCTGATTGGAATGTATACCAAACCTTCCAAGTCGAAGGGAAATCTGACTCAGCAAACACAGGCAATGCGGATTACACGGTATCCTTTGTCGCATCTTCAGCTGATGCTACCTACAATACAACCGTGGCCGAACCAACCTTTTCTGTGCGTTCTTGTGATAATGATGGAACCCATCTCCTCCAACCATGTAATTTTTCAGGATCTCCATTGGGAACTTCTGTCAACCGATTGTCTGCTGTGGAAGGTGGGTCTACAAATATTTGGATGATATCCCAAGCAGCACCAAGTTCAGATATCAGCATTGGCCTCACAAGCTCTGATACAACAGAAGGAACTGTTCCTGGAACTGTCACTGTATCCTCATCTAACTATAATTTTATGGAATCTGGCGGGACAAACCAAATTGTCCTCACACATTTGGATGATGTCCTCGTGGATCTCACCCAAAACTGGACTGTCACAACGGCTTTGTCTACGGGAGGTCTTTCCTATGATCCCATTGATGTTTATGCAGCCACAACTGATGATGAAAAATCTTTTTATATCTCTCATGTGGGAAACACTCGGGAAGGAACTACCAATACAGCAACGGTATCGGTTTGTTTAGGAGGGAATAACCCAACACAACCGGTTGTTCTCAATATCAGTTGCAAATCCTACTCTGCTGGAACCGCATCTGCTGGCGAATGTGGGACCATCACATCTTCCCCCATTACCTTCCCTGTGAATAGTGAAGTAGAACCTGGCAATGCTTCTGATAGTGGATGTGCAAGTTCTGCCAAAAAACAAACCTTCACTGTTGTGGGACTTGATGATACCTATTCGGATGGAAACCAAAGTTTTGACATCCAACTCTCCATGGTTGCAAACACAGACACAAATTACCAAAATGCAACTAGCCCCAGTGACCATTCCATCACCAACGAAGACGATGAACCAGCCGGTAAAGCTATCTTTGTAACCACTGCTAGTTATAACGGAGAAATGACCGCACAAGGTGTGTTTGGTGCTGATAACACATGTGATAATAACAAACCAGGTGGAGTTCCAGTGGGAACTTATAAAGCCCTAATTGTTAGTAATAGTGGTGGTGCAGTTAATGACAGAATTCCGAATGGAACCAACTGGGTACTAACAGCTGGAAATCATTATTACCGTTGTAATAGTTCTGGGTATACCAATTGTAGTGATGAACATACGAGTTTATTTGTAGCAAATGGTTCCGCTGGATTTGATCCAACAAGTATCTCTCGTTCGTTTTCTACAGTGGGTGATCAGTACTGGACGGGGATGACAACGAGCCTAACAGCGGCAACACAGGTTGGATTTACACCCGCGTGTACGGGTGATGGATTGACATACCGTCACAATTGTAATGGTTTTACGTATCAAAACTGTCCTTCTACACCAAGTTCTTACTTGTATGGACAAACTTGGACAATGGCATCAAATACAAGTGTCACAAGCCAAGAAGCCATTTGTTCTGCTACGAAGAAATTAATCTGTGTGCAACAGTAATCTTTGTGTTTGCTTCGGGATCAGACAAACAAAAGTTCAGTGAAACAAACAGATTTGGATCAATCACTTGAGGGCTCAAAGCCCTTTTATTTTTTCCTTCAGGGATTTGGCGGCCATCGCAAAACCGCCATCCGCTCCATCTACAAAATGAACTTCATCCGAGGATGCTACTTTTAAGACACAAGTCATAAGTGACCTGTTGGATACAAAAAGTCCATAATGTAATAAACCTTCCGCTTCTAATTTTTGCAAAAAGGATTCTAAAGCTAACCGATGTTTTTTGGTCCCATCAATCACCATTTTGAGAGTGCCATCATATTTGCGAAAATCAGCACTCATCACCTGGTATTCCTTTAATCGATCCAAGGAATAATGCCCCGACTTAAGTGGCAATTTCCATTTGATGGCGATCGCCATTACTGTCCTTTCGATCCAAATTTTGGTTAAGGTAAGAGCGTATTTGAATCCAGAATGTTTACCAGTCCTTGCAACCGCCTCTTTCTTGAGTTCATTACCTGAGCCCAAGTTGATTTGATCAAGGTTTAGTGGATGGTATTCTTTTTCTTCACCATATTCAGACTTGATAAAGTTTAACACTCGTATTATGATCTTCTTACAAACTTCTAAATCAGAATGGTTTGGTTTGACAATGAGAGATACAATTTCCCCTCTTTCACTAGGGACATCCTTCCAACGGCAAGTAAAGCCTGTAAAGTCTGCAGGTAGAATTTTTTCATTTTCACGGACCAAATAAGATTCATCTTTTCCTTCTTTGATCCATTGTTCCGCAAGAGGAAGAGCCGTTCCAAAGAGGGAACATTGAACATAATGATCAGAAGCTTTGAATTTACTTAAAAATAATTCTGTCCCTGCTCGGTACAATTCTTGGACAGGAACAATACCTGCTCTCATGGTAAGTCCAAAGGCAGACTTCACTTGCAAAATGGTATCTGCAATCGCAGAACGAATGGGGAACAATAAATTGATGGGTAATAAAAATGTGACACCATCACCACCAAATACAAATGGAAAGTCCATATGCCCATAAACATTGGCAACCGCGATGGCAGTAAGTCCACCAGCGGTGTTTACATCTTTGTATCGTCCTTCCTCAATTGCTTTTGTGGAACCAACAATATCTGTGATGAGGACAAACCAATCATCGGGCACCTTTGCGACGGTTGTCTCTTCAAAGATACTTTGGAACTGAGAACTAGGTTTTATGTTTTTATAAAAATCATCCACTAGATACTCAGACTACCCAAACCAAAGAGATATGAGAGATTTTTCGTAGTTGTCTTAGAAAAGCGGATCGTAAAACGTACAATCATACTCTATGAACCAAGTTCTTCTACGTACCACCTTTTCCCTCTTCCTTTTGTTCGGATTTTTTGGCTCTTCTTATTGTTTTGGTTTTTACCTCACGGAACTCGCAGCAAATGAAAGGAAACGATGGTTGGATGAAAAAGCATGGTCGATCACAAACAACATGTCGGAAGATGAATTGGTAGGCCAAACCATCCACATTGCGATTCCTTCCAAAACTGTAGACCAAATTGCGCTAGATGAAATCAAACAAACGAAACCAGGTGGTATCATCCTCTTTGGTAAAAACTTAGGCAAAAAAGAAGAGATCCTTTCCCTCACTGAAAATCTTCAAATCGCTGCCAAAGAAAACGGCTTACAACCTTTTCTCATCTCAACAGACCAAGAAGGAGGTCGTGTGTTCCGTGTCCAAGATGGAATCACACATTACCCTGGTGCAATGGCTGTGGGACAAACTGGGAAAAAGGAATGGGGAGAAACTGTAGGTTTTGTCACATCCTATGAACTGAGAAGTTTAGGTTTGAATTTTTTATTTGCACCTGTTTTGGACATCAATAACAACCCACTGAATCCAGTCATTAACACTCGTTCGTTTGGATCAGATGTTAATCGAGTTTCGGAAGTTGCCGTTGCGTATGAAAAAGGTGCAAGAGCCGGTGGATGTTTACCAGTGATCAAACATTTTCCAGGTCATGGCGATACCACTGTTGATAGCCATCTCGGACTTCCAATCATCAATAAAAGCCTTGAGGATTTAGAAAAACTGGAACTCGTTCCATTCAAACAATCCATCCTAGGTGGGGCAGAAGCGGTGATGTCTGCTCATATTGTGTATCCAAAAATTGATCCAAATTTTCCAGCTACACTCTCTAAGACGATTCTAACAGATGTTTTACGAAAATCGCTCCAGTTTGATGGGATCATCATCACAGACGCAATGGAGATGCATGCCATTTCCAAAAACTATGAAAAAGACAGACCTGGTGTTTTAACAATCCTTGCTGGTGCCAATATCGTTTTACTCACAAGTTGGGGAGAAACTGCCAAAAAATTCAAAGCCCAATTGATGGATGCTTACAAAAAGGGAGAATTCCGCTTTGTAGACAAAGAAGGAAAAGAACATGACATCTTAAAAGAAGCCGTCCAAAAACAAGTCCGCAAAAAATTGGAACTAGGTATCTATGATGCAAATTCCATCTTACCAAAAGTATACGAAGAAAACCAAAAACAAAAAGAATTCCTGACGGCTTGGGAAAAAGAAAGAAACGATCGTTACACAACACTCAGTAAGTCACTTTTTTTTGCGAAAGAAATCAATGAAGATTCGATCCGTGCTTACCCAAAAGCGGTGAAAACATCTCAAATTTTACCAGAACAAACTCTTTCCTTCGTTAAAAACCAAAAACTGAAAGAGGTTTTGAAATCAAAAAAAATCCAATCAGTTCCCGCCAAATCATTTGGAAGTTATGTGAAGCAAAAAACTTATACTACATATCTGTTTGATTCCACTTCGGAACCAGAAATTCTATCTGTTGTCAGTCTTGCCAAAAAATTTCCAAACAAACGTTTCCTTGTACTACACGGAGGAACACCCTTCATCCAATTGCCGGAAATGCAAAACGTAGAGTATCTATTATCTTTTTCGTTAACGGTTGGTTCTTGGGAAGCACTTGGAGTGAAACTCACTTCTGGAAAAGAGATTCCAAAAGTGGATTTGATTTTATTAACAAAGGAATTAAAGACACCTTCCAAAGGTGCCTTTCCTGAAAGTTTATAAGCTTAGATTAAGTTAAAACCTCTCTCACACCACCTCGTTTGCGGATTTCTTCATACAAAGACTTCCGCATTGTTTCATCTGCATCTACATATCGTAACAAGTATAAATCAGATTTTTGTTTGGTGGGCATCATCTTAGCACGAATATGAAAGGTTGGCCCTTTATCAAAACTAAAACTAACTTCCCATAGATCTTGGTGTTTCCAAATTTCTGAGGAAATTCCTGTAGGGAAGGTAAACAAAATCCCTCGGTCAGACAATCGTTCCGAAAGTGTGATGAATGGTTTTGCTGTTTCTTTGATTTCGAATTTTTTTTCGTTATTCTCTTTTTGGTCTTTGGCAATTCGTTTTAAGACTTCTAATTGTTTATCAATGTTTTCTTCACTGAGTAATAATTTATGTTTATCTAATTCTAAATCCTTTTTTTCTTCAGGAGGTGGCCAAGGTGAAATGGTAATCGACATTTTGTCCATTAACATCAAATGCGATTCCCCTTTTCTTTCAATTTTACCATTAAAGTGAAAAATCACTCCACTATCATTGGTTCTGATCACTTTGCCATCTAACAAATAACCACCACTACTAGGACGGAATACATATAATTTTGCTTCTTTTCCTGGGACCAGTAAGTCTTTCGACAAACCCTTTGTGGATAAAAGTAATTCGTCGGAAGTTTTTTGCATCACATAGGTTAGTTCTTCTCGTCCGTCAGCTTCCAAGGCTGCTACTTCACCAACGGTTAAATCGTTTAAGGATAAAATTTCTTTTTTGAATTCAACACCAGAACGAAAGAGTTTATCAAAAAGATTCACTTCCTTCTCGGTTGTATTTGCATTGGATTTTAGAAAATAACGATACAATGCATTTTTGAGTTTGTTCCTATTTTCAGGGAGAAGGTAAATTTCGCGTTCATCATCATTCAAATGGTCATAAAAACTATGTAGGATATTGAGTTCCACTTGGTTGCATTTTCTTGCAATGGCGTATCGTTGGAACTCGACCCAGTGGTTTACCACACTTGATTGTTTGTTTTGTAAGTAGTTCATGACCTTTACGTAAATAAAGGCTGCAACTCCCATGAGAAAAATGTAAAAGATGTAGATTGTATCAAATTTTGGAAAAATCCAAACGACTTGTGCCATAAAATTCATAAATTACTTTTCCTCATATCTCCGTTGTGTCGAATGGAAGCAAGGTGAGCTCTTCCTACTTTAAAATTATCGGCAAAAATCCACTCCACGGGACAATTGTTCCCCAAGGAAATAAAAACGAAGCACTTCCACTCCTAGGAGCTTTACTCTTATGGGAGGGAGACGTGATTTTAGAAAATCTACCCGAAATTGCCGATGTCCAGAAGCTCATGGATGTCCTCCGACACATTGGTGTGGAAATAACTTCCCTCGATACCAAAGGATCTTACCTCTTTCAGAAAAAAAATCCAGTGAAATCGGATTTACCATATGAACTTTGTTCCCAACTGAGAGGAGCTGTGACTCTTGCTGGCCCCATCCTCGCAAGAACTGGGCGTGTCTTTTTACCAAAACCTGGTGGAGACAAAATTGGTCGCCGTCGTATGGACACCCACCTACTTGCTTTGGAAGCCCTAGGTGCAAAAATTGAAGTCTTTCCTGACGGTTATATGATCACTGCTGATCGTTTGTTTGGGAAAGACATCCTCCTAGATGAGGCGTCGGTGACTGCGACAGAAAATGCAGTGATGGCAGCTGTTTTTGCAGAAGGAACCACGACCATTCGCAATGCGGCTTCCGAACCACATGTACAGGGACTTTGCCGATTTTTACAAGCGGCAGGTGCCAAAATCGAAGGGGTTGGGACAAACCACCTAACGATCACAGGTGTTACTTCACTTTCTTCTCCGAGTGGTGGTTTACGACACCGCATTGGTTCAGATTATTTGGAAGTTGGATCCTTTATCAGTTTAGCGGCCGTAACAGGTGGGGAAATCCATATTACCGATGTTAATTTAGAAGACATCCGAATGATCCGAATGGTCTATTCCCGACTTGGGATCGAGGTGCGACCAACAGAAACTGGTATCCTCGTCCCTTCCGACCAAAAAATGGAAATCATACCTGACTACCATGGAGCCACTCCCAAAATTGATGATGCACCTTGGCCTGGGTTCCCAGCTGATATGACATCTGTGGCTTTAGTGACTGCTACTCAGTGTAAGGGAACCGTTCTCATCCATGAAAAACTCTTTGAATCCAGACTCTTTTTTGTGGATAATATCATCGCAATGGGTGCCCAAATCATCCTTTGTGACCCACATAGGGCCATTGTGATTGGTGCCAACAGATTGTATGGACAACGAGTGGCAAGCCCTGACATTCGTGCGGGAATGGCGATGATCATTGCTGCTCTTTGTGCAGAAGGCCAAAGTGAGATCCATAACATCGTACAAATTGACAGAGGATTTGAGTCTATTGATACAAGGTTACGGTCACTTGGGGCACAAATCGAAAGAATTCCGAGTTAAATGAAACGAAAGGATCTTTTCCGAGAAGGATTTAAATCCGTTTTCCAATTTACCTTCACGAAAGCGGATGAAATTTCCGATGCCATCAAAGAAGTTTGGCAGGAAGAAACAGACCAAATCCCTAAAAAAAGTTCCAAATCCAATCCAAAACCAATCACAAAGAAAACAAAACAAAAAAGTAAGCCGACTCTTGTTCGGAAACGTAAGACAAAGATGTTCCAAACTCTGTCTTTACCTCCTGGAGCAACAAAAGATTTTTTTTCTCTCTGTACAGGTTGTAACGAATGTATTTTTGCCTGTCCTTATGCCGTCTTATTCCCTGTTACAGCAACAGATTCAGAAAAAACATATCCACATTTTGATCCAAATGCAAAAGCCTGCCACCTTTGTTCTGATTGGCCATGTATTACGGCTTGTCCCGAAAAAGCATTACTACCGTACGAAGTGTCCGAAATAACACCAAAGTTCGGTAAGGCGAAACTTTTAAAAGAATTTTGTATCAATGAAAAAACAGGGGAATCAACCTGTAATGCTTGTTTTGTTACCTGCCCTATCGAAAAAACCGTTAAATTTAAAGGGAATTTACCAGTTTTTGCACAATCGAGTTGCACAGGATGTGGGTTATGTGTAGAAACTTGTCCAAGTTTTCCAAAAGCAATTCAGATTAAATTATTCAAAAGCGAATGATCACCTATCAAACGTTTTAGAAAAAAAACTTCGCAAAACATCAAAAAATTGTTATTCGGTAAAAAAAATATCTTGAATTTTTATGAAAGAAGAGAGATACTCTTGTTAGGGCAAGGGATTTCCCTTCGTCAAAAAAAATATAAATTAAATTTAAAGGAAAAAGAAAGCTATGGAACCACAAAAAGTAGGCCCAGGACAAATCGACAAAATCGCGGATGATCTTAAAAAAGACCCAGAGAAGTCGATTGGGAATTACCTTTTCAAAGGATTCAGAATTCAAATCTCCAAGTACAAAGCATCTGGAGCGGAGAGAGTTCAACAACTTTACAAAAGAAGAAGAGCACAAGGTCTATGCATCGTTTGTGGTACCAAAGTAACTCGTAAAAATCCGGTAACAGGAATTCTTTACAGACTTTGCGACACTCATAGAGCAGAAATCGACCAAAAGAATAAAGAAAAAGCAAAAGCGAAAAAAGGAAAATAATTTCCTTTCCATTCACTTTTCGAACTGAAAGGGGACAATAGGTCCCCTTTTTTGTTTACAGAGACAAATCTTACCGTAACCTCATTTCCTATGAAAACTCTCCTTCCTTTTCTCCTGCTTTCTGTTTTTGGTTGTTCCCAACTCATTTGGCGTGATGCACAATTGCCAGAAGAAATCTCACCTAGTAATGATCCGAATGTGAACCTGGTTTTAACAGTCGCTTACCAAGAGAAAGATTCTTGGAACCCTCTCAATGGAACCACAGACAAACGTGATTACAAAAGTCATATCAAGTTGGTAACGAACGGTGTTACGGGAGGAAAAGTAGTAAGGGAATGGGATTTACCATCGTGGGCATTAGGGGATGGAATTTTTTACCATACAAAATCGAACACATTATTTGTGTTATATGGTAAAAACGACGAATATGGAACCCTTAACCAAACCCTTTCCATTTACCCAGAAGTAGGTGGAGCATTTTCGTATCCCGCAACTCCAGAAAGGAAAATCATTTTCCAAATGGCTCCTTCCCCCAACGGAAATTTAGTGGCACTCATCACAGCAAGTCCAACCAAAGAAGATGAATTCACAGAATTCGAATTGTCCATCCTGCAAACTGCTGACAAATCAGTGCAGTCCTACCCTCTCAGTTTCTGGACCGCATTACCTCTCTATGGGATTCGCTGGGCAGAAGATGGCACCAAATTGTATGTACGAACACCGGATCGTATCCTCGTTTGGACAGGCAGAGATTTGACGGAAACCAAAACTTTCCCTGATTGTTTTACAATCCCAACCAATTTTGGCAAGTGGGCTTACGAATCGGCAAGCCTTGCCGAAGGTGGGAATGTCAAACTTGGAAAAAAACTGCCCTCCCCTAAACTGATCTCCAATATGGACCAAATCAAACTCTGTCGTTAGAACGAAAAAACCAGAGATTCTAAGCTGAGTTTCTGGCCTCAATTCGCTTGATTTAATTATGTCTCATGATTGGATGAGTGAAAAGACCCCATGATCGAAAAAAAATTCACAGAACAAATCGATGCCATTTCGAAATACCTGAATGTCGTCGAAAAAATCGAACCCATTCGCAAAAGTGGGGTCGTTGTTTCTGTTGTGGGGAACGTGATCTATTCTCAAGGTCCACCCGATTCCAAAGTGGGTGAAATTTTAGAAGTCGAACGTGGGTCTGACAAAGGTTATTTAGCTTGCGTACTCGTTGGATTTAAAGACCATCTTTACACCTTAATGCCATTAGGTGATACTCAAGAAATTTTCCCTCATGCCTTTGTATTTTCCTCTGGTAGACAAATCACATTAAATGCAGGTCCTGAACTTTTAGGACGAGTTTTAAATGGTCTGGGAAAACCAATTGATAACAAAGGGATCCTCATCACAAAAGAAGAAAGAGCTTCCGAACCTAGGTTCTTAAACCCACTCGATCGCCCTCCTATCTCTGAAATTTTAGAAACAGGGGTTCGTGCCATTGATGGTATGTTAACGGTTGGGCGGGGACAACGGATTGGAATTTTTTCAGGTTCTGGAGTTGGTAAATCCAGTTTACTTGGTATGATCGCCCGTTATACGAACGCAGATGTAAACGTAGTCGCTCTCATTGGAGAAAGGGGCCGCGAGGTAAATGAATTTTTACACGTAGAACTTGGGAAAGAAGCATTGGCAAGATCGGTTGTTTTTGTTGCGACTTCTGATTCTTCCAAAATGGAACAGGTAAGTTGTGCAAACCTTGCCTGTTCTGCAGCAGAATACTTCCGCGAAAAAGGAATGTCTGTCAATTTGTATATGGACTCCCTTACACGGTATGCAGAAGCATTAAGAGAATTATCCATAGGTGAACCTGTCGTCACAAAAGGATATGCATCAAGTGTGTTTACCAAAATGGCAAAACTTGTCGAACGGGCTGGAACATCACATAACGGCGGTTCCATTACTGGATTTTATACAGTATTAACTGATGCAGAAGATGATATGGATGATATTGTGGCAGACAAGGTGCGAGGATTTATCGACGGACATATTGTCTTAACGAGAAAACTTGCAGAACAAAGCCATTACCCTGCCATTGACGTTCCTTCTTCGCTTTCTCGATTGATGCAAAAAATTGTGAATGAAGATCACTATATGCGTGCTTCCATTGTAAGGGAGTTAATATCCAAATACAAAAATTCAGAAGATATTATTTTACTCAATGCCTATGTGCGTGGTGCTGATGAAAAAATAGACATGGCAATTGATAAAAAATCGCAAATTGATGACTATTTAAGACAACGAATTGAAGAAAAATCTTCTTACAACGAGGCGATCAAAAAACTAGAACTGATCTTACAAACATCATCAAGAACTGATGATGAATTCTAAATCATTCAATTTCTAAGATGACGAGTGTAACGTCATCATCTGGTGTTCTATTCCCTGTAAACTCTTTGATTTTTTCGAGTAACAATCGTTTTGATTCTGTGACTGGATAACCACTATAACGGTGCGACATCATTTCCCAATTTTCTTGGCCAATCATATCTTTTTGTGCATTAGTAGCTTCTGTAATTCCATCTGTATACAACACAATTCGATCACCTGATTGGATTTGAATATGGTCTTCCTGAATATCAAGTTCCGGAATCCAACCAATTAGTTTTCCTTGTGGCATACTGAGTTTGGCTTTGTTTTCCCCTTTTCGGTTGAGGATAAGAGGAGGGTGTCCACAACGAGCATGGATCATTTGTTTGGTTTCTAAATTGATATAGATATAAGATGCAGTCACAAATGCACCTTTCATCTTTCCAAGGAGCGTTGCATTGATTTGGTTCAAAAGTTGGGAAGGTTCTTTCGCAAGCCTCACTTGTGTGGAAAATGCAATTTTTAACATCGCTGACACTAAGGCAGCTGGAATTCCATGCCCAGATACGTCCGCGATGAGAACTCCTAGTTCTGTTTCAGAGATCGCATGGAAATCAAAAAAGTCTCCTCCAATACTATCCATTGGTTCATAATAAAACTCTGTTTTGATACCTACTACATTTGGTGCTTCTTCAGGTAGAATGGAGTATTGAAGTTTTCGAGCTAATCCCAATTCGTTTTGAATGGCGATGAATTTGTTTTGTTCTTCTACTGCTTTTTTTAAGGTAATTAGATTTTTAGCACGAGAGATCAATTCACGTTTGTCGAAAGGTTTTGCCAAGTAATCATTACCACCTGCTTCCAATGCAGCGATAATGTCAGCAATTTGGTTTTTTGCGGTTAAAAACAATATAGGCAATTGGTATAAAGAATATGATTCTCGTAAAACAGCACAAACATCATATCCACTCATTCCTGGCATCATAATATCGAGTATCATGAGTTCAAATGGTCCTTCATCTCTCACAAGACGAATCGCATCCACACCATTCGCAGCTTCACTTACATCACACCCAATCAATGTTAAATGGTTTTTTAACACCTGACGGTTAATAGGTTCATCATCCACAACGATGACTTTTAATTTTTCACCATCAAATTCTTCTTCTGTGTCTTCTATTGGCTCAAAATCAAAATTGTCTCCACCAAACCACATCTCTGTTTTTTTCATTGGAGGTTTTTCGATAGGGATTTCTCCTTCTCTTGCTAAAGGTAATGAAAAAGAAAACACAGAACCTTCTGAAGGAACAGATTCTACCCAAATATTTCCTCCATGGAGTTCAACCAACCGTTTTGAAATGGCGAGCCCAAGTCCAGTCCCACCAAACTTTCGTGTTGTGGAAGAATCCACTTGTTCAAAGGAACGAAAGATGTCAGAAAACTTATCTTTAGGAATTCCAATTCCAGTATCTCGGATGGAAATCACTGCCATTTTATCTGCGATTTCACAAGAAACTTCAATCCTTCCCTTTTCTGTGAACTTAATTGCATTCCCAATGATATTGAATAAAATTTGTTGGAGTCTTGCTTCATCACCGAGAATCGGAGGAAAATCGATAGGAACATTATTCCGAACGGTAAGATTTTTTGTTACATATAAGGGTCTTGAGATCACAAGTACAAAATCACAAATTTGGTGTAGGTCAATTGCCTTCAGGTCTAAATCCAAATCACGATTTTTCATTTTGGAAAAATCTAAAATGTCATCAACTAACGAAGAGAGTCTTTTCCCTGAACTGACAATCATACCCAAATTTTGTCTCTGTTCTTGGTTTAGTTTCCCACCTATACCATCAAACATAGATTCAGCGATGCCAATAATTCCATTTAATGGTGTTTTTAATTCATGAGAAGTATTTGCCAAAAATTCATCTTTCAGTTTATCTAAAGCCAATAATCGTTTCGATAAAGTTTCCACTTCTGAAAATGCACGGCTAAATCTTCTAGAAAGTGTAAGAGATTGAACTAGGATAAAAACAAAAATACCAATCGGAATTGCTTCGACAGAATAAAAAATTTGGTTTGCGTTTAACAAATCGACAAGTGCTGCAATCGCAACTGTGCAGATTCCCACTAAAAACAAAACCCCACTTTCTTTTTTGTGGATGGCTGCTCGGAACACTCCTTGCAATATCATGAGGATTCCAAATAAAAATACAATTTGGTAATAACTATTTAGTTCTGTATAAACTTGTGTTGGTAGTACTATCAAAAATGAAATGAATAATAATGTGGGAAAAAGAAGTAACCTGTGCATCCATTTTGGATAATAATCAGGATAAAACTCACGAAAAAATGCAAAGAACAAATAAGGTGAAATATAAAACGTAAAGTATTCGATTCGTAAACAAATATTCCAACTTAAAATTGGTGCAAGTTCATTGAATACAAATCTTTCACCAGTGAATAAAGTGCGAAGAGCTAAAAGTAAAGCGGCAAATCCAAATAATAAATTCCCTTTATCTGTTCGCCGAAAGTAAAACAATCCAAAATGATACAATGCAATGATAAATACAGATCCTGCCAAAAACAAGGAAGAGGCAAGGTCTGATTCACTTTCCCTGTACAATTGGTTCCACTCACCAATGTAAGGTGGTTCCCACATCCCTCCTTTTGCATGATGGAAATTAGATATTTCGATGAGTAATTCGTTTGGGCCATCTTTCCATGGTAAAGGATACAATTGGAATTGGTAAGAAGGGTCTGACTGTTCTCGTGTTTTCGCTACAACTCCGGAAGATCCAAGTTGTTTGCCGTTCCAAAACACACGTGAGGCAGTTGCCACATCCATGATTTTGATACCAAACACTTCCTCATTTGCCAAATAACTTGGCTTTTGCAATACAAGGCGGTAGGTCCCATACCCTTCTCCATTGCCAAGGACAGAGTTCCAAATTCCAGGGACTGTTAACATTTGGAACGGAAGATCCCGAGTTTCCACTTCCGATAAAAACACTCTGGGGTAAAACTCCCAATCCCCTTCCAAATGGATCGGGTTTCCACCACTGGATTCCACTGAATCTCCGAGTGAGGTGGCAAAAGCAGGAGAAAAGGAACCTAAAAACTGGCTCCAAACAAACAATAGGAGATGTAAGTATTTATGGGACAATACTCCAAGTTTTACGTATTTTTTTAAAAATACGAGTAAAAAAGAGTACAAAAATTATTTAGAACCGAAGAAATAGACAGCTGTGAAACGATTTCGCTTCAGTTTGGAGACGGTTTTAAAACTTCGAGGCTTAAAAGAAGAGGAAGAAATCCGCCGTTTGTCAGTGGTTGTATCCAAACTTAATTCCCTCATCTCCGAAAAAGAAAACAATGAAAAAGAAATCGAATCTTCCTACGAAGCCATTTTATCTTCTGCAAAAGTAGGGACAAGTTTATCAGACTATTTATCCATTGAACAATACATCAAAGGGCTCATCCGCCGGAACGAAGAATTAGATCATAGGATCTCAAACCAAACCGATGAAGTGAATTTGGTACGTAAAGATGTGATGGTTGCCAGGATGAATAAAAAAGTCATCGAGGTCTTAAAGGACAAACGATTCCTCGAATGGAAAAAAAAGCGAAATCGAATGGAACGTAGGGAAGTGGAAGAATTCAATTTTCACCTAAACAAACAGTCGTTATTTGATTCGTTTGATAGTTTTGGGCCGAAGGCTTCTAAAAAAATTCCAAGAACTTTCAAAATTTTAAACAGGGAAGATGGCGGAGACGAACTCGCATCTGACTTTAAAACTCTCCGCGATTTTTACGAAAAATATTACTTAGGACAAGGCAAATCATAATGGCAAGTGTAACCGACAGCACAAGATCCTTCTTTTTAATTGTTTTGATTTTTTTTCTAGTAGCGATTGGTTTTTTTGTTTTTGACTACTTCCAAGTCATTAATGCAGAGGATTACCTTCCTTTCTTAAAAAAACAAGCTGGCCTTGTGAACCAAGACCTACTCTCTCCCACTGAGCTCGAAAAGTTGGAAATGGAAAAAGCAAAAGAAAGACTGATTGCTGACCGAGAAGAACTCGAACAAATGAAACGAGAGTTAGAGGAAAAATCTTCATCACTCAGTGCCGACAAAGAACGATTGGAAGAACTCAAAGAAGGGATCCAACGGAAAGAAAAAGAAATGGCGGAAAAGGCGAGAAAAGACAATGCGCGTGCCGAAAAAGTAAAAGTCCTCGCAAACAAAGTGGCGAACATGCCTCCCGAATCAGCAAGAGATATGCTCCTCAATTGGCCTGACTATGATATCATTGAAGTATTCGAACAAATGGACAAGGATGCAGAAGAAGATGGAAGGCAAACCATCACAACCTATCTACTCACTTTATTCCCTGCCGAAAGAAGGTCTGTCATATCGAATAAATGGCTCGATGCAGGTGCCAAAAATGTTCCCAATTACGGCAAAAGTATTGATGAGGAAAACGACGAACCATAAATCACAATTAAGTTAACTTTTTAGTTCGTGTTATTTTTACTTAGAGTTTCGTTTTTGTACCACAAAGGATTGCCTTCACTTCTGTGATGGCATCTTCTAATTTGTCATTCACAACCACATAATCAAAGCTAGGTGCTTCATCTAGTTCATGAATTCCATTTTCAATCCGTTTTTCGATACTTGTTTTAGAATCAGTCCCTCTACGGATGAGGCGTTCAATCCAAATCTCACGGCTTGGAGGTTCGATGAAAATGGTTACCGATTCTGGCCTTAGTTCCTTTACCGATTTGGCACCTTGGACATCCAAATCGAGAAGTGCCACACGGTGTTCCTTGATAGCCTGTAAGATAGGTGCTTTTGGAGTTCCATAATAATTGCCATGGACTTCCGCCCATTCATAAAACTCGCCAGCAGCGATTCTTTTTTGGAATTCAGGAATGGTTAGAAAATAATATGTTTTCCCTTCTTCATCCCCAGGCCGTGGGTCCCGTGTGGTGCAGGAGATGGAAAAATAAAACTCTGGGTTCTCTTTGAGAAGGGCTTTGATGATGGTCGATTTTCCTCCACCAGCAACAGAAGAGATGATGTAAAGATTTGGATTTGCTTTCAATCTTCTGACTCCTCTTCCCCTTCTCCAATATGGTTGTCACCAGTTTCCAAACGTTTGGATAAACTTTCAGGGCGAATGGCTGATAATAGAATATGGCCTGAGTCAAGGACTAACACAGACCGAGTTTTCCGTCCACAAGTAGCATCAATGAGACGGTTCTCGGATTTTGCTTCGGTTCGGAGTCGTTTTGCCCCAGCTGAATCTGCCAACAAAATGGTCAGAATCTTGGAAACAAAAACAACGTTAGAGAATCCTACATTGAGAACCGGAAACGAAGACATGGAAACATATTTTTAGATTCTTCTAGATCGATCAAGTCGAATCGTTTCAATCAAATGAATTTCATGGATACCAATGTTCATCGCCTCTGAGATTTCGTCGTGTTTGTATCCCTTTTTGATGAGATGAACCACTTTATCTATCTTCGTTGCAGATGTTGGTAGCTCTTCCAATGCAGATTCAATGGAAAATTCCACCTTGTCTAAATTCATCCGTTGGTAAGAAGCAAACGCTGGATCATTCGCTTTGGAAACTTCATTTAAGAATTCTCTTTTTTTCTGGCCTTCAATGGTTTCATTCCGAATGGCTTCCGTTGGTTTTTCTTCTGTGAAAGGATTCCCACCTACCGTATAATTCATCTTAGGTTGAAATGTTGGAACTTCTAAATTTTCCATTGCTTCTTTGGATGGTTCACTCAAAGGTTCCATGCCAAACATTCCTTTTACGGCCTTTCCCAGTTTTCCAAACGCCTGATTCACTGCCCCTTCTGTTGTTTCTGCTTCATCGATCGTAACAGGGATTTGGTTTGCTTGGTAAATTTTACCAATACCAGTCCTTTGTTCTTTTGTATCAAGGATTGGTTCTTCTGTTTCAACTGGAGTTGGAACTAACTCTGATTTCATTGAGAGTCCTTGGTTTTGGTAGTGTTTGAATTCTTTTACCAGTGCCTCACCCTTCTCCATCATTGTTCGAAGTGCTACCATCTTAGATTCAATGATACTTACAGTGGCGTCTAACTCGCGTATGGTTTCCGCGGTGGCCATATCAATGGCCCGGTTTAGTTTTTTATCGTAGTATTCACTGACAGCTTTTTGGACTTTTGCAGAGATGAAAACATACATCATCCCACAGAATAATAAATTAACAAGTACGAGAGAAAAAAGCTCCATATGTTTCTCCTAAAGAACATTTCCAACAACATTCCGTAGAAAAAAATTATGCTTTTGAATCAAAACGAGATCCACGTTCCAAATTAGGACGATCATAAATGATCCCTTCTTTGGAATAAGCAAATACCGAATTTTCTTTATCTTGTTTCGGTTTTGCTGCCGAACCTTGGTATCCGGATTTTGCATCAGGAACCGTTTGGGCTCGGTTTTGTGTTTGGATCACCACCTTTTGCAATTCCACCACTTGGTTTTGGTGGGTGAAGGGATTTTCAGCCTGAGCCCTACGTGCAAAATCGTAGTGGTGGGCGATACTGGCAAAATTTTCGTTGAGTATCATCTGGCGTCCCTCCTAATTCTTAGACTTACCACGCCCTCTCTTTTTTCTCCAGTCATTTTTCGTTTCGTCTGGGTCTTCGTATGGCTGACTGCGGACTTGGGACTCTTCTTCGTAGAAGGTCTTGGCCTTGGTCTCGTGGCGAAGTTTGTATTCGGCATTGCGGATACGGATGGTAACACCTGGAAAGATGGTCTTTTCTACGGAAACACGACCACTAGCTGCCTGTTCGTCCATGTATTCGGTGAGGGTTTGGATGTCCTTACTGGCCTCAGCGATTCGTTTTTCGAGTTTTTTGGTTCCTGCTTCTAATTTTTGCAAATGGGCATCTTGTTCCGCAGTAAAACTCGCAGGGTCAGCGTCTTTTCTCGCTTTGAGGGTACGCATGGTTTTTGTGAGTTGGTCGAGTTTGTCTTGGTTTTCTTTTTTCTTCTCTTCAAACTCACTAATTTGTTTTAAGATCTTTGGATTGTTTCCTACGATGAGATCGGTTTGTGGGTTTGCTTGGGAACCAATGATTTTGGCAGATATGAGTTGGGCTGCTTGGATGGTTCCCCCTACAATCTGTCCCCGTTTTCCTTTACAGGAAATTTTTCCCCCAGCCATGAGATGGGAATGCAAAATCCCTTCTTGCACAATGATGTCTTTCTCTGTAATGCAGGTGGCGTTCTGGATGAACTTGGCAACGATATTGCCTCCTGTGGACTCCACACGTGCCTCCTCGCGCCCTGTGACCCCTTGGCGGACGATAATGTCCCCATCCGCTTCCACGATAGCTTTCTGGACCGTACCATAAATTTCGATATTCCCTGCAGCTTTGACCGAATAATTGTCTTCCACGTTTCCTGTGATGATGATGGAACCAAGGAAAGTCACGTTTCCTGTACGTACTCCCACATCCCCATTGATGCGGTAGACAGTTTCCACAGAAAGGCGACCAGCAGCGTATAACACTTGTCCGTTGACTTCGGCCGTTAGGCGCATCTTGTCTTCGGAGAGAATTGTTCCTTTCCCTTGTTTGAGTTCGGTGTCCAAACCATCCTTGGCTGGTAAGACCATTCCAAATAAATTGCGACCAAACTTTCCTTTTTCAGCTGGGAGCTTTTCAGCTAACAATTGTCCAACGACAACGTTTTCGATCATATCCAAATCTTTGTAGTCCACACGACCAGTTTGGTCTTCTTTGAAATTGATTTTCTTTTCCGTGCGAACATAGTATTTGATTTCGGCGTTTTTGCCGTTTACTGGGAAATCACCTTCGGCTCCAATGAATGGTTTGTTATGGACTTCTTCGTCCAAATGTTTTCGGATTTCGTCTTCTTTTAAACCATGAGCAACACCCATCCCTTTTAAGGCGGCAACGATATCAGCGACTTCTAAATCACGCCCACCAGGTCTTGCTGGGAATACAGTGACAAAAGCACGCATATTCTCTTGGGCAATCTCCACATTACAACTGGAGTCATTCCCTGCTTTTGGTTTTTGGTTGGAGATGAGGATTGGTTCCCCTTTTTTCTCTTTCAGGATTTTATTAATGAGGTTTTGGTCAACACCTGCCACACCACGAAACGACAGTTTTTTGGAAACATCCGCCATTGTCATTTCGAGACCTTCCCCTGAAGGAGGGTAAACGGTTAAAAATACGCCGGTTCTGTATATTTTCACAACCACACGCCCGTCTTTGTTTTTTGGTGCGACAAGTTCTTTTAATTCTTTTGAGACTAATTTCCCGCTACCACCCGTTAGGTGTTCATCTAATAAACTCAGTTCATCGAGTAACATATCATCAGGGATAACAGATGCTCGGATGTGGTAAGGTTCAGAAAAAAATAAGGATTTTTTTCCGCGTTTTAAAACAGTATAATCGATTTCGTGAACTTTACGACCCAAGTGACTTGAAGCAATTGCCAGACACTCTTCGATGGTATCGGCAATGACTTCCACTTGTTCTTTTTCCTTACGATCGAACTCTTTCAGTTCCTCTGTAAGAAATTCCGTGAGAGACATCTTCTATTACCTTTTTTGAATCGCTGATTTGACTTTAGAAAGTTTACTGCGGAGTCTTGCGACTGCTTTGGTATGAAGTTGAGAAATTCTAGACTCAGTGACTTCCAAAACTTCTCCAATCTCTTTTAATGTTAAGTCTTCGTAATAGTATAATACGATGACTTTTTTCTCTTTTTCAGGTAGGGATTGGATGGCTTCGACAATTACGTTTTTGATTTCTTCTTTTTCGATGATATTGTCTGGGTTCATATTCATTGGCGACTCTAACGTTTCCATAAAGGAAACTTCATCGTTCTCATCACCGAGAAACCAAATGTCGTTTAATGAAACAAGAGAGGTACCAGAAAGTTTAGCAAGAAGAGAGTTATACTCTTCCATCGACACACCGAGTTCTTTTGCGATCTCTTCATCATCGACTTTTTTGCCCTCTTTGTTTTCGAGCATGGCAATGATGTTTTCGAGTTGTTTTGCTTTTTGGCGGATGGAACGAGGGATCCAGTCCACACTTCTAAGTTCGTCGAAAATGGACCCACGGATACGGGTCATCGCATAGGTTTTAAATTTAATTTCTCGAGAAGGGTCAAACTTCTCAATTGCATCTAACAGACCAAAGACGCCATAACTGACGAGGTCTTCGAATTCCACATTTTGTGGCATTCCAATCGCAATCCGCCCAGCCACGTGTTTGACGAGAGGTGAATATTTTTCAACAAGGTAACTTCGGATCTCCGCGTCTTTTTTGACACGGTATTGTTTCCAAAGATCTGTCTCATCAAACTGATTGTATTTGTCTAGCAATCTTGACATTGGGAACCGGGGTACGGAATCTCTTTACTTTATAGAAAAAATCGTAAAGAAACAAAAATTACAAGAGGATTTTTTCTTATGTCCTCTAAAAACCGTAATTTTTCAGCCCTCTTGCGGGTCATCCTTGGCCATCATGGTGCGAATTGCCTCTGCCATGAGTTTTGGCTCGTTTTTGATCGCAATTTTATCCACGATGATATGGTCTCCAAACTTTCCTGATTTTGCCATAGCGAGTTTGGCGTCCATTGCAGCATCACCCACAGATTGCACACCAAAGTCATCAGATGAGCCACCAGAAGCCGAGGTTGGTTCCATTCCCCCATGTTCATGGTCGAATTCATCTGCATGATCTCCGCCCCCAAACCCACCAATGGAAAAGGTAGATAAAAACTCTAAAAATTCAGGAACTTTTTTTTGTAAGACACTAAAAATGCCAAACCCTAACCCACCAAATGCAAACGTGGAGATGAGAGAAACAAAGAAGATATAACCAATTCGATTTCCAACTAAAAACCCACAAACGGAACTAATGATGGCTCCAAGGATTGCAAATCCCAGTACAAATCCGATTAACACTTAGTTGTCTTCCTCCATTCTCGATTCCATTTCTTTTTCCTTGAAGTCGACAAAGCTAAAGAATTTCTTAAAAAATCCTGTGAGGCCCTCTTCATCATCATAACCACCTTCTGTTTGTAAGAGGGTGTGTGTGACTCGTGTGAGACAAGCCGCAGCTTTGGAACGAGGAGCTCCAATGATAAATGGTTTTTGTTCCCTGATGGATTTTTCTACTTCTTCATCTTGGAAAATAAACCCTAAGTTTTCCACTTGGACTTCCAAAAATTGACCCGAGATATCAATGACTCGGTCGGCCACTTTTTTCCCTTCAATGGCAGAGCGCACACGGTTCACGATGATTTTCAGATTTTTGTCTTTGGATTGTGAGACTATCGATTTGATCAGACCATAGGAGTCGGTAATGGACGTTGGTTCTGGGGTTGTCACCACCACCACTTCATCCGCTGGCATCACAAGGCCAATGACGTTTGCCGAAATCCCAGCACCTGTATCAATGATCATCACGTCATAACGATCGAGTTCCGCAAAACCTTTGATGAGGTTATTCCTTTGGGTTTCGTTGAGGTTGGCAAGTTGGGAGTACCCGGAGGCTCCTGCAATGATGTCCACACCCTCGGGAGTGGAAATGACGATGTCCTTTAAGGACTTATGGCCTTTCACCACATGGTATAAATTGTATTTCGGAATGATGCCGAGAAGGACGTTCACATTGGCAAGGCCCAAGTCACCATCAAAGATGAGAACCTTTAGACCAGTTTTTGCGATGGAGATGGCTAAGTTGACAGAAACTGTACTTTTACCCACTCCTCCCTTTCCAGAGGCAACCGCAATGATTTTGGTCTTTTTAGCGGCGTCCTGGGGTTGAACGAGTTTTAATCCAGTACCAGTTTCTGTTAACTTTCTAAGATTTGCTGCTTGGTCCATCGTTACCCCTAGGTATCAGGATAACGATGCGCACCTTACACAGTCTTCTCGAAGACTTCGCCCGCTATCCCTTTCAATTTTTCAGGGAAAATTACACATTCGGCAAGGATTTTTTTGGTGGCATTTAGGATATCAAATGGAACATCCTGGCCAACACTTAAGAATGCGAATTCCCTGTGAATAGTATCGGCTAATTCTACTACAGAACCTAAAAATTCTGCTTCATCGAGCTTGGTTAATAAAATTCTTTTATAACCTACCGACTCATACGCGTTTGTTACCGCAAGGGCATTGTCTTTGGAAACCGTAGAGGAAAGTACCAAGATGGTTTCGATATGATCCTTTTCCCCAAATACTTGGTAGAATTCCTGAAGTTTTTCTAGGTTTTCCGATTTACGGTGGGAGTATCCGGCCGTATCCACTAGGATGAGCTCGGATCCATCTCGGAGGATTGCCTCTTTCCATTTGCGTAAGTCTTTGGCCGCATAAAACGGAAGGCCCATTGCATCAGCATAAAACTTCAATTGGTCAATGGCCGCAATTCGATAATTGTCAGTTGTATACAGAGAAACTTTTTTCCCCATATGCAAACTGTACTTAGCAGCTAACTTTGCAATGGAAGTCGTTTTCCCTGAACCAGTTGGACCTACAAAAAAAACAACCTTACGTTTGCCACGAGGGGTTCCACTAAAAAGATCAGAATCCACTTGGATCCTTTCTTCTAAATAAGTCACAGCTCTGTCAGTCACATTCGCATATCGACTTAGGTCCACTGCGGAAAGGCGTGAAGTCAAAGTGACGGCCATTTCCTCTAAGTAAGATTCAGAAAAACCTTCACGTAACAGACGATCGACGAGCTTTTGGATATGGGGGTGTCTTTCTTTTGTTTGGGGAAATGATTCCGTTTTGGGTTCGAGTAAGGATTCCTTAGCTTCTGCTAAAGACAAACCAACAGGTCTTTCTTCATACGATTCGATTTCGTAAACAGTTTGGTCCTGTCTTCGTTTGCGTTCGGAAAAAGGGCGAACGGATTCAATATTTTTTTTACGATTGTTATAAGATAGGTTTGTGTTTTGCGAAGAGGAACCGACACCAATTCCCACAAGACCAGATTCAGGGAGGGATTCTGTTCTTTGTTTTTGTTTGATGAGTTCTTTCAGGTCTTTGAGTTTTCGTTCGATTCGTTCTTTCGAATTTTGTTTTTCAGGAACACCCACATCGATTTCATACATGCGTTGTGCCATAAGGCCAGTTCCAAAGAGACCACCTTCTGTGATCACTCGTTGGTCATACAAATGGGCCTCGGGACCATATTTCATTTTCATCTGCATGATGCAGTCTTGTAAGTCTTTGCCTCGGATTTTCACAAAATCCATAGAATCTCCCCCAAACCTGGGAAAAATATGAATGGTACCCTCAATTTGGAAAGTCTTTTTTATGAGACATAATAAAATTGACCAATTCGGATCCGTTTTTACTCATTTCCTAGATACCAGATCAGATTCCGTTTCCCTTCCCCTTTTGTTCCCTCATTCTGGCATTAAATAGAAACCTAAGATGGATCCAAACAATCATAAATTCGGAATTGAAATGAAGGATGGAGTTCCCGTATCTCTTTCGTTTGATGATGTATACTTTTCCAAAGAAGGTGGTTGGGAAGAATCTCGTTATGTATTTGTGGAAGGGAACCAAATCCCCAGTCGATTGTCCGCAAGTGAAACGAAGTTACTCTCCATAGGAGAATTAGGCTTTGGTACGGGACTCAATGTATTTGTGACCTTGGATCTATGGTTAGGTGCAGAGAACCCAACATCCCTAGAGTATTTCAGTTTAGAAGGATACCCTTTAACAAAAGAAACCTTACTCACACTGAATCATTCCTTTCCCGACAAACCTTTATGGACAAAACCATTACTTGAGTCCTATGAGGAACAATTCCAAAAATGGGAAATGGACCCAAATCAAAAAGAATGGAAAACAGAATTCCTTCACCCAAATGGAAAGGCAAAGTTTCAAGTCCATTTGTTCTTTGGTGATGTGAGTGAATGTCTAAACGAGTTTCCAATCATCGATTTTTGGTATTTGGATGGATTTTCACCAAATAAAAATCCGAAGATGTGGTCTGAGGACACATTATCTCAATTGCGGAATCATTCTAAAACGGGAACTCGATTTGCGACTTTCACAGCTGCCGGGTTCATTCGTAGGAATTTGGAAATATTGGGGTTTCATATCCAAAAACAAAAAGGGTTTGGAAAAAAAAGAGAAATGTTAACAGGAGTTTTACGCTCATCCTCATGAACCCATCTGATTCCAAAACAGCCTTAGTTGTGGGAGCAGGAATCGCTGGTGCGAGCGTATGTTATGCACTTTCCAAACGAAATATCAAAACCATTTTAGTCGAATCTGAACTTAGTTCTGCAGGAAAAGCAAGTGGAAATCCAATCGGAGTTGTTTATCCTTTTCTCACCAAACACAAAACAGCTGAATCTGAATTTTCCCTACTTGCATATCAGTATTTTTTAGAACTTTGGGAATCTTTGGAATTGGGGAAACGTGTCCCACATGTGGATGGAATCCATTTTTTACTCGATTCCTCTTCAGCTTATGACCGTTATTCGCACTCCCTACATTCCCATCACATCCCAGAATCGTTGGCATCTCTTTCCAAAGAACCAAATTCAAATTTAGATGCGTTACTCTTTCCAAAAGGGAAAGCGCTTTCCCCAGTTTCTCTCACAAAAGAACTCATTCGCATCGCAAATCCGATGGAACACTACCATTCAAAACTCCTTTCTTGGGAAGTGAATGAAGGAAATGGAAACTTGATTTGTCAGTTTGAAAAGGAAATCTTACATGTTGATTATTTATTCTTAACACAAGGATACCAATTTTTAGCTGATCCAAAACTCCAATGGATCCCTATGAAACAAGTTCGTGGGCAAATCGTACAAATTCCATCCTCCATCTTCCAAAATCAATTTTCTATTTTGTATGGTGATTATTTAACTGCAGACATTGGCGGAGAACGAGTGCTTGGTGCCAGTTTCGACGAGTTCCATTTGGAAGAGGAACCGAGGCCAAAGGAGACATTCGATTTATGGAATGGATTACAAACAAAACTTCCCAACTTACTCAAAAATTGGGAAGAATTCGATATCCAAAACTTTGGCACGCGAGTGAGTTATAGAACCCAGTCCCAAGATAGACACCCAGTTGGCGGTAAACTTCCTAATTTATCAGTTTTAGATACATCCATAAAATACCAAAACTTATTCCGCAAAAACGCCAAAACCTTTGAAATTCCTTATTTTGAAACGGTTGGGATTCTGAATGGACTTGGATCTCGTGGGTTAACACATGCCCTACTCGCAGCAGAAATTTTAGTTTGTGATCTTCTCTCTCAGACGTTAGAGATTTCTGACACAATTAAGAAGGCTTTGAAACCAGACCGTTTTTTACTTCGTAAGTGGAAACGAGATGAGCTAACATAGACTCAAAAACAGATTGTTCATGTAACACCACATCAACTCTGATGACAAAAAGTTGCATTTTTTTACGTTTCATTTCTTCGATAAATTTAATTTGTGTTCTTACCTTTACCCAATCTTTTTCCGTTGTCACAAAAATCGTTTTTTCATCTTTACCATCCAACAAGGAGAGTAATACTGTTTCTTCAAATTCATAGTGGTCGGGGAAAAATCGAGACTGGATTTGATTTGTATTTAAGGTAGAGATCGTTGTTTCCAAAACATGATTTGGATTCCCAACACCGGTGAACAAAAAATAACTATCGCTAGGTGAAGCTTCCTGCATTAAAGAATTTTTGGGAACTAATGATTGTTCAAATGTATCTAAATTGATTTCGTAGGCATCTGCTTGGAAGGAAGAACCAAAGGTAGGCAATTGAATTCCTAATTGGTCGAGTGTTCCTTTTCCTTTTTCGAATTCTTTTTGATTTGTTTCCGTAATTTTTGTAAATACAATGACGTTTGCACGTTTTACATGCGAAATTGGTTCTCGTAAGTAACCAAGTGGGATCGTAAACCCATTTCCAAAGGGAGCATTATTATCGAGTAATACAATGTCAAAATCTCTATGGATTTGGTTGTGTTGGAATCCATCATCCAAAATCACAATATGTTGTTTGGACTGAATTTGATTGTATTTAAAAAAACTACCAATTCGATTCTGCCCAATCATCACTTGAACACCAGGAAACCGTTCTTTGTGTTCGCTAGGTTCATCGCCAAATAGATTTGGAGAATGACCGTCAGTAAGGATTGCACCTTCTTTTGACAATTTTGCTTTGTATCCACGAGATAGGATCGTGATCGCATATCCTTTGTTAGCTTTCTGGAAGTATTGGACTAAATATTGAACAAAAGGAGTTTTCCCTGTACCACCAACCGTGATATTTCCAACACTGATCACGAGTGTATTTGGCAAAACGGTAGTTTTTTTTCTCCCTTGAGACAACCAAAAGAGAAACTGATACAACCAAGTAAGAGGTAAAAATAAAGTGAAAAAAACTTTCATTTCGTTTCGCGAGAGGAAACTACTACTGTTAACTGTGTCTTTTTTCTAATTCTTTTGCGATCGTTGATAAACTAATCCCTTTTTCCACCATCAACACTTCTAAATGGAAAACCAAATCGGCAATTTCGTGAATGAGCTCTTTTTCGTTTGGATTTTTTGCAGCAATGATGACCTCACCCGCTTCCTCACCGATTTTTTTAAGGATACGGTCAACACCGTCGCGAAACAATTCAGCTGTGTAAGATTTTTCAGGTAATTCTTCTTTTCGTTTGCGGAGTAAATCTTCCAATTTTAATAAAAATTCCATTTCGTTTGCCTTCTAACTACCATGGAAACTGCCCATTCTATTTCGAAAAAGCGAAAATTGGTTGTTGGTAATCTCCGAAATCAGCTAGAATGTGAATGGATGATACGATTTACCACTCTAGTTTTTTCCTTCATTTTATGCTCGAGTTTATCTGCTGAGTCAAGTTGGGGCAATTCCATTCAAAAGGGATTTGAAACCGCCAAACAGGAAAATAAATTCATCATCGTTGATGTATTTGCAGATTGGTGTACGTATTGTATGGTTTTGGAAAAAGAAATTTTCCCAGACCCAGAAGTGAGTCGCATCTTAGACCAATTCGTTCGAGTGCGACTTGACGGAGAAGAATTTCCGAACCTTCGTAAAAAGTACAATATCGAAGGTTATCCGACAATTTTGTTCTTAGATGGGGATGGAAATTTTGTCACAAAGATAGTAGGCCTTGCAACCAAGGAAGATATTGTCTCCCTTTCAAAAAGAATCTTACAAGAACCAAACTTAGAATCTTTTTTAAAAACTGAAATTAGAAAAGAAAAAGAGAACCCTCACTTACACTTTCGTTTGGGTTTGTTGTACTTTCAAAACAAGGAATATGAAAAAGCAGAAGAACAATTTCTCAATTCCATACAAAAATCAAAAAACATTCCCATCGTAAAAGAGAATTCTCACTTTAATTTAAATCTGATCCGGTCCGTCAATGGACCAAAAGATGGTGCTGTATCTTCTTGGAAAGAATTCATTAAAACTTATCCAAATTCGAAACGAATCACAACCGCGAAATTGTATTATGGGATTAGTTTAAAAGAAACGGGAGACTTAAAACTTGCTAAGTCCATCCTTACCGAGATCCAACCGAAGTTAGTCTCGGAGTCAGACAAAACCATTTGTAAAGAAACTCTATTACAAATCGAAAAAGGTTTTTAATCCAGAAATCACTTCGGCAAACAATGGTTTGCCGAAAATAAATCTAGCGATTCCCAATAGAATAATAAGTGAAACCTAATTCTTGCATAAGTGTAGGTTTATATTGATTCCTTCCATCAAAGATAAGTGGAGCCTTTAACAAGGATTTGATCTTTGCAAAATCTGGTTCCCTGAATTCTCGCCACTCCGTTAATAATAACATAGCATCTGCACCTTCTAAAGTTGAATATGCATCTTTTTTATATTCCACTTTGCCATCAAAGTAATACTTTGAAGTTTCCATAGCCGCTGGATCAAATACTTGGATTTTGGCACCGTTTTTATGTAGTTCATAGATTAGCGGAATTGATGGAGCTTCTCGCATATCATCCGTTCCAGGTTTAAACGAAAGACCCCAAATACCAAATGTTTTCCCTTTCATATCAGTTGATTTGAAGTGTTGGAAAATTTTATCAGTAAGTCTTGTTTTTTGTTTTTCATTCACATCTTCCACTGATTGGATGATGTGCATTGGTGCATTGACTTCTTCTGCTGTCCTAAGAAGTGCTCTCACATCTTTTGGAAAACAAGATCCACCATACCCAATCCCTGCATATAAGAATTGACGTCCAATTCTTGAGTCTGTTCCCATACCTTTCCGAACATCATCATAATTGGCACCTAACGCATCACATAAATTTGCAATCTCGTTTACAAAGGAAATCTTTGTCGCAAGGAAAGCGTTACAAGCATACTTAGTGAGTTCCGCAGAACGTATACTCATCGTGATAATTGGGTTTCCATTCAAAACAAATGGAGAGTATAACTCACTCATTTTTTTAGCAGCGTGATCTGATTCAGCACCAATCACAACTCGCTCAGGGCGCATAAAATCTTCAATTGCAGCCCCTTCTTTCAAAAATTCAGGATTCGAAACCACATCAAACGAGTGTTTTGTGTTTTTTGCTACGATTTCCTTTACTTTGTCTGCAGTTCCAACGGGAACAGTTGATTTATCAACAATGATTTTGTGTCCATTCATTGTTTTTCCAACTTCTTCTGCTACTGCGAAAACAAATCGTAAGTCCGCGGATCCGTTATCGGATGTTGGAGTTCCAACAGCAATGAATACGAATTCAGAAGCCTCAACTCCATCCTTTAAGGATGTGGAAAATTTAAGTCTGCCTTCTTTATAATTACGTTCTACCAGTTCTGACAAACCTGGTTCATAAATCGGTATGATTCCTGTTTTTAAATCACTGATCTTTTTTTCATCTTTATCAATACAAATCACATCATTGCCATATTCAGCAAAACAGGTACCTGCAACGAGACCCACATATCCGGTTCCGACTACGCAAACTTTCATAGGATTTCCAGAATTTCTATTTTGACCAAAAAGGAAACTGTTTTTCTAAAAGGAAGAACCTAGTCTTCTCGGATGTGGAATTGTGTTGGGATATGACAAATTCCTACGAATTTTTCAATTTTCCCTGATTCTACTTCAAAATCTAAGATGGACTCCCGCCAGAAATAACTCCCTTCAATATGGGATTCACCTTTATGGATTGAAACCCCAATCGTATACTTCCCTTGGGAAAACTGAATCGGAAAGACAAACTCAACTTGGTATTCTTTGCCCTTTTGGAAACTCCGTTTGCCATCGCCTAAGTGGTGGGTATTTGTTCCAAAGATACGAATCCCTTTTTCATTATCGATATGAAAACCAACGGTAACATCCTCTATAAATTCATCGGATAGGAATGTCAGTTGTAACCGAACCTGTGCTCCGATAAAAAACACATTCGAGGAAACACCATTTTGATTTTGTATGCTGACATGTAAATTTTGAATGGATTTGGAAGAATAGGAATCTGATGGACTTGTCTCACCAGCTAACACATGCATATATTGTTCAATTGTTTCTTTGGGATTTCCTTCATAAAGAAGTCTTCCCTTATCTAATAAAAGAGCACGTGTACAAAAATAAGAAACCAATCCTAAATCATGGCTCACAACAAGAATAGAGGTTCCTAATTCAGAAAATTCGCGAATTCGTTTCAGACATTTTTGTTGGAAACTTGCATCTCCCACAGCCAAGGCTTCATCGACGATTAGGATGTCTGGTCGTTTTGCAGTTGCCAAACTAAAACCAAGTCTCATTGCCATACCAGAGCTATAGTTCTTTAAGGGTGTGTAACGAAACTCTTCTAGTTCCGCAAAGGCAAATATAGTATCAGACAACGATTTGATTTCTTTTGGTTTGTATCCCCATACTAGTCCATTGAAGTATACATTTTCTTCTCCTGACAATTCAGGGTTAAATCCAACACTTAATTCAAGTAAAGCACGAACGGAACCATTCACTTGTAAATTGCCCTTATCTTTTTGGATCACACCTGTGATTAACTTTAAAAGAGTCGACTTACCTGCTCCATTCCTTCCAATGATGCCAAGAATTTCTCCTGGATTTACTTTTAGGTTCAATGAATTGATTGCCGTAAATTTTGAGTCAATTCCGAAGTAACCAAAACTAAGACCTGCAAGGATTCGTTTCCAAGGTTTGGAAAACCCATGATAATCCTTGGAAAGATTTTCAATCAGAACAGAAGTCATTGGAACTTAAAGATGATCCAAAATTACGGATTGGAATTTCCGTTTGGCGAGTAAATAAACAAGAAAAAAGAAAAGTAAAAACGGTGTTATGTGTAACCACTCAAATTGAGATTGAAACCCACTAATCACAGTTGTGCGAAATACATCCAATGGGATAGTGAAAGGATTCCATTCATTCCATTGTTTAAGATATCCTGTTGGGTAATACAAAACAGGAATCCCCCAAAATACCAATTGGCTCACCAAACGAATCAAAGGTGAGATATCCTTTAGGAGAATATTGAGTCGTGAAAGGTAATGCAATAGTAACATCAGATACAGTCCAGACAGAACAAGGACAGTGTAACCAAAAAAGATTCCGGTTAGATTTAATGTTCCTGAATACCCTAAGTAAAGGAACACAGGAATGGATGTGATGAAACTATGGATGAGAAACTGGACAAATGGAATCCATAAAAAAAGATCAATGCCAAGGCTTGAACGTTTGAGTAAGGAACGATTGTCAGTGAGGATACCTGTGCCCCGTACAAGTAATTCTTGGATGGGTATCCAAAACAAAAGGCCAGTGAGCAAATAGGCAGTGAAATCTTCTTGGGTGGATGGGTTTCTTAGATTGAGGACTAAAAAGACAAGGGCGTACAAACTGATGAGTACTAAGTTCTGCAAAAACATCCAGGAAATTCCCAAGAAGGAACCTGCATATTGCAGAGCATAGTCACGCCGAACAAGAGCCCAAAGTATGGATAGTTTCTCCATACTTTGATTGTCGGCCCCGAGTCTCTGATTCTAGACCAGAAACCAGGGTATTGGTTCTTACATCTTCCTTAAGTTCTTTTGCCCTAAGTCAGAAAGATTGGGGGATACCCAATTCCCTTTTTGGACTACCTCACCTTGGAACGCTTCCATGAGGTACTCTTCGAAGGTTTTTCCGGATTGGTTTTGGGCAAATCCCTTTTTAGGACCTTGGCCAGCGAGCCCAGAATCCTTATGGCGGTTGTAAGCGGGTTGTTGGATGGATCGAACGATCATAGGTTTTTCCTCCCCGTCATCATGTTAGACGACATAAAACTAAAAAATAATACCAATAATATACTAAACGCTTGTTTACACTACTTAACATTTGAGAAGTTAAGTCAATATTTTTTTCACGTTTTTATCGGTTTGTATTAACAATTTAGCATTCCTCTGGGACAAAACCCGCCCCAAGATGGATTTTTTTTCGCCGTTCACTAGAATATGTCCCTTTTTCAAAAAAAAGCAAACGGAATGAGGGAAAAAAAGAACAAAATCGAACCCCAATCCTGGTGGATTGGCAGAAAATTGCGCTATTTTTGTGGTTTATCTTCGTACAGTCATTGTTTGCTGGAGAAAAATCACCGAAAGACGTCCCTGTGGCCAGTTTACTACGCGTTGGATTTTCCCCAAAACTTGTGGCCATCTGGCAACAAAAAGTAAAAGCCCCTAGGACAGAGTTTTTCCAATGGAAACGTTCCCTGGCAGGCAAGGATGCGGCACTTGTCTCGAAATTATGGAAACTTGAGAATTTGAGTTATCCCCCTCCAACCAGGGAACCAAAACCAAACATCCCCCATGACAAAAAGAAAATCGGAAAGCAAGGTATTACCGAAAACATACCCAAAGCAGAAATTCCGACCAGGGATCCATTTTTAGAAGATCATTTGTTTTTAGGACTTGGGTACCAAAACTTAGATGTCCAATACCTTCCCAGGGAAGAAAAAAACCATTCCTCCTTTGCCTTTGGAGGATTCCAAAAAGGCCAACGATTTTCCTTTGAAAAACGTGATGAAGATTTTTTATATGGCATTCATTTCAAATACAATTCCTTACACATAACATCCGGTAATCGGTATAAACCAATCCCTCACTTTTACTTTGCCAAAGATCCTAATTTTTATTCCCAAATGGATAGACCCAATTCACCGCTCCCCCAACCCATCCAAAGTTCTCATTTTTTCGGAACCCAAAATTCCATATTTGGGAAACCAACTTACTATGGAGTTTATTATGCACCTGGGTTTTCATCCTACCCTGGAATTTACTTCTCATCACCAAACAAATCTTATTCGGGTGTTTGGTCCCCTGGAGAAAATAAATCCAGTTTTTTTGTCAATGACACATTACAATTACAACAGTTTGGGAAACATAGAATCCAATCCGAATCAATTTTGAATCGTAAGGAGACTGTTGGTTTTTACTATTCCAAATCAGAATTTGTGGACTCTAAATTTTTAGTTGATGTTACTGTTTACCGTGACTCTCCACTTTTGTATGGGAATGTATCCAGTGGAGACATTCGCCCAGAAATCCCACAAACTTTAGGTTATATGAGAGGTAGTTACCAAAACATTGTTGGAGGAGAGGTTTTATCCTCGCAGGAAGGGCATCGTTATGAAAGTGGTGGTTCAGGTTTTTTACCCTTCATCGTTTCACAGTATGGTAATCTTCTCTATCGTTATAGGCAATATAATGAAGTTGGCAACTACCAATACCAAGAAACGGGAAGAGCCCTATTCTATGAATGGAGAAAAGATCGTACGGTTTATTCCATTGGGATGGAACGAAGGGAATTAGGAAACCAATGGGAAGGTAAAATTGCAATCCCGATTCAAATTGGACATTTATTGGAACTGAGTACCATTTTTAGAGAAGGGAATTTAAAAACAAGATCGTGGTTTGAAAACTGGACGTATGCATCCGATTTTAATATCAATTTAACAGATAGAGAAGAAATCATTAAAATTAAATATGTAAGTCAATTTCTATCATTAAACGTCAGTTACTCTGAAAAAAAAACATCACCAGCACCAATTTTATTCATCAATTTTCAATTTTTACACTTAATTGATCTCTAATACAACAAATCGTCGGTTCTGATTTCTTGGTAGGTTTGTAATTGAAAAATAGGGATTGATTGTTTATCGATGAATTCATTTTTTTCGCCCGGAAGTTTTTTTGGAGTGGGTAATGATGACCTTTTTCCTCTTTCATCTACTGCATAATAATAGTATCCGATCCATTCCCCTTTGACTAAATAAGGATTACCAATAAACAAATCTTTGACAAAAAATTCAGCATCCAAATCAAACTTATTTCTACGATACCGAAAATGGATTTCATCTCCATTTAAATCGTAAAATACAACAAAATCCCCTTGTTTCCCTTTAAAATACAACTTCCATTCTAATGGGAAAACTCCCGTTTTTTGGAATTCCATTTTACCATCTAAGATTCGTTTTTCGGAACGAGAGATAGGACCTGTGTATTTGGAATCTGCTTCTGAAAAAAGACTAGTGGTTAGAAATAAAAAACCTATGAATCCAAAGATATATATCTGAGATAAAAACATCTTAGTTTGAATGGAAATATTTTGATTTCGTATTTGATTCCATACCAAAAGATCCTGATAGAAAAAATTTGTGTACCAAAAGAATTTCATTTCGGTTCTTCTTCTGGTTTATCCTCAGTGGTTTTGTCGTCATCAGAGGGATTGTCTTTTCCATTGATCATATCAATGGCTTTTTTTGCTGCTTTTTGTACCTTGGGACTTGGGTCACGGTCTCGTTTGTATTCCAATAACTCCAAGGCTTTGGGATCACGTAAATTCCCCATAAATTCAATGGCACGTAATCTTACCATACTATCATCGTCACGAGCAAATTCATTCAGTTCTTGGAAAACTTCTTTATCACCCATAGTCACCAAAGCACCAATGGCATAAATTTTGAGTGATTGTGCTTTTTTAGCGTCCAACTTTCCAGATGTTTTTTTAAGAGAATCTAGCAGTTCATATAACTTCGGTTTTGCTGCTTCTGATTTTAGCTTTCCTAACGTATTCATCGAATAACAACGCAGTGTTGTAGGTTGGATATCGTCAAAAGCTACTTCGAGAAGTGCAGACTCTGCTTCTTGGTATAAAACAGTTCCAAAGTAAAGTGCAATTTGTCCACGGATATCGGCATTATTAAACTTCTCTCTAAATTTTGTTTCCAAATATGGTGCCGCAATTTTTCCCTCAGGTAATTCGGCGAGAGAACTGATGTACAAACTAAGGGAATTTGAATTTTTAGTGAAATCTTCTTTTTTTACTTTTTCTAAGAGTGGGTTTGTTGCTTCTGCAAGTTTCATTTTTTTGGCAGAAGTTACCGCTTGTTTGTTCACATCTTCATTTGGATCTTCAAAGAGTGAAATGATGGTTTCATGGTTTTCTTTTAGATTCAAATCTCCTACTGTTTTGAGTAGGACAATCTTCATCCCCATATCCTTTTCTGTTTTAAGTTGTTCTCCAACCAAAACATAAAGTTCACCTGCATTTTCTTTAGGGAAACGCACAAGTTCACCTAACGCTTGTTTTCGCTCCTGGCTCGTGCCATAACGAATCATTTTTGAAAGTACTTCTTTTTTTTTGGAAATTTGTTCAGAAGAAAGTTCTTTCTCTTTTCCAAATAAAGGAGAAAGAGAGAGAACTCCAATGAATAAAAAACTGAGGAATTTATTTTGGTTGGTTTGTTTCCAACTCCAAGATCCTACGGTTGAGGGCTTGGATAAGGTGTTGGTTTTCCAAATTCTGACGGAACTTATCAAGTAAGTCTTTGATGTCTTTGGATAACTCTTCAATATTCCAAGGTTTTTCGACATACCGACTGAGTCCCCCATTATTGATGGCGTAAATTGCGGAATCAAGTCCCGCTTGCCCTGTGAGAAGGATTTTGATCGCATCTGGGAGGCGTTGGTGCACCTGTTCCAAAAATCGATCCCCTTTCATTCCTGGCATCACCTGATCAGAAACGATGAGTTCTACAATATCGTTACTACCAATGATTTCATCAATGAGGGAAAGTGCTTCTTCTGCACTACTTGCTGTCTCGATGATATGGGATTCTCCAAACCGAGCCAGTAGTTGTTCCGCAAGCGTCTCCAACACTGATACTTCATCATCGACACATATAATATAACCTTTACTCATTTGAAACCCTTCCCTTGGAACGATAATCCTTCTGTTCTATACTGTCGATTCAGTTTTGTGGCAATTTATAGATAGTTTGGGGTGGAATTGTGTCAAGAAGAGGGACTTTCCAAATGTCCTTGGCATACTCCCTGATCGTCCGATCTGAAGAAAATTTGCCAGACCTAGCCACATTGAGAATGGATTTTTTGGTCCATGTGGTACTATCTAAAAAATCATGGGCCACTCGGTTTTGGGTTTCGTCGTAAGAGCGAAAATCAGCCATCAGTAGGTAATTGTCAGTGTAAAACAAACTATCATAAATGGGACCAAAAACTCCTGGTTCGTCCAAAGAGAAAAAATTCTCACGGATCATGAGTAAAATTCGGTGTAAGTCTTCATTCTGGTGGATAAAATCAGTTGGTTTGTAACCCGCTTCTTTCATTCGAAACACCTCTTCCGTATGGAGACCAAAGATATAAATGTTTTCTTGTCCCACTTCTTCCAAAATTTCAACATTGGCGCCATCCAATGTCCCGATGGTCAAAGCACCATTTAACATGAATTTCATGTTACTTGTTCCTGATGCTTCTGTTCCTGCCGTCGAAATTTGTTCTGACAAATTACTTCCAGGAATTATTTTTTCCGCAAGGCTCACACGATAATTTGGAATAAAGACAACTTTCAAACGTTCGGCCACGTCCTTATCACGGTTTACAACCCAAGCCACATTATTAATGAGTTTGATGATGAGTTTTGCCATGTAATACCCTGGAGCGGCTTTTCCCCCAAAGATGACAGTTCTTGGTGTGATTTCTGTATTTGGATTTTCTTTGATCCTACGGTAGAGTGCAATCACTCGCAAAACATTTAAAAGTTGGCGTTTGTATTCATGGAAACGTTTGATTTGAACATCAATGAGTGAATGTGGATCAATTGTGATACCTGTTTCACTTTTAATGATCCTTGCGAGTTCATTTTTTGCTGTAAACTTTACTTGTTTCCAATCGTTTTGAAAATCGGCATCATCCACAAACACCTCTAAATCATTTAACTTGTATAAGTTGGTTGTGAATTCATTCCCTATTTTTTTAGAAATTAAATTCGCAAGACTTGGATTCGATTGTAACAACCATCGTCTTGGTGTGATTCCATTTGTTTTGTTATTAAACTTTTCAGGAAAAACTTTTGTGAAGGGTTGGAAAATGGTTTTTTGGATGAGATCTGAGTGTAAAGCAGCAACTCCATTCACACGGTATGAACCGATGACCGCTAAATTTGCCATTCGTACACGTTTTTCACTTCCCTCCTCGATGATACTTACTTGTTGGATTTCGGATTCAGTTAAAACACCTTTGTTACGAACATCAGTTAAAAATCGATGGTTGATTTCATAAATGATTTCCAAATGTCTCGGCAATAATTTTTCAAATAACTCAACACGCCAAGACTCAAGGGCTTCTGGTAACACAGTATGATTTGTATAAGAAAATACTTTTGTCACAATCTCCCATGCAGGGTCCCAATCCATTTCCTCATTGTCTAAAAATATGCGCATGAGTTCTGCAATTCCAATGCTTGGGTGTGTATCATTTAATTGTATGGCTATGTAATCTGGAAGTTCCTTCAAATTGTATTTAAATTCACGAAATTGAATGAGGATGTCCTGTAAGGAAGCACACACCATAAAGTATTGTTGTTTGAGACGTAACACCTTCCCTTGTTCGGTAGTGTCATTTGGATATAATACTTTAGAGATATTTTCAGAGATTGATTTGTCTTGGACGGCTTTCATATAATCACCGTGGTTAAAATAATCTAAGTTAAATTCCTCTGACGATTTTGCTGCCCAAAGTCGAAGATAGTTCACCGTACTCGTGTTAAACCCGGGAATCGGATAATCGTGTGCGGAAGCAAGGACGGTTTCATCTGGCACCCAATCGTGTTGGATTTTTCCTTTTCCTGAAACTCGAGTTTCTGTGTGCCCAAAAAATCCAACTGAAAACGAAATATCAGAACGAACGACTTCATAAGGGACTCCATCTGCATCCCAGTGGTCCGGCATTTCTAATTGGCTACCATTGGCAATGATTTGATTAAAAATCCCATAATCATATCGGATTCCATAACCAAATCCTGGTACGTTTAAGGTAGCCATTGAATCTAAAAAACAAGCTGCAAGTCTCCCAAGACCCCCATTTCCCAAACCAGCATCAGTTTCAAATTCTAAAACATCTGTTAGTTCAAATCCGATTCCTCGTAACATTTCTTGAATCGTTTCGTATAACCCAAGATTGATGAGAGCATTCATAAGAGTCCGTCCCATTAAAAACTCTAAAGAAAAGTAAAAAACTTTTTTTGGGTTTTGTTCTCGGTAACGTTCATGAGTAAAATTAAGTCGATCAATGAGAAAGTCACGAATGGTATGACCTAACGCCTTATAGATGTCCTCATTCTTTAAATTATAACGATTTTTTCCAATGGTATATTCTAAGTGGTGAGCGAATTGTTTTTCCATCGAAGCCAGGTCGGCTTTTTGTTCTTCGGATAATAAATTGATGAGACGAGCGTTATTGACTACCATGATTCGAAATGGTAAACATCTCGAAATGAAGATTCAAGTAAAAAGAGAAAATTTAATCTTTTGCGGAAACTTTCCTTTCTAGGGTGAGCACTGCATCTTTCCCAATTTTATGCTTCGCAAACCATCCTTGGTTCACCTCAAGTGCATACATCGCAGGTTTTGTTCCGTTGTATACCTCATCGGTTTGGTTTGGTTTCATATCGAATGATTCTAAAAGTCGCATATCTTCTGAAAAATAACCAATGGACAATGGGATCAGGGTATTTTTCATCCAAAAGTTTAGGTAATCAGGTTTGGGGAATACAAAAAGCATCCCCTCGTCTTCTCCCAATTTCGTGCGGTACATCAGTCCTGTAGCACGAGTGGATGGTGTATTTGCGATTTCCAATTTTAATACACGGTCAGCTACACTTCCAAACAGAACTTCTGGAGTATTGGTTTGTGAAGGGAATGACTCCGCTTGTTTACAAACCAATCCTAAAAGTAAAAATAGAAGGAAAATGAACCGTGTCATCATAATTGAATTCCTTAAAAATTTGGTTTTCGTTTTTCGAGGAAGGCAGAAAGACCTTCTTTTGTTTCTTTGTCTGCGAATCGACCACCAAACAACTGTTTTTCCCACTCAAGTCCACGATCCATATTTGTTTCTAAACCTTGGCGAATCGCAGTTTTAGCCGCCTTGATTGCGTTAGGTCCTCGAGATAAAATTGTGGATAGAGTTTTTTCTGATTCGTTTAGGAGTTCTGCTGGATCACAAACTTTGTTGACTAAACCTAATCTGTATCCTTCCTCCGAAGAAATCATATCACCAGATAAAATGAGTTCTGTTGCTCGACCTACACCAATGAGTCTTGGTAATCTTTGGGAACCACCAAATCCAGGCAACAATCCTAAGGTTACTTCAGGTAGACCCAATTTTGCAACAGTAGAAGCATAACGAATGTCACATGCCATTGCTAATTCCATTCCACCACCTAGACAAAATCCATTGATAGCAGCGATCGAAATAAGTCCTGACAATTCCATTTTACGGAATACAGTTTGTCCGAGTTCCGAAAACGATTGTCCTTCTTTGACATTAAATTCTTTCATTTTGGCAATGTCAGCACCAGCAACAAATGCCTTCCCTTCACCAGTAAGAATAAAACCCCTTACTTGAGGATTCGATTCTAATGTATCGACCATGGCGCCGATTTCCGTGATGACAACATCGTTAAGCGCATTGAGGGCTTCTGGTCTTTTGATGGTGACAATTGCAAAATTGGATTTGATTTGGATCTCTAAAAAAGACAAATGATTTCTCCTTATTCTTCTACTTCCAATATAAGGAACATGGTGTCATCAGAAAAAGTATCTAAACCGAACTTGGTTTTGAGTTCATGTAATAGATTGTTCTCTAGTTCTTTGACGTTTTCACTATTCCTGTGACGATTGAGGAGAGCCAGTAAGCCTTCGGTACCTAGACAATTGCCTTTGTGGTCCATGGATTCAATGAGTCCGTCTGTATAGATAAAAAACCGATCCCCTTTTGTGATCGGAAGAATCTTTTCAGAAATGGGTGGGACTTTGATATTAAATCCGAGGATTGCACCTTGTGTTTCCAGTTCCTGGAAATCCTCTCCTTTTTTTGCCAAAATCAGATAAGGATGGCCTGCATTTCCAATTGTAAGTTTTTTTTCGATAAAATCAAAAAACAAATATATCGCAGATGCATGGTATTTATTGAGATCATGTGCGAGACGGTCATCTAAGTAATCCATCAAACGTGCAGGTGCCGTTTTAAAACGATAAGGGATCGTAGACACAAGTACCTTCATGATGGAAGCAACCATCGCAGATGAAATTCCATGCCCAGCAACATCCGTAAGAAACACACCTACGTTTCCTTCCCTGAGTTGTACAAAATCAAAGAAGTCACCACCAATCACGTTTGGACTTTTTCGGTAAAAAGTAAAAGTTAAGTTTGGGATTTTGATATTCCCTGGAAAGAGTGCGTCTTGTACACGTTTTGCAAGTTCTAACTCTTGTAACATAAATCGTTTTTCTTCAGACAAACTGTACATATCAGTCGTATCTTTACGTTTATTATAAACAAAAACGACACCTAGAAGAGCACTGCCCCAATACACAAGGAGTAAGAAGTATTGACTGAAATAAGAAGATTTTTCAGCAATCTCAATCGGAATTTGGAATGTATACGAAAGATGGAATCCTGTAAAGTAAATCGCACTCAAGATACACCCCCAAGGATTGAGTCGTGTACTATATAATAAAATGGGAATGATGAAGGACATGAGGTAAGAATTTAAAAGATAAAAATGACTGAGCGTAGGAAATGTTTGGATACCTTTTAAAAATACCAAATAGATAAGCCCATCAGAAAGAAACCCACTAAAATAAATTACCTTTTCAATCGATATGGATTTTGTATAAAATTGTAATAACAAAACAAATCGTAGGATGGTAACACCAAGTAAATATGGAAGAATTTCCATTCGAATTTCTGCAAAGGGAGGAACGAAGAGTAAACTATAAACGATGAAATGGGTTAAAAAAACGGAATATGTATATTCTTTATCAAAACGGGGTTCCGCTAGTTTTAAAATGTCCCATTCTTGTTTGGTTGGCTTATGAAAAATTTCTTTAAAATAAATATAAAACGAACGAGTCAATCGGGTTCTCCCCATACCAAAGTTTGGATTTCGGATCCATTCAAGGTGATGGTGAAACTTTTTCCTGTGTCCAGAAACTTGTCCATTTGATTCGCAAGTTCCATCGCTTTTTTCTCATCTTCCATCCGAAAAAAAAAGGGATGGGACATTGCTTTATAATTGTAAGGGAATCGTTCTGAAACGAGTAATGTCACTCGGAAATGATCGGGGCGTTTTTCCAAAACAATATGCGAAACTTCTTTTCTAGTTAAGATACGCACATTGGGTCTAAGGTTCCATGGATTTATTTCTGCGAAAAGGATTCCAGGCAAAAAAAAGCATAGACCAACAAATCCTTTCATATAGAAATACCATCGGCAAATGAAATCAATTCCTTCTCTCATAACCTTCGTATCATTTCTTTTTTTGGGATGTTCCCCGAAAGATATCCAGTTACCTGAGAACACATATGCCACTTGGGCCAAAACAAGCCCTGGACTACAATTCGATACAATCCCTAAATTAAAACCAGAATGGAAAGATCGTATTTACCCACTGGATGCAAAACGATTGAGTACACTTGTTGAAGTCAATCAAATTGATGGTATCGAAGACATTCCAACTGGAACGAAAGATTTGAGCTTATGGAAAGAACGAATCTCGGGAATCCATTCATCCTTTCCAAGTTCTTTAAACAAATTGGCAAATGAATTATTAGTTGGCATTTATTTTGTATCAAATCTTGGTTCAACTGGACTAACAGGGATTTTGCGAGATAAAAATGGGAAACCTGTTGCAGGGATCATTTACTTAGATGCAGACTTATTGAATGTAGGAGGAAATGATTGGGTAACCAATCGAGAGAACACAGTTTTCAAAAAAGATCCCATTTACTCCATTAAAATCCAATTGGATCCAACCAATTCATTCAATTCAGCTCTCTCATTTATCATATTACACGAATTAGGTCATATTGTTGCCATTGTCAAAGGTTATGCACCTGATTATACAGAACCTAAACGTGACTTTCGAACTTATCCTTTTTTTGAAGGAGTATGGTTATCTGAAACATACTCTCCCTATGAAGATACTTTTTTCCCAGAACGATCCAAGATCAAATTTTATCAAAAAAATCCAACAACTCCCATTTTCCCTGATGGAAAATTCTTATACAAAAAATTGACAAACACACAGTTTGTTTCATTGTATGCTGCTACCAATGCAGATGATACATTTGCAGAAGCCTTCGCACAATATGTTCATGTGCTAATGTTAAAGAAAGAATATAAAGTAATTTTCCAATCGAAGGGAGAAGAGGAAGTAATCCTACTCAACCCTATCTTGAAAGAAGGAGGTAGAAAATTTCGTGAGTTATTCCAAGATCTTTTTGCGAAAACTTTATGATATTATTTTCATCACTTTCTTCTTTTTGATTTTACCAGTCCAAGTCAGATCTGAAACAAAATCAGATGATTCCAAATCCATCACAATTGATACTCATACAGAAATTGTGTCGGATTTTATTTGGAGGGGGAATTCATTTGCAGGGGAAGGACAAAATCGTAGGAATGGAGCGTCATACCAAAGTTTTACTTATGCTCCTGCATTACAACCAACGATTACAGTTTTATCACCAGACAAAAAAATGGAATGGATGTTATTTGGAAGTTTCCAATTGACAAACCGAAGTGATAAAGATTCAGACAAACGACTTTTCCAATCGAGTCCCGGTGGTGTAGGTCCCTCCTATTTGGGTGAAGACTCAAAGTATTTTGATCCTTATAACCAAGACCCTTGCGTACAATCTGTACACAACCAATTGATTTCAGGCACTCCTTCCAACTCAAATTGCCAATCGTACCTGCCAAACCAAGGGTATGGCCCAAAAAAAGAACCCAATGGTAACAAACGTGTGGATGGGATGTTTTTTTCCATGATGTATCATTTTGACCCTAGTGTTTTTGGTGACTTCAGTGTGGGAATTTGGTTTTATAATACGTTCCAAAAAACTCCAAACTCACTCCTTCCCCCAGCCACACAAAAACAAAATGCTGTGGTTTCTGGTGGTCCGAGTAATACATTTAATACAAACAATCCCGATGCACAAACAAGACTCTCATGGCATGAATATTTTTTCCAATGGAAACTGCCTTGGGTACGAATTGTAAAACCAATGATTTCCTATTACACCCAGTATTCGACTGAGAATGGTGGGTTACTTGCAGGGAAAAATTACCTTTCTTTATCCGCACAATATACGTTTTTTGAAGGGGATTTTTTCCGCATCCAACCCCATTGGAACCTCGGTTATGCCATGAGTAATAATGCAATTGACAATCGAAATGGGATACAAGACATAACGTCATCTCTCTCCTTCTTCTTTGGAGATTTTTTTCTGAAAGGAGCACATATCTTACGACCCAATTCTTACCTCTTTGATACCAATAATTACTTTGGATACCCAAATGGGGATCCAGACAAAGCAAACTGGAATCGGAGTTCGGAAGATGGAAAAGTTGTGAACCCATCACGGATTAATGGTGCGTACAACACCTCAATCCTCAATCTAATTGACCAAGTTTCTACAGGGAATTCTCTAAACGATACAATCATCAAAACTGCTTTACGAGAATCCTATACCTTGCAGAAAATTCCTATCCATTTATTTTATGTTAGCTTTGGCTATTCAAAATCATTCTAAGTGATTTGGGATTTATAATTTTAATCAAGAATATTAGGAAAGGCTTGACTACCTAAGATTTCGATTCATACTTTGCCCCACCTCTTGGGGACCAATTATGAAATGGATTCAAAATTTAAAAATTCGAGCAAAACTCCTACTGGCATTTATGATCACGATTCTTTTAATGATCGTGGTTGCTTCCGCTAGTTTTTATTCAGCCAATCAAATTTTAGCATCCTTACATACAGTTTTTGAAGACAGAGTTGTCCCCATAAGCCAAATCAAAGAAGTTTCAGATGCTTATCTCATTGGAATTGTGGATGCAGCGAACAAAGTTCGTTCCAAAAAAATGTCGGTGGAGGAAGCTCTCGAATCCATCCGAGAATCAGAAGCAAAGGCGGATGAAGTATGGAAAGTTTATTTAGGAACGTATCTTGTCCCTGAAGAAAAAGTCATCATCGATGAAATGGAAAAAGAGTTCCCACCACTGAAGGCTGGGGTCAAACGTTTACGAATCCTATTAGAGACCAGAAATGAAGCAGAAATAGAAAAATTTGTTTCTGTAGATATGTACCCAATTTTCGAACCACTCACTCACCATTTGGATGATTTGATCCGAGTGCAGTTAAAGGTAGCTAAAGAAGAATACCAAAAGTCAGAAGCACATTTCCAACAATCATTGGTGATTGTAACAGGAGTGGTTGTTGTTTCCTTTGTATTGGTATTTTTAATCGCATTCCTCTTTTCCGATGCAATTGCAAGGCCAATGAAAAAAATTGTGTCGATTGCCCAATCAATCTCCATTGGTGATTTAAATGTAAACCTAGAGTCAAACAAAGACTCAATCCAATCAAAACACTTAGAAGGAAATGAAATCCAACAACTTTCACAAGCCTTTATGGAGTTAGTCGACTTCATTAAAGAAAGGGCAGAACATTTAGAACGGATAGCAAATTCTGATTTAAGTTCTGATGTAACCTTAAAATCAGAACGTGATCAATTGGGCCTGAGTTTAAAAAGAATGTTAATCAATTTATCAGAAGTTGTGGAGAAACTTTATTTCACATCACAAGAGGTTGATTTAGGGGCACAACAACTAGCAGATGCAAGCACTTCCCTCTCAGAAGCCGCAAGTGAACAAGCAAGTGCTGTGGAAGAAATCTCTGCAACCTTGACAGAAATTAGTAATAGTTTTTTATCCAATGCAGAAAATGCAGAACAAATGACAGAATTTTCAGAATCCACCGCAAAACAAGCAACAGAAGGAAACTCTCGCATGAAAGACCTTGTTTCGGCGATGGGCGAAATCAGTAATTCATTTGAACAAATTTCTAAAATAAACAAAGTGATCAACGACATTGCATTCCAAACTAACATTCTTGCTTTAAATGCTGCAGTGGAAGCAGCACGTGCTGGCCAACATGGAAAAGGATTTGCCGTAGTTGCTGAAGAAGTAAGAAATCTCGCTCAAAAAAGTGCCAATGCAGCAGATGAAACAACTCTACTCATCGAAGCTTCCTTAAAGAAAGTAAAACTTGGCAATGAGGCAACGGAAAAAACTGCTGAAGTCCTTGGAAAAATTTCAGAAAGCGCAGATAATGTCAGCAACCTGACTAAGGATTTAGCACTTTCCATCAACGAACAAAAATCTGCTGTTTTACAAATCACACAAGGAATTGACCAAGTAACTACAGTTACATCAACTACAGCTGCTTCAGCCGAAGAAGTTGCAGCTTCCAGTGAAACACTCAAAAGGCAAGTGGAGATTATGAGAAACGTAATAATGGGATTTAAATTAAAAGAGGACGGATCCAAATCGACAGCTTTAACTCGAATCGAAAAACCTAGAATTATTTTATAGGAAACTGCCATGAACACTACATCCAAATCATGGGAGACGATGGAAGATGAAGATACAATGCGAGATTTGTATCTTTGTTTTAGCTTAGAGAATCGTTTTTATGCATTCGAAGTTCGGTATTTAACGGAAATATTGGCCCTCCCAGCCATCACAACGATTCCGGGCACGGCTCCTTTTCTGAAAGGTGTGATCAATATCAGGGGTAAAATCATTCCTGTAATGGATGTTAGATTACGTTTTGATATGGAATTTCAACCTTACCACGAACGAACTTGTGTTTTACTCGTTGAGTTGGATGGACATCCATTGGGACTGATCGTAGACAAAGTAAATGATGTAGTCAAAATACCAGCTGAGAATGTTGATTTAGCACCAAAAATCGGAGAGTCCAAATCATCTCGTTTTATTTATGGTACAGGTCGTGTTGGCGATACTGTTAAAATACTAATCAATCTTCAAAGATTACTTACTCCAGAAGAAAGTTATATGATCCAAGACATTCCTGGAAATTGAAAAATGGAAAGAGAAGATGTTTTAGAATACCTACTCGAAGCCAAAGAAAGTTTAGAGAGTATCGAATCTGGATTATTAAACTTTGAAAAAACTACCTTAGATGGCAGTTTGGTTGACCGAGAAATTTTAGACACATTATTTCGGCATTTCCATACAATCAAAGGTAGCTCTGGTTTTTTTGGATTGTCTGGGATCGTTAAAATTGCTCATGCAGCAGAAAACCTTCTTGATTATTTACGCAATAAACCTGAATCACAAGACGAAGAAACATTAGAAATTTTACTTACCGCCTTAGACATATTAAATGAACTTGTGATCCATGAAGAAGATTCACCTACAGGTGGGGGTTTATATTCGGAAGAACAAAATCAATTTTTACAAAGGTCTAATGATAAATTATTAGAATTAAAAAATTCGGGATTGGATTTAAGTCCAACTAATGAAACGGAACCAAACAAAGAAGAATTCGGAATCTTTCAAGACACTAATAAGACATTTCCAGAGAAAGAAGAATTTGGAATTTTTACAACTGAGGTAAAACATTCAGTCTCAGATGAATTCGGTTTGTTTCAGAATGATACAAACGATTCCCAAAATGAAGAATTTGGATTGTTTGAGCCAAAACAATCAGAAACAAATGCAGAATACGGATTGTTTGTTACAAATCAAACTGATTCAAAACTCAATAATTTACCATCTAACATCTCAAAACCGAAACCAGAAGAAAAAAAATCCAACCAGAAAAAAGACATACGAATTGATACCGATAAACTTGATTCACTATTAGATATCGTAGGTGAAATTGTAATCAATGAGCCGATGGTCACAGAACACCCTGATTTAAAAAAATTAAAATTAGAGAACTTTCAAAAGTCTGCCCTACAATTAAAAAAATTAATCAGAAGTTTGCAAGAGATCACACTCAGTTTGCGTATGGTTCCCATTTCAGGTGTTTTTTCACGAATGGAAAGATTGGTTCGTGATACTGCGAAAAAAACAGGTAAACAAGTAGAACTCATCATTTCAGGAGAAGATACAGAAATTGATAAATCTATCATTGAAGAAATGTATGACCCACTTGTTCATATCATTCGGAATGCTATCGATCATGGTTTAGAAACTCCAGAAGAAAGAAAAGAAGCAGGTAAACAAACAAAGGGATCAATTCATTTAACTGCCGTTCAATCAGGAAAAGAAGTTTGGATTGAGGTGAAAGATGATGGGAAAGGTCTGCAAAGAGATAAAATTATCCGAAAAGCAATTTCTTTAGGACTTATCAGTCATCTAGAGGCGGAGAATTTAAAAGATGAAGAAGTTTGGGATTTTTTATTCCACCCTGGTTTTTCGACTGCAAAAGAAGTAACAGATTTATCGGGTAGAGGTGTGGGTCTCGATGTAGTTCGTAAGAATGTCAGCACACTCAAAGGATTTGTAGATGTAAGTTCCAATTTTGGACAAGGAACCGTATTTTTAATCAGAGTGCCTTTAACTCTTGCCATCATTGAAGGACTTGTTGTTAGAAAATCAGAAACTTACTTTATCCTCCCTTCCATCGATGTCAAAGAATCTTTGTACATCAAAGAAGAACCGATCCACGAATTGTATCGCAACAATCACAGTATCTTATACCGAGAAAATCAAATATCAATTGTTGATATCGACTTATTATTTGGAAAAGAATCGGAACTTAACGATCAACATTCAATCCATGAGAAGTATATGATCGTAACTGAATCTCATGAAAAACAGATGGGAATCGTTTTTGATGAAATATTAGGAAACCAATCCATTGTCATCAAACCAATCTCACCTTTATTCAAAAACATCAACGGCTTAGCTGGTTGCACCATCCTTGGTAATGGGCATGCTGGATTGATTTTAGATGTCAGAAAATTAATCAACCAACACATGGCGATCCAATCAACATGAAAAAACACAAAGCAATTATTGTAGATGACCAACGTACAGTCAGAAGTATGATCAAACGTTGGATAGAATCGGATGAAAATTGGGAAGTGGTTGGAGAGGCCTCCAATCCTTTTGAAGCAAGAGATCTCATCATCGATAAACAACCTGATGTAATGACACTTGATGTTCATATGCCTGAGATGGATGGCATCGAATTTTTAAAAAAATTACTCCCCCAACATCCGATGCCAGTCATCATGTTTAGCTCATCGACGACAGAAGGCACTTCCATCACTTTAGAAGCACTTGATGCAGGTGCATTTGACTACGTTACGAAACCGACAGGTACACAAGAAAGTTTACTAGAAGCCAAAGAAGATTTATTAGAAAAACTAAATGCGGCATTAACTTACAATGCCTCTCTCTTTGAACAATCTAAAAGAGTCATTTCGGTTTCACCCACAGTAGCCAACAAAACTACAAACTTTCGGACAAAGTTGATTTTAATAGGATCGAGTACAGGAGGAACAACTGCACTACGGAAGTTACTGGATGAAGTGGATCACACCTTTCCTCCCATTCTCATCGCCCAACATATGCCAGAAAATTTTACTGCACTATTTGCAAGTCGGCTCAATGCAGAATTAAAAACAAAAGTAGTGGAAGCAAAAGACAAACAAATTTTAGAAAAGGGAACGATTTACATTGCTCCTGGGAATTATCATTTAGAAGTCCAAAAATGGAATGGAGAATTCTATACAAAAATACTCCAATCGGAGAAGGTAAATGGTCATAGACCATCTGTAGATGTTCTTTTTGATTCAGCAGTACAAAATGGTTTAGCAAAAGATTCAATTGGTATCTTATTGACAGGTATGGGAAGTGATGGAGCCAAAGGTTTACTCAACTTAAAAAATAATGGTTGTATTACACTTGGACAAAACAAAGAAACTTGTGTTGTTTATGGTATGCCTAAGGTAGCTTTCGAATTAGGTGCAGTGATGTACCAACTCCCTCTAGAAAAAATTCTAGAAAAAGTAAAAGAGATAGGTGCCAGATGATTCCTCATAGTTTAATTTTAGAATCTTCAATTTCGAACCATCTAGTAACGATTCTAGATGATCTCCACTATACGTACGAACGACTGGAAAAGTTAGATACTGTTTTGGATTCTTTAAAAAAAGAGAAATTTCATTTTTTAATCGTGCCAATTGAATCTTTAAATAAAGTAAGCTCCCAAGAAATTTTAGAGAGTATCACAAATTCATTTCCTAATACATTGATCCTTCTCATCACCAATTCTGAAAACTGGGCACAAACTGCTTCATTACTCAAAAGGCACAGCGTTTATGATTTTTTACAAACACCACTGGAGGTTGATCATGTTAAGTTTACCTTGGATCGTTCCTTCCAATACCTTAATACAAAACTAAAAACTCAATTTATTCATGAAGCAGAAAATCATTTATACAAAAGAGTAATTGAAATCTTCGATTGGAAAAAATCACTTACCCATAAAGAAAACCAAAATATATCTGCAGATATTATCCACCAAATGAATATTAACTTATTCCAAGGAAGTGGGATTGGTACTTTAATGAGTGTCGTGAGCATCTTACTTTCAAAAAGTAAATGGGACCAAGACAACAATCATTATACCATTCAGAAACCAATTTTAGATTTATTATCAGAGAACTATGATGCCGCAAAGAGTATGTTTGATAGTATGTCCATATCTCAGAACGTAATTGACGACAATGAATTGATCCAATCAATGGAATCACCTGTAGAACTCTTAGCAATCATTCACTCAGAAATCCAGACATTAGAAGAAGCATTAAAAATCAAATCTCAAAAAATCAATGTAAGCCAAATTCCCAATTCGGTGAACCAACATGAAATTCGTTTTGATCAGGTTAAAATATCCTATGCAATCAGAGAAGTATTACTAAATGCAATCAAATATTCAAAAGATGGTGATGAGATTTATGTAATCTTTTTTCAAAAGGAAAATTTTTTGGAAGTGAAAGTCATAAATCCGGCTTATCAGAATGAAGATAGCACCGTAGGCATTCCTGAAAAATTTGAATCCATTATATTTGAACCTTTTTTCCGAATCTCTTCAGTAGTTGATGATAGTTATGCAAAATTCGAACAATTCCGATTTGGATTAGGCTTAACATTGGTTAAAAAGATTTTAGACCAACACCAAGCCAATGTTCAGATATATAACATTGAAGATAATCTAAAAAATGATAATAAAATAGATGTGTGTTTAACAATTCGATTTCCATTAATCAAAAAGGAGAATTAAAATGGCGAGAATATTAACTGTAGATGATGCACCAGCAGTATTAAAAATTTTAAATTTAGTACTCACCACTGATGGTCATGAGGTAGAAACAGCTTCGAACGGAATGGAAGCATTGGAAAAAATCCAAAATTCAAAGTTCGATATTGGTATCTTTGATGTAAACATGCCAGGAATGACAGGGATCGAGTTAACTGAAAAAACTTTAAAAACAGAAAATGGCAAATCCATGAAAATAGTCATGTTAACTACAGAATCAAGTGAAGAGATGAAAAACAAAGGCAAAGCTGCTGGTGCAGTGGGGTGGCTTGTAAAACCTTTTGCAAATGAATCACTAACTAAGTTAATCTCTCAATTGATTTAAAATGAGTAATATTTTGGTTGTCGATGATTCTCCTGCCGTATTAAAAATTGTACGCCTTGCTTTGAGTAGCCAAGGTCACAATATTATTATCTGTGATTCAGGAGAATTAGCACTAGAAACCTTAAAAACAAATCCAAAAATAGCATTAGGTATTTTTGATTTTAATATGCCAGGGATCAGTGGGATTGAGTTGATTCAAAAATCAAAAAAAATAAAGACACATTTGAAATTTAAAATCATAATCCTATCGGTTGAAAACAAACCTGAAATCATTTCAAAAGCTCTACTGGAAGGTGCGGATGCTTGGATAGTAAAACCATTTAAAAATGAAGATCTAATAAAAAAAGTAAATGAGTTAGTTGAAGTGTATGATTCCATTTGAATTTGATGTTGTTTTTGCCGTTACTGCACTATCAGTAGTTGTCAATTCAGTCATTTCGATCATTATCTATTTTTTATCCAAAAACTCCAAATCAGAAATCAAACTTTCGTATACATCATTATTCTTAGCCATTTTAGTCATTCGGAATTATTCCTTATTCATTTATGGGAGCACTCAAAATGAACTTTATTTCTTTTTCTCAGAGTCATTAACACTTCTAAGTTCTTTTCTATTATTATTATCTATACTTCCGATCATAACCAAAACCATTTCCAAACACTGGGTATTCCTTTCGCTCATTGTCACCTATATTATTTTTATATCCTTACTTCTCGGTGATTTCAGTTTTTTTTGGTTTGCATTACCTACTGCAATCTTCAATGGATTTACGCTTTTATTGTTTGGAAGCATCATATTCGGTTTAATTGAATACCCAAAAAACATCCGCCTATATTTTTTTACAGTATGTGTTTTATTATCACTCCAAAGATTATTTTTCCCTTATCTATTTACAATCGATTGGTACAAACCTTTAGGTTATACAATCAATACCTTGTTTATGTTTTTGTTTGGTGTAGCATGTATTCTTTTTAGTTTCCAAGTACAAACAAAAATTTTAAACTTATCGTTATTCGAACTGGAAACACTGCAAAAGGCAATCAAAGATGTGAATGTACGACTGCTCATTATGTACAATCAACTTCCAGCTATCATCTATAATATTGAATTTTTGCCGGAACCAAGAACATCTTATATCAGTTCCAAAATGGAAGAAATCACAGGTTATGGTATAAATTATTTTTACGAAAATTCAGATTTTTTTCGAGACATTGTCATCCCAGAAGACCAACACAAAATCGAAGATTTATTCTCTGGTATATCGCCTATTATACTAAGGATGATCCATGCTAATGGATCCATAATTTGGACGGAACACTATGTAAACATCTCGAATGATATCCTTGGAATCAAAAAGCGAATTGATGTTGTTGCACTCGATATTACCAATTCTAAAAAAACTGAATTTTCTTTATTACAGGAAAAAAATCTTAACTCAACTGTCTTTGACAATGCAGCCAACCTAATCCTACTAACAAATGCAGATGGTTTATTAGAGAATATCAATCCAGCCGCACTAAAAGTATTGGAATTGGACAAAAACGAAGTACTCGGGAATTACATCCAAGATATCATTCTTGCTGAAGAAGACAGGGAATTCTTAAAAGAAGTATTAGCCGACATAAATGAAATCCAAAACATTGCAGAAAGTTTAATCCTACGATACATAACTACAAACAGGCAAATTCTATACCTAGAATGGCGCCTTGGTATCATTCGTGATTCCAAAAATGAACCTTCCAAAATCATTTGGATAGGGATTGACCAAACTTCTAAACGCACAGCAGAACTAGAATTAAAAGAACTCAATAAATCTCTAGAGGAAAAAGTAAAGGAGCGGACGAAGGCACTGCAAACCAGTAATACCGAACTCAATTCTGCATTATTTGCCTTAAGAGAGGCACAAGAAAAATTAATCCAAAATGAAAAGTTAGCTTCTTTAGGACAACTTGTATCTGGTTTATCACATGAAATCAATAATCCGATTGGCATGATCAAATCTTCAGTTGAGACATTGATTGCAGAGTGGGAAGAAGAATCACATGATTTAAAAAATCAATCACTGATTGAAATATTAGATTTGATTATCGATTCGAATGATTCAGGATTAAGAATCTTAACTGGACTTACTAATAGACAAGCTCGCAAATCACTTACAGAATTATTGAAAACAAATTCCATTTTATACGCAGAGGAACTAGCAGAATTATTTGTAGACTCAGGGATTCGAAATCTATCACTACCGATCTTAAAAAAGATCCAATCAGCAGTTACCAATCAAAATGATTTTAATCAATTGAGAAAGTTTCTATTGATGAAACAATCTTCAGAACATATACTCTACTCTATCAAAAGATTATCAAAAATTACATTTACTTTAAAAAACTTTGCAGGTCTTCAATCCAATTTGGAGTTAGTTGATTTTTCACTAAAAGATACAATTCACTCCGCGATTTCTTTATATAAGGAATATTTTTTACGAGATATTAACTTAATTTTAAATTTAGATTTTGAAGGCAAAATTCGATGTATCCAAGGAGATTTAGTCCAATTATGGAGTCAGATGATTTGGAATGCCATTCAAGCTGTCTCTTCCAAAGGTACGATTTCTATTAGGAGTTTTAAAACGAGTGATACTGTCATCGTTGAAATTGAAGATTCAGGAATTGGAATCCCACCCGAACACCAATCCAAAATTTTTATGCCATTTTATTCAACAAAAACATCAGGTGATGGATTAGGACTTGGACTCTATCTGGTAAAAGAAATTGTGAACCGACACAATGCAAATATCAGTTTTGAATCAGAACTAGGAAAAACAATATTTAGGGTGGGCTTTCCTTTTAAGTCGTAATCGAGATTTTTCCACTATCATTCGTTTTGCCAATAATGAATGCTTTTTCACCTAACTGTTCCAATTCATTCATGGTTGTATCAACCAAACCATTTTCAAGAACGAGTATGTAACCGATTCCCATATTAAAAGTACCGTACATATCATTTAAATCCAAGGAATGGTCTTTTTTTAATTTTGAAAAAACATAAGACTCAGGTAAAGAATTGATCTCCGCTCCAATACCATTTGGTAATACTCGTGGAATGTTTTCATAAAAACCACCACCAGTAATATGAACCATACCTTTGATGGAAACTTTTTGAATTAAGGAGAGTATAGATTTTACATAAATATTTGTTGGAACAAATACATGATCTTTAATAAAATTTAAATCGTTTTCGGAAGTAGGTAATCTACCATCTTTTAACAATAATCGACGAAGAAGAGAAAAACCATTACTATGTGGTCCAGAGGAAGAAAGGCCGATGATGGTATCACCTGGTTTTATCGATTTACCATCGATCATTTTATTCTTTTCGACAACACCAACAACAAAACCCGCTAAATCATATTCTTCATCAGGCATGACTCCAGGGTGTTCCGCAGTTTCTCCACCAACTAATGCACATGCTGCTAACTTACAACCCTTTACAATCCCAGAGACAATACCTTCCATGGTTGGTAAATGTAATTTCCCACAGGCAATGTAATCCTGAAAAAACAAAGGTTTTCCCCCGTTTACTAGAATATCGTTTACACACATTGCAACCAAATCGATACCAACAGTGTCATGAATTCCCAACAGTCTGGCTAATTGTAACTTTGTTCCAACTCCATCCGTTCCAGATAATAATATAGGTTCCTGATAAGATTTTAAAAAACTAACATCATAACAAGCTGCAAATCCTCCAAGTCCACCTAACACATTTTTATTATGGGTTGTTGCAACATTGGATTTGATTCTTTTTACGAATTCTTGTCCTTTTTCGGTATCTACTCCGGCATCTTTATAAGTTACTTTATTTTGGTCAGACATGGAGTTTTCCTATAGTTGTATTAATTAATGACAGAGTATGATTTGGAGTGATTGTTTTTGCAATTCTTCCTGCTAAGTGAACATAATCGGATTCAGAAGTATTCAATAGAATATCAAGTTGGTTTCTATTCTCTTTAGATCCATCTGGTAATTGTAACATTTTTTTCATATGTAAAGATGTTCCGAGATTACCGTCATAAACTTTTAAATTTGGATAATGATAATGAATTCTTTCTCTCAAAAAAACGTAATGAGTACAACCTAAAACAACGATATCAGTTTCAGATAGTACCGATTTAATTTTAGCATCTAAAAAATCCCAAGCTTCTTCCCAACGGTCAGAGTCGATCAGTTTGGCCAAACCTTCACATGGAACTGGTAATATTTCTGAACCTTTCGTAAGCCCTGTAACCAAATTCTTAAACTTTTCTTCTTTTAATGTGAGTTCAGTAGCAAAAACGGCTATTTTTACACCTGGATTTTCAACTAATGCAGGTTTTATGGCAGGCTCCATTCCAAAAATTGGAATCGAATGTTGTTTTCTCAAAAAATCAGCGGCAGCAGACGTCGCCGTATTACAAGCAAACAAAACTGCTTCACAATCTTTTTCGATCAAATATTCAAATGCATTTTTTGAAAGTTCAATTACCTTTTGTTTCGATTTTTGACCATATGGCGAATGGACCAAATCTCCAAAATAAATATAATCGATGTTAGAAGTTTCTTTCCATAAAGTACGTAACACGGAAAGACCACCTAAACCTGAATCAAAAATTCCAATCTTGTACCTACCGCGAGAATTCATTTAGGATGCTAGATATTTTTTAATATTCTCTGCTAACGTTTGGTAAATCCATTCACACTTGGAGTCATCTTCTTCGAGAACTGTCACTCTAAATCCATTTCGATTACAACAAAATGAACTGAGAGGGACAACACAAATCCCTGCAGAAGCTAACAGATGTAAAACAAACCTTCGATCAAGAGCTGCTTTTTCCATGAGTGGAGAAACAAAATCTTTCACCTTTTGGTTTGTAATTGGTAAAGTCATATGAGATTTCAAAACATCATCTTCAAAAAGAACCGTTAAGTAAAAGGCTCCTTTGGGTTGGATGACTTTGACACCAGGAATTCCAGACAACATCTGTGTTGCCTTTTCAGCTCTCTTTTTAAACTTTAAATTTCTGAATTTTAAATGATTTAAAAACTCAGGATGCGAATATACAAGTGGTATTGAAAGTTGAGGTAATGTCGTTGAACATACTTCCAACATTTTAGCATCTAACAATGATTTAATGTAACGTTCGAATGTTGGATCATTTTTTCGATTGAATACTTCTAACCATCCACACCTTGCACCAGGCCAAGGGTATTCTTTTGAAATTGATCGAAGTGCAAATCCACAAACCTTGTCTCCAATGACTTCTGATAGGTGTATACTTCCCCATTCTGAATAATTTACATGAGCGTATGTTTCGTCACAAATCAGTATGATATCATATTTTTCACAAATTTTTACAATTTCCCGCATAACTTCTTTTGGATACACGGCACCTGTTGGGTTATCTGGATTAATGAGTAAAATTCCTGCAATCGAATCATTGTATTTAACTTTGTTCTCAATGTCTTCTAAGTCAGGCATCCAATCATTATTTGGGTTTAATTCATAAGTTAAATGTTCATAACCAGAATGAGCAGCTTCGGCAGAGGATAACGTAGAATAGGCGGGAGAAGGTCCGAGAATCCGAGCTTCCCTTCTCATAAATCCAAATATTTTTGCGACTGCATCACCTAAACCATTAAAGAATAAAATGTCTTCAGAAGTGATTTGAGCCCCACCCCTTTCATTTACTTTTTCTGCTAAAAATTTACGAGTGTTTTCGTCACCTTGAGTAGCCGTATAGGCCCAAGATTTATTTTGGTTCACAAGTCCGCTGACAATGTCTTTCATCCAATTGGGAACACTTTCCCCTTTTTGGATAGGGTCACCGATGTTTTCCCAAGTGATGGAAACACCCATGGCTTCGATTTGTTTGGCAAGTGCCACAATCTGGCGAATTTCGTAAATGAGGGCGTCTGCACCCGAATGGACTATATTTCTTCTCATAAAATTATTTGCCCTTTTGGTAGGCTGCTTCCACCAAAGGGATCGATAATTCCATCTCTTGGGTATCCCGTAATATCTTCAACCGTAAGACGCCCCCAAGACCAACAAGACCCACTTGTTCTCGTAAATCGTTGATATGGCGTACAGAGAGTCCATTTGCGCCTTCAATGAAGTCGTACCGGCGTAAACCACCTTTCTCAGCTGCCGAATTTGGTTCGATGTCGTACACGAGAACTCCGACAGCATCGTTTGGAATTCCTAAGGATTTTCTATGGTCTGGGAGAGGGGTTGTTGCCATCACACCGAGGGTTGCGGGTCGAATGTTTTGGCCTACATTTTGTTCAATCTGGCGGAGCACTCTCTTTGCATAATTGATAGGAATGGCAAATCCAATCCCAGCACTGGCCCCACTGGAAGAACGAATCATTCGATTGATACCCACAACCTCACCATAAATATTGAGGAGTGGTCCACCACTGGAACCTGGATTGATGGCTGTATCTGTTTGGATATGGGTTTGGCCAGTTTCATCCAAATCCTCTCTCGACTTTGCAGATACAACACCCACAGTGAATGTTTTTTCCAAACCATAAGGGGAACCAACAGCAATGGCCCAATCTCCCACTTCGATTTCATCTGAATTTCCAAGAAAGGCAGGAGTGAATTTATCTTCGCTTGGGATTTTGAGAAGGGCTATGTCTGCCCTTTCATGACTACCCACATAACGTGCTGGGAATATCCTTCCATCGGACATGATGATTTCGATGATCTCAGCATTTTTGATGACGTGGTAATTGGTAACAACAAACCCACGTTCATCAATGATGAACCCACTACCAATGGATGAAATTCGATCTTCCCGACTCTCTCCAAAAGCATAAGGATGGAAAATCATTTCTGTTTTTTTGGTTCGGATTGAGACAACAAATTGTTGGGCTTCTCGGTATACATTTCGAAAACTCGATTGGATTTGGATGGCTTGGCTCTGCTTACTTGCAGAAATCGGTTTGGGTGAAGAAAAGAGTTTTGTGACAGCGGAACGAATTTCAGGGAAAAAAATAGCGAATAAAAGTACAAAGACTAAGGCAAAGTTAATGTAGACGACTGGTGGAATCGAATTTTTTCTTTCCATAGAATGCCAAAACCCCTTCCACTTTTGCCGATTCCACTCCCGTGTCGAACTAAAAAGAAAAAATTGATCATGACAATCTCGTTCTTTCCTTTTTTTCTCACTAGTTGTTTGCCCTATTTATACCACTTGGGGAAGGAACAATCTGCAATCATTTTAGGCAGAGAAAAAATCGAAACGGTATTAAACAAACCAAACATCGATTCCAAAACCAAGGAAAAATTAAACTTAATCCGTGAAGTTAGGAAGTTTGCCATCGAGGAACTGGCGCTAAATGAAAACGGTGGGTTCGAATACTTCACCAAACTAGAGCGTGACGAAATCGGATGGAATGTCAGTGCTTCGGAATCCTTAGCTCTCAAATCCTATACCTGGTGGTTCCCCATTGCAGGAACAGTTCCATACAAAGGATTCTTCGATAAAGATATGGCAATTGAGTTGGAAAACGAACTCAAGAATAAAGGGTATGATACAAGGATACGTGCCATTGGTGGATACTCTACGCTGGGTTGGTTTTCAGATCCTGTATTGTCTCCACAACTAAGTTGGCCTGACCATCGTTTGGTGGGACTTGTCATCCACGAAATGGCACATGCGACTGCTTATTTGCCAGGCGACACTACATTAAATGAATCCTATGCAAGTTTTGTCGAAGAAATTGGAACTGAACGTTATTATCTAAAAAAAGAAGGGGAAAAAAGTCCTCACTTAGAAAAATTCAAAAAAGAAAAAACAAGAAGGGAAACCACTATCAAATTACTTAAAGTTTATGCAGATCGCCTAAAAGAGATATACGGAAGTGACAAAAATGCAGAAACAAAACTACTACTAAAACAAAGTACCATCTCACAATTTAAAAATAAAGTGATTGAAGATAAATTAATCCCAGAAGAAAAATCAAAAGAATTTTTAGCACGCGATTGGAACAATGAAGACTTTCTGGGAGCCCTTCGTTACCATTCTGGTGAAGTAAGTTTTAATCATCTATTTGCGAAGGCAAATTATGATTTAAAATCATTCCATAAAGAAGTAAAAAATCTTTTTGATCTTCCTGAAGACTTACGAAATAATTTTCTAAATGAATCCCATTAGTCTTCGACCATAGCAGACGTATAAAGTCGATACCCGATCCAATATCTGTCATCAATCGAGTAGGATTTTGCAGCATTTTTTCCATCAATCAAACGGATATGCAAAGGTTTTTCTAACTCTTCATTGGCTAAAAATTGACGGATAAAATATAAATTATGAACTCCATTTTGATTACCAGAATGTAAGACAAACAAACCTTTGTTTTGTTGTCCCAAATAGTAGGCAATGCCACTAAAATCATTGGTAAATTGCAAAGAAGGTCCGATTTTCTGATTTGCATACACAATTGCAGTTTGTGAAGATTTGGATTTTGTATCCATTAATGGATGAGAATCTAAACATAAATAATTCAAAGAACACCAACCCAATTCTGAAAAATCAACTTTGTAAGGGGATTCAATCTCTTTTACACCATTTGTTTCCCATTGCACCAAACCAGCACTAATCTCGTTTTCCAATGAATTACGAAATCCTAATGTTGTTACCTTGGGATTTTTTGGAGAAATGTCTTTGTATTTAAGACTAGGGTTTGTTAAAAAATCAGATACAGAAGAAACAGAATAATATTCTGTGTCAGGGATAACAAATGGAACCACTGAATGGATTCCTGATGCAAACAGATAATGACGATTTTTTTGATTTAATCGTAAATTGGTTCTATATTTATCTGCAAGTGATTCTCGCAAAATCACTTCTTGGTTACCTGATTCCGATGAGCGAAAGTATCTCACCAATTCTCTATAAAGTAATTTGTTGTCAGGAAACAATTCCCTACCCAAGGACTTACCTTGAGCAAAACTTAATAGATATGTTTTACGACCTAAATCAAAAATACCATGAAACTCTTGGTTGGCCACCATCTTCTTTTTTAATCGTTCAGCATACAATTCAAAGTTTGGTAGATGTTTGAGGTATAAATCTTGGTTTGAGAATCTTTCTGAAGTATAACGAAAAATCTCTCTAGCAATCGCAAGGTCAAAAAAACTTTCCGAGTTATTTTTCTCTAAACATTTTTGCAAAAGAAAATAAAACAAAAATTCATATTCCGTTTTTAACTCAGGGCTTATGAATTCATTTCGATTTCTTCTATTAAAATCGTTTAGTAAGGACAGGTATTCTTCAGGTTTTTTAGATAAAGCAGATTCATATACTTTACTGAATAAATTCACAGATCGAACTTCAATCTTGGACTGGTTTCTTAAATAATCCCTTTTCCATAAAAAATCTGACCACTTTGTGACCCAAAAAACATTACCTTCTCCTACTTCAGAATGTGTTTTCTGGATTTTGGAAACCAACTGTTCTGCCAATTCCCAATCTCCACGTAAGTACAAAGCTTTTGCCAATTCTAACTGAAAGAATAATGATCTGTAAGTTCGCCCTTCGTTTTGTTCCATTTGTAAAAGTAATTCAAATAACGAATTCACTTCTTGGTTCTTTTGGAACGGTATGGAACGTAAAATCATATGAAAAAACAAGGTTCGATTCAAATGGGAAAGTTTTGTTAAGACAGATTTTCCATTTGTCAAATATTCAGGAGTTAATGATAAAATTTCTGAATATCCAGTTTGTAACTGTTCTTTCCAAGTCGTATATAACCTTAAACGATAAGTATCGTATATAGAATCAGAATATCCAAATTTCGTAAAATCTCTAGATAGAATTTTTTCATCAAACAAATTCCAATCTTTTTTGAATCCATAATTATATGCTGATGTGGAAGTTAGACTTGTAAGGTAAATTTCTTTATCACCAAATACAAATGCCTTGTGAAAATATATTTCCAAAAGCCGATTCTTAAGGACATTTTTTTCTTTGGAAGTCTTTACGAGTTTAGCTAATTTTTTAGTTTGTTCGTCAGCTTCCACAAACATATAATTCTGGATGAACAAACTTCCCAATCGATACGCTTGCAAAAACGGATCTTCTTCTTTTTCGACTTTTCTTCGCAATTCATCTTTTGAATTAAAATCTTTTAGTTTTCCTGTGCGTAATTGTGAATAAAATTCTAGTGCACCTAAATATGTATCTCTTTCTTCTCCAATAAAATCCGATGATTTATAACCACAATCTTCCTTTTCTTTAGAAGAAAAACAGGAAACCAAATACTCATAACGCACCTGGTTTTGGAATGGTAAATCTTTGTATTTTCTCCAAAGAGGCCGAAATATCGAACGTTTTGGAATGTTTGAAAATATCTCTGCACGTATCCTTGCCAATCTTAATTCTAATGAAGGCAACAAGGGGCTGCCTTCATCTAACAAAGTGGATGCGGTATAATAATTTTCATATGCCTCATTCAATTCTTTCGATTTTTCATTTTGGTACCCAAGATCGATAAATGATTTTGCTGTTTCTATCAAACTTTCAGATGATACTGAAAATGGTTTCCAATTACCTATAAAAACCTGATTGCCTTTCTTTATGTACTGTTCGAGTTTCGAAGGAGTAAAATCTAAATTTTTTTCTTCTTTAAATGAAACTATATTCTGAATTCTTTTTGTTCTTAAAATTTCATAAATGAGTCCAATTTTATTCCACTGTGATTCAGTTTTAAAGTTACTCAGATTAAAACCAACAATCGATATCTCAGAACCACTTCCTTGGAACAATTCTCTGAGTGGTAAAACTTGTGAAAGTTCATCACCAAACAAACTTGTTTGACGGTCTAAATTTTCCTTCGATACCAAATAATCTGTATCAGAAAGTAAAATTCCCAAATTACCATTTGGCACCACACGTATATGTGTGTCCTTCTTACGTTCCTGATTCTCTCCGTAAACAGTTACCCATTTAAATCGACGTTCATTGCGTTCACTGAATAATTGGATATGATTTCGATCAAAAATAACGGTTGGATACCGTTCTTTTTGTTTGGTTAATTCAATCAGTTTCTGAAGGCTATCTCCTTTGTTTTGTTTACCCAATAATTGGATTTTAGGAGACGTGGGAATCAAATTGGGTAAACACAAACCCAACTCTTGTTTTTCATCACATTTTGTGTGAACTATTTTTCCATCCTTCCAATAGAAAGTATGGATCGTGTTTCCTAATTGGTAAAATCCATTCCAATCTGCTAAATAGGATTCGCTAACTGGTCGTTTTGGCTCAAAAAAGGCAGTCCGTTCAGGAGACACTGATTTTAGATTACCTATGATCGTACCTAATTTAATCGATTCTTCATTTTCTTGTTTTAAGAGTGGCTTGATATCTTCGCGTTTGATTGTTTTCTCAATGATTTGATTTGAAACTTTTTTATAACCTTTATACCATCTCAATAGATCTTGGTAATTTAAATTGAGTTTAGAATCTTCAAACTCAAACTGTGCGGAAATCAAATCTCTAAAAATTTCTAAACTTTTGTAATTTTCCCAAAGATTTACGATTGGATTTATTTCTGAATTTTTCAAATGAATCTCAGAAAAAGTTTGTATGAAATTTTCCAACCTAACTTTAGGAGTGAACATTCTCACTGACAAGTTTGTTTGGTAAGACTGTACTGCTTCTTTCAAAAAGGGGTCTGAGTTAGAGGGAGATTGTGAAATTTTGGTTTGCCATTTTGTTCGCATCACGTTTGACCAAAACTTTTCTTCATCCAATCGAAATTCAAATGCCAACTCAGCTGTTTCCTTCCATTTTTTCTCAGCCATGATCTGGTCACCTAACATCATATAAATAGAATATAGGTTTAACAAAACTCGCACTCTAGTTTGTCTCGAAATGGGATCACTCACCAAACCAATTAATTTTGGATCTACTAGCCCCGGGTTTTCTAATAATGGAATTGCCTCAGCTAAATGTGATAAATACTCTTTCCCTTCTCTTTCATTTTGGAGTGCTAAATAATACAATCCAAGTCCATAGTATAAATCAAAATTTGGATTTGTTATCCTGAAGTTGATCTCACAAGTTTCAACCGAGAGTTTACAATTTTTTAACTCTCTGTTTTTCCAGGAATTTAAGTCTTCAAAATAAGCATTCAAAGTATTTTTCTTAAATTGACTGGAAAGGTTATCTGTTTCTTGCACAACAAAAGCGGAATGGCTATAATTATGAAAAACACGATCTAAATCCTTATTGGATGCAGATTCGAGCAGTTTATCAACTAACTCCCGATAACGATTATTTGCTTCAATTGGTAAATTACTTCTCTGGTATATTTGAGCTTCTACTTGTCTTGATTTTGCCAAAATATTCTTTCCAATTATGGTTCCATCTAAACCTTTCGAAGTAATCAACTGATTCCTAATTTGGATTTCATTTAAAGCAGAAACATACTCCTCTTGTTCGATATGATTTTCAATCCGAACACCAAGTGTTAATAAATATTTGAAGTCATTTGGAAATTCGCCAGGGAAACGACCATCTCCAATCACACGTACATTATCACCTAAAAATAGATTCCAAGGACTCCATTTTTTCCACCTAGTATAAAGGGATATATTCGATGATTTATATTCTGATTCCGCCAATTGTAACATCTGATAAGAATCACGAAATCTTCCACTTTTCTGAAAAGCAATTGCGAGATAATTGGCTAAGTTAATAGGGCTTATGAATTTTACATCTTTGTTATAGGCAATGGCAGTCTGAAACGATACAATCGATTCTTCAAGTAGACCAAACTCTAATTCAGACAAACCGCGTAACGCAAACAACAACGCTAATTTGGATCGTATTGCATTCAATTGTGCTTGTGTGATTGAATTTGGGTCTTGGGCATACTGATTTACATATTGATAATACTCATTTTTGAAATATATATCGATCGATTTTGAAAATTGTTCAGATGCTTTTTTGTACTGTCCTTGGTAAATCAAGGATTTACCATAATTAAATCGATAGATTGCTTCTTGTTTATAACCTTCGAATTGGTTTTTGGAAGACAATGAGGAAGAGTTCTCTTCCACTTTTCGATAACTTTCATTTGCTTTAGGATAATTGTTTAATAAAAAATAATTATTCCCTAAATTAAGATTTAAATCAGATATAACTTTTTTATTTGAATAATCATCTCCCAGGAAGACTAAAATTTGATTATACAACTCAATATTTGCTTCTAAATTTTTATCTGGAAAATATTTCTTATATAAACTTTCGTAAACCTCAAAATCAACATTCCCTGAATTTGGATCCTTTTGTAGTTTCATCAAATCTACATATTGGTATAACCATCCAAGTAATTGGTAAGCATCATAATGAGTGGGATCTGCATAAATGATCCAACGTAATTCTAACTCCGCACGTTTAAAATTTTCTAAAATTTCAGCTTTTCGTACATCAGTCATCGTTCCAGTAGAATAATAATACGATTCATACGTTACATATTTATTGATTAAATAATATGAGTAACCATAAAGTGTAGCTAAGTCTAAGTATGGCCGAGCCCTTGGAACTGCTTGTTTATAATATAACTCAGTCCAATTGAGAGCTTTTCCAGACAGGACTTCAATTTTTTCAAAATCTTTTATATTTACAATGTTTCTGACAAGCTCCCTATCAGTAACAATCGAAGTGATATTTGCCAAATTCCCAATGACATTGAGTTTATCTTTACTCAAAATATTGATTTGATTGAGTAGGGCCCGTTCTTCTTCCTCTCGAATTTTTTTACCGTAACTAAAAATGGTATCTACCATCTTCCGTTGGTAATAAATTGCATATTCTTTGTATAAGGAATCTAAATATAAATTTCTAGTTTTGACTAGAAACATGTTTTGGTTATTAAAGAAATAATGAAACGAAGATTGTAATAAATCTCCAATCCTTTCAAATTCAACTGCCTTATTTTCAAAATAAAAAAATGCACTTTTGATGTCCTCAGCACCCAAATCAACACCAAGTAATGGATCATAAAACTCTAAATAGATTTTTAAGTTTCGTAGTGCATCGGAAGTATTTCCAGCTGCTTTTTGATTATAGTATTTTAGCAAGTTGGCACGCAACAAAATTGGGTTTTTGTAGTCCGCCATATAACTTCTAGTTTCGAAAACTGATGGTTTTCCTGGTGGTTCTAAATCGATTTGAAGTGGAATTGGTATAATGGAGTCGAGTGTAAGATTCGATTCATTGTATCGCCTTAAATCAGAAAGTGCTTTTGCCTTAATGTACAAAAGTGTATGCCTGAATACATTTTGTTTCACACTTTCCTTCGAATCCAAAATGGAATTTACATAAGAAAGTACAACTTCACTATTTTTGTTATCAGAAATTTTAGAGATAACATCTTCTAAAAGGTAACGAAGGTCCCTTTTACGATCATTTGAAAAACTATGATTCAGATCACTCAGATAAAGGAACTTTTCTTTTTCCCAAGTATCAATCATTTCCTCATAAAGATTGGATAGTTGGTAGGTGTTTGGATTAAAATCGAAACCACCTAACCTTCTTTTGATTTCATCAATTTGATGGTAACTTGGATAAGATTGGTAGATTTTGAATAATATATCTTTTGCGTTCGCTATTTGTTTTTCATTTTCTAAAGAATCAGCATAAAGATGATAAAGCATTGCTTCACCATCTGGTGGGAATTTTGATCCAGAGGATTGACGTATTTCCGTTAGTAAATTAAAATTCGAACGAGTTTGTTTCGCCTCATTCCATTTGATAAGGATGATAGCGAATATATTCTTATCTAATTCTACTTTTCTTTTGTATTCGCGAATCAATTGGAAAGCTTCTTCGTTTTTACCAATGCGTTTTAAGGTTGCATATTTTAGTAAAGAAACTTGCGCCTCATAGATTGGATATAAAGGATCTTCCGAATAAAATAATTCTACTGAGTCTAATGCCAAGAAGTAAGATTCAATACTTTGACCAGGAGCCAGAACTTTGGAATATTGGTATTGTTCTTTTATATTCGGTTGTTTCGGGATGGAGCCGTTTTCTGGTATAAAATAGATATTGATGGCATTAAAATATGATGCAGAAAATAATATAGACCCACCATTAAAATTTGAATATCGTACATCAAAATTTGATGTTTCTCCCGAAGATAATACTCGTTCTTCACCAGTTGTTAAATTTTTCTTAACAAGTAAACTGTGGTCTCGTTCATCTAAGCGCCCATTTCCATTTGTATCTTTTCGGATAGATGAGAAATATAAATTTTTTGATCTGTTATCAACGGTAGGTGAAAAGTCGAGGTATTGATCGTTTGTGATTCGTTTGGTGTTTCCATCTGCTAATTGAATTTGGTAAATCTCACCAAATTTGTTCTCGTGATAGGAAACAACTAGAACCGATTGTCCATCAGAAGAAACATAAGGTGAGGTTACCCCCATCGAAGTGATTTGTTTGATTTGAGTTGGTTTATCCAATTGAATGGAACATAAATTCGGTAACCCAGGAGTGAATCGATCTGAAATGAAATAAATTGTTTTACCATCAGGGGACCATACAGGATCGGTATCGATGATTCCTTTATGGTATTCACCTTTTTGATTCGGTATATTTGTTAAATTAATAAACTCATCATTAATGAATCGATGTCCTTTTAGATATTCCTGGATCCACTCTTCCGGTTCGATTTGTAATAATATCAGATCACCTTCGGAATCAAATTCCTCTGAAACAAATACCAAGTATTTTCCATCTGGAGAGATAGCTGGCTTTGATTCAGAAAAAGGATTATCTGTGATTGGAACAACGATTGAACTTTGTAAATCACGAAACCAAACATCAAAATTTCCCTTTTGATCAGTTGCGTAAAAAAGATACCTTCCATCCTTAGTCGTTGAGCTATATAGATTATTCCCCCTTTGAACTGTTAGTGGGAATGGTTTTGATTGTGTTGGCGAAAAATAATTTTTTGAAATTGCAGAATAGTCAAAATTAACATTCGCATACTTTACTTTACTTTGGAATAACGCACAATTAATTGTGATTAAAATAAGTAAAAGTAAGGATGACGGGAAAACCTTATGAATTGGCTTCATTGGTATTTTTCCCACCTTCCTGAAACTGTCTCATAATATTCACCAATCGAGACTGTTTTATAATACTCCTCTACTAACGACTGTTTAATTTTAGACAATTCGTCTTCTTTTTTTCCTTTTTTCTTTTGAGTAATAAGTTCTTTCTCCATGATGAACTTACGTGATTCATTTAGAAAAAGTATCACGTCCTCTACTCTCTTTTTTTTAGCAGGAAGTTCATAATTGGCATATGTTGGAAGAGAAGGTGCAAGTGGATTTAATTTTACATAACCTTGAGGTGTTTCACCCAGAATGCCATGTGTTTTATATTTTTTGATTTCAGGAGAAAGGTAATTCAATCGAATTCGATGAGCTCGTATTTCTGGGTCCGAATCTTCTTTTGCTAATTTTTCCTGATTATTCTGGCCATTGGTTGAAGATTGAATTGAACCAATCATCCAACCTTCTTTCTCTAATTCTCTATCCTCACCTACCATTTGTTTTTCGGCAGCTGTTTGTGCATTGGTGATTGTAATCGGAGGTACTTTTAGGCTACAACCCATGAGTAAAAATGATAATAGAATTCGTTTCATACAAACCTCACTCTTGGTATGTTTGGATCTCGTTTTGTGCTCGTTTCAAAAAATTTGCAAGAGGCATTCTCTGTTGAGAAATTTTGCCATCTTCTAGTTTCATGATCAATGATAAGAGAGAACGATTAAAATACACATCTGCATAAACAAGTCCTCTCGATAATGATACATCGATTTTACTGATGGGATAACTGTCCGTAATACGATCGATAAAGAAGTTTTGAGCTGAAATTACGTTTAGTGCACTTTTACCAAAGTCACGACCAATTTGGAAAATTGAAAAAAACAAATCTAAATTTGCAATGGGTTCACTTAAATCTCTAACCTTTATGTTTAAATCTGCCTTTAATTTTCCATCATCAATTTTATCTCGCACTTTCGGTGCCATGAGTTGTTTTAAATCAATATCTCTAATGAGTAAATTCCCTCTAAACTCCATGTTTTTAGGATCTAAATTCCCTAAATTAAAAACTAAATTTTTGCCGAGAATGATTCCATCCATAGAAAAGGATTTTAAGGATTCAATATTGGCAAAATTCTCTTTGTATTCGATAAATGCACTAAACCCTGGTGAATCTTTTTGTTTTTTCACATATTCAAAAGGTAAGTTGGGGATATTTGGATGAGTTCCAATCACTTTGCCAATTGTTACATTGGGAGTATTGAATCGTCCGTAATTTTTTATGAAGATTGACTTATCTCCAATGATTAAACTTTCATCTGGTTTGAAGGCTAAATTATGTTGGATCGGAATTTTAGCATTTATCTCTTCGATTAAATATGCCTTACAGGAATCTCCTGGGCATTTTTGATTGTTGTAAGATAAAGAAGGTAATTTTGAGTAAAACTCTCCATTGATATCATAATCATGTATTTTTAAATTTAATCCTAAATCACCATGAACTGAAATTCCTTTTGCCAGATATTGTTTAGATGGAGAAACCACAGAGAGATTCCAATCTAAATTGCCAAAATACGGACCTAACGGTGGTTTTGGTTTATCTAGTTTAACCAACTTTCCACTTAATGAAGTTTTTAAAACTCCAGAAAATGCATTCACCTTCATTTGTTTGATTAGGATTTCATTTGAATTTGCACCATTGATAGTGAGATCTGCTGTAAGTTTCAAATCTTTCATTTCTAAACCAGGTAAATCTGCAGAAACATTGGCATTTATGTGTTTTGAACCTGGGCCTTGCACATAACTAGCGTTCAATTTAATTTTTGGTTGTTGGCCAAGTAAATTTTGAATCGGAGATATTTTTTCTTTTAAAACGAGTGGTAAAACCAACAATAAGTTGGGAGTATTTAGTTTTAAATCGAGAGGTGAAACCTGAGCGTTCAATGTTTCTCCTGGTTTCACATTCCCTTTTAATTGAAGTTCAATGGCTTTATTTCCGGTGAGTGTCCTTTGGTCTAGTGTAAGGTTTTGGATTTGAATTTCTTTGATTCCAAATGGTCTATCAAAAAGCAAGTTCGTGTTAATGTCTAAGTTCAAGTGGGATGCAGGTGACCTGGAACGATCGATTTGGTACCGAAATCCATCAATCGTAACATTCGAATTTACGTGAATGTTCGCAAAAGAATCTCCAGTAGATTGTAATGCTAATTTGACTTTTCCGGCAATCCCTTGTGAATATTCAGCAATTTGTAATTTTTCGAGGGATGCTAATACATGAAATCCAGAAGACTGTGAATACTCACCTGATAAACGAATCTCTGATTGGTTATAATTGATCTGCGATGGTAAAATTGTAAGGGATTTTAGTTTTGGGAAGGGAATTTCAGTCGTAGGTCCTTTCATTGATCCAAAATCTAAATTTGCAGTTACATCTAAATTGGTTGTATCAAGTGCATGAGGTTTTTGATTCCCTATTTTTACGTACACTTTGTTCGCTAGAAGTTTGAGATTTGCTTTTGTTTGGTTCCAATTTCCATGTATTCCAGTACCTGCCAAAGAAAGATCTCCCGAAACCTTCATTGGCGGAATGATACCTTCTAATTGGTTTAATGAAAATTGTAGATCATTTAACTTTAATTCAGAAGCATCCACATCCACATTTACCTCCGGTGTATCTGTGGAAAGTTTTGAGATGACACCTCCTAGTTTGAGCCAAGTTTGTCCGATCACACGTAAGTCAAATTGTTGGATTTTTAAAACGTCTTCTTTGGGATCAAAATGAATGTCCGATAGAAGTCTGATTCCTGTTTGGACTTGTTTCCCTCTGACATCTAAATTTAAATTGTCCTTCCCGATATCTGTTGCGAACAAAAACAACTCAGGTGATTCCGTTCGATCCCATTCAAATCGAAGTGACATTGGTAAGGTTTCTTTCCAATTCAATTGATTCGATTTAAATTCTATCGATAATGGTCGTTCTGAATTCAGATGAACTAATATTTCATCTAACTGATTTAAGGCGTCTAGATTCAATGGGATCGATGTGAATCGATTGGTGATGAGTTTGGTTTGGAAGTCAAAATTCTGTATGGAGGCATATTGGATATTGCCTGATTCCCGAATGTATTGGAGTGATACTCCTTGTAAGTTCAAATGGGCAGTTAACTGCAAGGGAAGATAGGTGTTAATTTCTGTAAGTGGCGGACCAATTTCTTTTTTTGGTTTTTCTTCCTGTTTTGGATTTGGTTTGAATAGATGAGATACATTCCACTCTCCATTTTTCTCTTCTATCCGAATATTCGAATCAATGAAACTGATATCAGATAATCGAATTTTTCCCAAAAACAAAAAGGGCAAGTTATAACGAACTCGGATTTCTTTTGCGCGAAAGAATGCATCTCCGGCGAATGGTCCACCTGGATACAATTTTAGGTCTTGGATTTCAATTCCGTACAGTAATGAAAAAGTAGTGAACCTACCTTCCATTTTGACCAAGGTATACTTGGAAAGGAAATGGGGTACAAGCCAGTTCGCTGTAAATTGGTTAAAAACGAGTTTGTAGAGCAGAAAGAGGACAAAAAGCCCTCGAAAGGTTTTGGTTTTGGCGATTCCTAAACTACCCTTCAGGATTGGATTCATCACAAGAATCGCCTCTAAAATTTAATATTCGAAGGAGTCTTCAGCCTCTTCCAGAGTTTTGTATATCTCAAACACACTGGAAAGTTTGGTAATTTCCATCAGGTTTTCGATATCGGAATTTAAGTTCGCAAAAACAAGACGTCCATTCAGACCATCTATATGTTTGTAGATGTTCAGAAACGTTCCCAGTCCAGCAGAATTGATAAAGGGAACCTTTTTCAAATCAATAATGAATTTTGGGACTTGGCCTTTTTTGATGTACTGTTCAATCTTTTCAGACAACTCGAACTCATTTCCGGCTTTGATGGCACCTTCAATTTTAATGATGTGCACGTCGTTTTTACTAGTAACTTTGATTTTCATAACCCTTCGGAAGGTGGTGTTGCCATAAGCATCAATCGAATTTACCGAATGTAAAGCAAATTTTTATGCATAGTGCAATAAATCTTTGCCGACTTTCCTAAGTTCATGTTTTCCTTGTGACAAATGATTGCGAACTGCCTTTCTTGTGATTCCAAGCCATTTGGCAATCTCCCTTTCTGAAAAAAAACTACGATCAAAGGCTCTTGTCCTACGTAACATCCAAATTTTTTTCTGTTTCCCATACCAATCCCGTCGCTTCGGGTCAGTCGTTTCATATAATTTTCTTGTATAACGTGTGATCATAGAAGTGAGTCGTAATACCAATTGCCGATGTAAATTTCGCCTTTCTTCCCATTCTGAAAAAAATAAATTCTCATCCAATTGGTTCTCCTTCAATTTCCATATGAGGAATTGTTTAAGATTTTGTTTCATGGGTAAATCGAATTGTAAGGAAAGGACTAATGCCGTAAAGATAGGGAGTTTTTCTAGATTTGATTTTAGAATTTCGACTTTTTCCTCCATAGGATCTTCCTCATTGGCTGGGGTGGAGTAATTCCAAAGTTGTAAATACAATTCCCCTGATTCGGGAATTTCTGAATTGCGAAATCGATTTCGGTATTGGTTGAAGATATAAGTGACAAAAAAACCCAAAACATGAGTGAGTTGGTATTTTAAACTCAAAATCCACATTTTAGAAAATACTTCTAAAATGGTAACAACCATTTCAGAACTTTCATCTTCTGATATGTTTCTTTTTTTTGCCAATCGATCAACCATCCAAATTGGCAAATATTCTCTTACAAGTCCAAGATCGTTTGTGATCCTTGCTTGGCTGATCATCGGTAAAATTTTTTCATCTAATATCTTTGGTAACATAGCCAAAGTTTTTACCAAAACACAAAACCATTGAATACTACAATTTGATAGTTAACGTTCGTTACAATAAATTAGAATGAAAATTAGATGTTAAATTATGAACTTTTTAATTTAATTTTTTTGTACATTAAAATCGAAACAGAGAGGGAAACATGGATTAAGTTAAAAAATACAAATGGTAAAAAACTCACTACGGAAACACCGAGTGAGGACGCCATAAACGCCCCACAACTATTCCATGGAATTAGGGGAGATGTAATGGTTCCTGAGTCTTCTAGCGCCCTTGAAATGTCTTTTTCAGGTATTTGTTTTTCAACCGCAAGCGTTCGGAATGCACGGGCAGGAATCACAAGGGAAAGATACTGGTCTGCTGTCATCAAATTCAATAAAAACGAAACACCCATCGTTGATAATAGAATATCATATTGGTTTTTTACCCATTGTTTGATTTGCATTAGAATTTCATTTAGATATCCATAACCTTCTACCACCGCCCCAAACCAAACTGCACTTAGGATCAAAATTTCAGTGGGCAATATCGAAACAATTCCCCCACCACTCAAAAATTGATCCCAAGTGAGATTCCCAGTTTGAGATTTGTATCCCAAAACAAGAGAACGAATCATATCAAACGAAATCCCAGATTGTAAGATGGGAAACAAAAATGCAGAACCAATCCCAAGTAAAAAAGAAACTCGCACAGGTAAATGAAACAAGGAAGAACCAAATACGAGGAAAACAGGGATTAATTTCCAATATACGATTTTATTTTGCAGTAACTGTGACAAACCAATCTCGGAAGGGAAGACTGTTTCTCGGGATGGAACCCAAACAAATAAATTCAAAAGATAAAAACAAAAAACTGCCACGAAAAAACTCATACATGTGGTTTTTAACATATGTCGTATATGAGTCCAAATCGGAACGTGAGTTAAACTGGAAGCCAAATTTGTTGTGTCGGACAAAGGAGACAGTTTATCACCAAAATAACACCCGCTAACAATCGCTCCTGCTGACATCACATCAGGGAAACCCCATATTTTGGAAACACCCATCAGTGCGACACCTAACGTCCCTGCTGTTGTCCAAGAGGAACCAGAAACCATAGAAGCAATGGCAGAGACAATGGCAACAGATGGTAAAAATAATTTTGGTTCAATGAGAATTGTTCCAATTTGCATCATAGTGAGTAACACACCTGAATATGCCCAGGAAGCGATGAGTAACCCAACTAAAAATAAAATCTCCATTGCAGGGAATACAGAGAATAAATTTTTGCGAAAGGCTGAGCGTAAAAAAACAAATTTATGATGGAACCGTTGTAAATACGCAAGGCTACCAGCAAGGCATAAAGCCAAAGGATGAGGGTATGCTACTACCCACACATACCTAAAAAACAAAATTGATACAATTAAATAAAGTATGGGTGTGAGAGAGAAAAATATCGAGTATTTACTTTCCCTCTCCATAGGACTTTAATTAGAAAAAAGTAATATTGATATAATAGATGGAAAATCCAAACAAAAACAAAATTCCAAACCAAGACAATAAATTCATCCAAGGTTTTGGTCTTTCTTCTTTCGGAATTTCTTTTCCAAACAATATTAAATGATGGATCAAAGCAAGTATTGGAGCATTCAAAAAAGATACCGTTGTCGCAAAGTCGACCAAACTTTTCATATTGGTTCGAAAGAAAAGTAAGATAAAAATTGAGCCAATACCAACGAGTAAAATCCAATACCAATACAATTTTTCTGTAGAAAACTTTTGTAAGGTTGGAAACAATCGCCTGCTCGCATTAGAAACAACACGTGGATATGCATCAAAACATGTTAAGGTTGTTGAAAACATGGTGAAAAAAGCTGCAACTAAGATAATGGGATATGACCAAGACCCAATAGCGGTGGTATAAAGTTTAACCAGTTCGGAAGCAAAACTTACTGCTTGCGAAGAAAATTCCATACCTGTATTGTACATCATATTGGAACCAAGAGCCAAAAAACAAACAGCAAGAAGTGTAGTTCCAATATAACCAATGTTAAAATCTATCATGGCATATTTCATGGGAGGTAATTTCCCATCGGGAGTTTTTTTAGCAAGTGTCCAATCGGATTGCCATACCGCTGCTTCAATCGGAATCGGCATCCAACCCATAAGTGCAATTAAGAAGGCAACATCTGCCAAGTTTCCCAACGAAAACGATTTCCCTTCTGTTGTCTGTTTTGGGATGTGAGCATAAAAAGATAATACCATAGCGACTATCGTTGCCACTGTGAGGAGCACAACAATCCATTTCATTAGTCCATCCAAAGCTTGGAATTTACCAATGGCCAATAGTAAAAAACAAAATGTTAATATGATCGCACATAACATCCATGGTTCCATTGTTAAACCAAGTAAGTTAGAAAATAAACCTGATGTTACCAATGTCACTGTTGCGACGATGATACACATCGTTCCGACGGAGATTAGGAAAAAAATCCAAATCGGCAATCTTCCTAAAGATTCATATCCATCTAACAATGATTTTCCGGTAACGATCGTATATTTTGTTCCCACTACAAAAAAGGGATACTTGATAAAATTGGCAAAAATTACGACCGCGAGCAATCCATACCCATATACAGCTCCAGCTCGAGTGGATTGGACCAAATGGGATACACCCACTGCTGCACCAGCATACAATAAACCAGGACCAAGATAGGCTAAAAAAGGAAATCGTCTCATTTTGGACAAAATGACGAAGTAAGAAAGATTTTGCTACTCTATTCGAGTTTAGCTGGATTCAAATAATGGTATAAGACTTGGTTCAGTGCCAAAATATCAATCGGTTTGGTCAAAAAATGATCCATACCTACATCAAAACATTTTTTACGTTCCTCGTAGAGGGCACCAGCGGTCAAAGCAATGATTGGGATTTGTTTGTTAGATATGTCATTTCGAATGATAGTCGCCGCTTCCAATCCATCCATTTCTGGCATCTGCACATCCATAAAAATCATTTCTGGTTTGTTTGCACTGACCATTCGAACTGCATCAATCCCATTTTCAGCTACCAACAAATTTGCATTTGGAATGTATTTCAATATCATTCGTTTTAAAAGGTCTCGGTTCATCATATTGTCTTCAGCAATGAGGATACTTGGAGTCACTTCTAAAAGTTTAGATTGGTTTATATTTTCCCAAATTTCCCTCTGGAAGTTTTCATTCTTTTCATCAGTGACAATTGCATTTTTTAATATGAGAGTTTCGATGGAAAAACGAAACTCTGTTCCCTTTCCCTCTACAGAAGAAAATTCAATCTCACCACCCATGAGATCGAGTAGAGATTTTGTGATACGAAGACCAAGGCCAGTGCCTCCAAAACGACGTGTGGAATTGGATTCTCCTTGCCAAAACGATTGGAAAATTTTGGTTTTGTGTGATTCTGGGATTCCAATTCCTGTATCTTGAATGGAAAACTTAAGCTTCATTTTCTCATTCCCAACTAACTCTGGCTCAATCTTGAGTGTTACACTTCCCTTTTCGGTAAACTTAACTGCATTTCCAAGTAGGTTAATTAATATTTGCCTAAGCCTAGTTGCATCTATAACAATCCATTCTGGAAGTTGATCCTTTTCTATAAATTCCAATTGGATGTTTTTTTCTTTTGCTTTCCAATGGAGAACACCAAGTGAATCTTTTATGATGTGCTTCAAATTTGAAACAGTTTCATTTAGCACTAGTTTCCCAGCTTCAATTTTAGAGATATCTAATATATCATTAATAATACCTAACAATCCATGTGCGCTACTGATTGCATTTTTTACATATTCTTTTTGATCTGCATCTAATTTCGTTGTCATGAGTAATTCATTAAAACCGATCACTCCATTTAAAGGAGTTCGAATTTCGTGACTCATATTGGCTACAAAATCTGACTTTGCTTGGTTTGCACGTTCCGCATCTTTTTTTGCCTGCAATAAATGTAATTCGGCATTTTTGCGATCTGTAATATCATTGAAGTGAACTACAAAATATAGTGGTGAACCATTCCGATCTCTAACAAGTGAATTTGAAATTTCTATCCATAAAACTTGATTGGATTTTGAGATGTAGCGTTTTTCATAAACGACATCCACATTTTTTCCTTTGAGTGCTGATTCACGGTATTGGTAAAAAATATTCTGGTCTTCTTTATAGGCAAAATCTTTGGAAGCTCTGCCTAATAGTTCCGTTTCATTGTAACCCAACATGAGTTGGAGTTTTTTATTCACACGTAAAAACTTTCCATCTAAGTCGAGAAGGCAAACTCCAACTCCCGCATTTTCAAAACTCATGCGAAATCGTTCTTCACTTTCCGCTAGTTCTTCTTGGATTTTATTTTGTTCAGTAATATCTCTGTTGATGGCAATGACACCGATGGTAGCTCCATCTTTGTCTTTCAAAAAACTAACAGCAGAACGTATTTTTAATGTGGAACCATTTTTAGCAGACTGAAAAACTTCGCCTTGCCAGATCCCTGTTGACTTGAGTTCTGAAATGCTCGTTTCCCTGTCACCTTCCAACATAATTGTATGGAGGATATCATTTGTAGATTTACCAAGGACTTCTTCTACTTTGTAGCCATAAATCCTTTCTGCAGCAAGGTTCCAACTGGTGATTTGAAAATGTAAATCTGTTACGATAACAGCATCATAAAAGTATTGAAGGATGAGTGAAGAATAAGCTTCCTTCGGAATGTTATGATCCATTGTAGATCAATATCGGGGAGTTTTTTATAAAAGTGCAAGCGATTCCTTAAAAATCTCTTCATTCAAGAAAAAACAATTTGTTTCCCTTACAAATTAGTAGGAATCCCTATCGAAAATGGGATCTAGTTGGTGATTCAGATTTGCACCGATCCATCCAAAAATCAACTTTATATCAAAACTTCACTTACCTACGAATAATCCTTCCTTAGGAAACAATTAGATATGCTCAATGGATTTATATTCGTACATAAAAAAAGCCAACTTCGCAAGTCAGCTTTTCATTATCTACAATCCATTCAGAATCCACCTGGCAACAATGCCGGAGAAAAAAGAGCAAGACACCTTGCTCTTTTTTTGAGGCAGCGACCTCTACTCGCGAGTCGCGGACGGCAGCCGGCTCACACAGAACCCTAAAAATAAAAAAAGCGCTCACTTTCGTGAACGCTCTATCTTACGTTATGAGTGCTAACAGAGGCAACGTCCTACTTCCACCCCCACTCGCTAGTCCGCATCCGCGGGCGAAGAGCCCTGAGCCTTGCTCAAGTAACAGTATCGCCACCCTATTTTTCCTGTGGAAAAATCCTAGCAGGCTTCGGCTTCTTATGGAAGCCTCACCCATTTCGCGAACAAACCTTTCCTATTTACTATTGGGTTCACTCAATGGATTTTGATTCGTACATAAAAAAAGCCAACCTCGTAAGTCAGCCTTTCCTCTATCTACAATCCAATCAGAATCCACCCGGCAACAATGCCGGAAAAAATAGAGCAAGACACCTTGCTCTATTTTTGA